>NZ_JBHVXW010000016.1:0-201601 GCF_042881375.1 Streptomyces sp. NPDC058274
AAACGCCCGGTTACATTCCGAACCCGGAAGCTAAGCCTCACAGCGCCGATGGTACTGCAGGGGGGACCCTGTGGGAGAGTAGGACGCCGCCGAACAAATTTTGAAAGAAAACCCCCGTACGGGATTCCTGGTACGGGGGTTTTCTGCATTTCCGGACATATTCAAGACGTAGTGCGGGGCTGTAGGCGTAGTGCGGGGCCGTATATGAGGTGTCGGGTGCGGTAGCCGGGTATTACCGTGGCCTGCATGAACCACGTGATCCGTTCCATACGTGCCGAAGAGTGGGCCGAGGTGAAGGCGCTGCGGCTGGCCGCGCTTCAGGATCCCCTCGCGCCTCTCGCGTTCCTGGAGACGTACGAGGAGGCGGCGGTCCGGGCCGACGCGTACTGGCGTGAACGGGCGGCTGGGGCGGCCGCGGGGACGACCGAGCGGCAGCAGTTCATCGCCGAGGGGACCGATGGGGAGTGGGCCGGGTCCGTGACCGTGCTGGTCGAGGCGGCCGGCGGCACGGATCCCTTCGGACACGCGGTCGAGCAGGCACAGGGACATGTGGTCGGGGTCTTCGTACGGCCGGAGCAGCGGGGGAGCGGGCTGATCGGGGCGCTGCTCGACGCGGCTCTCGAGTGGTCCTGGGGACGCGGTCTGGAACGGGTGCGGCTCTTTGTGCACGAGCGGAACTCCCGGGCCGCGGCGGCTTATCGCAAGGTGGGGTTCGTGGCGTCGGGCGCGACCGTGCCGGTGCCCGGTGGGTCCGGGGAGCGGGAGCTGGAGCTCGTGTTCAAGCGGCCGTGAGCCGGGGGCCACGCCAGTCCAGCAGGGACCGTTCGGAGAGGCGGGCGCTCGGCTGCGTACGCGTCGGAGAGGCGGGTGCCTCGGCTGCGTATCGCGGGCAGAGTGCCGCGGTCAGACCGGGAGTTCGTACTGGGGCCAGCGGGCTCTGCCCTGTTCGTGGGAGCGGAGCAGGGCCAGGGTCGGGAGCCCTCGGTCCGCTCCGGTGGCCAGGAGCTCCGGGAACTGGGGGAGCGGGGCGACTGCCGCCACGTCGTCGAGGACGAGGGCAAGTGGTGGGTCGAGGCGACCGTAGGATGACCGTTCGGCCATGCGCCGGCCGCGCTCGACCACGCTTGAGGCGAGGGCCGTCAGAAGCGGCATCGCGCCGGGGTTCGTCTTGGGGTCTTCGATCGGTTCACCGACCACATAAAGCGTGCCCCCTTCGTTGACGAAGGAATCCAACGTGAGTGCATCAGTTCGGTTTGGGGTGCAGGACTCACGGACGTTGACCGTGAACAGGGAGGACAGCGCACGGGCCGTCAACTCCTGTGCGATGTCCCGGCGTTCGGGGTGCGAGGTGAGGGCGGCCTCGAGTTCGCCGGCGGAGCCCGACGCGGCCTTGGGGTTCGTACGGAGGGTTCGTACGGCGTCCTGGACCTGGGTGCCCTGGGCCCAGCGGTGGACGTGACGGAAGGCTCGGCCCTCCACGGCGGCGGCGTGCAGGTAGCTGCGCAGGAGCGTTTCCGCCACGTCTGCCATCGCCTGGTCCACCTTTGCGGTGGGGCGGACGGGGGAGAGCAGGGCTGCCGCCCTTGCGGTGGCTGTTGCCCTGTCTTCGCAGCCGGCTGCGGGGTTCCAGTGGAGGCGGGCCGGGGTGTCGCACAGGTGTGCGGGGTCGTAGAGCAGGACGGGGCCCAGCTTGGCTCGGGCGTCTTTTGTGTCCGACCAGACGGTCGGGTTCGAGGTGATGACGAGGGCGGGGCCCTCTGCGTCTCGGATCGCCTGGGCGGCGAGGGGGTGGCGGGTTTCGGCGGGGCCGAGGATCAGTGGGCCGCGTTGTGGGGGTACCGGGGGTTTCTCCCACGTGGGTGGGGGTTCCGGGGTGTTCCGCGGCTGCGCCGCCTGGGTTTGTGGGGCGCCTTCGGCGCGATTGTTCTCCCACCCACCCACCGGATCGGTCTGTTCCAGCGGCTGCGCCGCCTCCGTTGGGACGAGCGCGCCTTCGGCGCGATGGGTTTCCCGCCCACCCACCCGTTCGGTTGGCCGATCAGGTTGCGGTTGCGGTTGTGGCTCTGCCGCCTCCGCCCTCCGTCTCGCTCTGCCCGCTCGCCAGCGTGCCGCCGTTCCCAGGACGAAGACCGTGAGGACCAGGAGGACCATCAGCTGGCCGATGAACAGCCCCCAGAAGAGGCCGTATCCGGAGAGTTGGGCGGAGGGGGTGTCCGGCCAGGCGCCGGGGATGTCGTGGGGGCGGCCGATGAGGGAGCGCATGGCCAGGGGGGTGTGGGCGAAGGTGACGTGGGCGGGCCAGGCGCCGTGGGTGAACAGGCCGGCGAGGCCCGTCGCCGTCCACACCATCAGCGTCATGCCCAGCAGGAAGGCGAGGACCCCGATCAACAGGCCGTCGGGGATGCCGCCTTCGCCCCCGTGGCGGTGGTCGCGCTCGTCCTGTCTCATCTCACGCCACCGTTCTCACATCACGCGATCTCAAGCCGCGCGTTCCAACATCGCGCGTTCCAACGTCGCGCGTTCCCACGTCACGTCTCGCGTCGCCGCCGGCCACGACTTCGCTCATACCGGTGCTCATACCGGTGCCCATGCCGGTGCTCATACCGGTGTTCATACCGGTGTTCATACCGGTGCGCGCACCGGCGCCCGTACCGCCGCTCATGCCACCGTGGACTCGGACGAGCCGTCCAGGTCGGTCAGGTGTTGTTCCATGAAGGCCGCCGCTCGTTCCTCGGCCTCCAGTTCGGCGGCGCGCAGGGCCTCGTCGGCGAGATGGTGTTCGGAGGACTCGGTCATGGCGCGGTCGGTGAAGACGAGGGGGCGTTCGGTCTCCGTGATCAGGTGCTTGACCACTTGGACGTTGCCGTTGACGTCCCAGACCGCGATGCCGGGGGTCAGGGTCGGGATGATCTCGACGGCCCAGCGGGGCAGGCCGAGGACCCGGCCCGTGGATCGTGCCTCGTCCGCCTTCTGGGCGTAGATCGTCCGGGTGGAGGCCATTTTCAGGATCGCGGCCGCCTCCTTCGCCGCCGCTCCGTCCACGACGTCCGAGAGGTGGTGAACCACCGCCACGAACGACAGGCCGAGGCGTCGGCCGAACTTCAGCAGGCGCTGGAAGAGCTGGGCGACGAACGGGCTGTTGATGATGTGCCAGGCCTCCTCGACCAGGAAGATGCGCTTCTTCCGGTCGGGGCGGATCCAGGTGTGCTCCAGCCAGACGCCCACGATCGCCATCAGGATCGGCATGGCGATCGAGTTCCGGTCGATGTGGGAGAGGTCGAAGACGATGAGCGGCGCGTCGAGGTCGATGCCCACGGTCGTCGGGCCGTCGAACATGCCGCGCAGGTCGCCGTCGACCAGTCGGTCGATGACCAGGGCCACGTCCAGGCCCCAGGCCCGTACGTCGTCTATGGCGACGTTCATCGCCTCGGCCGACTCGGGCTCGGGGTGCCGTAGTTGCTCGACGATGTCCATCAGCACCGGCTGGCGCTCGACGATGGTCTCGTTGACGTAGGCGTGCGCGACCTTCAGAGCGAAGCCGGAGCGTTCGTCGAGGCCGTGCCCCATGGCGACCTCGATGATCGTCCGGAGCAGCGCCAGCTGGCCGGTGGTCGTGATCGCGGGGTCGAGCGGGTTGAGCCGGATCCCCATGTCCAGGGCGGCTGTCGGGTCGAGCCGGATGGGGGTTATCCCCAGCTCCTCGGCGATGAGGTTCCACTCGCCGACGCCGTCCTCGCCCTGGGCGTCCAGGACCACCACCTGGCGGTCGCGGAAGCGCAACTGCCGTAGGACGTACGTCTTCTCCAGTGCCGACTTGCCGTTGCCGGACTCGCCGAGGACCAGCCAGTGGGGTGCCGGGAGCTGCTGGCCGTAGAGCTGGAAGGGGTCGTAGATGTAGCCCTTGCCGGAGTACACCTCGCGGCCGATGATGACGCCCGAGTCGCCGAGGCCCGGGGCGGCGGTCGGGAGGTAGACCGCCTGGGCCTGGCCGGTCGAGGTGCGCACCGGGAGGCGGGTCGTCTCGATCTTGCCGAAGAGGAAGGACGTGAAGGCGTCCGTCGCGGCGGACAGCGGATCCCGCATCAGAACATCAGCCCCTACCTGCGGATTCCGGTGGCGAACGGCAGTGTGTTCACGAAGGCGCGGTGGTGCTCGCGGTCGCACCACTCCAGCTTCAGATACGACTTGCCGGCCGAGGCGCGGATGGTCCGCTTGTCGCGGGCCAGCGCCTCGGGGGTGCGCGAGGAGACCGTGATGTAGCCGACCAGGTTCACGCCGGCGGCTCCGCTCGCGAGGTCCTCGCCGCGCTGGTCGAGGCGGTTGTGCGAGGCGACGTCGCGCGGGTCCACGGTGCGGTTCATCTTGGCGGCGCGGCTGGCCTCGGCGTCGTCGTTCGTCTTCTCGGTCAGCATCCGCTCGATGGCGACCTCGGTGGGTTCGAGGTCCATGGTGACGGCCACGGTCCGGATGACGTCCGGGGTGTGGACGAGGAGCGGGGCAAGGAAGTTGACGCCCACCGGGGTCATCGGCCACTCCTTCACCCAGGCCGTGGCGTGGCACCAGGGCGCGCGGGTGGAGGACTCGCGGGTCTTCGCCTGGAGGTAGGTCGGCTCCATGGCGTCGAGCTCGGCGGGCCAGGCGTTGCGCTTCGTCATCGCCTGGATGTGGTCGATGGGGTGGTCGGGGTCGTACATGGAGTGGACCAGGGAGGAGAGGCGGCCCTGGCCCAGCGGCTGCCGTACGCGGATGTCGGCCTCCTGGAGCCGGGAGCAGATGTCCGTCAGCTCGCGCGCCATGACGACCGCGAGTCCCGCGTCCCGGTCGAGCTTCCGCCCGCCGTGCGGCCGCGCCGCCCGCGCCATGGCCTGGGCCTCGGCGGCGAGTTCGCGGGAGTAGTGCATGCAGGCGATGAGATACGCGCGATGCTGCTCGCTGCTGGTGGAGACCATGGACTGCAGCTGCTCGTACGACTGCTGGAGCCAGCCGGGTGCCCGGTCGTCGCCGCGTACGGAGACGTCCTTGGCGTGCGCGTCCGGGTCGGCGGGGAGGGTGCGGGCGAGCATCTGGAGGCGGGTGACGAAGCCGTCGCCGTTCGCGACGTGCTTGAGCAGGGTGCCGAAGCGGTCGACGAGGGCTTCCTGGTCCTCGCTGTCCCGCAGGCCGACGCCGGGGCCCTCGATCTCGATCGCTGCCGTGACCGTGCGCCGGTCGGCGTGCAGCAGTACGGCGATCTCGTCCGGTCCGAAGGGGGCGGCGAGCCAGTTGATCCGGCCGATCCCGGGCGGGGGGCCGATCTCGACCTCGCGGCCGTCCAGCCGGGTGCCGGCCTCCATGACGTTGGAGCGGAAGGCGGTGCCCTGACGCAGGGAACGCTTGTAACTGCGGTTGATCTCGAACCACTTGTAGAAGGTCCGCCGCTTGTAGGGGACGTACACGGCGGCCAGCGCCAGCAGCGGGAAGCCCATCAGCAGGACGATGCGCAGGGAGAGGACGGGGACGAGGAGTCCGCACATCATGCCCAGGAACGCGCCCCCGATGATGAGCGCGATCTCGCCTGACTCACGGTTCCTGCCGACGATCGCGTTCGGCCGGGCGCGGCCGATCAGATATGTACGGCGGGGCGTGACCGGATGGGACACGTGGGACTCGGTCGTCAACGCCCTTCACCTCCCGAGCGATTGGTACTGCTGTTGCGGGTGTTGCCGGCGTGCGGGGTGTTGACCGGGCTCGAACGCGGCGGGGGTGCGGCGGAGGGGACAGATCCGCCGCCGCCCCCGGGCGTACGGGTGCTGTGCGCGGCCACACCGCCGGAAGCGGGGTTGGCGGGACGCGCCTGGCCTCCGCCGCCGCCTCCGCCCCCACCGCCGTTGCTGTCGGCGCGGGTGCTGTGGGTCTTGATGCCCTGGGCGACGAGGGTCGCCGGGGAGCTGATCACGGCGGCCGCCTTGCCTTCGGCGCCCTGCATGATGCGGTTGTTGCGCGAGTTCGCGACCTCGTCGCCGAAGCCGGGGACGAAGCGGTAGATCATGGCGCTCGCGAAGATGGCGAGCAGGATGATGGCGAGGCCGGAGACGACGGCGGAGAAGGCGTCGGGGCCGCTGTCGGTGGACAGCGCGCCGGCGAGGCCCAGCACGATCACGATGACCGGCTTCACCAGGATCACCGCGATCATGATCCCGGCCCAGCGGCGGACGTGGCCCCACAGGTTCTTGTCGACGAGCCCCGCGTACACGACGGTGCCGAGGAGGGCGCCCACGTAGAGGAGCGCGGCCCGGATGACCAGCTCCAGCCAGAGGACGCCGGCCGCGAGGATCGACACCAGCGAGACGACGATCAGCATGATCGGGCCGCCGCCGATGTTCTCGCCCTTGCTCAGGGCGCCGGAGAACGTGCCGAAGAACGTGTCCGTCTGGTTGCCGGTGGTCTTGGCGAGCACCTCCGTGACGCCGTCCGTCGCCGATACGACCGTGTAGAGGATCAGCGGGGTGAAGGCCGACGCGAGCACGGTCAGCCAGAGGAAGCCGATCGCCTCGGACAGGGCGGTCGTGAGCGGGACTCCCCGCACCGCCCTCTTCGCGACCGCCAGCACCCACAGCAGCAGGGTCAGGATCGTCGAGGCCGCGAACACGACCGCGTACTGCTGAAGGAACTTGGGGTTCGTGAAGTCGACGTTCGCGGTCGCCTTGACGGCCTCGGAGAGCTTGTCGACGGTCCACGCGGCGGCGTCGGCGCAGCCCTTCGCCAGGGAGGAGAGGGGGTCGAGGGTCGAGCCGAGGCCGGTTGTGCCACCGCCGGTGAGTCCCTGGTCGCCGCTGTCGCGTTCGCAGTACTGCTTGGCGGCGCCGCGGATGAGGTCACACGGGTCGTTGCTCTTCGACGGCGAAGGTCTGGGGGCTGCGTAGGCGCGCGTGGTCAGCAGCACCGTGGTGGCCGGGACGGCCATGACAGCGGCGGCGACCTTGAGTACACGATGGTTAGCGGGCATACGTGAACCCTCCGTACTCCTCGACAGCCTTGGTCATGTCGTCAGCGGTGGAGGCCTTCTGGTCGCGACCGACCGGCACGGGACCGTCCTTCTGCGTGAAGTCGGTGACCTTCCAGTCTCCGCTGATCCACTTCAGCTCGTACGTGGTCGTGTACCAGCTCTCGGACACCGGGTTCGTGGAACCCTGGCCGGACAGGCCGAAGAGCGATGTGTACCAGAGCTCAACGGTGGCGCTGTCGGCGGTGGCGGAGGTGACCTTGGTGCCCACCGGCACGACCCGCGAGATGAACGTCTGGCCGTTGGGGGCCGCGCCGTTCTTGTCCAGGCCGATGTTGGTCAGGAACTTCTCGTTGGAGTACGCCTTGTCGAGGTCGGACTGCCGCGCTGCGGCGCCTTCGGGCGCGTACACGGTGTTCACGATCGCGTGCCGCTGGGCGGCGTCGAACATCCCGGTCGAGCCGAGTACCACACCGTAGTTGGTGGCCGCGCTCTGCGCCCCCTGCTCGTCATGTGCGAACCCCGACGGGATGTCCCCCGTCTTCGACTTCACCGGCCGCTGCCCGGACGCAGCCGTCGGCGCGGAGTCCGGTTTGTTGCCGTCGGCCGTTCCGGAGGAACCGTCGTCGCCACGGTTGGCGAAGGCGATCGCGGCGATGAGGAGGACGACGACGCCGACGACGGTGATCAGGCTGCGGGAGGAGGAACGGCCGCGCCGCGCACCGCCGTAGACGTCGCCGGGGCGGTCGGGAAGGCGGGTGCGGGTCTGCCCGGAACCCCCGTATCCGCCGTCGTCACCGCGTGACGAGTCGCCGTATCCGTGATCGTCACCGAGACTCATGCCGCGCAGCCCCCTCGACCTCGTACCGAAACGCGTAGCAGTACGACGGTAGCCGTGCTGGTTCCCGCGCGGGCGCGGTGTGGTGACTCGACATCAGGGAAACGCAACCTCAGCCGGTGGGCACGACGGATGGATGGGGCGGAGGGGAACCGGGCGGGCCCGGCCGGGGCTGGCGAAGTGCCAGGCCGGGCGGCCCGGCCGGCCCTAGACAGCCATGCCGTACACGATGGTGAAGAGCGTGCCGAGGGAGCCGATGATGAAGACTCCGGTCAGGCCCGCGATGATGAGGCCCTTGCCCTGTTCGGCGCTGAAGGTGTCCCGCAGGGCCGTCGCGCCGATGCGCTGCTTCGCGGCACCCCAGATGGCGAGGCCGAGGCAGAGCAGGATGGCGACCGCCATCACCACCTCGATCATCACCTTCGCCTCGTTGCCCAGGCTGCCGAAGGGACCCCAGTCCGGAGCGATCCCGCCGATGATTGTGGTGATGTCGCCCTTATCGGCTGCGAAAAGCATGTAAGTCACCGCCCCTAGTGGGTAGTTCTCTCCACCCTCTGCCGCTGCGCAGAGGTCAGTTCATTCTCGCCGACAATGACGCTGCCGTATGTCGACTTGACGTCATTGGTTGGCGGGATTCCGTACGAATCCCCTGCCGCCGGTTCGCGCGGACCCCGGGTCAGGGGTGCGAAACGGTATGCAAGGGGTCGTATGGTCACTCTGTGTATCACGGCAGGTCACGCCGGGCAATGAAGTCGAACCGGAACCTGTCGTGTGGTTCGGTCGTTAACCCCTTTTACGCCGTGAGCGCCCTCTCGGGTCGCCCGCGCCGCCGACGCCTCCGGCCCGTCTCGTTCCGGGCGGTACCTGTCCGCTGTGAAGGTTATCGCCGGATTCGGCGTCACATGACAACGGACCGCGGCTGGTTGCCGCGGCCCGCTGTGGGTGGCGCCGGGTTCTGCGGGCGGTGCGTCGCAGGGACGCGGGGGTGCTCCGGTGGCCGGGTCAGGCCACGGCGGACGCCAGGGCCCTGGCCGTCTCGGCGACCAGGGAGTCGACGGGCGCGGCGTCCGGGGCGGTCCTGGTCGTCAGTACGGCCAGGACGACGGGGGCGCCGGACGGGGTCCAGGCGATGCCCACGTCATTGGCGGTGCCGTAGCTGCCCGTTCCCGTCTTGTCGGCGATCGTCCAGTCCGCGGGCAGGCCCGCGTGGAAGCGCTTGGCGCTGGTGGTGTTGCCGAGGAGCCAGGCCGTCAGCCGGGTTCGGTCCTCATCGTTCAGGGCGTTGCCCAGGGCGAGTCGGGCGTACGTGCGGCCGATGGCCGCCGGGGTGGTCGTGTCCTCCACCCGCCATGGTTCCGCCGTGTTCAGCTCCGGCTCCCAGCGGTCGAGGCGGGTCGTCGGATCGCCGACCGAACGGCAGAGCCGGGTGACCGCCGCGGGGCCGCCGAGTTCGCGGAGCAGCAGGTTGGCGGCGAGGTTGTCGCTGAAGCGGATCGCCGCGTCGCACAGTTCCTCGACGGTCATGCCGGCGGCCAGGTTCTCCGGCTTGACCGTGACCGACCCGCCGCCCGCGGCCGTCCACTCCGCCTTCGTGTAGTGGATGCGCTTCGCGAGCGTCTCGCCGTGGTGGTCGAGATCCCGCAGTACGGCCGCGACCGCCAGCGTCTTGAACACCGAGCACATCGGGAACAGTTCCGACGCCCGGTAGCGGGCTCTCGCCCCGGTGGCCAGGTTGTGCGCGAACGCGCCCACCCTGGCCCCGTGTTGTTCCTCCAGCTCCCGCAGGCGGGCCCGCGTGTCCCGGCCGCGGGTGTCCGCGTACGCCGGTCCCGCGGCCAGTACGAGGGTGGCGGCGGCGCCGGTCGTCAGCAGGGCGCGGCGCGTCGGGGTCGACTTCCTTGAGCCTAAGATCGTTCTTCCTCCAGTCCCGCAACGAAGTGGTCGAACTCACCTGCCCGTACACCGAGTACGAAGGCGTCCCACTTCTTCCGGGTTGTAGTGACGACGGTGGCGGGGTCGCCGGTTTCACACAGCTGTACGGAGTCGTCCGCGCCGAAGGTGAGCTCGATCCGGGGGCCGCGCGTCACGGGGGCCCCGGGGGCCTCCTTCAGCAGGCGCAGGAAGTCGTGGAAGGCGCCGGGGGCGGCTCCGAGTATGGCTCGACGGGGGTCGCCGCTCTCCGTGAGACGGATCGTTCCGGCGCCGTCTCGGGCTACGTGTACGCATGAGTTGCCCTCAGCGCAGTAGGACGACTTCTGCCAGGGGGATGTGAGCATCGTGAGCTCCCTCAGAGGTCCTTGATGATGTTGTGGATGAAGCTCGCAGACGCCTCAGGGTCGAGGGCCGCGGACTCCATGCGGTCCAGCAGTACGCGGTACTTGTTCAGTTGCGCCTCGGCATCGAGGAACACCGGGCCGTGGGACTGGTCGAGGTTCACGGTGTCGAGTTGCGGTACGGCGCCCTCGACGTAGTAGATCGACTGGCCGGAGCCGGGGAAGACGCTGGCGTCGAACGGGATGACGTGAATCGCGACGTGCTCCCGCTCGTTCAGGTCAAGCAGGTACTTGAGCTGGTCGCGGGTCACGCGGGGGCCGCCGAACTTCATGCGCAGGGCGGCCTCGTGGACGATGACCTGCTGCGGGGTCGGTGGATCCCGGAAGAGGATGGCCTGCCGTTTGACCCGGAAGGACACCCGGTGTTCCACGTCCGGGGGCGGTAGCTCCGGCACGGCCTGGCGGAAGATCTCGCGAGCGTATTCCGTGGTCTGGAAGAGACCCGGGATGTGGACGGTCACGGCAGTTCGCAGCCGTGTGCTGTGGTGTTCGAGCTCGGCGAGGTCCAGCATCCCGGTCGGCAGGATCTCTCGGTACTCCTCCCACCAGCCACGTCTGCGATCCGGGGTCAGGGCGGCGAGGGCTTCGACGAGGGGCTTGTCGGAGCAGTCGTAGTGACAGGCGATGGTGCGCAGGCGCTCGGGGCTTACACCGTGGCGACCGGCCTCCATGTTGCTGACCTGGTTCTGCTTGATGCCAAGGAGCTGCGCGGCTTGCGTCGACGTCAGACCCGCCCGCTCACGCAGCTTGCGCAGTTCGGCACCCAGCCGTAGTTGACGCCCGGTGGGGGTGCTTCTCATGGCCAACCCTCGACTCCCTCGGCACTGCTGTGTCACCCACAAGCGTGAATACTGAAGCAGTTCATGTATCTAGGTCTAACAACTTACAACTTCGCGCTACCTTTTTCTCGAGGCGCCTGCCCCAGAAGCACCCCGCTCGACGGAGCGGCCGCGGTCACTGGGCACCGTAACCAAATCACCCAACTCCCCTCCGAACCGGGAGACTTCCGATGGCAACCGTATCCCCGTCCTGGGCCTACACCCTGCAACTTCCGCATGATCCCCGCGCCCCGGGGATCGCGCGGGCCACCCTGCGGACGATCCTGGCCGCCCACGGTCTGAACGACCTCACCCCCACCGCGGAACTGCTCGCGGCCGAGCTGCTCACCAACGCGCACCTGCACACCAGCGGCCCCTACGCCCTGCGGATCCGCTCGACCGCGCCGGAACGGCTCGTGGTCGCCGTATGGGACACCGACCCGAAGGTGCCGCCCGGCTTCACGGAGGGCGCCTCCACCGCCGTACTGCCGCCGCAGGACGCCGAGAACGGCCGGGGGCTGCACCTCGTGCGGGCCTGCGCGGACGCGTGGGGCGCCTCCGTCCTGCGGGAGCTGGGCGCGTCGAAGGGCGGGAAGCTGCTGTGGGCCGAGTGCACGGGCCGGACTGTCAGTGGGGTGACCTAGAGTGAAATGGCGTGATCGGAGTGTGAGGGAGGGGTCGGGGTGACGGATGTCGAGCAGCGCGCCAGGGGTGCGGTCCGCAGGGCCGCGGGGTGCGGGACAGAGGCGGCGGCGGAGGAGGCGGCACAGTACGGTGGATTCACTGCGGAGCGGGATGTCGGGCCTCCCACCGATGCCGCTCGCGCAGCCGAGGAACCGGAGCCGGAAGGGCGGAGGTCGCGCGTCGTGACGATGTCGTCGGTGCCGCCGATCCGGCCCAAGCCCCGCCCGGGGAACCTGCGCGAGGTCGCCGAAAAGATCGAGGAAGCGACGGGTCTGCGTGTGCAGGTTCTGGGAGGAACACTCGTGATGTCCCCGACCCCGCGTGGCAAGCACGCGGGAGTGATCCATCTACTTGAGGGGATCATCAGGCCGCAGCTGCGGCCGGAGCTTGTCGCGGTGGAGGTGTCGTCCATCGCGATGCCGGATGAACCGGACGACTTCGTGACACCGGATCTCCTGGTCTGCCCCAGGGACTTCCTGGAATCGGACGACTGGCTGCTCGATCCACACGACGTCGAAGTCGCCGTCGAGGTCATCTCCAAGTCCGAGAAGTCCAGGGAGATCAGAGACAAGGCCGACTGGTACGCGGTCGCGGGGGTGGCCGTTCTCCTTGTCGTCGACCCCCGGAAAGGCACCTGGGCCCTGCACACCCGTCCCGACAACGGCGCCTACCGTGACGTGCTGCCCGGCAAGTACGGAGAGCCTGTAGCCCTGCCGGAGCCACTCGGCTTCGAGGTCGCGACGGACGGATTCCCGGTGTACGGGAGCTGAGTCGCGGTGAGTTGCTGTCCGGGTGCGCCCCGGCGCCGGGGGGCCGGGGCGCACTGAGGGTGCGTCAGGGATTCTGTGTCAGTGCCGTATGCGGGGTGAGGATCATGGTGACGTGGTCCAGGCGGGAGATCACGCGGTACAGGTGCTTGGGGTCCGGCCCTGGCGCCGGCGTCAGGTTCCAGCGGGACAGGATCGCGGCGAGGATGACGACCATCTCGGCCCAGGCGAACGTGTTGCCGATGCACTGCCGGGCGCCCTCTCCGAACGGGAGATAGGCGCCGCGGGGGAGATCCTTCACCGAGTGCCGCAGCCAGCGGTCCGGGTCGAAGGCGAGCGGCTCGTCATAGACGGCGGGATCGCGGTGCAAGGTCGAGATGCTGAACAGGACCTCGCTGCCGGCGGGCAGTTGAGTCGTGCCCAGCGTGACGCCGGCCGTCGTGCGGCGCATCAGCAGCCAGGTCGGGGCGTGCAGACGCAGGGCTTCGGTCAGCACGCGCCCGGTGTACTCGAGCTTCGGGAGATCCTCGGCGGTGACCGGACGGCCCTGGAGTACGCGGTCCAGTTCGGCGCGTACGCGGGCCTGTACGTCCGGGTGGCGACCCAGTTCGTGCAGGACCGAGCCGACCGAACTGCCCACGGTCTCGGCACCGGCGAGCATCAACGTGACCAGCTCGTCGCGTACCTGCAGATCGGTCATGCCCTGTCCCGTTTCGGCATCACGGGCGGCGAGGACGAGGGACAGGAGGTCGTCGTGGTCGGTTCCGTCGGCGCGGTACGCGGTGATCACCTGGTCGATGACCTCACGGATCCGCTCGTGAGCGCTGTCGAAGCGCCGGTTCGCCGGGGTGGGCAGCCGGTGCAGGACATCGACCGGCAGGAGTGTCCGCCGGGTGACGCCGTCCACCACGATCGGCAGGCTCTTCTGGATCTCGTCGACCGCGTGCCGGCCGAGGTCGGTGGTGAACAGCGTGGCGGTGACGATGGCCAGCGCGAGCTCGTCGAGACTCCTCATGAGTTCGACCGCCTGTCCGGGTTTCCAGCTCTCCGCGAGTTCCCGGGCCTTTTCGTCCATCACCGTGAAGTAATGGCTGATTTTCTGCCGGTGGAAAGCGGGCTGCAGGAGACGGCGCTGGCGGCGATGGAATGCACCGCCGGACGTCATGATGCCGTTTCCGAGGAAATGCCGGGCCTTGTCGAACAGTTGGCCCTTTTCGAAGCTGTCGGCCTTGGTGACGAGGATTTCGTGCAGGAGTTCGGGCCGGGTGATCACGTACACAGGCAGCGGTCCGAGGTGGACCTGGACGACGGAGCCGAGTTCTCCCAGCTGAGCGAGAAACCGCATGGGGTCTCGCTGAAGAGGTACGGCATGTCCGATCAGGGGGAGCCGTCCCGGGGCGGTGGGTACGGCGGTGGTCGCGGTCATGCCGGCCTCACTTCGTCGAGAGCGTCGACGCTGTTGTAACGGCGCGTCTCCAGGGACCAGTCGAGGTTTCCGGTCATCCAGAACCTCAGGTCGTCGAGATAGCGGTGCAGTTGCGGACCGGCGTGCGCCCGGGCGGTGGTCTCCTGCTCGAGGTACTGGCGCACCGCGTGGTCGTGCATCTGCCCCGCCCGGTGCAGCGCCTCGGGCATGTCGATGCCGTACTGCGCGGAGAGAATGGGAGGCAGGCTGTGCACGCTCCGGCTGCGGGCCACCTCCTTGGGATAGGAGAGGATGTCGTTGGCCCAGCAGGCGATGTTCGTGGCCTGCTGGGCCAACGACATCACGTGGGGATTCGCGAAGTCCTCCTGCGGCAGAACGAACCCTCCCGCCACGTCGATGAGAGCCATGCAGGTGGGGACGGCGCCGCTGTGGCGACGCATGTGGAGGTACTCCACCAGGGTCGGAGCGGTCCGCCGGCTTCGGTTCGCGGCCTCCCAGCACTGGGAGAGGAAGTAGCCGGTGACCGAATGCACGAAGCGCATCCACTGCATGGGGCTCGCGTGGGCGAGAAGGCGGTCCCTGAGGTCGGCCAGTGCACCCATGAACGGATCGGCGTCGTCCGGCACTTGGCCGGGATCCTCGATGATGCGCAGGTAGTCGACGACGGTCCGGGCCAGCAGTTCGGGATCCTCGCCCGTGGCGGACTCGTCGCAGTAGGCGTCGTCGAAGGCGAAGAGCCATAACTGCCAGTCCGCGAGCAGTTGGAGGCCGGCCCGCTCGCTGCGCGGACTGGTTCGGCCGGCCAGGCGCCCGACGCGCAGCCCTGAGTACTGCGCTGTCATCGCGGAGTCGAGGATGTTCATCTGCCTGGCCCAGCCGAAGGCCTGAGCGTCGACCTCGTTCGCGTGCGGGCTGATCTCTGATGCGAACGGGTAGCTCAACTGGGGCAGGGCGAGCGGGGCCCGCAGTTTTCCTTGCATGAGTTCTCCACACAGATCGTGGGCCGGTGGGGGGCAGGACGTGCCGTCGGCACGCCAAGTCGGGTCGTACGGGCTGCCGGTGGCTCTGTGCGGCGGGAGTGGGCAAGCGGAGGCCGGAACGCCTCACGTTCCGTTGGCAGTTGTGGCTTTGCCGACCGATATCTGCGGGATCGGCATGGCGCCATCCCGGCGACTTGATGATCACACGCCTTCACGAATCGCCACAACGGCTCTTCCATTAAGTACGGGGTCAGTACACTTAAAAGTTGATAGTCGATCGGTAAAGAATCGATTCATGGCACATGTGGCGGTGTCCGGGACGGTTCGAGATGCCCCGTCGGCCTCGTACTCATAGGCTCTTCCCAGTGTGCTCCCAGGATTTTTCTCGGATCCGGGGGAAAGGTGTCAGCTGATGAAGCGCACCCCGCGTCCCCTCGGCACCCTGCGCCCGGCCCTGCTCGCCGTGGCCCTGCTGCTGGCCGCCACCACGTCCTCGGTGGCGGCAGCGGACGACGGACCCGGCCCGCTGGGCGTGACCGTGCCGGCCGCCGCCACCGCGGGGAGCGCCCGGGTGGGCGCCCTCTTCAGCGGCGGCAGCGACAGCGGCAGCGGTGGCCTGGACGGCGCGCACTTCTGCACGGCGTCGGTGGTGCACAGCGCGGGACGGAACCTGATCGTCAGCGCCGCGCACTGTCTGGACGGCGGCGGAACGCTCCGCTTCGTGCCCGGCTACCGGGACGGCACGGCGCCGTACGGGATCTGGGAGGTCAAGAAGACCTACGCGGCCGACGCGTGGACCACCGGCCAGGACGAGGACAGCGACGTCGCCTTCGCGGTGGTCGGCGATGTGGGCGGCAAGGCCCTGGAGGACGTCGTGGGCGGCGACACGTTCGCCACCGGGCGGGCGACCGGGGCGACCGCCGTGACCGTCACCGGATACCCCAAGTCCCTTGAGGCGCCGATCACCTGCACCAACAAGCCCACCGTCCAGAGCCCCACCCAGCAGCGCATCGACTGTCCCGCGTTCACGGGCGGGACCAGCGGCAGCCCGTGGGTGAACGGGGACGGCGAGGTCGTCGGGGTGATCGGCGGCTTCGAGCAGGGCGGGAACACCGCGGACATCTCGTACAGCGTCGTCCTCGGCGACGAGGCCGCCGCGCTCTACCGCACGGCGACCGCCGGCTCGTGCCCCCCGACCTCCTCCGCTAGCTCGTGAGCCCCACGGCGAGGAGGGTGACGAGCCAGCCCACGGGGATCAGCGCCAGATAGGCGAGCGGGCGGTGCAGGACGGGCTTGCCCTGGTCGACGGCGATCCCGGTCGGGGACGGCATCGGGTGCGGCAACTTCTTGAGCTTCGTGTGGGCGTACAGGTTCCACAGGAGCGTCAGCGGGGTGAAGAGGACCAGGGACACCGGGCTCCACCAGCCGCCCGCCAGAGTCTTCGTCGTCATGTCCCGGTGGATCGCGGTGGCGCAGTTGCGGCACAGCGGGCCCTCCATCTTGGAGAACCGCATCGCGATCAGCAGGCCCGTGTGCTGACGGATCGTGATGTCGCCGGCGGGCTGCGCGCCACAGGTCCGGCACCCTATGGACGGGCCCTGGCCGTACTGGGGGCCCGGGGCCTGGCCGGGCTGCCCGTACGCGGAGTTCTGCGCGCCGTACGGATTCTGGCCGTACGCCGGATCCTGGGCGTACGGGTTCTGGCCGGGGGCCGGATTCGGTGCCGCGTAACCGGGCTGGGGAGCGGCGTAACCGGGCTGCGGGGTCGCGTAGCCGGGCTGCGGTGCCGCGTTCGGGGCGTAACCGCCCGGTGCGGCAAAGGGGTTGCCGCCGGGCTGGTTCGGATGCTGGGGCGGGGTCGACACGTGAGGATTCTCCTTGTGCGTGATCATCCCGCCGCGCCTGAGCCGCCTCTGCACCGACGTCGGCGGACTCCTGGGCGGCGAGGAGCGGTTGACGTGCGTAGGGCATGGATCGTAGCGATCGCCGCCGACAGGACGGGGCGCGCCCGTTCTCTCTTTGTGCGTGATCATCCCGTCGCGCAGGGTGCGCCTCTACACTGACCTCGGCGGACTCCTGGGCGGCGAGGGGCGGTTGACGGTGCGTAAGGCATGGATCGTGGCGACCGCTGCCGCCGGGACGGGGCTCGCCTTCGTGATGCTGCTCGTCGTCGGCGTCTACATGGTCGCCGGGAACCTCGCCAACGGCATCGGGGGCGGGGCGGTCGGACTCGCCAAGGGTGCCGTTCCCGCCGCGTACCAATCGCTCGTGCAGAAGTGGGGCAATCTCTGCGGCGCCATCAACCCGGCACTGCTGGCCGCCCAGCTCTACCAGGAGAGCGGCTTCAATCCGAACGCGAAGAGCCCGGCCGCGGCCGAGGGAATAGCGCAATTCATTCCCGGGACCTGGGCCACGCACGGAGTCGACGGTGACGGCGACGGCGACCGGGACGTCTGGGACCCGAATGACGCGATTCCATCGGCCGCGTCCTACGACTGCAAGCTCGCCTCGTATGTGAAGGACGCGCCGGGAAACCAGACCGAGAACATGCTCGCCGCGTACAACGCGGGGGCCTACGCGGTCATCAAGTACGGAGGCGTTCCGCCGTACAAGGAGACCCAGAACTATGTGAAGACGATCACCACCCTGGAGAAGAGCTTCGCCCGGCCCGTGGACCGGGTCGACCCCTCCAAGCAGGCGGCCGCGGCCATCTACTACGCGCAGAAGAAGCTCGGCACGCCCTATCTCTGGGGCGGCAACGGCACCGCTGACCAGGGCGGACGGTTCGACTGCTCGGGGCTGACGAAGGCCGCGTACGAGAGCGTGGGGGTCACCCTGCCGCGGGTCGCCAACGACCAGTACAACGCCGGCGCGCACCCCTCGCGGAGCGAACTCCTGCCGGGGGATCTCGTCTTCTTCTCGGACAACCTCACCGACTCCCGGACCATCCGGCACGTCGGAATCTATGTGGGCGGCGGATACATGATCGACGCTCCGCGCACGGGCGCCGTGATCCGCTTCGACCCCATCGACACCCCGGACTATTTCGGGGCGACCCGGGTCACCGAGGATGGCGCGAAAGCATTGCCCACCTCGGTGTGAAACCCTCATCAACCCACCCCTGAGCTGGGGCGATGAGTCTCTCTTCGATAACGTCTGAGTGATCATTCGGTGGAGGGTGGAACGTACTGAAGGGGAGTGTGCGTTCCTGTTGATGTAGCGCGTGCCGGAAAGCGGAACGTGGTTCATCCACCACGGGGGTGGCACTGAGCGGCGCACGAACGTGTGCGGTCGCGGGAAATGACGACGAAGGGGCCTCAGCGCAATGGCTGGACTCGCCGAATCCGGTTCCAACCCCGACGTCGGTCTGCTGTACGACATCAATGGCCTGGCCAAGGACGCGCCGCAGTGGTTCGACCGCGGCATGGAGTTCGTGGGTGAGTACGGACTGCTGCTCGCCATGGTGCTGCTCGTGCTGTGGTGCTGGCGGGGCGTGCGGCGGCAGGGCGGCGAGGACGCGGCGTCGTCCGTGGCCGCGCTGGTCTGGGCGCCGCTGGCGGCCGGGATCGCCGTGCTGGTGAACGTGCCGATACGCGGCTTCGTGGAGCGGCCCCGGCCCTTCGTCGACCATCCGGGGCTCGACGTCCTGGTGTCCGGCAAGAACGACTTCTCCTTCGTCAGCGACCACGCGACGCTCACCATGGCGATGGGCGTCGGCCTCTTCGTCGCCCACCGCAAGTTCGGTCTCGCCGGCATCGGACTCGCGCTGCTCGAAGGCTTCTGCCGGGTCTACATGGGCGTGCACTACCCGACGGACGTCATCGGCGGCTTCGCCCTCGGTACCGCGGTCGCCCTGCTGCTCTCCCCGCTCGCCATGGCGCTGCTGACGCCGGTCACCAAAGCGGTGGAGCGGTCGGCGCGGGCGGGGTGGCTGATCCGGGCCCGGGGCTCGGTCCCCGCCGAGCGGGACCTGCTGATCCCGGGCACCTCGACGGAGCTGCCGGAGGACCGGGACCTGGCGGCTTAGGCTCCGGCCCTCGCCGCCACCGGGTCCCGGGGAGCTACAGCGCCTGCGGGTACGTGAAGAAGTGGTTCGGGTCGTACTGCTTCTTCAGCGTGGCCAGGCGGGTCGCCGCATCGCCGTAGTACGCCTTGCGCCAGTTCGTGAGCGTGGGGTCCGTGTAGTTCTGGTACGCGGCGCCCGAGGCGTGGCCGCGCATCGCCGTGTGGGCGGAATCCAGCCACGACTGAGCGGTCGTTCCTGACGTGCCTGCCTGCCACGAGGCGATGTACTGGGCGAGCATCCGGGAGCGGCGGTGGACGAAGGCCGTCGCGGTGGGCGAGACCCGGTTGACCGCTCCGCCGAGCGCGGTGAGCGCGATGCTTCCGGCGCCGCCGCGGACCCCCGACATCTGCTTCAGGAGCGTCTGGATCCCGGCCGCCGAGATCGACCGGTCGAAGAAGTCCGAGCGGGCCGCGTAGGTCTCCCGGCCGAGGGCGCCCTGCGGGGAACGGCCCGGGGTCGAGCCCGGCAGATGGCACTGGGCATCCGTCGCGAAGGACGAGCAGCCCGCGTACACCTCCATCGAGTCCTCGTACGACCGCCTCTTCAGCGACACACTGCGCGCGGGCGCGCCGATCCGGTCGGCGAGCCGGTCCACCGCGTTCTGCAGTTCGCCGTAGGTGCCGAGGGAGAACGCGGCGACGGAGATCGTGGGGGTGCCGCCCGCCGCGTTCGCGAGATGGCACGAGGACCAGATCTCGTCCGGCTGGTCCGGGCCCCACTCCTGCCACGCCTTCACCACGGCCGCTGCCTTGGACCACGGCCAGCTCATGTACGCCGAGACGGCCTGGGGCGCGGGGTGGGTCTTGAACTGGAGCTCGGTGACGACACCGAAGTTGCCGTTGCCCGCGCCGCGCAGGGCCCAGAAGAGGTCCTTGTTCTCCGTCGCGTTCGCGGTGAGCTGCTTGCCGTCGGCGGTGATCAGCGTGGCCTGGGTGAGGCTGTCGCAGGTCAGGCCGTACGCGCGGGAGACCACGCCGTGGCCGCCGCCGAGCGTCAGACCGGAGACGCCGACCGTCGGGCAGGAGCCGGCGGGGATCGTCACGCCCTTCGCGGCGAGCGCGCGGTAGACGTCGATCAGCTTGGAGCCGGCGCCGACGACGGCCGAGCCGCCGGAGGACCGGATCTTGTTCAGCTTGGAGACGTCGATGACGAGGCGGCCGTTCCCGGAGGACCAGCCGGCGTAGGAGTGGCCGCCGTTGCGGATCGCCACGGTGACGTGGTGCGCGCGGGCGTAGGAGAGCGCGGTGCGTATGTCGTCGGTGTGCGACACATAGGCGACCGCGGCGGGCTTCAGGGAGTCGAAGCGGGTGTTGTAGAGCTGGTGGGCGGCCGCCCAGGAGCGGTCGCCCGGGCGTATCAGGGCGCCGTCCAAGTCCCGTGCCAGCGCGGTCCAGTTGGCAGCGGCGGCGGCACCGGTCGTGGTGGCCGACTGCAGATTCGTCGCCGTGGACGCGGTCTCGCCGGCGCCCGCGGCGGCACTGCCGCCGCCGCTCCCGCCGCTGCACGCGGACGTGGCCGCCGCCGCGATTGCGGCGGTTGCTCCGCCGATGAACGTACGCCGTTGCATGTGCGCCTCCCGTTGGTTCCCGTGGAACGAGACGGGTGCCCGGGCCCGAGGGTTCCACGGGGGCGCCGACGTGACCAGCGGCGGACGGAACCGCTACAGGACCGTGATCCCGAGCATACGTGCGCCCGTCTCCGTGCGGGGGCGGTGGCTGCTGCCGGGCGCGAAGACCACGTACGTGCCGGGGCCGTGGCGCTCCGGGCCCTCAATGACCTCGCCGGAGAGCACGAAGTAGCGCTCCTCGGAGGCGTGGACGTCGATCTCCGGCCACTCGGTGCCGGGTTCGAAGTCGATCAGCCAGGCGCGGGCCCGGTCGGTCCGGGGGAGGCGGCGGCGGAGGATGCCGGGAGCCACCTCGTCGGGCGTGATGTCGTCTATGTGCACGACGGTCGCTTCCGGGGTGCTCTCGCTTGCGTTGTGGTCGGTCATGGCGCCCACTCTGGCCGGGGCGGGCCGGGGTGCACGAGAGTCTGGAATGACATCCCTGGGTATATTCCTGCCATGCCACCGCACCGGGTCGTCGCGCTGCTCAACGAACCGCAGTCCCCCTTCGAACTCGCCTGCGCGGCCGAGGTGTTCGGTGGGGTGCGGCCGGATCTGCCCACGCACTACGACTTCCGGATCTGCGCCCAGCGGCCCGGCCCGCTGCGCACGACGGTGGGGCACGCGCTGGTCGCGGAGGCCGGCCTGGCCGCCCTGGAGGACGCCGACACCGTGGTGATACCGGGCTGGCAGCCGCCCGGCGCGGACGTCCCGGCGGCCGTCCTGGACGCGTTGCGGGCGGCCCACCGGCGCGGGGCACGCATCGTCTCCATCTGCACCGGGGCGTTCGTCCTGGCACGGGCCGGACTGCTCGACGGGCGCCGGGCCACCACGCACTGGCGGCGCACGGAACAGTTCGCGGCCGCGTTCCCGGCGGTCGAGGTCGACCCGGACGTGCTGTTCGTGGACCACGGGGACGTCGCCACGAGCGCCGGGACCGGCGCCGGGGTGGACCTGTGCCTGCACCTCGTACGACGTGACCACGGCGCCTCGTACGCCGCCGCGGTGGCCCGGAGCATGGTGCTCCCGCCGCGCCGGGAGGGCAGCCAGCTGCAGTACGTGGCACCGCCCGCCACGCCCGCGCCGCCCGATGTCTCCCTGGGGCCGGTCCTGGAGTGGGCTCTCGGACGGCTCGACGGCGCGTTGACGGTGGACCGGCTCGCCGAGCGGGCCGGCGTCTCGGCGCGCACCCTGGCCCGCCGCTTCGCCGAGCAGCTCGGGGTCAGTCCCGGCCAGTGGCTGCTGGCCCGCCGCCTCGACGTGGCGCGGCAGCTCCTGGAGGAGACCGGCCTGCCGGTCGAGACCGTCGCCCTCCGGGTCGGGCTGTCCTCCGCCGTCAATCTGCGCCGGCACTTCCGGGCCGCGCTGGGCACGACACCGGGGGCGTACCGGCGCGTGTTCGGCCGGGACGGGGCGGACGGGGTCCGGGCCGCCGGGTGAGCATGCGGCCGGGCAGGTCCTAGGTGAGGGGGCCGCCGGCGTGGGTCGCCGCGTCCGTGCGGGCCAGGCTGCGGGCCCGTCTGGCCGGGCCACGCCAGCCGCAGGTACAGCGGGCCAGACAGAAGCGGCCCTGCTCGGTCGTCGTCGTGCGGTGTTCCTGGGGAGGGGTCACCTCGTCCTGCTGCGCCACCCTGACAACGTTACCCAGCCCAAGTGAACGCCCGGTGTGCGCGTGACGGGGACTTCCAGCCGTCGTTAAGCCGAACGACAGGGGGCCCGTGGACGGACGGACCGGCTTGGGGGTAGGCAGGCGATGGTGGAGCGGGAGCACAGGCGTACCGGGCCGGCGGTCGTCGCCGTCGTCACCGCGCTGGGGGTCATGGCCGGCGGCACGGGCTGTGCGGGCGGCGGGGCCGCGGCCGAGGACGCGCGGACCGGCGCCGATTCCGTCGAGGTGGTACGCCAGTCCGCCGCCGCACTGCAGCGGGCGGGCAGTTCCAAGGCCCGTACGTCCATGGAGATGGCCACCGGCGGCACCCGGGTCACCATCCGCGGCGAGGGTGTCTACGACTACGAGGAGCGCCTCGGGCAGCTGAAGGTGATGCTCCCTCAGGACCCGGCCGGCGCCGCCGAGCACCGGCCCATCACCGAACTCCTCGCCCCGGGCGCCCTGTTCATGAAGAACCGCGGCGCCGGTGTGCCCGCCGACAAGTGGGTGCGCGTCGAGACGGCGACGCTCTCCGACGGGAACCTCGTCACGGGCGGTGCCACCGACCCGTTCACGGCCGCCGAGTTGCTGCGCGGGACGCGCACCGCGACCTATGTCGGCGAGACCGAGGTGGCGGGGACCGCGGTACGGCACTATCGCGGCACCGCCGACCTGGAACTCGCCGCGCGGCGGGCCTCGGCCGGCCACCGGGACGCGTTGAAGGCGGCGGCCAAGGGGTTCGCCACCGCCGTCGTCCCGTTCGACGTCTACCTCGACGACCAGGGGCGGATCCGCAAGGTCCGGCACCGGTTCAGCTTCGTCAACGGCCAGCGGAAAGGCACCGTCGTGGTCGCCTCGACGACGCTGCTGTACGACTTCGGGGCGCCCGTGGACGTACGGCTTCCGGGGGCCGCGGACATCTTCGCCGGGAAGATCGCCGAGCCGTAGAGCACCGATCGAGGGGCGGGAGCGGCCGGAATGTGCGGGGCCGGAAATGGTCCGTTGGTGCCATGCGCGGGGTGTGGGGCGCTCCCTACTCTAGGAAGTCGGTGACGGCAGGAAGAGGTGATGCACGTGGCTCCGCTCGGCGGTACGGCAGTCCAGGACCACGTGGCGCTCGCCGAGATCGAGCTGTGCGGGGACCTGATCATCGCCGCGTCGGCCGCCGGCGAGGACCGGCTCAGCCTGGAGAGCATCGACGAGGTGCTGAAGGTGACCGAGGAGCGGGGGCGGGAGCGGGACGCGGGCGCGTAGTCCGGGTTTCGTAGTCCGGGTATCGGGTTCGCTTCGTCCGGGGTCCGGCCGGTTGGGTTCCGCTTCGTGCGCTGTCCGGCTGTCCCGGCCGGTGCCGTTGTGTTCCGGGGTCCGGCTGTCCCGGCCGTTCCGTTGTGGTCCGGTGCCCGGGCCGTCAGGTGCGGAGCAGGCGGCCGATCGCCTTGGTGGCCTCTTCGACCTTCGCGTCGATCTCCGCGCCGCCCTTGACCGCCGCGTCCGCCACGCAGTGGCGCAGGTGCTCCTCCAGGAGCTGGAGCGCGAAGGACTGCAGGGCCTTCGTGGACGCGGAGACCTGGGTGAGTATGTCGATGCAGTACACGTCCTCGTCGACCATGCGCTGCAGACCGCGGATCTGGCCCTCGATCCGGCGCAGCCGCTTGAGGTGCTCGTCCTTCTGGTGGTGATACCCGTGCACGCCGCGGTCGTGGTCCGTCACGATCTCCTGCGGCTGGCCGGAGGGCGCCGTCGCGCCGGCCTCGGTGGTCGTCATCGCGTCCTCCTGCTGATCCGGTCGGCGAACCTGTCGGGTTCGCCGGTTACATATACCCCTGGTGGGTATATGGTATCGAATTTCGCTGGGTATGGAGCCCTTGCCCGCTGCTGGGGCCGGACCCTGTGCTGAGCACTGTGCCCGATGGGCGACACTGGGAGACGGCCGGTTAGCCGTGGCCGGATGATGCGCCTAGCATCAGCCTGACCGAACCAAAAGGACCCCGAGGACCCCACGTGCGCTTTCGTCTGACCCCCAGGGAGACGAGCTTCTACGACATGTTCGCCGCATCCGCGGACAACATCGTCACGGGCTCGAAGCTCCTCATGGAACTGCTCGGGGCGGACACCGCCGGCCGGGCCGAGATCGCAGAGCGTATGCGGGCCGCGGAACACGCCGGTGACGACGCCACGCATGCGATCTTCCACCAACTGAACTCCTCGTTCATCACGCCCTTCGACCGCGAGGACATCTACAACCTCGCGTCGTCCCTCGACGACATCATGGACTTCATGGAGGAGGCCGTCGACCTGGTCGTGCTGTACCAGGTCGAGGAGCTTCCCAAGGGAGTGGAACAGCAGATCGAGGTGCTGGCCAGGGCGGCCGAACTGACCGCCGAGGCCATGCCGAACCTGCGGACCATGGACAACCTGACCGAGTACTGGATCGAGGTCAACCGCCTCGAGAACCAGGCCGACCAGATCCACCGCAAGCTGCTGGCCCAGCTCTTCAACGGCAAGTACGAAGCCATCGAGGTGCTGAAGCTCAAGCAGATCGTGGACGTGCTGGAGGAGGCGGCGGACGCGTTCGAGCACGTGGCGAACACGGTGGAGACCATCGCCGTCAAGGAGTCCTGACCCCTTCATGGACACCTTCGCTTTGATCGTGACCATCGCGGTCGCGCTCGGATTCACGTACACGAACGGCTTTCACGACTCGGCGAACGCCATCGCGACCTCGGTGTCCACCCGGGCACTGACGCCGCGGGCCGCGCTCGCCATGGCGGCCGTGATGAACCTCGCGGGTGCCTTTCTCGGCAGTGGCGTCGCTCACACCGTCAGCAAGGGTCTGATCCAGACACCCGAGGGCTCCAAGGGCATGGGGATCCTCTTCGCGGCGCTGATCGGCGCCATCGTGTGGAACCTCGTCACCTGGTACTTCGGCCTGCCGTCGTCCTCCTCCCACGCCCTGTTCGGCGGCATGGTGGGCGCGGCGCTCGCGGGCGGCACCACCGTCTACTGGTCCGGCGTCCTCGACAAGGTCGTCATCCCGATGTTCATCTCGCCGGTCGTCGGTCTGGTCGTCGGCTATCTGGTGATGTGCGCGATCATGTGGCTCTTCCGGAAGTCGAATCCGCACAAGGCCAAGCGGGGATTCCGGATCGCGCAGACGGTGTCGGCGGCCGGGATGGCGCTCGGGCACGGTCTGCAGGACGCGCAGAAGACGATGGGCATCGTGGTGATGGCTCTGGTCATCGGGGATGTCCAGGGCGCGGACGCGCCGATTCCGGTGTGGGTGAAGATCGCCTGTGCACTGATGCTGTCGCTGGGCACGTATGCCGGTGGGTGGCGGATCATGCGGACGCTGGGGCGCAAGATCATCGAGCTGGATCCGCCGCAGGGGTTCGCCGCCGAGACGACGGGGGCGTCGATCATGTTCGCCACCGCGTTTCTGTTCAAGGCGCCCATCTCCACTACGCATGTGATCACTTCCGCGATCATGGGTGTGGGGGCCACGAAGCGGGTGAACGCGGTGCGGTGGGGTGTTGCCAAGAACATCATCCTGGGCTGGTTCATCACGATGCCCGCGGCCGGGCTCGTGGCGGCTGTCAGCTTCTGGATCGTGAACGTGGCTGTGCTGTAGGGCGGCGCCACAGGGGGGTGCCGCAGGGCTTTTTTCGCCCCCTCCGCCCCTTCCCGTCGGATCCAGCCGCACCTTCCGGTACGGCTACCGATCCTGGGGGCTCCGCCCCCAGACCCCCGTATCGCGCTGCGCGCTCGTCCTCAAGCGCCGGACGGGCTGAAAACCAGCTGGGCCCGCCCCCGTAGCCGGGGGCGGGCCCTTTTTCCTCGCGGTGGCACCGCCATGCAGCACCGCGAGGAGTCGGGGAGGCGAGGGGCTCAGCCGAAGCGGCCCGAGATGTAGTCCTCCGTCGCCTGGACCGACGGGTTGGAGAAGATGCGCTCCGTGTCGTCGATCTCGATGAGCTTGCCGGGGCGGCCGACCGCGGAGAGGTTGAAGAAGGCGGTGCGGTCGGAGACGCGGGCGGCCTGCTGCATGTTGTGCGTCACGATGACGATCGTGAAGCGCTCCTTGAGCTCCCCGATCAGGTCCTCGATCGCGAGGGTGGAGATCGGGTCGAGAGCCGAGCAGGGCTCGTCCATGAGGAGGACCTGGGGCTCGACCGCGATGGCGCGGGCGATGCACAGGCGCTGCTGCTGACCGCCGGACAGGCCCGAGCCGGGCTTGTTCAGCCGGTCCTTGACCTCGTTCCAGAGGTTCGCGCCCTTCAGGGACTTCTCGACGACGTCGTTCAGCTCGGACTTCTTGTACGAGCCGTTCAGGCGCAGGCCCGCCGCCACGTTGTCGAAGATCGACATGGTGGGGAAGGGGTTCGGGCGCTGGAAGACCATGCCGACCGTGCGGCGTACGGCGACGGGGTCGATGCCCTGGCCGTAGAGGTCCTCGTCGTCCAGGAGGACCTTGCCCTCGACGCGACCGCCCGGGGTGACCTCGTGCATCCGGTTCAGGGTGCGCAGGAACGTCGACTTGCCGCAGCCGGAGGGGCCGATGAAGGCCGTCACCGAGCGGGGCTCGACGGTCATGGAGATGTCTTCGATCGCCTTGTGGGCGCTGTAGTAGGCGGTCAGACCGCTTACGTCGATTCGCTTGGCCATGTCACTCACTGCTTCTTTCAAGGGGTTCGGGTCGCTGAGTGGCCGCTTCAGCGGCCCATCTTCGGGGCCTTCCAGCGGGCGATGCCGCGGGCCGCCAGGTTCAGGATCATGACGAAGGCGATGAGGGCGAGTGCCGCCGCCCAGGCCCGGTCGTAGGCGGCGCCGGAGCCGGCGCTGTTCGCGTACTGCTGGTAGATGTACAGCGGCAGCGAGGCCTGTGGATCCTTGAACGGATTGGTGTTGATGAACCCGGTACCCCACACCAGCAGGAGTACCGGAGCGGTCTCACCCGTGATGCGCGCGACCGCGAGCATCACGCCCGTGGTGATGCCGCCGATGGAGGTCGGCAGGACCACCTTGATAATCGTGCGCCACTTCGGGACGCCCAGCGCGAGGGAGGCCTCGCGCAGCTCGTTCGGTACGAGCTTGAGCATCTCCTCCGTGGAGCGGACCACCACGGGCATCATCAGGATCGCCAGAGCCAGCGAACCGGCGAAGCCGGAGTAGCCCATGTCCAGGATCAGGATCCAGAAGCTGAGGACGAACAGGCCGGCGACGATCGACGGGATGCCGGTCATCACGTCGACGAAGAAGGTGACGGCCTTGGCGAGCTTGCCCCGGCCGTACTCGACCAGGTAGATCGCGGTGAGGACACCCACCGGCACGGCGATCAGGGTGGCGATGCCGACCTGCTCCAGCGTGCCGATGATCGCGTGATAGATACCGCCACCGGGCTCGGTGTCGGCGACCACGCCCATCGAGTGGGTCAGGAAGTAGACGTCGAAGACCTTCACGCCGCGCTTGGCGGTCTCCCAGATCAGGGAGGCCAGCGGGACGACGGCGACGAGGAAGCAGACCCAGACGAGGCTGGTCGCGATCCGGTCCCTGGCCTGCCGGCGGCCCTCGACGCGCGCCGCGATGACGAACGTACCGAAGACGAAGAGGAGCGCGGCGATCAGGCCCCACTGGACGCGGCTGTCGAGGCCGCCGGCCAGGCCGATGCCCACGGCGAGGACTACGGAGCCCACGGCGATCGCCCACGGTCCCCACTTGGGCAGGCGCGCGCCCTGCAGGGAGCTGGGGCGCTTTTCGGTGCCGACTGCGTTGCTCATGCGTTGGCCCCCGAGTACTCCTTGCGGCGGTTGATGATGATCCGCGCCGCGCCGTTGACCACCAGCGTGATGACGAACAGGACGAGACCGGAGGCGATCAGCGCGTCCTGGCCCAGCTCGGTGGCCTCGCTGAACTTGCTCGCGATGTTCTGGGCGAAGGTGCCGCCGCCCGGGTCGAGCAGGCTCGCGTTGATGTCGAAGGTCGGGGAGAGGACCGTGGCGACGGCCATCGTCTCGCCGAGCGCGCGGCCGAGACCGAGCATCGAGGCGGAGATCACACCGGAGCGGCCGAAGGGCAGCACCGACATGCGGATGACCTCCCAGCGCGTGGCGCCGAGGGCGAGAGCCGCCTCCTCCTGCATGAGCGGGACCTGACGGAACACCTCGCGGCTCACGTTGGTGATGATCGGGAGGATCATGATCGCGAGCAGGATGCCGACGGTGAGCATCGAGCGCGGGGCGCCGCCCTGCCACTCGAAGATGCCGGTCCAGCCGAAGTAGTGGTCGAGCCAGCCGAAGAGGCCGTTCATGTGCGGCACGAGGACGAGGGCGCCCCAGAGGCCGTACACGATGGACGGGACGGCGGCCAGCAGGTCGATCACGTACGCGATGGGTCCGCCGAGCTTGCGCGGGGCGTAGTGCGTGATGAACAGGGCGATGCCGACCGCGACCGGGACCGCGAGGGCCATGGCGATGATCGCCGAGACGACCGTGCCGAAGGCCAGCACCGCGATGCCGAAGACCGGCGGGTCGACGGTGGTGGTCCACTCGAAGGTGGTGAGGAAGTTGCCGTGGTCCTTGCCGATCGCGATGGTCGCGCGATAGGTGAGGAAGACCGCGATGGCGGCCATGATCACCAGCAGGAAGATGCCGGACCCGCGGGAGAGACCGAGGAAGATCCGGTCTCCGGGGCGGGTGGCGCCCCGGCTCGCCCGCTTCTGCTCGGCGGCGGGCGCCGGCGCGGGGGGAGGTGCTGCAGGATTCTGTGTCGATATGTCCATCAGGAGTCTCCGGTCTGCGGAGCCGTGGTGGGTGGCGGCTCCAGGCGGCGGTGCACCGGACGGTGCGGCCCGCCTCGGCGAGGCGGACCGCACGCTCAGGTCAGCTCAGGCCCGAGATGGTCTCGCGGACCTTCGTGATGATCTCGTCGGGGATCGGCGCGTACTTCGCCGTGGCCAGCTGCTGCTGGCCGTCCTCGCTCGCGATGTAGGTGAGGAAGGACTTGGTGGCGGCCAGGGTGCCGGCCTTGTTGCCCTTCTCGCAGACGATCTCGTACGTGACCAGGGTGAGCGGGTAGGCGCCCTCCTCGGTCGGCTTGTAGTTCAGCTCGAGCGACAGGTCCTTGCCGGTGCCGGCGACCTTGGCCGTCGAGATCGCCTTGGTGGCGTTCTCCACGGTGGCCTTGACCGGCGTGGCGGCCCCGGTCTTCAGGTCGACGGTGTTGATGCCGTCGCCGGCGTAGGAGAGCTCGAAGTACGAGATCGCGCCGGTGGTCTGCTTGACCTGCTGCGCCAGACCGGAGGAGCCCTGCGCGGACTGGCCGCCGGAGGCCTGCCAGGCCTTGCCGCCCGAGTACTTCCAGTCGGACGGGGCGACGGCCTTCAGGTACTTGGTGAAGTTGTCCGTGGTGCCGGAGTCGTCCGAGCGGTGGAACGTCTGGATCTTGGTGCTGGGGAGCTTGGCCTTCGGGTTCAGCTTCTTGATCGCCGCGTCGTCCCAGGTCTTGATCTTGCCGTCGAAGATCTGGGCGATCGTCGCGGCGTCCAGGGTCAGGCTGTCCACGCCCGGCAGGTTGTAGCCGATCGCGATCGGGCCGCCGACCATGGGCAGATCGATCGCCTTGTTGCCGCCACAGGCCTTCTCGGCGGCCGTGACCTCTTCGGGCTTCAGCGGCGAGTCCGAGCCGGCGAAGGCGGTCTGGCCCTGGGTGAACGCCGTGACACCGGCGCCGGAACCCGTCGGGTTGTAGTTGATCTGCACGCCCTTGCAGGAGGCGGAGTACGCCTTGATCCAGGCGTCGATCGCGTTCTTCTGCGCGGAGGACCCGGAGGCCTGCAGCTGCCCCTTGGCGTTGTCGCACTTGATGGCGCTGTTGGCCGCGGCCGAGCTGGAGCCACCGTTGCTGTTGCCGGTGTCGTCCGAGCCGCACGCCGTGAGGGCCAGGGCGCCGGAGACGGCGACCGCGCCGAGCGAGAGGGCGCGAAGCCGGTTCTTGCGCTGAAGCTTCACTTTCGGGAGTTCCTTCCAAGAGCCGCCGTCGGGGGGCGGCGTGCGAAGTCGGTGTCATGCGGGCGCCACGTCCGTGCAGCGGCCCACACCGCGTAAGGCCGAAATTAGGCAGAACAGGTGAAGGCGCCTATGGGTGAAGGTGAACGCGGGGTGAACCCCTGCGGACGGTGCGGTGAGGTCACGGAACGCTTACGTCGAGGACACGGGTCGGTTTCCGGCAACTCGGGTCACACGGGTCACTTTAGGCAACCGGGCGCAGTCGCTCGGGTTTCCACGCGAGAGGGGCGAAGCCGTATACGGCCGGGTGGTCGCCGTACGGGGTGGCTGAGGCGATCTAGGCCAGGTGCAGGGCGGTGAGCAGGGCGGCGACCAGATCCCGGTCCCTGGGCTGGGTGAGGCGGTGCCGGGCCGCCGAGGGGGTGAGCCACAGCACGCGGTCCACCTCGCGGTTCGGCGTGAAGTGACCCTGCGTGGCCTCGGCGGCCCAGTAGCGGACCTCCTTCGGGCGGCCGCCGGTGACATAGCCGAGGGTGGGCAGGACGGCGCCGGGCGCGGCCGCGTACCCCGTCTCCTCGCCGACCTCGCGCAGCGCGCCGGTCAGGGCGTCCTCGCCGGGCTTGAGCTTGCCTTTCGGGTGGGACCAATCATCGTATTTCGGGCGATGGACCAGGCAGATCTCCAGCTCCCCGTGAACGGGGGAGTGGCGCCACAGGACGCAGCCGGCGGCCAGGATCGTGGTCTCGTCGGTCATGGGGTGCCTCCCTCCATGTGTGGCCGGATCTCGCGGTGGGGCGCACGCCTGTTTTTGGGGCGCCCGGCGGTTCACGGGGTGCGCACGGTCTCCTTCGCCCAGGACTGCTGGAAGGCGAACCGGGCGGCCTCCACCTCGTGCCGCTGGTCGGCGTGGAGCACTCCGAGGGCGTACGCCGTCGCCGGGGCGATGCGCGGGGTGCGGGCCGCCGACGCCGCGGCCGACGCCGCCTCCGCCGCGTCCCGGTGGTGGTGCAGGGCGCGGCCCGCGTGCAGCAGGTGGACGTCCACGGGGGCGTCCTCGCCGTACAGGACCTCCCGGGCGTAGCGGTGCAGGCGCAGCAGCAGGCGGACCTGGTGCCAGGGGGAGTCCTGCGGCTGGGGTGCCGTATCCGCGGAGAGGCCGTGCACGAGGGCCTCCGCGTTGTAGGGGTGGCCCGCGGTGATCAGTGGCAGGGCGGCGACCGCGTCGCCGAGGCGCTCCTCGGCCGCGGCGGCCGGCGGGCGCAGGTCGGCGCCGGCCGCGGCGGGGGCCAGGGGGACCTCGCTGGCCAGTACGGCGACACTGTCGGCGACCGCGTGGAAGCGGGAGGAGCCCAGCGCCTGGAGAGCGGCCGAGTGGGCGCGGGTGCGGGCCAGGGTCAGCTGGCGCTCCAGGAGCGCGCCCGCCTTCGCGGCGCCCACGGTCAGCTGGCCCCGCTCAGGGATGCCGGTGGGCCGGTCATGCGGGCCGGCGCCGGGTTCCGTCGTGCCGACGACTGCTGCCGTACGGCCGCTCAGGGGCGGCCGGGCCGGGAAGGCGGACGAGCCCGAGAGCCGGTGCAGGGCCAGCAATAGGCGTTCCAGCCGGGCCGCGTAGGCGTGCTCCCGTGCCAACGTGCCGGACAGCCACGCCAGTTCGGGGCGCATGGCCTCGGACCAGTCGGTGTCGAGCAGTGGCCGGAAGGTGTGCAGGGTGCCGCTGATCCGGCGGGCCGAGCGGCGCAGGGCGCGCGCCGCGTCGCCGGCAGCCACCGCGGAGTTCTCCCCCGGCCTCGCCTTCGTCCGGGCGGCGGGGCTTCCCTCGCCGCCGGTCTCCCGGTGCTGGCGCAGCGCGCGGAGGAACTCCGTGGCCTGGGACCGCAGGTAGCCCGCGAGGGCGTCCCCGGACACCGGACCGGCCAACGGGTCCGTGGGGTCAAGGTGTTGCTGTGCCACGCCGGCGCCTCCGGGCGTCTATGAGCATCTCCTGGACGTTGCGCAGGGGCTGGCCGTCCGGGTCGGTCGCGTGCCGGGTCCACTCGCCGTCGGAGCCCAGGTGCCAGGAGGAGGTGGTGTCGGACATGCCGGTCTCCAGGAGCCGGCTGAGGGCGGCACGGTGGGCCGGGTCGGTGACCCTGACCAGTGCCTCGATCCGGCGGTCGAGGTTGCGGTGCATCATGTCGGCGCTGCCGATCCACACTTCGGGTTCGCCGCCGTTGCCGAAGGCGAAGAGCCGGGAGTGTTCGAGGAAGCGGCCGAGTATCGAGCGGACCCGGATGTTCTCGGAGAGGCCGGTGACACCCGGGCGGACCGCGCAGATGCCGCGGACCCACACGTCGACCGGGACGCCGGCCTGGGACGCGCGGTACAGGGCATCGATGATCGCCTCGTCCACCATGGAGTTGACCTTGATGCGGACGTAGGCGGGGCGGCCCGCCGCGTGGTGCTGGGCTTCCTTGTTGATCCGGGCGATCAGGCCGTCGCGCAGGGACTTGGGGGCGACCAGGAGCCGGCGGTAGGTCTCGCGGCGGGAGTAGCCCGAGAGCCGGTTGAACAGGTCGGACAGATCCGCGCCGACCTGCGGGTCGGCGGTCAGCAGCCCCAGGTCCTCGTACAACCGGGCCGTCTTCGGGTGGTAGTTGCCCGTCCCCACGTGGGAGTAGCGCCGGAGGGTGTCGCCCTCCTGCCGGACCACCAGCGACAGCTTGCAGTGGGTCTTCAGGCCGACGAGCCCGTACACCACGTGGCAGCCCGACTCCTCCAGCTTGCGGGCCCACTTGATGTTGGCCTGCTCGTCGAAGCGGGCCTTGATCTCGACCAGTACGAGGACCTGCTTGCCGGACTCGGCCGCGTCGATCAGCGCGTCGACGATCGGTGAGTCGCCCGAGGTCCGGTACAGGGTCTGCTTGATGGCCAGCACGTCCGGGTCGCCCGCCGCCTGCTCCAGGAAGGCCTGGACGGAGGTGGAGAAGGAGTCGTACGGGTGGTGGAGCAGGACGTCCCGCTCGCGCAGGGCGGCGAAGATGTCGGGCGGCGACGCCGACTCGACCTCGGCGAGATCGCGGTGGGTGCCCGCGATGAACTTGGGGTACTTCAGCTCGGGCCGGTCCAGGGCGCCGATGCCGAACAGGCCCGTGAGGTCCAGGGGACCCGGCAGCGGGTACACCTCGGCCTCGCTGATCTTCAGCTCGCGGACGAGGAGATCGAGGACGTACCGGTCGATGGACTCCTCGACCTCCAGGCGCACCGGCGGTCCGAGGCGGCGGCGCATGAGTTCCTTCTCCAGGGCCTGGAGCAGGTTCTCGGCGTCGTCCTCCTCGACCTCGAGGTCCTCGTTGCGGGTGACGCGGAAGGTGTGGTGCTCCAGGACCTCCATGCCCGGGAAGAGCTCCTCCAGGTGTGCCGCGATCACGTCCTCCATGGGGACGTAGCGGTTGGGGGAGGCCTCCAGGAAGCGGGAGAGGAGCGGCGGGACCTTGACGCGCGCGAAGTGGCGGTGGCCGCTGACCGGATTCCGTACGACGACCGCGAGGTTCAGCGAGAGACCCGAGATGTACGGGAAGGGGTGCGCGGGGTCGACCGCCAGCGGGGTCAGCACCGGGAAGATCTGGTGGCGGAAGAGGGTGAAGAGGCGGGCCTGCTCCTTCTCGGTCAGCTCGCTCCAGCGGACCAGGTGGATGCCCTCCTCCGCGAGCGCGGGGGCGACGTCCTCCTGATAGCAGGCCGCGTGCCGGGCCATCAGCTCACGGGAGCGGGCCCAGATCATCTCCAGCACCTCGCGGGGCTGGAGTCCCGAGGCGGACCGGGTGGCCACGCCGGTGGCGATACGGCGCTTCAGGCCCGCCACCCGGACCATGAAGAACTCGTCCAGATTGCTGGCGAAGATCGCCAGGAAGTTCGCTCGTTCGAGGAGGGGTGTGTTCGGGTCCTCGGCGAGCTCCAGCACCCGTTCGTTGAAGGCGAGCCAGCTGCGCTCCCGGTCCAGGAACCGGCCCTGCGGCAACTGGGGGCCGTCGTGGTCCGCCTCCTCGTACGCGTCGAGGTCGGCGTCGATGTCGGGTTCCAGGTCGGAGACCGCCGCCGCCACGGTGTGCGGGCGGTGGGCGGCTATGGAGCCCACGGAGGGCTGCGGGTGCTGGACCTGTGCCTGAGCGCTGGGCTGGTTCATTCCCCCATTCTTCCGCGCCGGGGGCGAGACAGGCGCGTCGGACAGGGCGGGCGGGAGGGCGGTGACGAAGCGACCGCTTCCCCCGGCCTTCCCGTTCTCCGGGGGCGGCGAGTGCTCGGGCACGGCGGGGTTCATTCGCCGAGGGTCGCAAGCTCGTCTGAATCGATGGTTACGGCGACATGACGTGCGGGATATCGGGGGGCGGCTCGCGGGGGTCCGGGCGGACGGGGAAGGGGTGGCGCCGCGGGCCCGGGTGGACGGGGAGGTGGCGGCTCCGGGTGTCCGGCCGGACGTGAGGGGACGGCCCTCGGGCGTTCAGTCGAACGCATGTACGTGCGATGCATGCCCGAAAGCCGGTACGTCCCGCCCCCCGCGTGGGACGTACCGGCCTGGGCTCGCGCCCCCGTGCGACGGGACGGCCGGGATCAGGCCGTCCGGCGCCTCAGCACGGCGTACGCGGCGAGCACGGTCAACGCGGCGAGCGCGAGGACGACGCCGGACTCCGCCAGCTGGAGCGGCCAGAAATGGGACCGCGGGTGGTAGTCGACCCAGAAGTCGCTGATGTGGCTGTCGGTCATGCAGCGCTTGATCCCGGCCGCATCGCTCTGTTCCACGCAGGCCGTGTTGTTGCCGATACGGATGCCGGCGGTGGTGATCACGCCGTGCTGGAGCGTGAGGGCGTCCTCCGGCGGGTTCAGGGCCCTGGCGCCGGTCACGGTGACGACGGGCCACAGGCTCGGGCGGTACTGGTTGCCCAGGACGTACACGACGAGCAGGGCGGCGAAGGCGGCGCCCAGGGCGGGCAGCGATCGGCGCAGCAGCAGGCCGGCGAGGGCGCCGAAGGCCAGGCCGCACAGGGCGTAGGCCACGGTGACCGGGCCGTCGGCGTGGTAGACGTCCGCTTCGTACCAGGGGGCCCAGGCGTAGTCCTGGCCGCCCTTCCACATCAGCCGGTGCAGCGGTACGAGGACGGCGGTCCCGGCGGTGACCAGCAGCGCCGGGACCGCCAGCTTGGCGGTCAGCCAGCGGACCGGTGAGACGGACTGGGTCCAGGAGAGCGCGGCCGTCCCGCTCTCCAGCTCGCGGCCGGTCAGGGTCGCGCCCGCCCAGACGGTGACGAGGAACGGCAGATAGGCGATGACGAGGGTGCTGAGCGCCACGACCTGGTCGTAGCGGTCCCACCAGTTGGCGCCGGTGTCGCAGTTGTCCGTGGTCAACAGGCAGTACGTGCGCGAGGTCGCGATGTCGAGCCCCGGGCCGTACGCCCACAGCATCAGCGCGGAGATCACGACGACCAGCGCCAGCCAGAACCGCAGCGCGGGGCGGTGCACGCGCAGCACGGCCCAGGACAGGCCCCGGACGGTGCCCTTGACGGCGAGTGCGCTCATACGGCGGCCTCCTTGGCTGCGGTGCCCGCGCGGCCCGGGCCGGTCGTGTGCCGCTTGAGCACCCGGAAGGCGACGAGAACCGTGAGCGCGGTGAGGGCGAGGACGGCCCCGGTCGCGGTGAGCTGGAGGGGCCAGTAGTGGGAGGCGGGCTGGATGTTGCTGTAGAAGCCGGTGATGTGGCGCCGGTCGAAGGTGTCGGCGCAGGCCGTGGAGGTGATCCAGGCGGTGGCGCACGGTGGGACCGGCAGCTGGGCGCCGGAGGCGTCGACGACCCCGCGGCCGGTGGCGAGGCCGCCGTACCAGGGGCCCTCCTTGAGGGGCGTGATGATGGTGACCGTCGGCCAGAACCAGGCGCGGAACCAGTTGAGGACGGACCACAGGGCCCCGGTGACCAGGAACGTGACGGCCAGGGCGGGCAGCGGGCGGCGCAACAGCAGACCGGTGAGGGCGCCGGCGGCCAGGCCGAACAGGGCGAGGGCGACCGTGGTCGGGCCGTTGGCCTGGAAGACCAGGATGTCCTGCCAGGCAAGGCTGTTGGCGCCCCGGCCGGCGTCCCACATCAGGTGGTGCAGCACGACGAGCGGGGCGGTGCCCGCGGTGATCACAGCGGCCGCCACCGCGAGTTTCGCGGCCAGCCAGCGGGCCGGGGAGAGCGACTGGGTCCAGGCGAGCTGTGCGGTGCCGGTCTCCAGCTCGCGGGCGGTGAGCGTGGCGCCCGCCCAGAGGGCGACGAGCAGGGGCACGAACGTGACGGCGTAGTGCGCGTACAAGGAGTAGTCCTTGAAGGCGACATACGACGTGCTGTCGTACGCACAGGAGTAGTCGCACGCCTTGAGGCGCTGGTAGGCCGTGACCGCGGGTGCGGCGAGCGAGCCGTACGCCCACAGCATCAGCGCCGCGGCGACGGCCACCGCGACCGCCCAGACGTACAGGGCGGAGCGGTGCAGCCGCAGCATCGCGCGCAGGATGCCGAGGCGCGCGGGCGTGCCGCGGACGGGTGCCCGGGTGCCGGGAGAGGTGAGCGCGGTCATGCGGCGGGCTCCTGGGCCTCGGTGCGGGAGGTGTCGTCGAGGATCAGGTCGGGGGCCTGTGGGTTGCGCAGATGCGCGAGCACCAGCTCTTCGAGGGAGGGGGCGGTGGTCTCGCCGCCGTCGGTGAGCGGGCCCCGCGGTCGCACGAGCGCGGTCAACTGCCGTCCTGTGGTGCGGGATTCGACGACGGTGTGCGGGGCGAGGTCGCGGTTCGGGCCGGTGGTGAGGGTGTGCGCGGCCAGCAGGCCGTCCAGGTCGCCCGCGAGGCGCACTCGTCCGCCGCCTATCAGGATCAGGTGGTCGCAGGAGTTCTCCAGTTCGGCGACCACGTGCGAGGACATCACCACGGTGGTGCCCCGCTCGGCGGCCTCCGCCAGCAGGATCCCCATCAGTTCGTGCCGGGCGAGCGGGTCGAGGTCGGCCATCGGCTCGTCCAGGAGCAGGAGTTCGGGGCGTTTGGCGAGCGCGAGGGCGAGCGCGACACGGGTGCGCTGGCCGCCCGAGAGGGAGCGGATCCGGGCCTTCGGGGGGAGCTGGCCTGCGGCCGTGATCCGCTCGGCGGTGGCGGTGTCCCAGCGGGCCGGGTTGAGTTCGTGGCCCAGCCGGAGGGTCTCGGCGACGGTGAGGTGCGGGTAGAGCGGCTTGTTCTGGGCGACGTACGCCACGCGCTCGCGGGCCGCGCCCGGGTTTGTGCCGAGCACGGTGAGCGTGCCCTCGGTGGGCGCCAGTACGCCGGCCGCGAGGGCGAGCAGCGTGGACTTGCCCGCGCCGTTCGGCCCGACGACGGCGCATACGCGGCCGGCGGGGAGCCGGAATCCGCACTCCCGCAGGGCCCAGCCGCCCCGGCGTCCGAACCGCTTGCCGAGCGCGGCCGCCTCCATGGCGGTGTCCGTCATTCCGTGTCTCCCTTGAACTGTTCGTCGAGTACGGCGGTGAAGAGTGCGGCCACGTCGTCCCGGTCGAGCCCGGCCGCCCGGGCCCGGGACGCCCACGCGGTCAGCTCCACCCGCAGCGGTGAGTCGGCCGGGGTGGCGCCCAGCGACTTCCGTACGAAGGTGCCGAGGCCGCGTCTGGCTTCGACCAGGCCCTCCCGCTCCAGCTCGCGGTAGGCCTTCAGGACCGTGTTCGGGTTGATGGCGGTGGCCTCCACGACCTCGCGGGCCGTGGGGAGCTTGTCGCCCGGTTCGAGCAGACCCAGGCGCAGGGCCTGCTTCGTCTGCTGGACGATCTGGACGTAGGTGGCGACGCCACTGCGCCGGTCGATGCGGTACTCGACCACTCGGACAACCACCCTTTCACTAATTGAGTAGTGAAAGGGTGGTGCAAGGGGGTGGGAGGTGTCAAGTGACGGGGGAGGTGGGCACAGAGGTGCGCGGTAACCTCCGTGCTTCGCCGTTGAGTTGACGTGCGCATGTGATGAAGGGGGACTCCGTGTCCACGCCTCCGCCGCCGCAAGGTGGCTATCCGCCCTATGGGCAGCAGCCGTACCAGGGCTCGCCGCAGCAGCCCTACCAGGGTCCGCCGCAACCGCCGTACCAGGGGCAGGCCCCGTATCAGGGGGCGCCGCAGTTCCAGGGTCCGCCGCAGTACCAGGGCGCGCCTCCGCATCAGGGCGCGGCTCCGTATCAGGGGCAGCCGCCGTACGGTCAACCGCCTTACGGGCAGCCGCAGTTCAACCAGCAGCCCGTGCCGCCCGCCCGGACGCGGTCCCCGTTCAACTCGCGCTCGCCGCTCTTCAGGGTCGCCACGTTCGCCGTCGCGGCTGTCGCCGTGGGCGCCTACTACCTGGTGAACGGGTTCGACCACAAGACGCCGAGCACCTCCGCGGACACCAGCGAGTGGACCGCGTCCGTCGGCGACTGCCTGACGAACAACGGCTCCGAGTCCAGCCCGGACATGGAGGTCGTCGGCTGCTCCAGCAGCAAGGCGGAGTACCGGATCGAGCAGACCGGCTCCACCAGCGAGTGCGAGGACGGACAGCTCAAGTACACGAAGACCCGGCGCACCACGACGCTGCTCACGATGTGCATCTCGGAGATCGAGAAGTAGGTCCCGCGGACCGTCGGCGAGTCCCCCGTGAACCGATCCGGGGGGCTCGTCCGATGATGGGGCGTGAGGGATACGAGAAGCGACGGGGAGCTGCTGCGGGTCATCGCGGCGGACGGGGACCGACGCGCCTTCGAAGAGCTGTACCGGCGGTATGCGCCTTGGCTGACCGCGCGGCTGCGCGGCCGCTGCGCCGACGCCGGGGTGGTCGACGACGTGGTGCAGGAGACGTTCCTCGCCGTGTGGCGCGGCACCGCTCGCTACCGCGAGGAGGGTGACGCGGCCGGCTGGCTGTGGCGCATCGGCTCGCGCCGGCTGATCGACGTGCTGCGCGGCGACGGGGCACGCGGGCGGCTGCGCCAGACGCTGGCCCGTCTGCGGCACCGGGACGAGGCCTCCGCCGAGGAGCGGGTGCTGGCCGGTGTCGAGCATGGCGATCTGGCCGGCGCGCTGACCCGGCTCTCACCCGACCTGCGGGCGGTTCTCCAGGCCACGGTCCTCGACGGCCTCACCACCCGGGAGGCGGCCGTCCTGCTCGGCATTCCGCCCGGCACGGTCAAGACACGGGCCTCACGCGCCCGCAAGCAGCTGCGGGAGGCGTTGGCATGAGGACGGACGAGAACGACGGACGGGACGAGCGCGACGGGCGCCGTGATCGTGCAGGGCGGGACGAGCGCGACGGGCGCCGCGAGCGTGACGGGCGGGACGGGGGGTCGGCTTCACGCGATGGGCGTGACGGGCGGGACTCGGGACTGGCTTCGGGCGGTGCGGCGGGTGCGGCCGGTCCGGGTGGGCGGGGCGCCGCCGACGAGGGTCGCGAGGGCGCGGGTGTCACCGACAGGGGTCGCGAGGGCGCGGGTGTCGCCGACGGGGGTCGCGAGGGCGCCGGTGCCGGCTGGCATCTGGACGAGGACGACCTGCGGGCCTACGCGCAGGGCGAGTTGACGGTGCCGCGGCTGTGGTCCGCCGACACCCACCTCGCCGCGTGCGCGCGCTGCCGGGAGGAGCTGGCCGGTGTCAGCGACCCGGTCGCGCTGGACTCGGGATGGGCACGGCTGGACGCCGAGCTCGACGCGCCGCGGCCCGGGCTCCTGGAATCGGTGCTGGTGCGGACCGGGGTCGCCGACCACACGGCGCGGCTGCTCGCCGCCACACCCGTGCTGCGGCGCGCCTGGCTCGGTGCCGTGCTCGCCGTCCTGACGATGACGGTCGCGGCGTCCTACGCGGTCCAGGGCGCCGAGTCGCCCACGCTGTTCCTCGCCCTCGCGCCGCTCCTCCCGCTCGCCGGGGTCGCGCTGTCCTACGGACCCGTGCTCGACCCGACGTACGAGATGGCCGTCGTCTCGCCGACGCACGGCTTCCGGCTGCTGATGATCCGCACGGTCGCCGTGCTGGCCACCGGAATCGCGCTCAACGGCCTGGCCACGCTCGCGCTTCCCGCGTACGGGCTGCGGGCGGCCGCCTGGCTGCTGCCCGCGCTCGCCCTCACCGCGCTCGCCCTCGCGCTGACCCCCCGACTGGGGCCGGTCCTCGCACCCGCCCTGGTCGGCGGGGCGTGGCTCGGGCTGCTGCTGGCGGCCGACCACCGGAGCCAGGGGACCCTCGTGCCGTTCACCGCGGCCGGACAGGGTGTCGCCGCGGCGGTGGCGGTGCTCGCCGCCGCGCTGCTGTACGCGGTCCGCGACCGTTTCGACTCCACCACCGCCTTCATCGACAGGAGCGCCGCATGACCTCCGCCTTCCCGGGGGCCGCCCCCACCGTCTCGGCCGCAGGCCTGACCCTTCGCTACGGCGGCACGCCCGCCCTGGACGACGTGTCACTGCGCCTGGAGGACGGCGTGACCGGCCTGCTGGGGCCCAACGGCGCAGGCAAGACGACCCTGTTGCGGGTGCTCGCGACCGCGCTGCCCGCCGACCGCGGGGCCTTCACCGTGCTCGGACACGACCCGGGGACGAGCGCCGGACGCCAGGACGTACGGCGCGCGCTCGGCTATCTCCCGCAGACCCCCGGATTCCACCCGGACTTCTCGGCCTTCGAGTTCGTCGACTACGTGGCGATCCTGAAGGAGCTGACGGACCGCGGCGCGCGGCACGCCGAGGTGCGCCGGGTGCTCGCCGCCGTCGACCTGTCCGACGTCCGCGGCAAGCGCATCAAGAAGCTCTCCGGCGGCATGCGGCAGCGGGTGGCGCTCGCCGCCGCCCTCGTCGGCGACCCCGGGTTCCTCGTCCTGGACGAGCCGACCGTCGGACTCGACCCCGAACAGCGCATGCGCTTCCGGGAGTTGATCGCCCAGGCGGGGGAGGGCCGGACCGTGCTGCTCTCCACCCACCAGACCGAGGACGTGGCGATGCTCTGCCACCGGGTGATCGTCATGGCCAAGGGGCGGATCCGCTTCGAGGGCACCCCGGCCGAGCTGACCGCACGGGCGACAGGGCGGGTGTGGAGCAGCGGCGCACGCGACCCGGGCGCGAAGGCCGGATGGCGTACGGGCGCCGGCACCTTCCGCAACGTCGGCGACCCGCCCCAGGGCGCCGACCTCCTCGAACCCACCCTGGAGGACGGCTACTTGCTCACCCTCGACGGCGAGCCCGCGGAGGTGTCGGCATGAGCGGCACGGTCATGACCGCACCCGTGGACAGAGCCCTGTCCACGCAGACGGGCCGACGGCCCCGAGCGGCGGCCGTGCTCGCCCTCGCCCGCTTCGAGGCCCGCGAACTCGTCCTGCATGTACCGGTCTTCGTCTTCTTCGTCCTGTACGTCGCCTACACCTGCTGGCGGCTGTGGTCCGGCCGCGAGGGCATGGACGCCTTCCCGGCACTCCAGGACGCCGACCGGGCCACCCAGGACCGGCCGATGCTCGTCGGCATAGCGCTGTTCGTCTGCGCCAACCGGGCGGCCCTGCGCTCCCGCCGGCGCGGCACCGACCGGCACTTCGACACCCTGGTCATGGAACCGTGGCGGCGTACGGCGGCGCACGCGCTGTCGGCCGTGCCGCTCGCCGCGGCCTGCGCCCTGGTCGTCGTCTTCGACTTCACCTGTACGGCGCTGAAGCCGGGCGCGGTCGGCCACGGCTCGGTCGCCGAACTGGCCGTGGGCCCGCTCGGGGTCCTGCTGTCCGGTGTCCTCGGCGTGCTGACGGCGCGGCTGATCCCCTCCGTGTTCGCCGTCCCGCTCCTCGCGCTCGGCGGCTTCGTCTTCGCGATCTTCGTGGCCAACGGCACGGACAACGCGCGCTGGGGACAGTGGCTGTGGCCTGCCGTCAACGAGACCCGGAGCGATCCGCTGCCCTCCGACCTGATCGGCCGCCCCGCCGCGTGGCACGTGCTGTATCTGATCGGGCTCATCGCTCTGCTGGTCGGTACGGCGGTCCTGGTCAGCGGCGGCCGTACGCGGCTGATCAAGGCCGGCACCGCCCTCGCCGTCGCCGCCACCGTCGCGGGGATCGCGGGGCAGAGTGCCGGTGACCCGGCCGGCCTTGCCGACGCCCGCGAGACGGCGTCCGTCACGCCCGAGAAGGTGCAGTCCTGCGTCCCGCACGGGTCGTCGACCTACTGCGCCTACCCCGAGTGGACCGACCGGACCGCCGACTGGGCCGCGGTCGTCGGACGCGTCCAGTCCCTCGCGGGGGGCTCCGCCGGGGGTGCGCGGCTGACCGTACGGCAGCGCGTCGACGCCCGGTACGGGCTGAGCGGGGACGCGGCGCTCGAACCGTCCGGCAAGCCGGGACAGGTGACCGTCGGTACGCGCTGGGGCGGCAACCGGGTCCCGGAGTTCGCGGTCGCCGTCGCCTCCGTCCTGGTGGCGGGCGACGAGCGGAGCGGCGGGCAGGTGTGCGGGGCCCGCGGGGTGACGACCATGTGGCTCGCGCTCGGCACGGACGCCGACCCGATGGCCGCGTTCCGCCAGGTCCGCCTGGACGACAGCACCAGCGGCTCGGCGATCGCCATCACCCCGACGGACTCCGTCGGGATGACCGCCCGGCAGACCACGGTCGTACGGCAGCTCCTCCAGCAGCCGCGCTACGGCGTCACCGCCAAGGTGAAGGCCCACTGGACGGAGCTGACCTCCCCGAGGACGACCACGGCTCGGGCCGCGGAACTGCTGGACCTGCCTGTGCCCAAGGGCGAGGACGACTGCGGTGAGTGAGCCGGGGCGAGAGGGCCGGGGCATGCGGGGCATGACCCGGGATCTGGTCCGGCCCGTGTGGCGGTCGTTGCCGTGGGGGGCGCTGGGGACGGGGGCGGGTGCGGGGCTGCTGCTCGCGGGTGTTCCGCGGGGGCTCTTCGGACAGCCGGATCCCTGGCTCTCCCTCACCTTCCTGCGGGCCGCGGCGCTGGCCGGTGCGCTGGGGCTGACGTTTCTGCTGGACGATCCGGCGCGGCACACGACCGCGGCGGTGCCGGTGGGGCGGCCGGTGCGGGTCGCTCTGCGGGTGGGGCTTGTCGCGCCCCTGGTCGTGGGCTGGTGGACCCTCGCCCTCGCCCTCGTGCCGGCCGGGGTGCGGCCCCCGGTGGGGGCGGTGTCCCTCGAGGCCGCGGCCGTCGTCGTCCTCGCACTGGCCGCCGCGGCGGCGGGCGTCCGCTTCTCGGACGAGGCCGAGCCCGGGGTGGGGGCGGCTGCGGCCCTTCTCGGCCTCGGGGTGTCGGCACCGCTGCTCGTCCCTGAGCGGTGGACTCCGTTCGTCGCCGTGGACGACGCGCGATGGGGGGTCGCGCATCTGCAGTGGGCGGCCCTGCTGCTCGCGCTGGCCGCTGCGTGTGCAGCCTGCACGCTGGAACCCCGCCGACGGGGGTTCCAGCTCCGCCACCGGCCGACCTGATGGTGCGCCGGCGCTCGGGTGGGCCCAGTCCCCTTCTTGCCCAATCACCGGGCGCGGGGGCCGGCGCCCGGGTGGGTCGAGTCCCCTCCTTGCCCGGCCACCGGCGCGGGGGCCGGTGTCTGGGTGGGCCCAGTCCCCTTCTTGTCCAATCACCGGGCGCGGGGGCCGGCGCCCGGGTGGGTCGAGTCCCCTCCTTGCCCGGCCAACCGGCGCGGGGCCGGCGCCCGGGTGGGCCCAGTCCCCTTCTTGCCCAATCACCGGGCGCGGGGGCCGGCGCCCGGGTGGGTCGAGTCCCCTCCTCGCCCGGCCACCCGGCGCAGGGGCGTCACGTCTCCGTGCGGTACATCAAGTCCGTCTCGTACGTGCGGAAGCCCAGGCGTTCGTAGACCGTGACGGCCGGCAGGTTGTCGGCGTCGACGTAGAGCATCGCGGTCGGCAGGCCCTGGGCGGCCAGGTGGCGGAGGCCGATCGCGGTGAGGGCCTTGCCGAGGCCGCCGCCCTGGGCGCCGGGCCGCACCCCGACGACGTACACCTCGCCGAGCCCCTCCTCGGCATGCACCTTCGTCCAGTGGTAGCCGACCAGTTCCTCGCCCCGGAAGGCGAGGAAGAAGCCGGCCGGCTCGAACCACGGCTCAGCCATCCGGTCGTCCAGGTCCCGCTGGGTGAGGGACCCCTGCTCGGGGTGGTGGGCGAAGGCCTCCGCGTTCGCCGCGAGCCACGCCGCGTCGTCCCGCCCCGGCTCGAAGGAGCGGACGGAAACCCCGGCCGGCAGCACCGGCTCGGGCAGCTCGAGGTCGGTCAACGACCGCCGCATCTGGCGCAGTTCACGAAAGAGCGACAGCCCGAGGACCTGCGCGAGATGACGCGCGGCGGAGTGCCCGCCGTGCGCCCAGACCCGCAGCCGCTTGCCGGACGCGGCCAGCAGCGCCGAACCCAGCGCCCGCCCGTGCCCGTGTCCGCGATACGCCGGATGCACCACCAGCTCGGCGGCCGGCGCCTCCACGGGGTCGGTGTCCTCCAACTGCGCGTACCCCACGAGCGTCTCGCCCAGGGTCAGCAGCAGATGCCGTACGCCGTCGCGCTCGCCGCCGCGCAACTGCAGCCGTCCCTGCTCGGACACCGCCTGCTGCCCGTCGGTCCGCGCGGCCTCCGCGAGCAGTTCGAGTACGGCCTCGGCCTGGTCGGGAGAGAGCGCGGAGAGGGTCTCGACGGAACGGGAGATGGCGGCGGGTGCGGTGTCGTCGCTGGTCATGGATACGAGGGTACGGCGCGACGATTTCCGGACAAGGAGCCGGGCAGGACCGGCACGTCTTCCTCGCGGCCGCCCCGAACAACCGATGGCAACCAGTCCGTAACCCAGAACCCCCTGTTGCGCTACGCGCGTTGATTCTAGGCTGCGCGCTAGCCACAGCCGTAGCACAGCTCCCACAGGGGGGAACCATGCCGCCGACGCCCCGGCACAGACGTACCCATCGCCTTCTCGCCACCGCCGCAGGACTCGCCACCGTCGGCGCGCTGGCCGCCGCGATGCCCGCGAGCGCGGGACAGGACACGGCGACCGCCGGCCACCACCACGGCAGCGGCCGCTACCAGGACGTACAGCTGCTGTCGTTCAACGACCTGCACGGCAACCTGGAGCCGCCGACCGGCTCGTCGGGCCGGGTGACCGAGCAGCAGGCCGACGGCACGACCAAGACGATCGACGCGGGCGGTGTGGAGTACCTCGCCACGCACCTGCGTGAGGCCCGCAAGGGCAACAAGTACTCGATCACGGCCGCCGCGGGCGACATGGTCGGCGCCTCGCCGCTGATCTCCGGCCTGTTCCACGACGAGCCGACGATCGACGCGCTGAACAAGCTCGACCTGGACGTGACGAGCGTCGGCAACCACGAGTTCGACGAGGGCGCCACGGAACTGGCCCGCCTCCAGAACGGCGGCTGCCACCCGAAGGACGGCTGTTACGACAGCAGTGAGAAGTTCGAGGGCGCCGACTTCCCCTACCTCGCCGCGAACGTGACGAAGGAGAAGACCGGCAAGCCGCTGCTGAAGCCCTACTGGGTCTGGAAGAAGAACGGCGTCAAGGTCGGCTTCATCGGCGTGACGCTGGAAGGCACCCCGAACATCGTGTCGGCCGACGGCGTCAAGGGCCTGAAGTTCGGTGACGAGGTCGAAACGATCAACAAGTACGCCAAGGAGCTCCAGCACCAGGGCGTGAAGTCGATCGTCGCGCTGATCCACGAGGGCGGCGCGCCCGCCTCGCAGGCGTACAACTACGACTGCGACAGCCCCGGCGCCGGTGACGGCATCTCGGGCCCGATCGTCGACATCGCGAAGAACGTCACGCCGGCCGTGGACGCGCTCGTCACCGGCCACACCCACCAGGCGTACGCGTGCACCATCCCGGACCCGGCGGGCAGGCCCCGCATGGTGACGTCGGCCGCGTCCTTCGGCCGTCTCTACACGGACACCACGCTGACGTACGACCGCTGGACCGGCGACATCGCGCGGACGGCGGTGAAGTCCGCGAACCACGTGGTCACCCGTGACGTGCCGAAGGCCGCCGACATGACCGGCCTGATCACGAAGTGGAAGACCCTCTCCGCTCCGATCGCCTCGCGCCCGATCGGCTACATCGCGGGCGACATCGGCAACACCGGTACGGAGTCCCCGCTCGGCGACCTGATCGCCGACGCGCAGCTGGCGTACGCCAAGTCCCTGGACCCGGAGGCCGACCTCGCGCTGATGAACCCGGGCGGCATCCGCGCCGGGCTCACCTACACCGCGAGCGGCGGTGAGGGCGACGGGGTGGTGACGTACGGCGAGGCGTACACGGTCCAGCCGTTCGCCAACACCGTCAACCTGGTGAACCTCACCGGAGCCCAGCTGGTCACCGCGCTCCAGCAGCAGGTCAGCGGGGCGAACGAGGCCGCGCCGAAGATCCTGCAGATCTCCAAGGGCCTGACGTACACCCTGGATCTGACCAAGTCGGGCGCCGCGCGGGTGGTGGCCGGCTCCGTCAAGCTGAACGGTGCGGCGATCGACCCGGCCGCCACCTACCGCGTCGCGATGAACTCGTTCCTCGCGGGCGGCGGCGACGGCTTCGCCGAGCTCGGCAAGGGCACGAACGTGCTGGTCGGCGGGGACGACCTGGCGGCGTTCGAGGGCTATCTGACGGCCGGCTCGTCCGCCGCGGCGCCGTACCCGGTGCCGGCGGCGGACCGGATCACGATCGTGAAGTAGGAGGTGCCGCTCGGACCGGCCCGGGTCCGGACCGGTCCGAACGACGCCCCGGCCGTGAGGAAGATCGCATACCGGCGACAGCGGTTGCGGGCAGGGGTGGTACGCATGGTCGGATGAGACGATGCGTACCCCCCACCGCATGACAGCGCATCCCCCTGCCGACCCCCACCGCATCACCACGCATTCCCCTGCCGGCCCCCGCCCCTATATCGACCCGTACGAAGAGCTCGGCGCGCTGGACCACGGCCCGCTGGAGGAGTTCCTCCACGAGGACCTGCCGCAGGACGCAGCGGCGTACGAGGACGCGGAGGAGTGGGCCCCGCCCAACCACCGCCGGGGTTCCCGGCGTCGCCGCAGGCGTTTCGCCGGACTGCCCCTCGCGGCCAAGGCCCTCGTCGGTGTCCTGGTCCTCGCGGCCTTCCTCACCCTCGCCGACCGGTGGGCCCTGCTCTACGCCGAACACAGCGCGGCGGACGGGCTCAAGGACCAGCTGCGGCTGACCGCGGCACCCGAGGTCGACATCGCCGGCTTCCCCTTCCTCACCCAACTCGCCGACCAGCGCGTCCACTCCGTGCGGGTCACCGTGCCGGACGTGGCCGCCGACCGGGTCTCCCTGGCGAAGGTGTCGGCGACCGCCACGAACGTACGGATCATCGGCGGTCCCACCTCCCCGCGCGGTGCCCGGATACCGGAGCTGCACGGCGAGGTGCTGCTCGCCTTCGACGACCTCAACCGTGAACTCGGCGCGTCCCAGGTCACGTTCACCGGTCACGGCCGCGACCAGGTGCGGGCGCGCGGCACCCTGCCCGTCGCCGGCCACGACCTCAAGCTCCGGGCCGACGCCAGCATCCGGCGCGACGGCGAGCGCGGCATCGCCACGCGGATCGGCGGCATGCGCCTGGACATCGGGGACCTGGCGACGTACCGGCCGGGCGTCCGCGCGTCCGAGGGGCTGCACCTCACCCCGAGCGCGGCGGCGCGGCTGAGCAAGGAGCGGCGCAACGCGCGGGCGCTGCTGTCGGTCCCGGCCCTCGTGCGCCGGCTCGGCGTACCGGACGCGGCCGTCCAGGGCGCGCTGCGGGACGACACGGAGCTGGCGAGGCTGACGGGTTCGGCCGGCTTCGCCCGCCAGGCCATGCGGCTGAACCTCCTCGACGAGGCGGTCGGCCACCCGGAGCTCCTCAAGCTCCTCGGGCTCGACCCCGCGCTCCTCGACGGCCTCACCCGGCTCACCCGCCCGGTCCTCGCCGATCAACTCTCCCTGGGCTTCCGGCTGCCGCGTCCGGCGGCCGGCGAGCTGCGGCTGCGGGACGTGCGGGTGGAGAAGGACGGCATCCGCGTGCGGCTGACGGGTTCGTCCCTGTCGGTCGGGCATTGACCGTACACCGCTCAATTCCCTATGCCTGGCAATTGCCTTGGTAAATTCCAGGTGAGTGGCGTAATAAATCCTGTGTGAGAGATGGTTCGGTTCCGCGGATGTCCTGAATATTTGTCTTACCCGCAATTCATCGAGGTCTCAGGCGAATTGGCCATTTCCGGGTTCTGCCTCCCGTAGTGTTTTCCTTGTCGAAAGCGAACAGCGCAAACGACAAAGGGAATCCACCCGCAGGGAAGAAGGAGAACGCCATGAGCTTCCACAAGGTCACCCCGGTCAAGAAGAGCCGCCAGCCCGCGAAGCCCGCTCCGAAGCAGGAGAAGAAGAAGGCTCCGAAGCGCCCGGTGAAGCACGGTCGCTAGGCCTGGTCGTCCGCCACGAGGCGGGGCCCCCGGAAGTTCCGGCGGCCCCGCCTCGGCCATGTTCGGGACCGGTTCCTCAACTCAGGTTCCGGAAAGGGGAATTGTCATGCGGGACGTCCGGGAGGCGTTCGCCCGCTTCTGGCCGCTGACGCGTGGCGACCGCGGCCGGCTGGTGCTGATTATCGGCTGTGTGATCGTGGCCGCGCTCGCCGAGACGGCATCGATCCTGCTCTTCGCGGAACTCACCGACCACGCGCTCAGGCACGGTGTGCTCGCCGCGTTCTGGCGGCCCGCCGGCGCCTGGCTCGGGGTCGCCGTGCTCGGCGCGGTCGTCGGATATCTCGGCAATTCACTGGCCGTGTGGACCGCCGAGAGATTCGTGCTGCGGCTGCGCGCCAGTGTGTTCCGTCATGTCCAGGACCTGCCGCCGCACTTCTTCCAGCAGCACCGCCAGGGCGATCTGGTCGAGCGGCTCACCGGCGATGTCGAGGCCATCGAACAGATGGTGGTCTCCGGCGTCGTCGGCACCGTGTCCGCCGCCTTCTCGGCCGTCTTCTACGCCGTCGCCGCACTCTGGCTGCGCTGGGACCTCGCCCTCGCCACCTTCGTCCTGGCCCCGCTCTTCCTCATCGCCGCCCGCCGCTTCGCCGGCCGGATCAAACAGGCCTCGCAGGACGAACGGACCGCCGACGGCGCGATCACCTCGGTCGTCGAGGTCACTCGGCAACGTCGTGCTGACCCAGGCCTACAACCGCCGGCGGGCCGAGGAGAAGCGGCTCGACCGCGAGGCACGTGCGTGGATGCGGGCGTCGGTGCGCGGGGCACGGACCAGCGAGCTGTACGAGCAGTTCGTCGAGGTCGTCGAGACGCTGTGCGTGCTCGCCGTGATCGGACTCGGCGTCTGGGAGATCTCCCGGAACCGTATGACGCTGGGCCAGTTGCTCGCCTTCGCGGCCTTCCTCGGCTACCTCTACCCGCCGATCCGCAATCTCGGCCAGCTGGGCCTGACCCTCTCCGCGGCCACCGCCGGCGCCGCCCGCATCCAGGAGATCCTGGGCGCCGAACCGGCCGTGCGCGACCCAGCGCATCCCGTGCGGCCCTGGCCCGTCCGCGGCTGGGTGAGCTGCCACGACGCGTCCTTCCGCTACCCCGGCGCCGACCGCGGGTCCCTGCACGACGTCACCTTCACGGCGAACCCCGGCGAACTCGTCCTGGTCACCGGCCCGAGCGGCGCCGGGAAGTCGACGCTCGCCAAACTCCTGACCCGTTTCTACGACCCGACGGCGGGCGTCCTCTGCCTGGACGGGGTCCCGCTGACCCACGTACGCCTGGAGTTCCTGCGCGAGAACGTCGCCCTGCTGCCCCAGGAGACGCTCATCCTGCACGGCACGATCCGCGAGAACATCGAGTGCGGCCGGCCGGGCGCGAGCGACACCGAGATCGAGCGGGCCGCCCGGGACGCGGCGGCGCACGAGTTCATCGACGCCCTGCCCGAGGGCTACGGCACCGAGATCTCCCCCGGCACCGCCACCCTCTCCGGCGGCCAGCTCAAACGCATCGCCATCGCCCGCGCCATGCTGCGCGCGGCCCCCGTCCTCGTCCTCGACGAGCCGACCGCCGGCCTGGACTCGGTCGCCGCCCGACGGATCGTGCAGCCGCTGCGCCGCCTGATGACCGGCCGGACGACGATCATGATCACCCACGATCTGAGCCTCGCCCCGGACGCGGACCGGATCCTGGTCGTGGACGGCGGGCGGCTGGTGGAGACGGGCACGCACGACGAGCTGATGGCGCGCGCCGGGACGTACGCGCGCCTGGCGATGCCCGGTCCGGCGCAGGACCTGCTGCCGGCGGCCGGGTGACCGAGCCCTGCTGCCGGCGGCCGGGTGAGCGCGCCTACTTGTCGGCGCGGAGCGTGTAGCCCAGCCCTCGTACGGTGTGAATGAGCCGGTGCTCGCCGTGCCGCTCCAGCTTCCGCCGCAGGTACATGACGTACACGTCGAGGGTGTTGGACGTCGGCTCGAAGTCGAAGCCCCAGACCTCCTTGAGGATCTGGGCCCGGCTGAGCACCTTGCCCGGGTGGCGCATCAGGTACTCCAGAAGCGCGTACTCGGTCTTCGTGAGGTCGAGGGACCGGCCGGCGCGGGTGACCGCACGGGTCCGCAGATCCATCGCGACCTCCTCGAACCCGAGCCCGGTGGCCGCCGTGCCCCTGCCGGGCTTCGACAGCAGACTGCGGCGCAGCAGGGCCCTGACCCGGGCCAGCAGTTCCTCCGCCGCGAAGGGCTTGGTGAGGTAGTCGTCGGCGCCGTTGTCGAGCGCGACGATACGGTCGCCCACGGCGTGCCGGCCGGTGATCATGAGGATGGGCAGCGTGTGTCCCGACGCCCGGATCCGCCGGGTCGCGGCCAGCCCGTCGAGCCCCGGCATGGTCACATCCATCAGCACCAGGTCGGGCCGCTGCTCCGGGCAGGCCATCAGGTCCAGGGCCTCCCTCCCGTCCCCGGCGAGAACGGTCTCGTACCCCTCGAACCTGAGCAGCCGACCCAGCCCCTCACGCACAGCCGTGTCGTCATCGGCCAGCAGAATCTTCCGCGCCATCCGTCCAACGTGTAACGCGAGCCTGTGGCACGGCTTGGAGAGGCGTGTGCGCAGACTGGGGAGCGCGGGCCAGGTGCGGATACGCGGGTCGAGAGGGCCTAGTCCAGAGCGGGCGGAGGAGTCGGCGCGCCCGGCAGGCGGATCGCGGCGAGGGTGCCGCCGCCCTCGGCCCGGGTCAGGGAGATCTCGCCGCCGGACTGCTGGACCGTGCGGGCCACGATCGACAGACCGAGACCCGAGCCCGGCAGGGCCCGCGCCGACGGGGAGCGCCAGAACCGGTCGAAGACGTACGGGAGTTCGTCGGCGGGGATGCCGGGGCCGTGGTCGCGGACGGTGAGGACGCCGTCGGCCAGCGCGACCTCGATGGTGCCGCCCTCGGGGCTGAACTTCACCGCGTTGTCCAGGATGTTCACGATGGCCCGCTCCAGCGCGGAGGGCTCCGTCCGGACGAACCAGGGCTGGAGGTCCGCCGAGATCGTCAGCTCCGGGCCGCGCAGCCGGGCCCGGCGCAGCGCCGCGTCCACCGTGTCCTGCAGCGCCACCACCTGGACCCGGTCGCCCGACTGGCCCGCGTCCGACCGCGACAGCGTCTGCAAGTCGCCGATCAGCGCGGCCAGTTCCGTCATCTGTGCGGTGACCGACGAGAGGAGCGCCTTGCGGTCCGCCGGGGGGATCGCCCGGCCGGTCTCCTCACTGCGCGCGAGCAGTTCGATGTTGGTACGCAGGGAGGTGAGCGGGGTGCGCAGCTCGTGACCGGCGTCCGCGATGAGCTGCTGCTGCACCTCACGGGAGTTCGCCAGCGACGTGGTCATCGAGTTGAAGGAGCGGGACAGCCTCGCGATCTCGTCCTCGCTGTCCTCCTCGACCGGGATGCGGATGGTCAGGTCCTCGGTGCGGGCGACGTGCTCCACGGCGTCGGTGAGCTTGTCGACGGGACGCAGACCCGCACGCGCCACGGCCAGGCCGGCGGCTCCGGCGCCGATCACTCCGATGCCGGAGACGAGGAGGAGGATGAGGGCGAGGTCGTTGAGGGTCTTTTCGGTGCTCTTGAGCGGGACGGCGACGACGAAGGCGGCGTCGCTGTACAGCACACGGCGCCCGGGATCCGGGCCGGGGACACCGGTGACGATGAGCGGCGTGGTCAGCACCCGCACGGCGTTCCCGTCGGTGTCGCTCCCGTTCCGGAACACGTCGACGTCCGTGTCCGGGTCCTTGGCCACGTCCGCGTCGCCGGACGTGACCTTCACCGTGCGAAAGCCGTCGAAGGCGCAGATCGTGCCGTCCCCCCGGACCAACTGCGCATAGGGCTCGGACCGTCCGCGGAGGCTGTTGGTGTCGGCCTTGGGGTTCTCGCCGCAGTTGGTGATCGCGTTCTGGACCGCGGCGTAGGGCACGGCACTCTTCTGTGACGTCAGGTCGGCGTTCAGCTCGCCGTACAGCTTTCCCTCGACGATGAACCAACACGTCACCGAAACCGCCGCCACCGCGAACGCCACCGCCGCCGCGACGAGGAGGGCGAGCCGGGACCGGATCGGCAGGGACCGGAACCGCTTGATCACTCCGCGCCGCCCGAGCGCAGCACGTACCCCACACCCCGCACCGTGTGGACGAGGCGCGGCTCGCCGCCCGCCTCGGTCTTGCGGCGCAGATACATGACGTACACGTCGAGGGAGTTGGAGGACGGCTCGAAGTCGAAGCCCCACACGGCCTTCAGGATCTGCTCGCGGGTCAGGACCTGGCGCGGGTGGGCGAGGAACATCTCCAGCAGGGTGAACTCGGTGCGGGTCAGTTCGACCGGCCGCCCGGCCCGGGTGACCTCGCGGGTCGCCAGGTCCATGCGGAGGTCACCGAAGGTGAGGGCGTCGTCCTCCTGCGCGCCGACCGCCGTCGCCGCGTACGAACTGCGCCGCAGCAACGCGCGGATCCGGGCGAAGAGTTCGTCGAGCTCGAAGGGCTTGACGAGGTAGTCGTCGGCGCCGGCGTCGAGGCCGGTGACCCGGTCGCCGACGGTGTCGCGGGCGGTGAGCATGAGGATGGGTGTGGTGGTACCCGCGCCCCGGATCCGGCGGGCCGCCGTCAGGCCGTCCATCCGGGGCATCTGGATGTCGAGCACGACCAGATCGGGCTGGTAGGCCGTCGCCTTCTCCAGCGCGTCCGCGCCGTCGACGGCGACCAGGGTGTCGTACCCCTCGAAGGCGAGAGAGCGCTGCAGAGCCTCACGTACCGCGGGCTCGTCGTCGACGATCAGGATGCGCTGGGTTTCACGGTCGCCTTCGGCGGGGCTCATGGGCGTGGGTTCCTCGGGGTGCGGGTGGAACGGGGCTGAACTCATTCAGCCTCGCACGTTTCCTGACGGGGACGGAGTGCAACGGCCGGGAAGGCCGGCTCAGCCCCGCAGCGAGCCGAGCCTGCTCAGCGGGACCTTGCGGTGGTGCGGACGCGCGGCGGACGTACGCAGGCCCATCAGCTCCGGGACCGCCACCGCCACCTCCGGCGCACGTGCCGTCGGCGGGTGCAGCTCGCGGGCCACCGCGAGGGCCAGGGTGAGCCCGGCCGGGCCGTCGTCCGCGGCCGGGTGGGAGACGAGAGTGATCATGTCGACCTCCAGGGTGGTTCAGGGTCAGTCGGAGCCGCCGGCCCGCAGGGTCGCCAGGTCGGACTTGACGGTGTTGATCGGGATGGCGAAGCCGAGCCCGACGCTGCCCGCGCTCGACGAGGACGTGGCGTCCGCAGCCGAGTACATCGCCGAGTTGATGCCGATGATGTTGCCGTTCATGTCGATGAGCGCGCCCCCGGAGTTGCCGGGGTTGAGCGAGGCGTCGGTCTGCAGGGCCTTGTACGTCGTGGTGGACGAACCGGTGTCGCCGTTGAACTGCCGGCCACCGAACTCGAACGGCCACTGACCGCTGCCGCCGCCCTGCTGGCCCTGGCCCTGCTGTCCGCCCTCGTCGGTGGAGACGGTGACGTCGCGGTCGAGCGCGGAGACGATGCCGCTGGTGACGGTGCCGGTCAGACCCTCGGGGGAGCCGATCGCGACCACGCTGTCGCCGACCTTGACGGCGTCGGAGTTGCCGAGCGTGGCGGTCTTCAGACCGGAGGGCGCGTTCTCCAGCTTGACCAGTGCGAGGTCCTTCTTGCTGTCGGTGCCGACGGTCTTCGCGGTGTACGACTTGCCGTTGCTCGTCGTCACCTTGATCGAGGAGGCGCCGGAGATGACGTGGTTGTTGGTGAGGATCTCGCCGCCGGTGGTGAGGATCACGCCGGAGCCGGTGGACGTGCCGTTGGAGAGGGTCGCGGTGATCTCCACGATGCTCGGGCTGACCGCCGCGGCGACACCGGCGACGGTGCCCTTCTGGGCGGCGGGCACGACGGTGGTGCTGGTGCTGCTCGACGCGTTGTCCGTACCGGTGAGCTCCTGGAACGCGTACGCGGTGCCGCCGCCCACGGCCGCGGCCGCTATCGCCACGGCGGCGAGCAGGGCCAGCGGGCCCTTGGCGCGCTTCTTCGGCGCGTGCGCCGGGCCGCCGGGGAGGGGCTCCGCGGTGAGGACCGCCGTGGAGCCGGCGGGCGGCTCGGCACCGTAGGCGCCCGCCGGGGCACCGCCGTGGCCGTCATGACCGCCACCGCCCGCACCCTGACCGGAGCCCGGCCACACGGTGGTGCCCGGCTCGACGGCGACCGGCTGGACCGGCTGGTAGGCCGGCGGGGCCGGCCACTGGGGGTCGACGGGGGAGGAGGCGTGCTGCTGCTGCTCGGGGTACGCGGGCCGCTGGTCGCTGCCCTGGACGTACCCGGACTGGTCGCCCTGCTCGTGGTGCTCGTACTCGCCGCTGCGGCGGAAGCTCTCGGTCATGGAAAAAAGACTGGCGCCCCATCATGAGAGCTCCCTGAGTGCCCGCTGAGAAGCCCGACAGAACCGCGTATGCCCGATATAAAGACGCCGGGGCCCAGGAAACAGGGGGTGGGGCCGTACCCCGTCAGGGGTGCGAGGCGCTGCGGGACCGGCCACAGCCGGCCCACAGGTCCCGTTCTACGCGCAGCCGCAGGACCGCCGCACAACCAGCCGTGACGGGAAGAGCTTCAGACGCTCACGACGCGAGCCGGCCACCCGGAGGCCGTCGTCCAGGACGAGATCAACGGCCGCGCGGGCCATCGCCGACCGGTCGGAGGCGATCGTCGTCAGCGGCGGATCCGTCAGCGCCGCTTCCTTGACGTCGTCGAAGCCGGCCACCGCCAGCTCGCCCGGTACGTCGATGCGCAGCTCGCGTGCGGCCCGCAGTACACCGATGGCCTGGTCGTCGGTCGAGCAGAAGATGGCCGGCGGGCGGTCCGGTCCCGCCAGCAGCTGGAGGCCGACCTGATAGGCGTCGTAGCGGTTGTAGGGGGCTTCGAAGAGGCGTCCCTCGGTGGGGATGCCGGCCTCCTGCATGGCGCGCCGCCAGCCCTCGACGTGGTCGGAGACCGGGTCGCCGACCGCGGGGGTCTCGGCCGTACCGCCGAGACAGGCGACGTACTCGTACCCGTGCTCCAGGAGGTGACGGGTGGCGAGCTGGGCGCCGCCGATGTCGTCCGTGACGACCGCGACGTCGTCGATGGCCTCGGGCCGCTCGTGCAGCAGCACCACCCGGGCGTCCCAGGCGTCGATCTCGGCGGCAGCGTTGTCATTGAGCGCGTGGCTGACGAGGATCAGCCCGGAGACCCGCATGCCGAGGAAGGCCCGCAGATAGTGGACCTCGCGCTCCGCGACGTAGTCGGAGTTGCCGACCAGCACCATTTTCCCGCGCTCGGCGGCGGCCTGTTCGACCGCGTGCGCCATCTCCCCGAAGAAGGGCTGGCGTGCGTCCGGCACGATCAGGCCTATCAGCTCGGTCTTGCGCGAGGCCATGGCCTGGGCGACCCGGTCGGGCCGGTACCCCAGCTCCTTGATCGCGGCGAGAACGCGCTCGCGCGTGGCCGGGGCGACCGGCCTCGGTCCGTTGTTGATGACATAGCTGACGACGGCGGTGGACGTACCCGCCAGTCGCGCCACATCATCCCTAGTCACCTTGGCCACGCGCGGAGTCTACGCGGATGGACCTACCTCTGGGCAGGGCGTACGGCGGCTTCCTGGGCCTCCGCCGCGACCCCCGCGGTGTCGACCGCGTCCAGGTGCGCCGTCTCGTCCGCATCCTCCGGCTTTGGCTGGGCGGCCTGGGCCTTCGCGCCCTCCGCGCCGCGGTCCACCTTCTCCGGAGTAACGAATCGATAACCGACGTTCCGGACGGTGCCGATGAGCGACTCGTGCTCGGGTCCGAGCTTCGCGCGCAGCCGTCGTACGTGGACGTCGACCGTGCGCGTACCGCCGAAGTAGTCGTAGCCCCAGACCTCCTGGAGCAGCTGGGCGCGGGTGAAGACCCGGCCCGGGTGCTGTGCGAGGTACTTCAGGAGCTCGAACTCCTTGAAGGTCAGGTCGAGGACCCGGCCCTTGAGCTTGGCGCTGTAGGTCGCCTCGTCCACCGACAGATCGCCGTTGCGGATCTCCATGGGGGAGTCGTCGTTGACGATCTGCTGGCGGCCCATGGCGAGCCGGAGCCGGGCCTCGACCTCGGCGGGCCCCGCCGTGTCGAGGAGGACGTCGTCGATGCCCCAGTCGGCGGTGACGGCCGCGAGGCCGCCCTCGGTGACGACGAGGATCAGCGGACAGCCCGGTCCCGTGGAGCGGAGCAGCTGACAGAGACTGCGGACCTGCGGGAGGTCACGGCGCCCGTCGATGAGGATGACGTCGGCGCCGGGGGTGTCGACGAGTGCGGGTCCCTCCGCCGGGGCCACACGCACGTTGTGGAGCAGCAGGCCGAGGGCAGGAAGCACCTCCGTCGACGGCTGAAGGGCATTGGTCAGGAGCAGCAGAGAACTCATCGCGCCCCACCTGCCTGGGTCGTCACAAGGTCGTGCACGGTTCGCTTGCCCATAACGTCGGTTCCTCCTCGGTCCCTGCGAGGACGTTTGCGGCACTGCTTTCGTACTGCGTGCGGGTCCCGCGCCCTGGGAACCGCTGTGCCGGCTCCGAACCTTCGTATACCGGTTTCGTATACAACGCTCCGAGAAGCACAAAAGGACCCGGGGGCTACGCTGCCCGAGTCCTCTGCCCAGCAGAATAGCCCACATGAGCTCAGGTACGGCAGGTCATGTGACGCGATCTTCCATTCGTCCACTGGGTGAGACGGACGGGCGCACCCCGGTGCGGACGTTTCTGCGCACGGTCGACGGGATCACGATCGACGCGGAGTACATCCCCGGAACGGGTCGGTCCGGCGACCTGGTGACCGTCCTCGCGCACGGCTTCACCGGCGATCTGGACCGCCCGCACGTCCGCCGGGCGGCGGCCGTCTTCGCGCAGTACGGGGCCGTGGTGACGTTCTCCTTCCGGGGCCACGGCCGTTCCGGGGGCCGCTCCACGGTCGGCGACCGGGAGGTCCTCGACCTGGCGGCCGCGGTGGCCTGGGCGCGTGAACTCGGGCACACCCGGGTGGCCACCGTCGGCTTCTCGATGGGCGGTTCGGTGGTGCTGCGCCATGCCGCGCTGCCGGGGTCGCCGGGCGCGGAGCACGAGGGGCGCACGGAAGCGCGTCCGGACGCCGTGGTGGCCGTGAGCGCACCGGCTCGCTGGTACTACCGCGGTACGGCCCCTATGCGGCGGCTGCACTGGCTGGTAACCCGCCCGGTGGGGCGCGCCGTCGGCCGCTACGGCCTGCGCACCCGGATCCATCACCGCGAGTGGGACCCCGTTCCGGCGTCCCCGGTCGAGTCGGTCCCGCTGATCGCTCCCACCCCACTGCTGATCGTGCACGGCGACCGGGACGGCTACTTCCCGGTCGACCACCCGCGGATGCTGGCCGCGGCGGCCGGCGGCCACGGCGAACTGTGGCTGGAGCACGGCATGGGCCACGCGGAGAACGCGGCGGACGACGAACTGCTGGGCCGTATCGCGGACTGGGCCGCCTCGGCCGCGGGCTAGCCTGGCCGTGTTCACGCAGACCAATCATTGAGGAACGAGATGGCAAAGGGCACGGTGCGGTACTGGGCCGCCGCCAAGGCCGCGGCCGGTGTCGCCGAGGAGCCGTACGACGCGTCCACGCTCGCCGACGCGCTCGACGCGGCACGCGCGCGACACCCCGGCGAACTCGTCCGCGTCCTGCGGCGATGCTCGTTCCTCATCGACGGTGACCCCGTGGGGACCCGTGGACATGAGACGGTACGGCTTGCCGAGGGCGGCACGGTCGAGGTGCTCCCGCCGTTCGCAGGAGGGTGACCGGAGAGCATGAGCAACCAGCCCTACGAGCCGTACGAGCCTCCCTACGAGGGGTACGACCCGTATCAGCAGCAGCCTCAGCAGCAGCCCGAGTGGCAGCAGCAGTACACCCAGCAGTGGGAGGGGCAGACCTGGGAGACCCAGGCGCAGCAGCCCGTCTCCGCGGCGGACACGGCGTACCTGCCGCCCCAGGGATACAACGAGCCGCCCCAGGCGTACAACGAGCCGTCCCAGGCGTACGGCGAGGCACCCCAGGCGTACGGCGCGTCGGCCCCGTACGGCAACGCGGGCCGGCCGCTGCCGCCGGAGACGGCGGCGGCCGAGTGGAGCGCCGGGTACGAGCCCGCCGCCTACCCGGCACCCGGCGCCGACGGCTCTCAGGCCGCGGCCGTCCCCGCCGGCAGCGGCGGCAGTGACGAAGGCGCCGCCGGCTACGGCCCGCCGACCGTCACCGGCAACCCCCGTGTCAGCGACGCCCAGCGCGCCCGCGCGGAAGGCCGCTCCCCGATCATCGAGCCGGGGATGCAGCCGGCGGCGCTGACCGCCCTGCTCGGGCTGCTCCTCTCCGGGGCTGCGGCGATCGGCCCGTACGCACTCGTCGTACCCCTGGTGCTGCTGCAGGCCGTCACGGCGGCCGGCTGGTTCCGGCTGAACGGCATGTGGCCGGCCCGGCAGGGCATCGCGCTGGCCTTCGCGGGAGCCCTGGTCGCGGACGCGGCGCTGCTCGCCGCGGGCCGGGAGAACGCGCCCGCGGCGATCCTCGGCACCCTCGGGGTGTGGGTGCTGCTCACGCTGGTGCTCCAGCTGCGCAGCCACGCGGACCCGGACACCCGGATCTCCGGGCTGATGGCGACCGTCGCCTCGGCGGCCCTCGCGATCATCGCGACCGGGCACCTCGCGGCCGAGCCCGACGCCGTCACGGTCGGCGCCGCCGCGGTCGCCGTGGCGATCCTCGCGCGGGCGCTGCCGCTGCCCACCGCGGCGTCGGTGGTGGTGGCGCTGCTGGCCGCCGCGGGTGCCGGTATCGCGGTCGGCGGACTCACCGGCTACGGGAGCCAGGGCGCCTTCCTGGGCCTGGGCGCCGGGGTCTGCGCGCTGATCGGCCACCGGGTCGCCAGCTACGACTACCCCTCCCGCTTCGTCCACTTCACCGCGGGCGTCGCCCTGCCGCTGGCCGCCGCGGCCCCGGCCGTCTACCTCCTGGGCCGCGCCCTGAGCTGAACGCCGGACGGGGCTCGGGCCCCGTTCCGGCCGGGCTGCGGGGCGCCGGCTGATCGTCACAGCTGATCCACAACTCCGCTGGACCCCGGAATTCCGGGGTCCAGCGGGATTAGGCTCGCGCGCAACGGCCACTCAGGTCGTTGCACGGCCGCTGAGTGGGGGAACACCGAGCATGCGCGCACTGCGAATACTTCTGATCGTCGTCGTGATCCTGGGCGGCCTCTTCGTGATCGCGGACCGCGTGGCCGTCGGTTTCGCCGAGGACAAGGCGGCCGAGAAGATCAAGACCAGCGAGGGGCTGACCAACACCCCCGACGTCTCCATCGAGGGCTTCCCCTTCCTCACCCAGGTCGCCGGCGGCGAGCTGGACGACGTGAAGATCGGCATCAAGGACTACGAGGCGTCGACCGGCGGCACCGCCGCGGCCACCGACAAGATCCGCATCGACGATCTGAGCGCCGAGATGCACGGCGTCGTCTTCAGCGGCGACTACAGCTCCGCGACCGCCAACAGCGCCACCGGCACGGCGACCATCGCGTACGACGAGCTGCTGAAGACCGCCAAGTCCGAGCCCATCGACCTCGGACTCGGCGTCACCGCCGAGGTGACCGGCCTGTCGGACGGCGGCAACGGCAAGATCAAGGTCGCGGTCGAGATCAGCAGGGGCGGCACGAAGCTGCCGAAGCCTGTCTACGTGCTGAGCTCGGTCACGGTCGACGGGGACACCATCAACGTGCACGCCGACGAGATCCCCAAGAAGGTGGACGTCATGGGCATCTCGGTGCCGCTGCCCGAGTCGCTGGTCCGCAATGTCACCGACTTCCAGCAGAAGATCGACGAACTGCCCGGCGGCATCCAGCTCGACAAGGTCGAGGCGGCCAAGAACGGTGTGGAGATCTCCGTGAAGGGTTCGGACGTCAAGCTGGTCGGGTAGGAAGGGCCGGGTCGGGGCGCCGACGGGCGGGCCGGGGAACGGCGCCTGTCCGAGGAGCGAGACGACCCCGTCCGTACCGCAGATGGACGGAAGATCGTGACCCGCGACACGGGCGCCCGGAAACCCTGCGGGTAGGGCCCGTTGGGCATCTCGTCCCACATCGCGGACGATCGCATCTCATTATGCGACACGCCGGTGACATGTCCGGCTGTCTCTCCCTACGATCGAGGCATGAAGCGACAGGCGGATCTCACGAAGCGGCGGGCAGTCGACCTGTGCCGCGTCGCCGCCATGCTCTGTCGCACCTTCTGAGCGGAATCGTCGTTATTCCGCATTCCGGGCCCTCGGACTCTTCTGCCGGGGCCACCTGCGCCGTGTACGCCACCCGCAGCCGTCAGCGCCGGCCGCGTACCCGCACCTCTCTCTACCGCACATCCCCGCCGTAACTGCCCCGGAGGAGAACGAGCATGAGCCGCAGCGACGTCCTGGTAGACGCCGACTGGGTCCAGGCACACCTGGACGACCCGAGCGTGGCCATCGTCGAGGTCGACGAGGACACGTCCGCGTACGAGAAGAACCACATCAAGAACGCCATCCGGATCGACTGGACCAAGGACCTCCAGGACCCGGTCCGCCGTGACTTCATCGACCAGGAGGGCTTCGAGAAGCTCCTCTCGGCCAAGGGCATCGGCAACGACACGCTGGTCGTCCTCTACGGCGGCAACAACAACTGGTTCGCCTCGTACGCCTACTGGTACTTCAAGCTCTACGGCCACGAGAACGTGAAGCTTCTCGACGGCGGCCGCAAGAAGTGGGAGCTCGACTCCCGCGACCTGGTCGTCGAGGTGCCCGAGCGCGCCGCGACCGACTACAAGGCCAAGGCCCAGAACACCGCGATCCGCGCCTTCCGCGACGACGTCGTGGCGGCCATCGGCTCGCAGAACCTGGTCGACGTGCGCTCGCCCGACGAGTTCAGCGGCAAGCTGCTCGCGCCGGCCCACCTGCCGCAGGAGCAGTCGCAGCGCCCGGGCCACGTCCCGTCCGCCCGCAACATCCCGTGGTCGAAGAACGCCAACGACGACGGCACCTTCAAGTCGGACGACGAGCTCAAGGAGCTCTACGCCGAGGAGCAGGTCGACCTGGCCAAGGACACCATCGCGTACTGCCGCATCGGTGAGCGTTCCGCGCTCACCTGGTTCGTGCTGCACGAGCTGCTCGGTGTGGAGAACGTCAAGAACTACGACGGCTCCTGGACCGAGTACGGCTCCCTGGTCGGCGTGCCGATCGAGCTCGGCGCCAACAAGTAATCCGCGGCCTCCGCGACCCCTCATCACCCGAAGGACAGAACTTATGTGTGGAGCGAAGGCCGGCGGCCCCGACGCCTCGACGATCAAGCCCGGTGAGACCACCATCCAGGGCCAGGTGACCCGCGACGGCGAGCCCGTCACCGGGTACGTCCGCCTCCTGGACTCGACGGGCGAGTTCACCGCCGAGGTCCCGACCTCGGCGACCGGACAGTTCCGCTTCTACGCGGCGGAGGGCACCTGGACCGTCCGGGCCCTGGTGCCCGGCGGCACCGCGGACCGTACGGTCGTCGCGCAGACGGGCGGCCTCGCGGAGGTCGCGATCGCCGTCTGAGGCACCACATGAACGGCTGAAGGGCCGCACCCCCGGGGGTTGGACGCTTACCGGATCGGGGTGCGGCCCTTCTCTGCCGTGTACGGGCCTTCCTGCCGTGTACGGGCCTGCGCCGCCGCCGTGTCGTCCGGGGCCGCGGCGACCTACGCTGGAGGCATGTACGCGCGACGGCGCCACGTTTACTTCGCCATGATGGGGACGTGCATCGGCCTCTTCGTCCTGGCCTGGGGAGTCGTGCGGATCTGGTCGGTTCCCGTGGCCGTCGGGATGTGTGTGGTCGCCATGGTGATCCCCCCGGTGGCCGCGATGGTGGCCAACCGGCGCGGTCCCGACGACCGCTGGTGGGACGACCCGTCCGGTGACCCCAAGTCCGACGACTGGTGGGACGAGCTGGACGGCAAAAAGCGGCGATAGCCGCAGCCGTAGCCGTAGGTTGTAGCCGTCTCGCCGGGCAGCGGTCAGTACACGAGCGCCTGGGTCCCGTCGGCCGTCACTTCCTGCACGAACACCTGGGCTCCGGCGATGCGGACGCCGGTGAGGACATCGGCCTCGGTGATCTCACGGCGGGCCGCGCACTGGGTGCACAGGGTGATCCGGCCACCCGACAGGATCGAGTCGATCAGGTCGGGCAGCGGGGCGGCGTGCGGGAGCTCGAAGGCGGCGGCGCGGCCCGGAAGCGCGAACCACGAGGACTCGCCGGTCAGCCACAGGGAGACATCGACGCCGCTGGCCACGGCCACCGCCGCGACGGTGAACGCCTGCGAACAGCGTTCGGGGGCCTCGGCCCCCGCGGTCACCTTGATCACGAGCTTCTTCGCCATGCCCGAATGGTAGTCCGAATCGTGATCAACTCTCGTGCAACCCAAGGCGCCCACCACAGGTCTCCTGTGCGCGCGGATACGGAATCCGCGATTCACGTTCTGTGGGGGGACGTCTTGGAAGTATCGGAAGCGCCCGAAGTGGCCGAAGCGTCGGTTGTGCCGGAAGTGCCGGTGGCGCCGAACGGGCCCGGAGAGGATGCGCCGAGCGCGTCCGGGGAGCCCGCCGCGCGGGTGCGCCGGCGGGGGCGTACGACCCTGCTGATCGCCACGGCCGCCGTGCTGGGCCTGGTCGCCGGCACCTGCGCCGGCTATCTGGTCCAGGCCGACCGCGAGCCGACGAAGCTGCCGTCGCTCTCGCAGCCGGCCGTCGCGCAGGCGAAGGGCAAGGGGCCCGAGCCGCTGGCCGCCGCGCAGGACCGCCGGATCAGGACCGACGGCGATCTGCGCAAGCTGCTGCTGAAGCGGCCGAAGGGGGCGCAGGATGCCGCGTACTCCGAGGGCACGGACGGCTGGATGGACCTCGCCGAGTACGCCGACACCTACAACAAGCCCGCTGTCGCCTTCGACGAGCTCGCCGGCGAGGGTTTCCGGCGCGCGGCCGTCACCTCCTGGAGGGTGGGCAGCACGTACAGCGTGACGATCCGGCTCGTGCAGTATCACCAGGAGGAGAGCCTCGCCGCCTCCAGCGAGGCGAACGAGGAGCAGGTGTTCACCAGCACCGAGCCCGACACCGACAGCTGGACCGTCCCCGGCACGACCGACGGTTCGGCGTACGTGCACAACAGGCCCAAGCAGAAGGCCGGTTACCTCCCCGCGTACTCGGCGGCAGCGCATGCCTGGCGCGGTGACATCGCCGTACAGGTCTGGATCGACGACACCAAGCCGGTTCCCAAGGCGAAGATCATGGACCTGGCCAAGCGGCAGATGGAGCGGCTGTGAGCGAGCAACCCACGAATCAGTCGCCGTCGAGTCAGTCGCCGACGGATCACTCGCCGTCGAGTCAGCCGTCGCCGGATCAGCAGCCCGTGGACCAGCCGGCCGGGACCTCCGCACCGGAGACCGCACTCACCGGCACGGCCGAGTACGCCGGACCGGGGACCGCGGCGGAGCCCAGGCCGGAGGCCGCGCCGAGGAAGCCCGTCCGTCGTGGTCGTGTCGTCGCGATCGCCGGTTCCGTGCTGCTGGCCGCCGCCGTCATCGGCGGCGCCGGCTACACCGTCGTCACCGTCGACGGCGCGGACCGTGACGCGGGCGCGCCCGTGTGGCGTTTCCCGGAGGCCGCGAAGGACGACGGTGACAAGGCCGAATCCGCCTCGGGACTCAGCGGCGTACTCGTGCCGTATGACAAGGACGGCTGGACCCGGGGCCCGGACATCGCCGAGTTCGGTTCCGACGCCTCGCTCAGCGGCCGGCAGGCCACCGCGCTGCGCAAGGAGTCGCTGAGTGACCTGCCCCGCTCCCAGCGGCTGCAGCTGGAGAAGCAGATCGACAAGCAGCACATCAAGGGCATGGCGATGCGCAGCTACCTGACCACGTCGTACCGGGGCGACTCCTCCACGGTGAGCTTCGTGCTCTCCCAGATGGAGGACAAGGCGGCGGTCCGGGGCATGTCGTCGTTCCAGAACGAGTTCTTCGACGCCCTCAAGATCTTCCGCAAGGGTCCGAAGATCGAGGGCCACAAGAACGCCGAATGCTTCCTGCCGCCGAAGGACGCGGACGAGAAGCTCGACGCCATGGTCTGCTCCGCCTACGAGGGTGACGTGCTGGTCAGCGCGACCGCGTACGGGACGAAGCCACTGGACACCAAGAGGGTCGCGCAGCTGCTCCGTGAGCAGCTCGACCGCATCAGCGAGCCGGGTGAGGCGGTATGACCGAGCAGACCGAGCAGCAGGCGCCGGACAGCATCGAGCGGGCCGAGCAGCAGACGCCGGACAGCACGGCGCCCGCGCCCGCGCCGGTGCCTGCCGACGTGCAGTCCGCCCTGCCCGCCCCGCCGCCGATGCCCGAGGCGCCGCCCGCAGCGCCGCCAGTGAAGAAGGACCGCCGGGTGCTGCGGGCCGTACTGCGCTGGAGCGCCGCGGTCGTGGTCTTCGCGGCGGTCGGCACGTCGGCCGCGTACGGCATCACGCGGATGGAGCGCACCGACGTACCGGGTCTGCAGACGCAGGCGGACGGGCGCTGGGACTACCCGGAGATCGTCAGGCCGCCGCTGCCCGCCGGCCGCCCGGGTCCCTTCGCCGAGGGGAACGCGGCCGGGGCCCACTACGCCGACCTGCGCGAACTCGTCCTGCCCGCCCCCGAGGGCGCGCGGGCCGACAAGGGGCTGCGCGGCACGGACGGCTGGCTGGCGAAGAAGGACTTCCTGGCGGCGTACGGGGCCAGGAACGACCGGGAGACCCTCGGGCAGCTGCTGACCGACTACGGGCTGCGGCACATCGCGGCGCGCGGCTGGACCACGCAGGACGGCACGCACACCAGCGTCTACCTGCTCCAGTTCGACACCGCCGCCGTCGTCGACGAACTGGAAGCCGAGGAGATCGCGAGCTACGACTCCCCGGAGTACCCGCTGCGCGGCGCCGCCGAGGCCCATCTGGACGAGCACTTCCCCGCGGAGGCACAGCTCGACGACGTGCACCACACGGCGTACGACGAGGCCAGGCCGTACGGCGCCGCACAGGTCCGGCAGGCGTACGTGACCGCGGGGGACACCCTCGCGCTGATCGTGCAGTCCCGGAAGGGCAGCACGCAGGCGGTGCCGTTCCAGCAGACGGTGGTCCTGCAGAGCCAGCTGCTGGGCTGACGGTCCCGCAGGGCGCACCTCACGGAGAGAGCCGGGTCCCGGGCCACTAAGCTGGGACCCGGCTCTTTAGTACCGATCACCCGCTCAATCGAGGAGCACCCCGTGCTTGAAGGATTCTTCGAAGCCCTGCTCGTCCTGGTCTGCGTCGGCGTTCTCGCCTTCACCGCCCTGGCCGTGAAGAAGCTCTACCAGGGCCAGCGCTGACCTCACGACGTCCCTGACCCTTCCCGACGTCCCCCACGCCCCCGACGAAAAGCTGCTCATGATCGAGATCCCGTCCGACCTCCACAAGGACCTCGTCCCGCTCGCCTTCCTGCTCGGCACCTGGGCCGGCGCGGGCGTGCACGACTTCCCCGGCTCCGAGAAGTGCAACTTCGGGCAGGAGGTCACCTTCAGCCACGACGGCCGGGACTTCCTGGAGTACCACTCGCACACCTGGGTGCTCGACGCCGACGGGAACAAGGTCAGGCCGCTGGAGACCGAGTCCGGCTTCTGGCGCATCGACGGCACCCGCAAGGTCGAGGTCGTCATGACCCGCGACGACGGTGTCGTCGAGATCTGGTACGGCGACCTGGCCGACAAGAAGCCGCAGATCGACCTGGTCACGGACGCCGTGGCGCGTACCGCGGCCTCCGGTCCGTACACCGGCGGCAAGCGTCTGTACGGGTATGTGAAGAGCGATCTCATGTGGGTCGGCGAGAAGCAGACCCCCGAGGTCGAGCTGCGGCCCTACATGTCCGCGCACCTGAAGAAGGTCGTCACCCCGGAGGACGTGGAGCGCTGGGCCAAGGCCCTCCCGGACGACATGCCGGACGACGGGATCGCTTTCTTCAAGTAGTCCTAGACTTTCGGGTGTGGTGAGCACCGAAAGCACTGACTGGAAGAGCGACCTGCGGCAGCGCGGCTACCGGCTGACGCCGCAGCGGCAGCTTGTGCTCGAAGCCGTGGACACCCTTGAGCACGCGACCCCCGACGACATCCTCGTGGAAGTGAGGAAGACCGCGTCGGGGGTCAACATCTCCACGGTCTACCGGACGCTGGAGCTGCTGGAGGAACTGGGCCTGGTCAGCCACGCCCACCTCGGGCACGGCGCCCCGACCTACCACCTGGCCGACCGGCACCATCACATCCACCTGGTCTGCCGGGACTGCACGAACGTCATCGAGGCCGACATCGAGGTGGCCGCCGACTTCACCGCCAAGCTGCGCGAGACCTTCGGGTTCGACACGGACATGAAGCACTTCGCGATCTTCGGGCGCTGCAAGAGCTGCTCCCTCAAGACTTCAACTACCAAGTCGTAGGCTTAGGCGTATGAAGAGCCCCCTGCTGTCCCTGCCCGGCGCCGTCCCCGCCGAAGGGGTGGACGAAGGCGTCGCCGCCCACTACGGCGACCTGTTCCGTGAACAGCGCGCCCTCGCCGAGGGCACCGGATTCGTCGACCTCTCGCACCGCGGGGTCGTCGCCGTCCTTGGCCCGGACCGCCTCAGCTGGCTGCATCTGCTGCTCACCCAGCACGTCAGCGACCTGCCGGCCGGCCACGCCACCGAGGCGCTGATCCTCTCCGCCAACGGCCACATCGAGCACGCGCTGTACCTCGTCGACGACGGCGAGACGGTGTGGATGCACACCGAGCCGGACACCCAGGACGCGCTGATCGCGTACCTGGAGTCCATGAAGTTCTTCTACCGCGTCGAAGTCGCCGACCGCACCGGCGAGTTCGCGGTCGTGCACCTGCCGGCCGGGTCCATCGCCGAGATCCCCGCGGACGCCGTCGTCCGCGAGACGCCGTACGGGCGTGATCTCTTCCTGCCGCGCGCGGACCTGGAATCGTTCGCACAGGACACCGAGAAGCACGGCCCGGCCGTCGGCCTGCTCGGCTACGAGGCCCTGCGGGTCGAGCAGCACCGGCCCCGGCTCGGCTTCGAGACCGACCACCGCACCATCCCGCACGAGCTGGGCTGGATCGGCAGCGCGGTGCACCTCCAGAAGGGCTGCTACCGGGGCCAGGAGACGGTCGCCCGGGTGCAGAACCTGGGCAAGCCCCCGCGCCGGCTCGTCTTCCTGCACCTGGACGGCAGCGAGGTGCATCTGCCGCCGCACGGCACCGAGCTGCGCCTCGCGGCCGACGGCCCGGACGGCCGCAAGATCGGCTTCGTGACGACGGCCGTACGCCACCACGAGCTGGGGCCGATCGCCCTCGCCCTGGTGAAGCGGAACGTGCCGCTGGACGCGCCGCTCCTCGCCGACACGACGGCCGCGGCCCAGGAAGTCGTCGTAGAGCCGTAGGCCGGGTCCGGAGCGGGCGTCACATCTCCAGCAGGACCGTGAACGGGCCGTCGTTCGTCAGAGCGACGCGCATCTGCGCACCGAACCGGCCGGTGGCCACCGTGGCGCCCAGCGAGCGGAGTTGGGCGACCACCTCGTCGACGAGGGGCTCGGCGACCTCGCCGGGGGCCGCCGCGTTCCAGGTGGGGCGGCGGCCCTTGCGGGCATCGCCGTACAGCGTGAACTGGCTGATCACCAGCAGCGGTGCGTCGATGTCCGAGCAGGACCGCTCGTCGCTCAGCATGCGAACCGACCAGAGCTTGCGGGCGAGTTGGGCCGCCTTCTCCTTGGTGTCGTCATGGGTGACGCCCACCAGGACGCACAGCCCCTCGCCGCTGATCTCGCCGACCGTCTCGCCCGCCACGACGACGCTCGCGCCGTCCACTCTCTGCACCACCGCACGCATGGCGCCCATCATGCCGTGCGGTCCCTTCGCATGATTTCCGGGGTCCCGAACCCCCCATCTGGGGCCGATCGGGGGCACTCGGTCACATAGCGGGCCCTTGGGGTGGCACCATGCCTGTACCGCGAGGCTCAACGCGGTGGACCGCACCGGTCGAGGGGACGGTAGACGCACATGAGCACACCGAGTACCGGGCGACCGCCCGGGTCCGTGTCACTGACCCGGACGAGCCCGCGTGCGGGCGCCCGAGGCATGGGCGTCCCGCACCGGGCACCCGTGCAGCGCACCGACAGTCCGCTGGCCGTCGATCCGCCGGAGCCCGACCTGGCCGTGCTGGGGCTGCCCCAGCTGCGCACCCTGCGCCGGGACGCCCAGCGGGACGAGGCCGACCTCAGCTATCTGCGGCGGCTGCTCCAGGGGCGTATCGACATCCTGCGGGCCGAGCTCGCGCGCCGCAGGGGCGGTGGCCGGGGCTTCGCGGCGCCCGCCGGACTCCTCCCCGAGCCGTCGCTCGTCGACCGGCTCCCGGAGATCCTCACGGACGCGCCCGCCCGGCACCGCTCGTCCGCCCGGCATGTGACGGTGGGCACTCCGCACGGCGAGGAGTACCGGCGGCTGGCCACCGACATGCTCGCCGAGGTCGAGCTCTCCGACCTGGAAGCCCGTACGGACGAGGAGCTGAACGCCGGAATGGGCCGCCTCGTGCGCTACGAGCAGCAGGTTTCCCGGCGCCGCCAGCGGCTCCAGCACACCGCCGACGACTGCAGCGCGGAGATCGCCCGCAGGTACCGCGAGGGAGAAGCACAAGTCGACGACCTGCTCATGTGACAGGGGCGGCCGCCCCTGTCCGGACCGGAGGCCGGCATCCGGACCCCCGCTCCTCGAACGCCGGAGGGGCTGGGTTTCAGCCCGTCCGGCGTGTGAGGACGAGCGCGCAAGCGCGATGACGGGGGTCTGGGGGCGAAGCGCCCAGGTACCGGACGGGCAGGGGTGGCGGGGCGAGAAAAACCGCACGACACCCCCGCCGTCGTCCACCTAGCGTGGTCGCATGACCTCCCGCGATGCCATCGACGTACGACCGATCACCGAGACCGAGATCCCGGACTGGATCCGCGCGCTGAACACGGGGTTCCTGCGGTCACCGGCCGTGTCGGAGCGGGAGATCGCGGACCGGGGCTCGTACATCGTGCCGGACCGCACGCTCGGTGCCTTCGACGGCGACCGGTGTGTGGCGACCTTCCGGTCGTTCCCGCAGGAGCTCACCGCGGTCGGCGGCGCCCCCGTCCCCGCCGACGCCATCTCGAATGTGACCGTCACCGCCACCCACCGCCGCCGGGGCCTCCTCACCCGCATGATGGCCACCGACCTCGCGGCCGCGAAGGAGCGCGGGGACGTGGTGGCGACGCTGATCGCCGCCGAGTACCCGATCTACGGCCGGTACGGCTTCGGGCCCGCGACCACCGCCGTCGAGTGGACCGTCGAGGTGCCGAGGACGGGTCTGGACCGCCGCTGGTCGGGCCCGGCCGACGGCGGCCGTATCGACCTGGTGGAAGGCGAGGACGTACGCAAGGCCGGCCCCGGTCTGCACGAGCGGCTGCGCCGCGTCCAGCCCGGCGCCGTCAGCCGGGACGAGCGCTGGTGGCAGGCCAACACCGGCGCGCTGACCCTGGACCGCGCGCCGTGGACCGAGCCCTTCTACGCTGTGTACCGCTCGGCGGACGGCGAGATCGAGGGCCTGGTCTCGTACGAGTCGGACGACAACTGGGGTGCGGTGAAGCAGCCGCTCAACACGGCCACGGTGAACTGGCTGATCGCGGTGACGCCGGCCGCCGAGCGCGCCCTGTGGCAGTACCTCTGCTCGATCGACTGGATCGCCGGGGTCAAGACCGGCTGGCGGGCCCCGGACGACCTGATGCCGCACTTCCTGCCCGACCCCCGCGCCGCCCGTCTCACCACGCAGGCGGACTGGCTGTGGGTGCGGATCCTGGACGTCGTACGGGCTCTGGAGGCGCGTACGTACGGGGTGTCCGGGGCGTTGGTGCTCGAGGTCACCGACCGGGACGGGCTGTCCGCCGGGCGGTACCGGCTGGACGCGGGACCGGACGGCGCGTCCTGTGCGCCGACCGCTCAGGACGCCGAACTCACGCTGGACGTAGGTGAGTTGGCGTCCCTGTGGCTGGGCGACGAGTCGGCGGTGCGACGGGCCGCCCTCGGCCGGGTGCGGGAAGAACGAGCGGGCGCCGCCTCCGTTGCCGACGCCCTGCTGCGTACGTCCAGGCGACCGTGGTGCCCGGACATCTTCTGACCTCCCGGGTCTGGCCTTGTGGCTCCGACCTCCCGGGTCCGGCCTCCTGGGGCTGATGTCTCCTTTCGGGATCCGGAGTGGATGGCTGTCCTTGCGTATCCGTAGCGATTCAGTTGTTGTGCGTGCGCCCGCGCACGGGTGCGGTGGGCGCGGTGGTGCGACCGGCCGGGCTCCCGGCTCCCCTCCGGAGGAGAGCCCGGCCAGCCGGACTGCCGGACGGGCGTCCGATCAGCCGGACTGGGCGAGCAGCATCACGAGGATCACGGCCCCGATGCCGCTGATCACGGTGTTCTTGGCTTTGAGGCCGATGGACAGGGCGACGAACGCGATGATGCCCATCGGTCCGTACTTCCACTGGATGAGCTGCTCGAATCCGATGGCGAGTGCGGCGACGGCGAGGGCGATGAGCGGCATAACGGTCCCTCCTTCGGGACGTCTGTGGGACGCCTTCGGGATGGGGATGTGGATCCCCCCGATGAGGGCCGGTCACCCGGGTGCCGACGGAGCTGCCCGGGATGGCCAACCACTCTGAAGCTTGACCATGTTGCTCAAGTTGGTAACCAACTCCAACTGAGTTATCTCCGCTTGGATGCGTCTCATAACCACCTTCCTGGTAACTGCCCAAAGATGGCCCGAAGTTGTAGTGTTTGGTCGTGGACCCGGAACACGCCCCCGTCAATGGGCGGAAGAGGTTACAAGGGCCTCAGAGGTCGCATCGCGAGGTGGCCGAGGAGCTGCGCACCCGGATCAGGTCCGGGGTGCTGCGGCCGGGGCAGCGCATGCCGACCCAGGCCAAGCTGGCCGACGAGTTCGGCGTCGAGCGCGGGGCCGTCCGCCAGGCGCTGCGCATCCTGCAGTCGGAACACCTGCTCGCCAATGTGTCCAAGGGGAGCCCGGCGATCGTCGCCCCTGACCCGGGGCGTGTCCAGGCGGGCGCCGCGGCACCTCCGCAGCCCACGATGGTCGGGCTGGCACCCCGCATCACGGCCGCCTTCGCGACCCCCCACGTGGCGATCGACGCCCTGTGCCTGACCTCGGTGTCGCTCACGCTCGCCATGAGCGAGCCGTTGCGCCAGATCCACGCGGGGCGCATAAAACCGGCCAAGGTCGACGTCCGGGTGCTGCTGCCCGGCCGGGACATCGATCTCGCCTTTCCGTCCCGGGTGGACGACACGGGCGACGACCGGCTGCAGCGCCGCTGGCTGGCCCAGCGCAACGCCCAGGGGCAGGTGCTGAAGCACAACCTGCTGGCGCTGCGCTCCTCGCACGGCATCGACGTGCACGTCACGTTCCGGGCGCTGCCGTTCACCCCGCCCGTGAAGCTGTACCTGCTCAACGAGGCGGAGGCGCTCTTCGCGTACTACACGCTGACGAAGCGGAACGCGGAGATCGACCACGAGTATCTGGAGATGTACGACGCGGAGGGCACCCAGTCGATGCTCTTCGCGTTCGAGCAGGGCGCCGGGCTGCGGGACACGACGTTCGTGGAACAGTCGCATCTGTGGTTCAACGCGCTGTGGGAGACCATCAGTTCGGAACTGCGGTTCACGGACTGAGGTTCACGGACTGAGGTTCACGAACTGAGGTCTCGTTTCAGGGGCCGGGGGCCCGGACTCACAGGGCCGGCGCGGCGACCAACAGGGCCAGGACGACGGCCCCGATCGAGCTGCACATGGGGCTCTTCGCCTTGATGCCGATGGTGAGCAGCAGCAGTCCGACGATGCCCATGGGGCCGTACTGCCACTGGACGGTCTGCTCGAAGCCGACGACGAAGACGGTGGAGAGGAGGGCGAGGGCCGGCATGGTGGTTCCTCCTTCGGGGGCGGGTGTGCGCGGGGGCGGGCGAGGTGCTGTCTGCATGGGGCTACTACCTGCGGACGGTGTGCGAGAGGAAGCAAAACTTCCGCCAACTCGCTGAAGTTGGCGACCAACTATGCTTAAGTTGTCCCCACTTGGCAGCTACTCATAAACAACTTTCAAACAACTCCCCATAGATGGGCGAGAGTTGTAGCGTTTGGTTGTGACCCAGGAGAACGTTGCAGTGAACGGCGACAGAAAGCGCTCACCCCAGGAGATCGCCGACGCCCTGCGCGGCCGGATCAACGACGGCCGGCTCAAGGCCGGTGACCGGCTGCCCACCCAGGCGGAACTGGCCGAGGAGTTCGGCGTCGAGCGCGGCACCGTCCGCCAGGCGCTGCGCGCCCTCCAGGACGACGGTCTGCTGAGCAACGTCAGCAAGGGGAGCCCGCCGCGGATCGCCGAGGCGTCCCCGGGCCTGGAGGTCCCCCAGCCCACGATGGTGGGGCTCGCCCCCCGGCTGGCCGAGGCGTTCGCGGTCCCGAACGTCCGGGTGGACGCGGCCTGTCTGACCGCCGAGACCCTGATGCTCGCCCTCGGAGAACCGGTCCGGCTCATCCACGAGGGCCGTATCCGCCCGAAGTCCATCGACGTACGGATCCTGCTGCCGAGCCGGGAGATCAACCTCGCCTTCCCGGTGCCCGTCGAGAGCCGCGAGGAGGGCGGCCCGGATCCCGTCCACCGGCGCTGGCTGGACCAGCGCGACGCGCAGGTGCGGGTGCTGCGGCACAACCTCTGGGCGCTGCGCGCCTCGCACGGCATCGAGGTGCACGTGACCTTCCGCGCGCTGCCCTTCACCCCGCCGGTGAAGCTGTATCTCCTCAACGGCGTCGAGGCGCTGATCGCGTATTACATGGTCACCAAGCGCGAGGAGGAGGTGGGCAGCGGGAAGCTGGAGATGTACGACGCCCTCGGCGGCAAGTCCCTGCTCTTCTCCTTCGAACGGCGAGCGGGCCGGCGGGACGCCGCGTTCGTGGAGGAATCCCAGAAGTGGTTCGACGCCCTCTGGGAAACCATCACGACGGACCTGACACTCTCCTAGTGACTTCTGATGCGGCGAAGCAGACTGTTCGTGTGACGGAAGAGACCGAATCCCTCAGGGAGTTGATCGAGAGAGCACGATTCGTGCTGTTCGATTTCGACGGCCCGATCTGTGGGCTCTTCGCGGGCCACAAGGCGGAGCGGGTCGCGAGCGACCTGGTGCAGTGGCTCGAAGGGCGGGGACTGCGTGGCCTGTTGACGGAGAAGGAGCGGGAGTCGCTGGATCCGCACAAGGTCCTGCGCGCCGTCGACCGCCGGCACTCCGGCAGCGACCTGGTGGCGGAGCTGGAGGAACGGCTCACCCAGGAGGAACTGCGCGCCACCGGCTCGGCGATGCCCACGCCGTACGCGGATCCGCTGGTCCGCACCTGGACGGCGGTCGGTGCGCGGCTCGCCATCGCCACGAACAACTCCCCGCGGGTGGTCCGCACGTACCTCGCGACCCGCGGTCTCACTCCGTGCTTCGCCCCCCACATCTACGGCCGCACCCAGGACCTCCACCTGCTCAAGCCGAACCCCCACTGCCTGCACCGGGCCCTCAACGCGCTCGGCGCCGCCCCCAGCGCCGCCCTGATGATCGGCGACACCCCGTCGGACTTCCTGGCGGCTCGGGAGGCTGGGGTTCCGTTTCTGGGCTACGCGCGTAACGAGCGGAAGGAGAAGGCCCTGCGGGAAGCCGGGGCGGGGATGATGGTGGGGTCGCTGGAGCTTGTGCTGCAGACACTTCGGGGGTAGCCGAGGGCGGCTGGGGGGTGGCGGAGCCAGATCGACGGACTGGTCCGGGCCACGGCCTTGTTCCGTCCCCATCTGGAACCTGGGCACGGAGGAAGGCCAGGGCTCCTTCCGGAACCCGGAACCTCGGGCGCGGGAGGGCCAGGGCCTCCGTCCGGAACCTGGGCGTGGAGGAGGGCCAGGGCGCACAAGGGGCGCTCCAGGGGCGTGCTGTAGCATTCGCGCACCGCGTGAGCAACCGCACTCGTTCGTGCGTAAGAGAGGGCGGATCCGCCTGTATCTCGAACGGCCCGACACAGAAGAGTGGCCACCCGTTCATTCCCCTCGTGGTGGCCGGTGAACCCGGACTCTGGTCGTGCGAAGCACCGCCTCACGATTTACGTTTGCCTCACCTTCCTCACCTTCCACCTGCGCAAGTCTCCAGGAGCGGCCAGTGGGCCCACGTTCCGTTCCCCGTACGCCTCCCGGGGGACGCGCCTCCGTCGACCTGCCGACCGATCTGCTCGGCGACTTCGTGCGGCAGGCTGTGGCAGAAGGCGCGGCGAGCCGCGGGCACCACAACAAGAACTATGTGCTGCCGCTGACCGAACCCGTGGCGCGCCGTCTGGGCCGTGAGGCCGGTATGCCGTCCGTCGTGCGCATCCGGCAGACCGAAGCCCTGCCCGTGGTCATCCGGACCTGGCACGACGAGTCGGCGATCCTCCGCGCTCTCCGGGGGGCTCTGCCGCATGTGCCGGAGTGCCTTGTCTCCCGCAAGGAATTCGCCATCCACAGCTATGTGGAAGGCGTTCCGCTCGCCAGTGTCTGCGGGAACGGCAAACCGGTCGACGGAATGGTGATCAAGGCGCTGGCGGGGCTGCTGGCCCAGATGTCGCAGGTGCGCCGGGAGGCCTTACCCCCACTGCCCCGCAGTTGGCCGCACAACGGCAAGGACGGCCAGGGTTTCCTCCGGGCGCTGGCGTATCTCGGTGACCGTCAGATCCGGCAGTCCAATTGGAGGTCCTTCGGTGGGCTGTTCGCCGCGCTGGGCATCCCCGAGGACGCGCTGATCCGACTGGCCGAGCGGGTGCCTTCCATGGCGCGTCGCCCGTTCAGCCTCCTCCACGCGGATCTTCACCGCGACAACGTCATCATGACGTACCGCGGTGACCCGCCCCTGATCTGCGTCGACTGGGAGCTCGCGACGTACGGGGATCCCCTGCACGATCTCGCCACGCACCTGGTCCGGATGCAGTACCCGGACTTCCAGTGGGACGAGGTGATCGACGCGTGGGCGGAGGCCATGCAGGCCACCAGGCCCGCGGCAGTCAGCGGCCTCAGCAGCGACCTGCGGCACTACGTCGCCTTCGAACGGGCCCAGTCCGTGTTCCCGGACGTGATGCGAGCGGCCGAATCGCTGGAGAACTCGCTCGGGCAGAAGGCCTTGGACGCTGCCACGGCTTCGGTGCACAAGGCGCTGCAGACGGCGGCCGAACCACTCAGACTGCCCCATGTGCCGAGCGAGGCCGAGATCGAGCGGGTCCTCTTCCGGTGGCAGGCCTCCTGCTGGGAGCGGAGCACCCCTCCGCGGGCGGTCATCAACTGGGTGCCCGACAACCGAGTGAAAGAGCATCCCGATTTCCCCCATTCCGCGGTCCTCGAAGCCCTGATCTCCGAGGGGGCGGCACCCGCAGGGCGGGTTTTCAAGGGCACCGCGCATCTCAACTCGGTCGTCCGGGTGGCGGGCAGTGACCTTCCGGTCGTCGTGCGGCGCAAGGTGGCGTCGGTCTGTCGCCGTGAGCGTGGCTTTCTGAGTGAGCACGCGGTGCTGCAGGCCATCGAACAGTCGGATGTCCCGGTGACGGCGCCGAGGGTCCTCGCCCTGGGGCACAGCCACCACCTGGTCGCACCGGACGAGAGCAATCCGAAGGACCCCTTCGCCATCCATACCTACGTCGGCCCGGCCGACAGCGATCAGCCCCCGAACCACCCCGTACACGGACTGCTCCCGCACGAGGCGGACGGGCTCGTGGCACAGCTCGTGGCGTTGACGCAGGTCGACTACCGGCAACTCGATCCGGCGGCCGAGGAGTCGGACTTCTACGACTCGCTCAGCGACCGGCTGGTCTCGCTGGTGAGGGATCTGCCGAAGGAATCGCAGCAACTGGCCGGTGTGCTGGGTCTGCCCAACGCCGCCCGGCTCAAGGAGATCCTGTCCGCGCATCGGGTCACTCCCCGGTCGCTCAGTCTCCTGCACGGCGACCTGAATCCCTGGAACCTGGTGCGCCGTGACGACCACTTGGCGCTCACGATCATCGACTGGGAGATGGCGATGGTGGGCGATCCTCTCTACGACCTGGTCCGGCACATGCACCTCACGCCGACCCGGCCGGAGATCCGGGCGCGGATGTTCCGCCGCTGGGAGCGCGACCTTCCCAGCACGCACACCAAGAACTGGCAGCAGGACCGCCGGATCTACCGGTGGATCGAGGTCGTCCGTTCCGCCTATGTGGACCTCGACCGCCTGGTCACGGGCGCAAGCCTGGACGCCCCCAACGTGCGCAGGGCGGTGGACTCGTACGCGATGACGCTGCAGGCCGCCACCGCTTCGCTGGGCCTGCGCGTACGCGGGCAGGCGAACCCCTGTCTTGCCCGCGCGCTGCCGCACGGCGACCATGGCAGCAACACAGTGCTTCGGTTGCCAGTGGGCATGTGACGCACCGTCGGGCGGCGTCACCGCACGGGTCAGGGCGCCTGCCCGAGGAGGCGGCCGTCTCCACCTGGGCCAAGCACGTCGACGACCTGTGGAGCCTGGCCACGGTGCCTCATTGGCGCCGGACCGCCGGCACTTGACCCGCGCTCACACCTTCAGCACCACCTTTCCCACCAACTCCCGTCCCTCAATGGCCGTATGGGCGTCGGCCGCTCGGCCGAGGGGGAAGGCTTCGGCGATCACCGGGCGCAGGCGGCCCGCCGCTGCCTCGGTCAGGGCGGTGGACGCCAGGCGGGTGCGGTCCGGGTCGGGGAACTGGAGGTCGGCGATGCCGAGGAGGGTGATGGCGCGGCGGGCGGCCTCCGCGGGGTCGACGGGGGTGAAGCCGCCGGTCGGGGCGCCGTGGGCCGAGAAGCGGCCGCCGTCGGCGGTCAAGGGGAAGGCCGCGGCGCCCAGCGTGCCGCCCACGCCGTCCAGGACCACGTCGGCCGACGGGGTGTCGCCGCCGAGGGCCGTACGGGCGGCGGACGGCCAGTCGGGACGCGTGGCGTCGACCGCCGCGTCGGCCCCCAACTCCTGTACCAGAGAGAGCTTTTCGGGGCCGCGGGCCACCGCCACCACCCGGGCGTCCCGGGCGTGGGCCAGCTGGACGAGCAGGGTGCCCATGCCTCCGGAGGCGCCGAGGACGAGGACGCGGTCGGTGGGGCCGACGCCGGTCAGCTCGATCAGGCCCGCGGCCGTCACGCCGTCGTGGACCAGGGCGGCGGCGGTACGGAGGTCGAGGCCGTCGGGGACAGGGGTGAGGGCCGGCACCCGTGCCACCGCGCGCTCCGCGTACCCGCCCGTCACGAAGGCGGTCACCCGCCGGCCCAGCCAGCCCGACGGCACCCCCGGGCCCACGGAGCTCACGATCCCGGCCACGCCCCCGCCCGGCACGTACGGGAACGTCACCGGGAAGAACTCACGGCCCCAGCCCGACCTGATCTGGGACTCCACGAAGATCGTGTCCACGTACGCGACATCGATCACCACCTCGTCCGGGCCGGCGACCGGGTCCGGCAGTTCCACCGGCACCAGGACCTCCGGACCGCCGAACTCCGCCACCTGAACTGCAAGCATCGTGCTCTCCCCAAGGTCGGTACGTGAAAGTCGGTACGGGCACCCGATTCGGGCGTATGCCGTGCAGTCTTCGACCTCGAGTTCGGTTGAGGTCAAGGGACCACGGCGGAGGGGAGCCACGGCGGGGGAGCCCCGGCGGGGGAGCCACGGCGGGGAGGGGCGGGGCGCGCGTGGTGCGTACGCTCGGGGCATGGGTGAGATCGGGCTGCGCGAGCGCAAGAAGCAGCGGATGTACCAGGCAGTCTCCGACATCGCGATCGGGCTCTTCCTGGAGAAGGGCTTCGACGCGGTGTCCGTCGCCGAGGTGGCCGCCGCCGCCGAGATCTCCAAGCCGACCCTCTTCCGGTACTTCCCGGCCAAGGAGGATCTCGTCCTGCACCGGTTCGCCGATCACGAGACGGAGGCGGCGCGGCTGGTCGCCGGGCGGGTCGCGGGTCAGTCCGTGACCGGTGTCCTGCGCGAGCACTTCCTCGCGGGGCTGGAGCGGAGCGACCCCGTCACCGGGCTCAGCGACGTGCCCCAGGTGCTCGCCTTCCACCGGCTGCTGTACGGGACGCCCTCGCTGGCGGCGCGGCTGCATGAGTATCTGGAGCGGTCCGAGGCCGCGCTCGCCGAAGCGCTCGGCGGCGACCTCGACGCCCGGCTCGCGGCGGGGCAGATCATCGCCGTGCAGCGCGTCCTCGCCATGGAGAACTGGCGGCGGATGGCGGGCGGGGAGACGGTGGCCGCGGTGCGGGATGACGCCGTCGCCGCGGCAGAGCGGGCTTTTGAGCGGTTGAGGCGGGCGGGCGTGGACGGGTAGGGGGCCGGTGCGCCCACGTACGTACGGACGTAGGCACGGGTGCGCTGGCGGCGCGGGAGTCGCCCGGGGGAGCCGTCATCGATGCGCGGCGCCGACATCGTAGTAACCAAGTAAAAAATTTAACTCGGTTACGTTATTCCGTTACGCTCTCTGGAATGACGTCACCCGACCTCGCGTATGCCCTCGCCCACGAACGCGCCCATCACGACGCCTGCCGTGCCGCCCTCGCCGCCATGGTCGAAGGCGCTCAGGAGCAGGTCGTCACCGGCGAGGACGTCTCCGCCTCCGGTGCCGACGCCGAAGTCCTCGGCTACCGGCTGCGCAGCCACGCCAAGGAACTGCGCGAGCTCCCCGAGGGGCCGTTGTTCTTCGGACGGCTCGACTTCGACGAGTCCGGGGACGACCACGCCGGGCAGAGCTACCACATCGGCCGGCTGCGGATCACCGAGCGGCCCGCCGCCCCGCCCCTCGTCGTCGACTGGCGCGCACCCGTCTCGCGCGCCTTCTACCAGGCGAGCGCCCGCGCCCCGCAGGGCGTCGCCGTGCGCCGCCGCTTCGGCTGGGCGCCGGGCAGCCGCGGCGCCTCCGCCGACCTCACGGGCCTGGAGGACGAGCACCTCACGGACGACCCCCCGCCCCAGCACGCCGACGGCACCCCCGGCCGCATCCTCACCGGTGAGATCGAGCGCCCCCGCGTCGGCCCCATGCGCGACATCGCCGCGACCATCCAGCCCGAGCAGGACGATCTCGTACGAGGGGACCCGGCGGCCTCGGTCTGTGTGCAGGGCGCCCCCGGCACCGGCAAGACGGCGGTCGGACTGCACCGGGCCGCCTATCTCCTCTACACCTACCCGCAGCGCATCCAGCGCGCCGGCCTGCTGATCCTCGGGCCCAACCGCACCTTCCTGTCGTACATCTCGGAGGTGCTGCCCGCCCTCGGGGAGACCGGCGTACGGCAGTCGACCCTCGGTGACGAGATCGCCCGCCATCCCGTCACCGCCGAGGACGGCGAAGCGTCAGCGCGCGTCAAGCACGACGCCCGGATGGCGGACGTGCTGCGCCGCGCCCTGTACGCGCGGGTCACCACTGCAGGCGCCAACTCCCTTGCCGTACCGGACGGTTCGTACCAGTGGCGGATCCCGGCCGAGGCGCTCAAGCGGATCGTGGACGGCGTACGCGCCGAGGAGCCGCCGTACGCGACGGGGCGGGAGCGGGTGCGGACGCGGGCCGTGCGGTACATCCAGGCGCAGGCCGAGCGGCGCGCCGGGCCCCCGACGAACGCCTGGGTGCAGCGGATCTCCCGGGCCCGCGCGATCACCGCGTACGTCGATGCCGTCTGGCCCCGGGTGCGGGCGGAGGAGGTGCTGGCCGATCTGCTCGCCGGCCCGGACGCGCTGGCCGCGGCGGCGGACGGACTCCTCGACGCGGACGAGCAGAAGGCGGTCCTGTGGACGAAGCCGCCGCGCTCGTACAAGTCGGCACGGTGGTCGGCCGCCGATCTGGTCCTCCTCGACGAGGTCGCCGGACTCCTCGAACACCCGCAGGGATACGGTCACTTGGTCATCGACGAGGCGCAGGACCTGTCACCGATGGAGTGCCGGGCGATCGCTCGGCGCGCCTCCTTCGGGTCGCTGACCGTGCTCGGGGATCTGGCGCAGGGGACGACCCCGTGGGCCGCCCGCAGCTGGCCCGAACTCCTCGCGCACCTGGGGAAACCGGACGCCGTCGTCGTCCCGCTGATCACCGGATTCCGTGTCCCGGAGGCGGTGGTCGGACTCGCCAACCGGCTCCTGGACCGGCTCGCGGTGGACGTACCGCGCGCCCAATCCCTGCGCAGCGACGGGCAGTTGAGGATTCTGGAGGGCGATGACGTGCCGTCCCTCACCGTCCGCGCCGTGCGCGAGGCCCTGGCGCACGAGGGCTCCGTCGGAGTCATCGCGGCCGACACGGATGTCGTACGGGTCCGGGAGGCACTCGGCGCGGCCGGGATCCCGTACAGCGGTCCCGATGAACTCGGCGCGCGCGTCGCGGTGTTGGCCGCGAGCACGGCCAAGGGGCTCGAGTACGACCATGTCGTGGCCGTCGAGCCGGCGGCGATCGTGGAGGCGGAGGCGCGGGGAGCGCACCGGCTGTACGTGGTACTGACCCGGGCGGTCTCCCGGCTGGACGTGGTGCATGCGCGTCCGTTGCCGTGGTGATGGGGTGGGGGGCGCCGCGGGTCGGGTGGGGTGGTCGTGTGGTGGGGGCGCCGCGGGTCGGGTGGGGTGGTGGTGTGGTGGGGGCGCCGCGGGTCGGGTGGGGTGGTGGTGTGGTGGGGGCGTCGCGGGGCGGGTGGGGTGGTGGTGCGTTGGGGGCGCCGCGGGTCGGGTGCGGTGGGGCGCCGCGGGTCCGGTGCCGTGGTGTCGCGGGCGGCGAGTCGGCCGGTGTTCAGTCTCCGTGTCCGTAGGGCCGGTTCGCCGCCCGCCGTACCTTGTTTGCGGTCCGGGGCCCGCGGGGTGGTTGCGGTCGGGGGGCCGTGAGGGGTGGTTGCGGTCGGGGTCCGTGAGGGGCTGCCCGCCATGGCCGGGGGCGTCGGCTCCGTGGCCGGTCGGGGGGCCGCGCGAGGCGCTCAGGAAGCGGATGCCCCTTCCAGTACGGGGATCAGCACCTCCTCCTCGTACGTCAGATGCGCCTCCAGATCACCCGTGAGCCGCTCCACTTCGGGGAGTACGGCGGCGGGGTCCACGTCCTCGGCCGCGAGGACCCGGCGCAGCTCTTCGAGGAGCGCGGCGATCCGCTCGTGCTCGTGACGCAACCGGTCCAGGGCCGGGGCGAGTTCGGGGCTCCGGTCGGCTGCGAACGGGAACAGGGCCATGTCCTCGCCGGTGTGGTGCAGGGTGAGGCCCGTGCACAGGGTGAGGCAGTTGACGCGGAGCTGGGCTCCGAGCGCGGAGCCCGATGCCGCGAACTCCTTCCGGATCAGGGCGAGTTCGCGCCGGAAGGCGTCGTGGACCACCTTGACGGCCTCGCCCGGGGAACTCGCCGTGAAGTTCGGCGGGCCGCCCCTGGGAATCTCGCGGAGGGCCACGACGGGGATGACCCGCTCCGTCTTCGCCTGGTACTCCGCCCAGCCCGGGTCGGCCTCGACCGCCCGCGCGAACAGCTCGTCGCGCTGCGCGCCCGTGAGGACGACCGCTTCGGCCTCGTAGGTGAAGACGCCGTTCTCCACGGTGACGCGCGGGTCGGCGACCAGGTTGTGGAACCAGTCCGGGTGCTGGGGAGCGCCACCGGCCGAGGCGATGACGAGGACCTGGGCGCTGCCGTCGGGGTAGTAGGCGACCGGGGTCGTGTGCCGGGTGCCGGTGCGGGCGCCGGTGGTGGTCAGCAGGAGCAGACGTGCTCCCTCGAAATATCCGCCGACCCGGCCTCCATTGGCCCGGAACTCGTCAATGACCTGCTGATTGAAGGGGTTGGGCGTTGAGTTGGGCATTCTCTGCTTTCTTCCGTGATGTGGGTGTCTTCCGTTCCGCGTCCGTCATTTCGTGCCCTCCATTCGGCCCCCTTGCTCAGGCTGCTTTCCGCTGTGCTTTCTCCTGTTTTCAGGCAGGGGAAATCGCCGCGGGGCGGAGGCGTGTGTGTCCGCCCGCGGTGCGGTTGGTGCGGCTTGTGCTGCGCAGGGAAGGGCGTCCGACCGGGAGAAGGGTCGGAGGAGGGTCGGAGAAGGGTCGGAAAAAGAGCAGCCCAGGACATGCGGGGGAGGAGGGAAACGTGGAACAGGCGCGGGGTGCTCAGGGGAAGAAAAGAGGGGCGGGCTCCTGGCCCGCCCGGGCCTCACTCGGAGGCCGGGCACCCAACTCGCTCACGGCACAAGGCCGACCCGGCAGTCATGGGAGCAACGGTAATGCCGGACACGGCCTTTGGGCAATGCCGTATCGGCTCATCGTTCGCTTTTGCTTTCTCTCGGCCGCTTCAAGGGTGGTTCAGCAGCCGGTTTCCGGTGCGGCGCACGAGAAGTCGTAGACCGCCCATTCGGCGAGCGGGACGTATCCGATGCGCTGGTAGAGGGCGTTGCTGGTGGGGTTGGACAGGTCCGCGAACAGGACGACGTCCCGCGCGCCGGCGGCCAGCGCGGCCCGGCTCACCTCTGCCGCCACGGCGCCCGCGTAGCCGCGACCGCGCTGATGGGCCGGGGTGTAGACGATGTCGACCTGGATCTGGCCGCCGATCATCGGGTTCAGGCCCGCGATGGAGACGGGGGTGCCGTCCGGGGTCTCCCAGAGCGTGTAGCGCTTGTCGGCGAAGCGGGTGTCGGCCCACGTGTCGGCGTTGATGGAGACGTCTTCCCCAGCCGCCTTGGCGAACTCGCCGCACCAGAACATGACTTGATCGAGGTCCTGCTCGCCCAGCACGCGGCCTCGGCCGGCCGGCAGCGGCTCCGGTGGGGCGAGCGTGCCGAGGCGGTACAGACGGAGTCGCGTGTCGCGGAGTTCCGGCGTCGCGCCGGTGCGCCGCTGCCAGGCCTCGGCGAAAGCGGTGGCCGTGCCGTGGTCCGCGCTGACGGCGGGGAGGGAGTGCCCGAGGGCGGCCAGGCGGGCGGCGAGGGAGTCGGCCTGTTCAGGCGTGAGCGGGGAGAGGCCAAGACCACCGGGCGGGAGACGGTAGAAGGTGGCGTGGACCTCGCCGCCTCGCTCCAGTACGCCGAAGACGGGGGCTGCGGTGCCGAACGCCTCCGCCCCGCGCACTCGTACTCTCTCGGCCCAGGTCAGCTGCATGACATGCCGGCCGGGCCGAGAGCGCAGGAAGTCCCCGGCTCGGACGAGAAAGTCGTCGACGTCTTCGGTGAGGTGCCAGTAATCGTGTTCTGTGAGGTGCCGGTCATCGTCGTCGATGGGGTGCCGGTCATCGTGTTCTGTGGGGTGCCGGTCATCGTCGTCGGTGAGGTGCCAGTCATCGGGGCGCATGCTTCATGGTTCCCCGGGCTGCCGGTGCGCCCGCGGGTTTCCGCCCGGGGGAGGCGGCGGGACGTCCGCAGGACTGCTTGTCAGGACTGCTTGTCGCGGGCGGTGACGTCGCCCAGCAGGGCATGACGGCCAGGCCGATCCGAAGGTGGGAGCCATCGCCGATGCGCAGCGGGACGAAGGGCGGCGCCCGCTCTCGCTGAGCGTTACGCCGACGGCCGGGTGAGTTTGGCGGCCACGGCGTCGAGGACCCAGTCAAGGCCGGTCGCGAAGGATGTCTCGGCGTCCACGTCCGTGCCGTCGTACACGGCCTTGGTCAGCGCCGGGAAGCGGCCCGTGGCCAGCATGCTCGTCACATGCGGGCCGTGGGCGCGCTGCCAGTCGTGCTTGGACAGGCCCGTGGCGCGCTCGGCCCGCAGGTTCGCGATCTCGCGCCTGATCGCGCCGATGAAGTAGGCGCTGACCGTCTCCACGGCGCGCATGACGGTGTCGACATCGGTGAGGCCGTCGAGGGCGGCCAGCGTGGACTCGGTCACGGCGAGGCCGTTCGGGCCCAGGGCCGGGCGGCCGCCGAGCAGGTCGGCCAGCCATTCGTGACGGAGAGCGGCCTGCCTGGTGCGGTGGGCGAGGAGGCGCAGCGCCTCCCGCCACTCACCGGGCTGCTCCTCGGGGAGGATCTCGGCCTGGACCTCGTCCACCATGAGGTCGAAGAGCTCCTCCTTGGTGGAGATGTATCTGTACAGCCGCATCGGACCGGCGTTCAGGCGGGCCGCGACCTTGCGCAACGACACCGCCTCCAGGCCGCCCTCGTTGGCCAGCGCGATGGCAGCGGTGACGATCCGCTCCCGGTCGAGCGCCACGGGGCGAGTCGGCGGCTCCGGCCGGTCCCACACAGTCATCCTCACACCGTACCGTTGCGATGCACTGCATCAGAGCAATACAGTGTATCGACATGAGACACCGCATCGCAGTAGTCGGGAGCGGTCCTGCCGGCCTTTCCTTCGCCCGCGTCCTGCACCGCCATGACCACCCCGTCACGGTCCTCGAACGCGATCCCGCGCCCGACGCCCGCCCCCCGGGCGGCACGCTGGACCTGCATGAAGGGCTGGGCCAGCTCGCGCTGGACAAGGCGGGGCTGCTGGCGGACTTCCAGGCGCTGTCTCGTCCCGAGGGGCAAGCCATGCGCATCCTGGACACGGACGGGACCGTCCTGCGTGACGTGCGACCCCGTCCGGATGACCGGGCCAATCCCGAGATCGACCGCGGGCAACTCCGTGACCTGCTGCTCGGCCCTCTCGACGTCCAGTGGGGCCGGGGCGTGACGCAGGTGGTGCCGGGGACCCGGGACGGCGTACGGGTCCATTTCGCGGACGGACGAGAAGAGACGTTCGACCTTGTGGTCGGCGCGGACGGAGCCTGGTCCCGGGTCCGCCCGGCAGTCTCGTCGGTGGCGCCGCACTACACCGGCGTCACCTCGATCGAGACCTCCCTCGACGACGTCGACACCCGCCACCCCGACCTCGCCCGGCTGATCGGCGACGGTTCCCTGGCTGTGTACGGCGTGAACCGAAGCCTCGTCGCCCAGCGCAACAGCGGCGGCCACGTGAAGGTGTACACCAAATTCCGCGCGCCGCTGGACTGGCACGCGAACCTGGACCTGGCCGACGTCGAGGCCGTGCGATCGAGCCTGCTGGCTCTGTTCGACGGCTGGGCCGCACCCGTCCTCAGCCTCCTCCGCCACGGCACCGCTTTCGTCCACCGCCCCTTTTACGTCCTGCCCGTGTCCCACAGCTGGGCCCACGTCTTCGGGGTGACGCTGCTGGGCGACGCCGCCCATCTGATGCCCCCACTGGGGGTGGGCGCGAACCTCGCGATGCTGGAAGGCGCCGAACTCGCCGAGTCCATCGCCGCCGCCCTCCTTCATGGAGATCTGGACGACGCTGTCCGCGCCTTCGAGGAACAGATGTGGGCGCGGGCCGGCAAATGGGCGAAGATCACGACGGCCGGCCTGGAACGCCTCGTGAGCCCGGACCCCGCCGAAGCCCTCGCCCTCTTCGACCAAGTCCAGCCTTCCTGACTGCCAAGCACGAGAGGTGCTTTAGCTGTCCTTCCGGACGAGCGCCCGGCTGTCCATCTCGCTCCAGAAGCGTGCGCAGAGCGCGTAACACAGGCCAGGGGCCGGCCTCTGCCCGCCACGACAACCGGAACGGCTGCGGGGACATCGCCGCCATCGAGGGCTCGGTGTCTGTCCGGTCTCGCTGAAGGTGAGGCAGCGTGAGTGCCCGACCTCGGGTGCCTAGTTTGAGCGAGACGGGGGCGGGTCGATTGTCTCGCTCAAACTGAGGCAGTCTGGGCTGGCTTGGCGGCGATCAGCAGTGCTCTGCGGCGCATTAGGTGCGCTGACAGGTTGAGGCGGACCGGTGGGGGCCATGTGGATGTCACTGAGCGCGAGCTGATCGATCCCTGGGAGGGTGTGCTGGTCGCTCCCGTCTGCGGTAGTGACATCGGTGTCCTGGTCGTGGCGGGATCAAGCGGGCGTGTCGAACGAGAGAGAGCACGCATCCTTGCCCAGCAGGGCATGACGGCCATCTCGATCCGCTGGTTCGGTGGACCGGGGCAGTCTCCGGGGATCTGCGAGATCCCACTGGAAACCTTCACCGCCGCCGTCGATCTCCTCCGGTTGAACGGGGCACGACGCATCGGCATCGTGGGCACTTCCAAGGGGGCTGAGGCAGCTCTGCTCACGGCAGTGCACGATCCACGCGTGGACGTCGTCATCGCGATGTCACCCACGTCTCGGGTCTGGTGCAACGTCGGACCAGGCCGCTACGGAGCACGACACCCCTATCGATCGTCCTGGACATGGCGAGAACGGGCGCTGCCCTTCGTCCCACTGGACGATTCCTGGACTTCTGCAGGACCGGACGATGGGCCGGTCGCCATCCGCGGATGGTACGAACTGAGCGAGCGGACGTTTGCTGATCTGCTCCCTCCAACGGAGATCCCTGTGGAAAATGCGCGGGCCGATCTGCTGCTTGTCGCAGGCGGCGACGATGCGATGTGGCCGTCTCTGCCCTTCGCCGAACAACTGGCGCAACGCCGACGCTCAGTCGGGGCCACGGTGCGTCTGATCGCCCGCCACGATGCGGGCCACCGCCCACGTTTTCCCGGCGAGAGCCCGGCGTCGGCATCCCCACGCTTCCAGTACGGAGGCACGCCCGAAGCTGACGCACTCTTGGGGACAGCTGCCTGGCCACATGTCCTCGACGCGCTTCAGGGCAAGGACTGATCTTCAGCCCGCACACCGGCATCAGGTGGCTCAGCTCCACCCACGACTCGTAACCCACCAAATCCGCGCTGGTCGCAGCCCAGTACCAACCCGGGAAATTGCGCTGCCCCCGGTACGACGGGAAAGCATGCACCTGCCCAGCCGACTCGAACCGGACCGGCCACATCACCTCAAGCGGCCCACCACACAGTTCACCCCTGGCATCCTCATCTCCGAGAGCTGTTTCATGCGTCTCTCCTTGGCCTGCGTGGTCAGGAGCCGCTAGCGGCCGACCGGATCTTCGGTGGTTGGTGTTCGGACGATGGATTCTGCTACTTCGGTCTGTGGATGGTGGGGCTCGGCAGAGGGGCCTTCTGCCGGGCTGTGGCGAATCCCGACTCCCTGGCTGACACCCCCGAGGTCCAGTGTCTGGTGGACCGTCCGCGGGAGATGTGGGACGACGACTGGCCCGAGTGGGAGTCTCTCGACTATGTCGCCATGGAGGCGTACGGGCTTCTGACAAGTGCCGACGATGAGTGCGGCGATGCGTTCTATGCAGCTGTCGAAGCGGAGCAAGGCGGTAGGGAGCGTGGTTCGGGACCTCGTGGTGAGCGGTGGGATGTGCGCTGTGAGGACGAAGCAGCGCACAAGTTGCCGAAGCTGAGCACGATGTTTCTCCTGCGTTCGCTCACCTAGAACTGGCCTCACCGGGGCAGTCTGGCTCGCCATCTCCTCGATCTGTCCCAGCTCGGTCACGCTGTGAACGTGCCCCGATCTGGTCCGACTCGCTTCTGGCTTCAGGTGACCGGATTCAGCGGCAGAGTTCCATGATGGTGTCGTCAAAGTCGGGAAACTCTTGTGTGGCCTGCTCGATGATGGTTACTGCCGGTGCGCGGTGGTCCGGTGCGAACTGTTCGGCGATAGCCCCCAGCTCATGATTGGGGCGGGGCATCCAGTCGGGTTCGGGGTCGTGTGCGGTGGACGCTTCCCATGGGCCGAAGCCGTCCGCCAGCAGCCAGAGGAAGGCGGCGAGATTCCGGGCGACGACGCCGGTCTCTCCTTCGGAGCCGAGGAAGACGATGGGCTGCTCGACCAGCGGCTGACCTGGGCGGATCAGCCAGAATGCGACGTTTCCACCGGTGCCGTCCTGGCCGAACACGCGGAAGCCGTCGCCGTTCAGCTCGCCATTGCAGGTCCATGCCCGGAACCAGTCGGTTGTCTCGTCAGCGGTGAGGAAGGCTTCGAAGGGCTCGAAGTCGACTCCGTCCTCTCCGATGCAGTCGAGTCGGACCGCCATGGCAGCGGCCAGGGCCACGGGGAAACGGCAGTCCTCGTTCGATGTCATGCGAACAGATTAGCGAGGCAACTAGTCACGATGCCTTCCGCTCACCCGAGGCATGGACGTACTTGGCCGTGGCTTCGACGAGCGAGTTGAACTTGCTGCGGATCCACGGGCCTGTGGTGGTGCGGGGCGTGTAGTCCAGATGGAAAGACTCTTCGAAGGCGGCGAAGGTGCCGCCGGTGATCTGTTCGGCTTTGCGGTCAAGTTCTGGTTGCAGTGCCAGTGCCAACGAGCTGGATGAGCAGGGCGATGCGGGGGTAGGCCGCGGCTCTCCGGAATCGTTGGACGGGGCCGAATCTGTTCGGGAGGTCATCCGGGTTCGGACGGTAGATTCGCTCGAAGGTGCTTTCGCTGTCCTTTCGGACGAGCGCAATTCGGCCGCGGCCTGGGCGACCTCCTGCTCCCGGGGGCTTGCGCTGTGCGCGTTCGCTCAGCACCTGATAGGCCCGGTCGAAGACCAACTCGCCCATCGGGACCGGGGACGTGCGCAGATGGCGCCAGGTCGCGGTGATCCAGCCAGTTCCTCGGTGATCCCGTACCCGGACACGGGAGATGTCGTAAGGGTCGTAGTGGACCTCCCAGAGCCGTCCGTCCGGCCCCGCCCCAGAGGGCTGGCGCCGGTAGGGGCCGAAAGCGCGGGAGTCGTAGATGCGGCTGTTGATCCTCACACCGCTGGAACCGATGACCCGCCACTTCCGGGGCAGCAATTGGCCGTACTCCTCGGCGTTGAACGCGACCGGCACGTATCCGGCCGCCGACACCAGCGCGGCGTACTTCTCGTTCGGACTCAATGGCCGTCCGGGCATCAGCGGGTCCCGCAGCCCGTCATGGGGCCTGGTCTGCCAGACGGCGACGACCCATTCCTGAAGAAGCTCCTGGAGTTCATGGAGGGACCAGGCCGCCTGGGCTTCCGGGTCCTTGCCCCGCATCTCGGCGCTGCGGCCCTTGTAGCCGGCGACGTACTGGGCGAACAGGGTCGCCACCGATCCCAGGGTCCGCTCGATGTGCGGTTTGTCGGTCGGGGTGTCCGGGTGTGCGGGCTGGAACGAGATCCCCAAGTGGCGGCAGGCATTGCGGAAGTTGTCGGAGACGAATGCCATCCCGCGGTCGCTGACCACCATCTCCGGAACGATCACCGGGATGGCCGCGGCCTTGGCCAGCCGCTCGTCCGGCGGCAGCAGCGAGGCGTAGGGCAACACCGACCGCGACAGGCGCAAGGCATCTGGCCAGCCCGGCCGCATCATCTCAGGCGTCATCGCCCGGGCCAGCAGCAACGCGGCATCCACTGCCTTCGTCGAGGGCCGCAGCACCACCGCCGCCAGCGTCCTGGTGGCCAGGTCCACCAGCCCGGTCAACTCGCAGGTGTCCACCACTCCGTCGTCGTGGACGACGAGGACGTCCAGCGGAGTCGAGTCGATCTCCATGACCTCGCCCGGCCGCCCCGTCCTCAGCTGCCCGAACATCCTCTTCGGCTGTTTCCCCAGTGAACGGCGGGTGCGGGCTGACCCGAACAGATGGCGCCCCGTGGAAACTGCCTCCAGCAGGCGGTAGAACCCGGCCCGGGACAGCATCTTCACCACTCCGGCGCCGTGCTCGGCGGCCAGGAGCCGTTCCACCTACCGCCGCAGCACCTGTGCGGAGACCGTCGCCTCCTCCACGCGGCTGTCCGTCACCTTTTCGATCGCGGCCACCACCCTGGGATCGGCCCGGCTCGTGCCGGTGGCGGGCTTGCGTATCCGGCCGTCCACCAGACCTGTCACCCCCTCGTTCTCAAAACGGGTGCGAAGCCTCGGAGGGTGCTCAAGCCCACGTCCTCGCCGGCCTCCTGCAGCTCGGCCAGCTTAGTCAGCTCCCGCTGCCGCAGCGAGTGCACCGCCGGGTCGTACTCGGCCCGGACCTGAGCATGCGGATCACCGTCTGGGCGGCCCGTGAGCAGCTCGGTCAAGTGCCGCTGCCACCACCAGGCCCGCGTCACTGCCTCCTCGGGCAGGCCCCCCAGCACCCCTTCCTCCGGAAGCGACGGACGGCCCGGACCGACGCTGCTGACCACCGTGAAGCCCTCGGAGGCCAGCAGATGCCCCAGCGGAACGAAGTCCAGCCGCATCAAGTGGCTCAGCTCGACCCACGACTCGTAACCGACGTCCGTGGCACCGGTCGCCGCCCAGTACCAGCCGGAAAAGCTCCGCAGCCCCCGGCACGACGGGAAAGCCCGCACAGGCCCGGCCACCTCGAAACGGGCCGGCCACATCGCCTCAAGCGGCCCCTTTCGCAACTCGCCCCGGGAATCGACGTACTCCAGCTGGAAATCCTCGGCATCCACCCGCCACTCCCACTCGGCGCTGACCCGGTACGGCGACCGTAGGCGCCAGGAGTGTCCGGTACCTCAGATTGACTGAGACACAGCAGCAGGTGCCCGAGATTGAGCGAGACGTACGACCCGATGCCTCACATAGACCGAGACTGCCTCGGCCTCAGCGAGACAGGACAGTCCAGCCGCATCAAGGGGTACGTGGCGTGGCGCACTTTTGCAAGCGGCTGCTTGCAATTGTTAGCGAGGGTGGGGCAAGGTAGAGGCATGGCATCGCTCAACGTCGGCAATCTCGGTGAGTATCTGCGTGAGCAGCGGCGCAACGCGCAGCTGTCGCTGCGGCAGCTCGCCGACGCCGCCGGGGTGTCCAATCCGTATCTGAGTCAGATCGAGCGCGGGCTGCGCAAGCCGAGCGCGGAGGTGTTGCAGCAGGTCGCCAAGGCCCTGCGGATCTCCGCCGAGACGCTGTACGTGCGGGCCGGCATCCTCGACGCCGAGCGGGACCGGGACGAGGTCGAGACGCGCGCCGTCATCCTCGCCGATCCCACGCTGAACGAGCGGCAGAAGCAGGTGCTGCTCCAGATCTACGAGTCCTTCCGCAAGGAGAACGGATTCGAGATCGCGACGGCCCCCGAGGATGCCCGGAACGACGACGGGCAGTCGGTCCAGGACGCGCGGCACACGCACGACCCGCATGACCCGCATGACCCGCATGACACGCACGACCCGCATGACGTACACGACCCGCATGACGTACACGATGTGCGCGGCGTGCAAGGCATACAGAACGTGCAGGACATACAGAACGAGCAGGACATCGACCACCGCGGCCCCCGCACGGCCGACGGCAGCGATGCCGGCCCGCAGCAGACGGCCAGTTGAGCACGTCAGACAGGCACTTCTCGCCGCGGACCGCCAACACCCTCAGCTGAACGCCAATCCGGGAGGACCCTCGTCATGGCCATCACCGACGACATCCGCAAGGCCGCCACCGACCCGACGCCGCTCTACTTCCTGGCCGGCACCGCCGACCTGGCCGTCCAGCAGGCCAAGAAGGTGCCCGGCATCGTCGAGCAGATCCGCGCCGAGGCGCCGGCGCGCTTCGAGACCGTCCGCAACATCGACCCGAACGCCGTGCAGGAGAAGGCCGGCGCCCGCGCCAAGGAGGCGCAGGAGACCCTTCAGGCCAAGGTCACCGGCCTCATCGGCTCGCTCGACACCGACCTGAAGAAGATCGGTGAGTCCGCCCAGGACCTCGCCCTGCGCGGTGTCGGCGTCGCCGCCGAGTACGCCGTAAAGGCCCGTGAGGCGTACGAGAAGGTCGCCGAGCACGGCGAGCAGACCGTGAAGACCTGGCGCGGCGAGGCCGCCGAGGAGATCGAGGAGCTGGCCATCGCGGTCGAGCCGAAGGCCGAGCCGGGCGAGGGCGAGATCAAGGTCGAGGAGAAGCCCGCCGCGGCCGCCGCCGACACCTCCGCCAAGAAGCCTGTCGCGAAGAAGGCTCCGGCGGCCAAGAAGACCACCGCCAAGAAGACGACCCCGCCGGCCAAGTAGGGCGGACGTCCGGTCCGCCGGTCCGGTGGACCGACTGGGCAGTGTGCGGGCCGGGCACCCTTGGGGTGTCCGGCCCGTTCTCCGGGTACGGTGACCGCGTAGATATCGGGTAGGAACGGGCGGTGGGCAGCATGCTGATGTTGGGCTTCGCGGGGTTGTTGGGACTGCTGAAGATCGTCCTGATGGCCCTTGCCGCCTTCGGGCTGTTCGACGCGGTCTTCCGGCGCGAGGACGCGTTCCGCGCCGCGGACAAGCAGACCAAGCCGTTCTGGCTGATTATCCTGGCGCTCGCCCTCGTGGTGAGCTACATCTTCTCGATCTTCTCGTTCCTGCCGATCATCGGCGTCATCGCCAGCATCGTCTACATCGTGGATGTCCGGCCCGCGGTCAGGACCGCCTCCGGCGGCGGTGGCGGCCGGGGCCGCCGCGGCGGCTCCAGCAGCGACGGCCCCTACGGCCCGTACAACGGCGGCCGCTGACCCCCGACGGCAGGACAACGAAAGCCGTACGTCCACGTCCGGTATGGCCTGCAAGGCCGCGACGGCTCGTACGGCGGTCACGGCAACAGCCGGTACGGCCCGTAAAACGGCGACGGTTCGTACGTACGGCGGTCGCGTCCCCCTGAGCGGCGACCGCAAAGACACATGCCGTACGGCGGCCACAGCCCCGTACGGCAGCGGGCGTCAACTCCGCGCGCGACGACCCCGCCTACCGCCCCCGGTCCAGCAGCAGCACCGCCACGTCATCCGTGAGCTCGCCCCCATTGAGGTCCCTGACCTCGCTCACCGTCGCCTGCAGGAGCTCCTCGCCCTCCAGGCCCTCGGCGAGCCGGCGGCGGACCAGTTCCACCATGCCGTCCTGGCCGAGTCGCTCCTTGCCGGCGCCGATGCGGCCCTCGATCAGGCCGTCGGTGTAGAGCATCAGACTCCATACGGGGCCCAGCTCCACCTGCATGCGCGGCCAGCGGGCCTGCGGCAGCAGGCCGAGCGCGGGGCCGTTGTACTGGTACGGCAGGAGCTGGGCGGGACGCCCCGGGCGGGCGATCAGCGGCGCGGGGTGGCCGGCCAGGCACAGCCCGGCCCGGCGGCCGTCCGGCGCGATGTCCACCGTGCAGAGCGTCGCGAAGATCTCGTCGTTGTCGCGCTCGTGCTCCAGCACCTGCTGAAGCGTCGAGAGCAGCTCGTCCCCGCACAGGCCCGCGAGGGTCAGCGCGCGCCAGGCGATCCGCAGCTCCACCCCGAGCGCCGCCTCGTCCGGGCCGTGTCCGCAGACGTCGCCGATCATGGCGTGCACGGTGCCGTCGGGCGTGCGCACGGTGTCGTAGAAGTCGCCGCCGAGCAGCGCGCGGGAGCGGCCGGGGCGGTAGCGGGCCGCGAAGCGCAGCGAGGAGCCCTGGAGCAGGGGTGTGGGCAGCAGTCCGCGTTCGAGGCGGGCGTTCTCCTGGGCGCGCATCCGGGACTCGGTCAGCCGGCGCTCGGCCGTGTCGGAACGTTTCCGCTCGACCGCGTACCGGATCGCGCGGCTCAGCAGCCGTCCGTCCAGTTCCTCGCGCAGGAGATAGTCCTGGGCGCCGACGCGGACCGCTTCCGCGCCGCGCTCGGCGTCCCCGGAGCCGGTGAGCGCGAGGACGGCGTGCCGGGGTGCGAGCCGCAGCACGTGCTTGAGCGTGCCCAGCTCGTCGTCCCCGTCGGCCGCCCGGCCCGGAGCCGGCAGCGTGAGGTCGAGAAGAATGCAGTGGACGTCGTCGGTGAGCAGCCGCTCGGCCTCGGTGAGGTTGCGCGCGGTACGGATGCGGATCGGCTTGCCCGCGGCGTCCAGCATTTCGGGCACAGGGAGCGAACCGGCCGGGTCGTCCTCGATGACCAGCAGGGTGAGATGAGTGGTGGCGTTGTCGGCAGGGGCCGTGGCGCCCGGGGCCGATCCGCCTGAAGACAGGACGCCGGACAGGGCGCCGGGTGAGGACGCGGCTCGAGCCTGACCACTTTCCACGGCCGGGATCGCTCTCTGCCGCGGTACGGGTACGGGCATCGTCTTGGGTTCCTTCCCTCCCCCCGAGGGCGTGGTGGGGCGAAGGTCCTCGACCCACCGACGGGGACCATAGCGGTAGCCGGCGCCGCAATGGAATGGTGCGCGGCAGACGGCCACCGTCATATGCCGCATCCCCTACCGCAATTGGGCATGGCGTCGTCCCGACCAGGATGACGAAGGTCACGTCCCGGAGGTTGCCCGCCCGCACGGACGTGACTCATCCCACGTGCGGTCCGTCACGTCGTACTGCGGCCGGGACCGATTCCGTGCGGGTATGCGTCACTTGTCGGGTTGCAGGATCCCAGGCCGTCACGCCGTACGGCGGTCAGGACCGATTGCGTGCGGGTATGCGTCACTTGTCGGGTCGTACGCCGCCCAGGCCGTCACGTCGTACGGCGGCCAGGACCGATTGCGTGCGGTGATGCGTCACTTGTCGGGTCGTACGACGCCCAGGCCGTCACGTCGTACGGCGGCCAGGACCGATTGCGTGCGGGTATGCGTCACTTGTCGGGTCGTACGACGCCCAGGATCGGCATGGAGCCGGCGCCCGTGATCGTCACTGTGCGGCCCGGGCGGGGGGCGTGGACGATGGCGCCGTCGCCGATGTACATCCCGACGTGGCTGGCGTCGGCGAAGTAGATGACGAGGTCGCCGGGGCGCATGTCCTTGATGTCCACGCGCTCGAGCTGCTGCCACTGCTGCTGCGAGGTGCGCGGAATCGGGTGCCCCGCGGAGGCCCAGGCCTGGGACGTCAGCCCCGAGCAGTCGAACGACTTCGGGCCCTCGGCGCCCCATACGTACGGCAGGCCGACCTGCGCCGTCGCGTACTCCACGGCCTTCTTGCCCTGGGCGGATGCCTTGCTGTTGATCTCCTTGAGGACGCCGGAGCTCAGCCAGGCCGTCTGTGCCTGGTACGCGGCGTCCTCCTCCAGCTTCGCCAGCCGCTTCTTCTCGTCCTTCTCCAGCTGCGATTCCAGCTTCTCGGCGGCGGCGATCCGCTGCTTGATCTTCTTCTTGGCGGCGGCCCTGGTCTTGCGGTTGGCCTCCAGCCGCTCCCACTGCGCGGAGGCGTCCTTCGTGTACTGCGCCAGGTCCTGCTGGGTGCGCTTCATCTCGGCGAGCAGGCCCTTGGTGCCGTGCTCGCCCTGACGGACCCGGCCCGCGCCGTCGAGATACTCCTGCGGGCTGTCGCTCAGCCACAGCTGGGCCTCGGGGGGCAGGCCGCCGCCGCGGTACTGCGCGCGGGCCGCGGCGCCCGCGCGGTCCTGCAGGCTGTCCAGCTTCGCCTGGCCCTTGACGATCGCCTTGGCCAGCTCGACGATCTGCGTCGACTGCTTTCCGGTCTTCTCCTCGGCCGCGTTGTACGCGTCCGTGGCGACCGCGGCGTCGTGGTAGAGCTTGTCCAGCTTCTCGCGGACGGCTTCAAGGTCCTTGCCGGACTTGGTGGTTGGGGCGGCGGGCGGTGTCGGGGTGGGCGTGGGATTCGCGGGGGCCGCAGACGCCATGCCCGGTGCGCCCAGCACGGTGATCGCGCAGACCAGGGCCACAGCCGCCATGGTCAGGCTCCGCTTACCGCATCCCATTACTTCGCCCCCGACCTGATTTACCGTCAGTAACTTGTGAACGCCTGGGGGATCGTGCCATGTCGGCGCGCAATGCGACAGAGGCGGGCAAGAAGTCCCCTCCTCCGGCCCACGGCCCGCCGTCGCGTTCCCCTTCCCCACTTCGAACCGCCCCCATGACGATCTCCCCGCCTGTGTGACGAACAACTCACGGAGATCGTTCCCCGCAGGTCACGCGTCCCCCTTCACCCGGTTCGGTCAGACCCGCGGCGCCAACGCCTCCCAGCGCAGCGTCACTTCGCCCTGCCGCCAGCGCGACGGCCCGTCCGTCACCGGCCAGTCGGACGCCAGGGCGCGGACCGTCCGTATCCAGCGCTGCCGGGCGCCGTACGAGGCATAGGGCGCGGCGGCCGCCCACGCGCGGTCGAAGTCCCGCAGGAAGGCGTGCACCGGTTCACCCGGGACGTTGCGGTGGATCAGGGCCTTCGGCAGCCGCTCGGCGAGGTCGGACGGGCGGTCCAGGGAGCCGAGCCGGGTGGCGAAGGTGACCGAGCGCGGTCCTTCGGGGCCGAGGGCGACCCAGACATGACGGCGGCCGATCTCATCGCACGTGCCCTCGACGAGCAGGCCTCCGGACGACCGGGCGGTGACCGGCGCGAGGCGCGCGCACAGCCGCTGCCAGACGGCGGCGACCTGCTCCTCGTCGTACTGCCGCAGCACGTTGGCCGCCCGGATGAGCGACGGCCTGCCGGCCACGGGCACCTCGAAGCCGCCGTGCCGGAAGACCAGTCCCTCGCGCTCGTACGGGCGGGCCGCCGCGACGCGGGCCGGGTCGATCTCCACACCGACCACGCGCGTGTGCGGAGCGACGGTCCGCAGCCGCTCCAGCAGTTCGACCGGGGTCCAGGGCGCGGCCCCGTAACCGAGGTCCACCGCCATCGGGTCGGTGGCGCGGCGCAGTTCCGCGCCGTGCACCGCCGCGATCCAGCGGTCCATGCGGCGCAGGCGGTTGGGGTTCGTGGTCCCGCGCGTCACCGATCCCACGACGAGGGACCCCCCGGCCGAGCGAGGCCGGGAGCTGGGGAGGGCCGCTGCGCGCGCTGTCATGACTACGAGGGTATGCGGCGGGGACGGCCGCCAGGCTGGGCTGTGGACAACGACCGCGTACGCACGGTGGCGGCGACGCGCGGCTGTGGACAACGGCCGCGTACGCACCCAGTCGTCGAACGGTTGAGCGATCGACGGCAATGATTCGGCAAAGAGGAAATGGAGCAGACCGCTCCTGCGTTCCCCCTCTTGGAGGGCGTCACGCACCCTCCTGACGGCATGTCCGCAGCAAGGAGGAACGCCACGTGAGCCAGTACGTCAGCAGGCTCGGGCGTCGCTCTCCGGCGGCACCCTCAAGGCTCAGGCTGCACCGCAGGCCCCGTCGCGTCGCGATGCTCTCGGTGCACACATCGCCGCTGCACCAGCCCGGCACGGGCGACGCCGGCGGCATGAACGTCTACATCGTGGAGCTCGCCCAGCGCCTCGCCGCGATCAACATCGAGGTCGAGATCTTCACGCGCGCGACGACCGGTGCCCTGCCGCCCACCGTCGAACTCGCCCCGGGCGTGCTCGTACGGCACGTCGACGCCGGCCCCTACGAAGGCCTCGCCAAGGAAGACCTGCCCGCCCAGCTGTGCGCCTTCACGCACGGTGTCATGCAGGCCTGGGCCGGCCACCGGCCCGGCTACTACGACCTCGTGCACTCCCACTACTGGCTCTCCGGCCACGTCGGCTGGCTCGCCGCCGAGCGCTGGGGCACGCCCCTGGTGCACGCGATGCACACCATGGCCAAGGTCAAGAACGCGGCGCTGGCCGACGACGACACCCCCGAGCCCGCCGCCCGTGTCATCGGCGAGACCCAGATCGTGCGCGCCGCCGACCGCCTCATCGCCAACACCGCCGAAGAGGCCGACGAGCTCGTCCGCCACTACGAGGCCGAGGCCCGCAAGGTCGCCGTCGTCCACCCGGGCGTCAACCTGGACCGCTTCCGCCCCGCCGACGGCCGCGCCGCCGCCCGCGCCCGCCTCGGCCTCCCGCAGGACGCCCTGATCCCGCTCTTCGCGGGCCGCATACAGCCGCTCAAGGCCCCTGACGTCCTGCTGCGTTCGGTGGCCGTCCTCCTGGACGAGCGGCCCGAGCTGCGTTCGAAGATCCTCGTCCCGGTGGTGGGCGGCCCCAGCGGCAGCGGCCTCGCCAAGCCCGAGGGGCTGCAGAAGCTCGCGGCCCGGCTCGGCATCGCCGACGTCGTACGCTTCCGGCCGCCCGTCGGCCAGGAGCAGCTCGCCGACTGGTTCCGGGCCGCGTCCGTGCTGGTCATGCCGTCGTACAGCGAGTCCTTCGGGCTGGTGGCCATCGAGGCGCAGGCGGCCGGTACGCCGGTGCTCGCGGCCTCGGTCGGCGGCCTCCCGGTGGCCGTACGCGACGGGGAGACCGGCTTCCTGGTGCAGGGGCACGATCCCGCCGCCTACGCGCGCGTGCTCCGTGATTTCGCGGACGACGCGGAGCTGTCCGCCCGGATGGGCGCGGCCGCGGCTCGGCACGCGCAGTGCTTCGGCTGGGACACGGCGGCCGCCGCCACGGCGGACGTGTACACCGCGGCGATGCACGACCACCGCCGGCAGGTGCGCGCCCACCACGGCTGACGGCGCCCTCCGCGCGCCCCGGCCGAGCGCGCCCGGGCGCGGCGCGGGTACGTCTCCCGCCGGCACAGGCGCGGCTCCTGCCGGCACCGGCACGCCTCCGGTCCGCACCCGCACGCCTCCCGGCCGGACAAGGCCCCCTCCCGCCGGCACCGGCGCGGCTCCTGCCGGCGCCGGCACGCCTCCGGTCGGCACCCGCACGCCTCCCGGCCGGACAAGGCCCCCCTCCCGCCCTGACGTACGCTCGCTCCATGGCTGACGCAGTGTCGATCATCGAGCAGGTTCTCACCGAGGCCGAGCTGGAGTGGGAGAGTCCCGAGACGGGCTCGTACGTCGTGAAGCTGCCCGGCACCCGCAAGCTGTCCACGACCGTCTCGCTGATCGTCGGCAAGCACTCGCTCTCGCTGAACGCCTTCGTGATCAGGCACCCCGACGAGAACGCGGAGGCGGTGCACCGCTGGCTCCTGGAGCGCAACCTCAAGCTCTACGGCGTCGGTTACGCGGTCGACCGGCTCGGGGACATCTACCTCGTCGGCAAGCTGCCGCTGGCGGCGGTCACGCCCGACGAGATCGACCGCCTGCTCGGCTCGGTCCTGGAAGCCGCCGACGGCTCGTTCAACACCCTGCTGGAGCTCGGTTTCGCGTCCGCGATCCGCAAGGAGTACGCATGGCGGGTGTCCCGCGGTGAGTCGACCCGCAATCTGGACGCGTTCAGCCATCTGACCCAGCGTCCCGCCAACTGACCCTCCCCGCTTACCTGTCAGTTGCTGCTCGACCTCTTCCCCGGCCGGGATCTCCGTGGCATGCTCGCAGCCGACGCACATATGAACGTCGTTCACATCCTTGGAAAGTGGGGCGGGTATGGGCAACGGGTACGCCGATATCGGCGGGCACACGGGCATCACCCGGCGCGGGCTGCTCGGCAGTGCCATCGCGGTGGCGGCCGTGGCCGCGACCGGTGGAACGGCGACGGCGGCCGACGGCCCGACGCCCGCCACGGCGGCCGCCACGGCGGGCGACCGCGCGGGCCAAGTCCCCGCCATCTGGCGGGAGTTCACCCGTGACCCCTTCACCCACCCGCAGATCCCGTACATCGGCAGGTCCGGCTACCGCGCCGGGGCGGCGCACCTCCCCCGCCGCCCCGTCGTGGCCGATGTCCGCGCCTACGGAGCCAAGGCCGACGGCACGACGGACTGCGCACCCGCGATCAACCGTGCCATCGCTGCCGCCGGAAGGGCCGGCGGTGGCACGGTGCTCATCCCGCCCGGCACCTTCCGCATCGACGACCTGATCCACATCGGGTACGACAACGTCGTGCTGCGCGGCGCCGGCAGCGGCCGTACCAAGCTGTACGCGACCAGGAACCTCACCGAGCTGATCGGCGTCTACGGCTCCCGCTACGGCGGGGACAAGTCGTCCTGGTCCTGGGCCGGCGGCCTCATCTGGCTGGCGCCGACGGCCCGTTGGGACTCCCTGGTCACCGCCATCAAGGCCAGGGCGTGGCCCTTCGAGGGCTGGACCGGCAACAAGCGGGACGAGTGGGAGACGCTGACGACCGTCGCGCCCGCGACCCGCGGCTCCTGGTCGGTGACGGTCGCCGACGCCTCGGAACTGAGGGCCGGCCGGCTCGTCCTGCTCCGCCTCGCCGACGACGCGGACCACACGCTGCTGGAGCACATGTCGGGCGGCGGCCCGGGCCCCGAGGCCTACTCCTGGGACGACAAGACCAAGCTGACCAGCTACGTCCCCTACGAGTGGCCGGTGCGCATCGCGCGCGTGCGGGGCAGCAAGGTGACCTTCGAGCGCCCGCTCCCGCTCGACGTACGCCCCGAATGGGACCCGCGCCTGACCACCCACGTCGAGGCGCTGACCGGCTCGGGCGTCGAGGGCCTCACCCTGGAAGCGGTCGAGACCCCGCAGTCCCTGCACCTCCTCGACAAGGGCTACAACGGCGTCACGTTCCAGTGCGCGTACGACTGCTGGGCCGACGACATCGTCGTGCGGCACGTGGACAACGGCTTCGGCCTCGTCGCCGCCTCCGCCTGCACCCTGCGCCGTACGACGGTCGCGGGGCGCGGCTCCCACCACCCGTACTTCTGCCGCGAGGGCTCGCACGACAACCTCATCGAGGACTTCACGATCGAGCAGCGCACCGTCCCGGCCCCCGCCGGAACCCAGCTCCACGGCATCAACGTGGAGGGCCTCTCCTCCTACAACGTCTGGTCGCGCGGCGAGATGGCGATGGGCACGTTCGACTCCCACCGGGGCCTGCCCTTCGCGAACGTCCGCACTGACATCACCGTCCACAACGACGGCCGCCACGGCGGGGACGCCATCGCGGGACCCCTCTTCGGCGCCCGCTTCACCCACTGGAACATCCGCGTCACCAACGGCCGCGCGGGCCTGATGAAGATCGACGGCCTCGCGCCCTACAGCGCCACGGTCGGCGTCAACGAAGTCACCGAGTTCGACCAGATCGACGTACCCGACTTCACCGGACCCCTGAACTCCCGCCTGGAGCTGTACGGCACCACGGACGTCGTACGGCCGCGGAATCTGTACGACGCTCAGCGCGAGCTGGAGCGGTAGCGGCCGGGAGAGACCCCCACCAACCGCTTGAAGTGGCGGGTGAGATGGGACTGGTCGTAGAAGCCGGTCACCGTCGCCACCTCGGCCGGCTTCGCGCCGTCGAGCAGGAGCCGGCGGGCGCGGTCGACTCGGCGCGACATCAGGTACTGGTGCGGCGCGATGCCGAAGGCTCCGCTGAACGCCCGTACCAGATGGGCGGGATGGGCGTGCACGAGCCGCGCCGCCTCGTCCAGGGCCACGCCCTCGACGAGGCGCTCGTCGAGGAGTTCGCGCAGCCGGTGCGCGAGCGGGCGGTCGGCGCGCGGGGGCCCGCCGGCCGGCCCGGGGCCGAGATGCTCGCGCAGCCGCTCGCCGACCAGCGTCAGCCTGCTCTCCGCCTCCAGCTCGTCGCCCGGGTGCGCGAGGGCGGTGTGCAGCTGTCCGACGCGCCGGCGCAGTACGGGGTCGGTCAGGTCGGGTGTGTCCACCGCGGCCCCGATGAGGCTCTCGTCGAGGCGGCTCAGGTCGAGGTACAGGACGCGCTTGCGGAAACCGTCCGCGCCGACCGGTGAACCGTTGTGCGGGACGTGCGGCGGGAGCAGGGAGACCGTGTCGTGCGGGGTGCCGTGCTCGTGCCGGTCGAGGTCGTACCGCACGGCGCCGGCGTCGACGATCAGCAGCGTCCACGCGTCGTGCACGTGCATGGGATACGCGTACTCGGTGTAGTGCGCGTGGAACACCTCCACGACGCCCGGGATCCGCGGGCGCCACGCGGAGATCTCGCGCTGGGCCACCATGCAAGAAACGTACAAGACCGGGTCGTACGACGGTCGGCAGTCTCAAGGCATGAGCACCGACAGCCAACAGGGCCCTGAGCGCCCGGACAGCCCCGAGACCCCGGACGGTCCCGTCGGCACCGCGCCCGTCCGCTTCGACAGCAAGATCGCCGTGCTGCTCCGCGACGACCTGGAGCCGTGGCAGCGCCTCAACGTGACCGCGTTCCTCGTCAGCGGCCTCGGGACGGTGGTCCCCGAGGTGATCGGGCAGCCGTACGCCGACGCGGACGACACCGCGTACCTGCCGATGTTCCGCCAGCCGGTGCTGGTCTTCGAGGGCTCGAAGGAGACCCTGACCGCCGCGCACACCCGCGCCCTCGGCCGGGCGCTGCCGCGAGCCGTCTTCACCTCCGACCTGTTCGCCACGGGCAACGACCGCGACAACCGGGCCGCCGTACGGGCCGTCCCGACCGCGGAGCTCGACCTGGTCGGACTCGCGGTGTACGGGCCGCGCAACGGGGTGGACAAGGTGATGAAGGGGGCGCGGATGCACCGGTGACCCCGCCCAGGCACCGCACCGCACCCCCGCGACGGGCGGGGTCAGACCGCCCCGACCTCCTGGCGGGCCGCGCCGGACGGCGCGGCGACGGGCGGTTCGTCCGCCGGGAGGCGCCGCATCAGTGCCCCGTACCCGACGGCCGCCGCCGTGCCCACCACCGCGCACAGCCCCCACAGCCACTCCGCGCCGAACCGGTCGATCACGAAACCGGACATCAGGGGAGCGACGAGGGAGGCGACGGCCCAGGACATCGTGTACATGCCCTGGTAGCGGCCGCGGCCGTGGACGGGCGAGAGGCGGACGACCAGCCCGGTCTGCGTGGGCGCGTTGACGATCTCGGCCAGCGTCCACACGCACACCGTGAGGGCGAACATGCCGACCGAACCGGCGAACGCGGTGAGCCCGAAGCCGTATCCCGCGAGCAGGGACGAGATCACGAGCAGGCGCCGCGGGTCCCGGTGCTCGATGTAACGGGTCACCGGGATCTGCAGGACGACGATGAGCACACCGTTGACCGCGATCGCCATGCCGTAGTCCGCCGGCGTGAAGCCGGCCGCGCCCATCGCCACCGGGAGTCCCACCGAGCCCTGCTGGAAGACGAGGGCCACGAGGAAGGACAGCCCGACGACGCTCATGAAGCGGCCGTCGCGCAGCACCGCGCCGAGGCCGGCGGCCGGTTCGGCGGCGGTCTTGGCCGTGGGCACCGGCCGGGACTCCGGCAGCTTGGCGAAGACGACGAGGGCGCAGACGAGGGTCATGCCCGCCTCGATGAGGAAGCCGGCGAGGTAGCTGAACTCGGCGATGAAGCCGGCGCCCGCCGAGGAGACCGCGAAGCCCAGGTTGATGGCCCAGTAGTTGAGGGAGAAGGCCCGGACCCGGTCCTCGGGCCGGACGATGTCGGCCATCATCGCCTGCACGGCGGGCCGGGAGGCGTTCGACGCCATGCCGACCAGGAAGGCGACCCCGGCGATCGCCACGGGATCGTGCATGAAGCCGAGCAGGGCGACCGAGGCGGCCGTCGACGTCTGCGCGATGAGCAGGGTGGGCCGTCGGCCGAGCCGGTCCGTCATCACGCCCGCGCCGAGCGAGGAGATCACCCCGCCGAGGCCGTGCAGGGAGGCGACGAGACCCGCGTACGAGGCGGAGTAGCCGCGGTCCAGCGTCAGATAGAGCGCCATGAACGTGGCGACGAAGGCGCCGAGGCGGTTGACGAGGGTGCTGGTCCACAGCCACCAGAACTCGCGGGGGAGTCCCGAGACGGTCTCTCGGGCAGCGCGTCTCATGACGGCGAGCGGCATCGGTGTTCCCCCACGGTGTAAGCGGCTCAGACGGTGATCACAACTTACGAGGGGCGGGTCCCGGGCGGCCAGTCAATTAACAGAAGCCGTCAACCGACCGACGCCGTGGGGTTCGTGTGTCCGCCTGCCGACCAGGCGCGCGAGGGCTCCGCCCGTTCCATTACGCTCGAAGGCATGGCCGACGCACCGTACAAGCTGATCCTCCTCCGCCACGGCGAGAGCGAATGGAACGCGAAGAACCTGTTCACCGGCTGGGTGGACGTCAATCTCAACGAGAAGGGCGAGAAGGAGGCAGTCCGCGGCGGTGAGCTGCTCAAGGACGCCGGCCTGCTGCCCGACGTGGTCCACACCTCGCTCCAGAAGCGCGCGATCCGCACGGCCCAGCTCTCGCTGGAGGCCGCCGACCGCCACTGGATCCCGGTCCACCGCTCCTGGCGCCTGAACGAGCGGCACTACGGCGCGCTCCAAGGCAAGGACAAGGCGCAGACGCTCGCCGAGTTCGGCGAGGAGCAGTTCATGCTCTGGCGCCGCTCGTACGACACTCCGCCGCCGCCCCTCGCCGACGGCACGGAGTTCTCCCAGTCCGACGACCCGCGCTACGCGACCATCCCGCCGGAGTTGCGTCCCCGCACGGAGTGCCTCAAGGACGTCGTCACCCGCATGCTCCCGTACTGGTACGACGGCATCGTCCCCGACCTCCTCACCGGCCGCACGGTCCTCGTCGCCGCCCACGGCAACAGCCTCCGCGCCCTCGTCAAGCACCTCGACGGCATCTCGGACGCCGACATCGCCGGCCTGAACATCCCCACGGGCATCCCCCTCTCCTACGAACTCGACGCCGACTTCAAGCCGCTCAACCCCGGCGGCACCTACCTCGACCCGGACGCCGCGGCGGCGGCCATCGAGGCTGTCAAGAACCAGGGCAAGAAGAAGTAAGCCGAGCTGATTGAGCCCCCTGCGTGGTTTTCCGCCGCAGGGGGCTCTTTGCTGCGTTTTCCGGCTTGGGATCGGGCCGGGCAGGGCACCGGAGACCGTTGCGCTGGATGGGTGTGGGCAGGTTTGCGTGGGACGTGCTTGGTCCATGGCTGTTGACGACCCCTTCAACGCCCAAGCAAAGGAAGTCTCTTCATGCGTATGCGCACGATTGTCACCGCGGTTATCCTCTCGGCCGGCTGTGTCCTCGGCAGCTCCGGCGCGGCGCTGGCCAACGGCTGGGGCGGGCACGACGACGACTCGGCCTGCGGGATCATCGCCGGCGCGGGTGGCGGCCACGCCTACTACGCCGAGGGCTGTAAGGGCGACGACGACGGCGACGACGAGGGTCGTGAGGACAGCCGCGAGAACAGTCACGAGGACGGCCAGGAGGGCATGTCCGCTCCGCTGGACTTCGGCGGCTTCCACCACTGACCGGGCCGGCACGGAAAGGGCCCCGCTTCTCGAAGCGGGGCCCTTTCGCCGTCGTACGGGGTGTCGTACGACGTGCCGTATGCGGTGTCTTACGCGGTCAGCCGCACTGGCAGGGATTGCCCGACTGGCAGCCGCAACCGCAGCCGGAACCGCAGCCGCATGCTCCGAACAGCGGGAGGCTTTTGATCTCGGCGGGCTGCTGGGTGTCGCGGTCCACCGTGGGATCGGGCGTGCTGGGGGATTCGGCCATGGGTCCCTCCTTCGGACACGAAGGTGTACGAGACCGTGCCGGGCACACGGCGCGTCGCACATTTCCTGTTTGCCCATTGCATGCCCACTTCGGTGGGCGCATCAACGGCGCATGGAGGCTTGCGCGCGCCCCGCGGCTCCGTGAGCACGGCGGAGGATCCGGTTCCGCGCCGAGCCCCGGGGCAGGCCCGAAGCCCGGCCCCCGCCGGGTTCAGGCCCCCTCCGCCCCCGTGACCGGCTGGATGTCCGCCTGGAGCTCGTCCGCGTGCTCGCCCGTCACCAGGTACACGACGCGCTTGGCGACCGACACCGCGTGGTCGGCGAAGCGCTCGTAGTAGCGGCCGAGGAGGGTGACGTCCACGGCGGTCTCGATGCCGTGCTTCCAGCGGTCGTCCATCAGGTGCTGGAAGAGGGTGCGGTGCAGCAGGTCCATGTCGTCGTCGTCCTGCTCCAGCTGGAGGGCGAGGTCGACGTCCTTGGTGATGATGACCTCGGCCGCCTTGGCCATCAGGCGCTGGGCGAGCTGGCCCATCTCCAGGATCGTGGCGTGCAGGTCGTGGGGGATCGCCCGCTCGGGAAAGCGCAGACGGGCGAGCTTGGCGACGTGCTGCGCCAGGTCACCCGAACGCTCCAGGTCGGCCGACATGCGCAGTGACGTCACGACGATCCGCAGATCCGTCGCGACCGGCTGCTGGCGGGCCAGCAGTGCTATCGCCCGGGCCTCCAGCTCGTGCTGCAGATCGTCGACCTTGTCGTCGGCCGCGATCACGCTCTCGGCCAGCTTCAGGTCGGAGTCGAGGATGGCCGTCGTGGCGCGCCCGATCGCCGACCCGACGAGCCGGGCCATCTCGACCAGGCCCTCGCCGATCGAGTCCAGTTCCTCGTGGTACGCGTCCCGCATCAGGGTGTCCCTCTCTTACGTCAGCTTCGGGGGTCCGGGGGGCTGGGCCCTGATCGCCGGACAGGCCCTGTGAACCCCACGCTCCCACGTTCCGGCCCGTACGCGTCCGTTTCCGGCACCCCAAATGAACCATCGCTAGCTCCCAGGTGAACTCTGGGCGACGAGTGTTCGAGGTCGCACCCGGATGGCTGTGGCCTGGAGTGACGACATGCCTAACCTGGAGGCATGGACGTGAACGCGGCGGTCGCCGCAGCGGCAGCGATCGCCGGAGTGCTCACCGGTGTCATCGCCATGCTGGCGTTCCGCTGGAGCGAGCGCGACCAGAAACGACCCACCCGCACCTCGCTGCACACGGACGCGGTGCTTCCGCCGGGTGTCGACACAGTGCTGTCGGTGCTCCGGTCCTCCGCCGTCGTACTCGACGAGGCGGACGCCGTGGTCAAGGCCAGCTCCGCGGCGTACGCCCTCGGGCTGGTGCGGGGCGGCAAGCTGGCCGTCGAGCCGATGCTCCTGATGGCGCGGGACACCCGCCGCGACGGGGAGATACGCCAGGTGGAGCTGGACCTGCCCCGGCGCGGGACCGGACGGGGCGAGGCCCTCGCCGTCTCCGCGCGCGTGGCCCCCCTCGGCTCCCGGCTCGTGCTGCTGCTCGTCGAGGACCTCACCGAGGCGCGCCGCATCGAGGCCGTACGACGCGACTTCGTCGCGAATGTGAGCCATGAGCTCAAGACCCCCGTCGGCGCGCTCAGCCTGCTCTCCGAGGCTGTCATGGGCGCCTCCGACGACCCCGAGGCGGTGGAGCGCTTCGCCGGGCGGATGCAGATCGAGGCCACCCGGCTCACCAACCTGGTGCAGGAGCTCATCGACCTGTCGCGGGTGCAGAACGACGACCCCCTCGAGGACGCCGAGCCCGTCCGCGTCGACGAACTGGTCGCCGAGGCGATCGACCGCTGCCGCCACCAGGCCGGCGCCAAACAGATCACCATGGCCGCCGGCGGCACCGCCGAACTGCACGTCTGGGGCAACCGCGGCCAGCTGGCCGCCGCCCTCGGCAACCTCGTGGAGAACGGCGTCAACTACTCCCCGTCCCGCACCCGGGTCGGCATAGCCGCGCGCCGGGTGAGCGCGCCCGGCGGAGACCTCATCGAGATCGCCGTGACCGACCAGGGCATCGGCATCTCCGAGAAGGACCGGGAGCGCGTCTTCGAGCGCTTCTATCGCGTGGACCCGGCCCGTTCCCGTGCCACTGGTGGCACCGGCCTGGGACTCGCGATCGTCAAACACGTGGCCGCCTCGCACGGCGGGGAGGTCACGGTGTGGAGCTCGGAGGGACAGGGCTCCACGTTCACTCTCAGGCTGCCGGAGGCGGGTGCGGCCCGCGACCGCGTGACCGATCACCACATGCCCGGCCTCGACGAAGACGACGAGTCCGGCCAGCCCGACGGGACGACCACCGTCACATCCCCGTACGAACCGCTTCCTGCCCCGGAGGTCCTTCCGTGACCCGTGTGCTCGTCGTCGAGGACGAGGAGTCCTTCTCCGACGCCCTGTCGTACATGCTCCGCAAAGAGGGCTTCGAGGTCGCCATCGCGACCACCGGGCCCGACGGACTCGACGAGTTCGAGCGCAACGGCGCCGACCTCGTGCTCCTCGACCTGATGCTGCCGGGCCTGCCCGGTACGGAGGTGTGCCGTCAGCTGCGCGGCCGCTCCAACGTTCCGGTGATCATGGTCACCGCCAAGGACAGCGAGATCGACAAGGTCGTCGGGCTGGAGATAGGAGCCGACGACTACGTCACCAAGCCCTTCTCCTCGCGTGAGCTGGTCGCCCGCATCCGGGCCGTCCTGCGCCGACGCGGGGAGCCCGAGGAGGTCTCCCCGGCCGCCCTGGAGGCCGGCCCGGTCCGGATGGACGTCGACCGCCACGTGGTCACCGTCTCCGGCTCCAAGATCGACCTTCCCCTGAAGGAGTTCGACCTGCTGGAGATGCTCCTGCGCAACGCGGGCCGCGTGCTGACCCGGATGCAGCTCATCGACCGGGTGTGGGGCGCCGACTACGTGGGCGACACCAAGACCCTCGACGTCCACGTGAAGCGCCTGCGCGCCAAGGTCGAGCCGGACCCGGGCGCGCCGCGGTACCTGGTGACGGTCCGCGGGCTCGGCTACAAGTTCGAGCCGTAAACCGGCCCAGGCCGGGACCCGGCAGCGGACCGGCAACGACGAAGAGCGGGACCCCCACGTGGGGTCCCGCCCTTCGTGCGTACGACGAGGATCCGGGCGTACGGCCCGTCAGTGACCGGCAGCCGAGTCCGAGGCCGACTCGGTGGCCGTGGCGCTGGCCGACGCCGCGTCCGACGGAACGCCGGAGGAGGACTCGGACGGCGAGCTCGACGCGCCGGCCGACCCGGACGGCTTGGTGCTCGCGGACGCGGACGCGGAGGCCCCCGGCGCCGCCGGGACGTCGCTCGGGCCCCACTTGGAGAAGTAGCTCTCGGCGGGCACGACGAACGCCTTCAGGCTCACGTCACCGGTCTGGCTGAAGCTGAAGGTGACCTTCTGCGCGTTGCCGTCCTGGACCGCCTCACGGCTGCTGGCCAGGACCGCGGAGGCGTTGCCCTTGCCGCCGAGGATGAGCTGGCCGCCGGCCGGGACGGTCAGCTTGCCGGAGCCCTTGGCGGGCTTGAGCGCGGCGGACTTGCCGGCGACGGTGACGGTGTCCAGCGTCTGCGCTGTGGGGCCGTTGTTGAAGAGGGTCGCGGAGATCACCGCCGGGCCGGTCGACCGGAGGTCGGGCTGGGTGATGACCAGAGCGTTCTGGATCTTGATGTTCCCGACGGCGGTCGCCGCGTTGTCCGGCTTGACCTCCAGCGTCTGGGCGTTGTTGCCTGCGGCGCATGCGGCGAGCGAGGCGATCGAGAACGCGATGGCGGCGGCGGCGAGTGCGCCGCGTCGAAGGCTGCTGCTCACGGCGGCGGCAACTCCTAGAACGTGGGCGGTACGTGGGGCGGGCGGCCGTACGGCTGTAAAGCCGCCCCAGGGGTCTGTCAGCGGGCTTAGGTTACCGAGCCGTTCCCGCGCTGCCGCACCCGACCCGCCTCTACGCACCCACGGGCTCCTCCGCGCCGCCCGCGCGCCCCGTCCGGCACGGATTCCCCGTGGGCCACATCCGCCCCTTTGGCCGGCATCTCGTCCGCCATTCACATAAGTACCGCCCGCATCGGCTTGCGGATTTTCTCGTAAGGATCGGTAAGGGTCCGTAAGGAATGCATGGCGGTCCTGGAAATTGATCATCGACCGTCGTGATCAATTCCGGATTGGTGTCGCACCCGACTGCGTTCACCGAACGGAGTAGCGGAAGTCGTCCTCTTGGAGTCGGACAAAATAGGACGTTCGGACGGTGGAGGGCACCTTGGGGTGTGTGTAACGTGCGCGTTTCACTTGGCCTGAAGAGCCGCTCCGACCTGCGAATACCCTCTTCCGCTCGGCCTCCGAAGCACGTTCCTGTTGTTGTTGTCAAGCCCCGAGATATGCCCTGACCTGCGAAAACGCCATTCAGAAGAGGCGGTTCTCGTGTTAGGATGGATAGCCACGGAAGGGGTACCTGTCACATGACGTTCAAGGTTGGCGACACCGTGGTCTATCCCCATCACGGGGCCGCGCTGATCGAGGCCATCGAAACTCGCCAGATCAAAGGCGTGGACAAGACCTACTTGGTGCTGAAGGTCGCCCAGGGCGACCTGACGGTGCGTGTGCCAGCGGACAATGCGGAGTTCGTCGGCGTACGTGATGTGGTCGGTCAGGACGGGCTGGACCGGGTCTTCGAGGTGCTGCGCGCGCCGTACGCCGAGGAGCCCACGAACTGGTCGCGTCGCTACAAGGCAAATCTGGAGAAGCTCGCCTCGGGCGATGTCATCAAGGTCGCGGAAGTCGTACGTGACCTGTGGCGTCGTGAGCGTGAGCGCGGACTCTCCGCAGGTGAGAAGCGCATGCTCGCCAAGGCACGGCAGATCCTGGTGAGCGAGCTGGCCCTCGCGGAGAACACGAACGAGGACAAGGCCGAGGCCCTGCTCGACGAGGTCCTCGCGTCCTGATGCAGGCGGTCGTCAAGACGCTGGTCGCCTTGACGCGGACACAAGCCCGCTGAGCGCAATGAAATGCCGCGGTGCCCGATGACGCAATTGCTGTCGCCGGGCGCTGCGGCATGTTCGTACCCGGATGCCATGCTCGTATCCGGACGCCGGGCCCTGATGTGCTGCCTCGGGGCTCCGCCTGACCGGCTGGTCCGGCCGGCCCCGATACTTGGTGTGCCGGGCCCGGGCTGCTGACTCGACCGGCTGTCACGGAAGGGTCCCCGGTCAAGGAGTCGCGCCCGGCACTCCCCCAACCCTTCGGCCGGGGGTACGCCCAGGCCATACCCACCTCGGCCGAGCACACAAACCTGACGGGAACCGATGTCTGACGATTCGCGCCCTTCGCCTTCGGGAGGCCTCCCCGACGCCCGGCTCCGGCCGGCCGGAGGGCGGGTCACGGCGGCCGTGATCCCGGCCGCCGGCCGGGGCGTGCGCCTCGGTCCGGGCGCCCCCAAAGCGCTCCGCGCGCTGAACGGCACGCCCATGCTCATCCACGCCGTGCGCGCGATGGCCGCGTCCCGCGCGGTCTCCCTCGTCGTCGTCGTGGCCCCGCCCGACGGAGCCGCCGAGGTCAAGACGCTGCTCGACGCGCACGCACTGCCCGAGCGCACCGACTTCCTGGTCGTCCCCGGCGGCGACAGCCGCCAGGAGTCCGTGAAGTACGGCCTCGACGCCCTGCCGCCCGGCATCGACATCGTGCTCGTGCACGACGCGGCCCGTCCGCTCGTGCCCGTCGACACGGTCGACGCGGTGATCGAGGCGGTCCGCGACGGTGCGCCGGCCGTCGTACCGGCGCTGCCCCTCGCCGACACGGTCAAGCAGGTCGAGCCCGCGGGAACCCCCGGTGCACCCGAGCCGGTCGTCGCCACCCCCGACCGGTCCCTGCTGCGCGCCGTGCAGACCCCGCAGGGCTTCGACCGCGCCACCCTCGTCCGGGCCCACGAGACGGTCACCGACGACGTGACCGACGACGCGAGCATGGTCGAGCAGCTCGGGCTGCGGGTCGTGGTGGTGCCCGGGCACGAGGAGGCGTTCAAGGTGACGCGCCCGCTGGATCTCGTACTGGCCGAGGCGGTTCTCGCGCGCAGGAGGCTGAACGATGGCTTCTGAGATCCCCGGCGCGACACCCGGCGAGACCCGCGACGAGGCGTCCCCGAGCTTGCCGCAGGGGCTGCCCGTGCTGCCCCAGGTCGGCATCGGCACCGACATCCACGCCTTCGAGGAGGGCCGCGAGCTGTGGTGCGCGGGGCTGCTCTGGGAGGGCGAGGGACCCGGGCTCGCCGGGCACTCCGACGCGGACGTCGTCGCGCACGCCGCGTGCAACGCGCTGTTCTCGGCGGCCGGCCTCGGTGACCTCGGCGCCCACTTCGGCACCGGGCGTCCCGAATGGTCCGGCGCCTCCGGCGTCACGCTCCTGACGGAGGCCGCCCGGATCGTCCGCGCGGCGGGCTTCGTCATCGGCAATGTCGCCGTGCAGGTCGTCGGCCCCCGGCCGAAGATCGGCAGGCGGCGCGACGAGGCGCAGAAGCTGCTCTCCGAGGCGGCGGGGGCGCCGGTCTCGGTGTCCGGCGCCACCACGGACGGTCTCGGGTTCCCGGGCCGGGGCGAGGGGCTGATGGCGGTCGCCACGGCGCTGGTCGTGCGAGCGGGGTGACGAAAGGCGGGCGCGAGGGGGTGTTTTCGCCCCCTCCGGGCCCGCCCTCTCCCAGGACGGGCCGAATCTCCGCCCCCCGTTGTCACGAATACGTGTGCCTTGAGGCGTAAGGGGCTCTGGGCACTAGCCAGGGCCCACTACCCTGGAGTGGTGACCATTCGCCTGTACGACACCAGCGCCCGGCAGATCCGTGACTTCGCCCCGCTCCTGCCGGGTTGTGTCTCGATCTACCTCTGTGGCGCCACCGTGCAGGCCGCACCGCACATCGGGCACATCCGGTCGGGCCTCAACTTCGACATCATGCGCCGCTGGTTCGAGTACCGCGGCTACGGCGTCACCTTCATCCGGAACGTGACGGACATCGACGACAAGATCATCACCAAGTCGGCCGAGCAGGGCAGGCCTTGGTGGTCGATCGGGTACGAGAACGAGCGCGCCTTCAACGACGGTTACGACGTGCTCGGCTGCCTGCCGCCCACCTACGAGCCGCGGGCCACCGGGCACATCACCGAGATGGTCGAGATGATGCGCGGCCTCATCGAGCGCGGTCACGCGTACGAGGCCGACGGCAACGTCTACTTCGACGTGCGCTCCTTCCCGGGCTATCTGGAGCTGTCCAACCAGGAGCTGGACAACCTGCTCCAGCCGTCGGGCGAGGGCGAGACCGGCAAGCGGGACCCGCGCGACTTCGCGATGTGGAAGGCCGTCAAGCCCGGTGAGCCGTCCTGGGAGACCCCGTGGGGCCGCGGCCGGCCCGGCTGGCACCTGGAGTGCAGCGCCATGGCCCACAAGTACCTGGGCACCGTCTTCGACATCCACGGCGGCGGCATCGACCTGATCTTCCCGCACCACGAGAACGAGATCGCGCAGGCCAAGGCCTTCGGCGACGAGTTCGCGAAGTACTGGGTGCACAACGCCTGGGTCACCATGAGCGGCGAGAAGATGTCGAAGTCCCTCGGGAACTCGGTCCTCGTCAGCGAGATGGTCAAGCAGTGGCGCCCGATCGTGCTGCGCTACTACCTGGGCACCCCGCACTACCGCTCGATGATCGAGTACAGCGAAGAGGCCCTGCGCGAGGCCGAGTCGGCGTTCGCCCGTATCGAGGGCTTCGTGCAGCGCGTCATCGAGAAGGCCGGGGGAGCCGTCGAGCCCGCCGCCGAGGTGCCGCCCGCCTTCGCCGAGGCGATGGACGACGACCTGGGCGTGCCGCAGGCGCTCGCCATCGTGCACACCACGGTCCGCCAGGGGAACTCCGCCCTCGCCGCCGACGACAAGGAAGCCGCCGTCGCCCGCCTCGCCGAGGTCCGTGCGATGCTCGGCGTCCTCGGCCTCGACCCGCTCGACCCGCAGTGGGCCGGAGAGGGCGACCGCGGCGAGGATCTGCACGGCGTGGTCGACACCCTCGTACGTCTGGTGCTCCAGCAGCGGGAGGCGGCGCGCGGCCGTAAGGACTGGGCCACCGCGGACGCCATCCGTGACCAGCTCAACCAGTCGGGCCTCGTCATCGAGGACGGCCCGCAGGGACCCCGCTGGACGCTCGGTCCGCGCTGAGCATTCCTTGATCGATTGTGCCGCCCGGCTCTCCGGGCGGCACACTGCATATACGTACACACGCACGCTTCGCACAGACAGGTAGGTCATGGCCGCTAACAACCGCCGCATGTCCGGCAAGAAGGGCGCGCAGGTCGGCAGTGGCGGCCAGCGACGCCGGGGTCTCGAAGGCAAGGGCCCCACCCCGCCCGCCGAGGCGCGCAAGGGGCACAAGAAGAACCGCATCGCCAACGTCAAGGCGAAGCAGGCCGCCCGCCGGCCCGCCCCGCGCGGCCGGGGCGGCAAGGGCACGTCGGAGATGGTCGTCGGACGCAACCCGGTCGTCGAGGCGCTGCGCGAGGGCGTGCCCGCCGTCACGCTCTACATCCAGCAGTTCATCGACAACGACGAGCGGGTGCGCGAGGCGCTCCAGCTGGTCGCGGACCGCGGTGGCGTCCACCTCATGGAGGCCCCCCGCCCCGAGCTGGACCGCATGACCAACGGACTCAACCACCAGGGCCTGGTCCTCCAGGTCCCGCCGTACGAGTACGCGCACCCCGAGGACCTCGCGGCCGCCGCGTACGACGAGGGCCAGGACCCGCTGATCGTCGCCCTCGACGGAGTGACCGACCCCCGGAACCTGGGCGCGGTCGTCCGTTCCGTCTCCGCCTTCGGCGGTCACGGCGTCGTGGTGCCCGAGCGGCGCGCGGCCGGCATGACCGCCGGTGCCTGGAAGACGTCGGCCGGTGCCGCCGCCCGTACGCCCGTCGCCCGCGCCGCCAACCTGACGCGCGCCCTGGAGTCGTACAAGAAGGCCGGACTCGTCGTGGTCGGGCTCGCCGCGGACGGCGAGGTCGAGGTCGGTGAACTGGAGGCCCTCGGCGGGCCCGTCGTCATCGTCGTCGGCAGCGAGGGCAAGGGCCTGTCCCGACTCGTGGGCGAGACCTGCGACTTCCGGGTGCGGATCCCGATGCCGGGTGGCACGGAGTCGCTGAACGCCGGTGTGGCAGCGGGAGTTGTGCTCTACGAGGCCTCGCGGCGCCGGGTCTGAGGCACCTGAACAGATGTGCGCGTAGTCACCCCCGTGGGGCAATCCGGACGAGCGTGATGACCTTGACGCGGTCCGGACAGATCGGCGCGGTCAAAGCAGTGTCCTAAACACACGTCACTCGGTTAGATGAGTGTGGACACCAGAACACCCCGCACACCCACGGGGGACCGCTCGTCGGGATTCGACGACGCTCCCGCGCTGAGCATGGTGAAGGTGCCGAGCGATCCGGCGCAGATCATCGTCAATCATGCGAGCTTCCGCGTGCAGCTAGGAGCCTCCACGCGGACTCAATCCCCGCGTGTCGCACGGCACTTGAGCTCCCCGGATGACACCGCGCGCATCCCCGTCGTCGGCACCGCAGGCAGGGCCGGCGGGGGCGCCGGTGATCCGGCCGCCGCCGCGCGTCGGCGCGCGCCCGTCGTCTGGAGCGGGAAGTCCGCGCCCGACGACACCGGCGCGCACCGGCTGCTGCAGGCCGTGCGGAGCACGAGCGTGCGCCACGGTGCCGCGGATCCCGGGGGCGACGCCGGCGCGACGCAGGTCATCCCGCGCATCGACCTCGGCGAACCGGGCGGCTACGACGGCGAGATGACCGTGGACACGGTCGAGACGCCCCTCGTCGGCAGCCAGCGCACCCACGCTCCCGGTGAGACCCGGCTGCTGCCGCACATGCGCAGTGTGGGCAGCACGTACGACGAACCCGGTTATGCGGACGAGGAGTTCGCCGGCGAGGACTTCGAGCAGGACGCGGACGACGAGGGCGAGTCCCCGGCCAAGCGGCACGGCGCCGATCCGGTCCGGCACGCGTACTACCCCGGCCGCCGGATGAACCTCGGCGTGGTGCTCCTCCCGCTGCGCGTCTTCCTCGGCTTCATCTCGATCTACGCCGGCATGGGCAAGCTCTGCGACCCCGTCTACTTCGACGGCGGCAAGCGCGGCTCCATGGTCAAGTGGCTGAACTCGCTGCACCCCTGGGAACTGGCCGAGCCGCTGCGCCAGTTCGCGCTCCAGCACCCGGTCGGTGCCGGGCTCGTCATCGCCTTCCTCCAGGTCATCGTGGGCGTGCTCACGGTGCTGGGGCTGTGGCAGCGGGTCGCCGCGGTGGTCGGCGCCGGGCTGTCGGCGGCGCTCATCCTCACCGTCAGCTGGAAGACGGTGCCCGCCTACGACGCACCGGACATCATCTACCTGGCCGCCTGGTCGCCGCTGGTCATCGCGGGCGCCCCGGTCTACTCCGTCGACGGTCGGCTCGCCGGCGAGGCCTGGCGCAGGCTCGGGCCGCGCGCCGAGCTCTGGGAGCTGCGGCGGCGCGTGCTGCGCCGCGGCGCGCTGGTCACGACCGTCGTGGTCGGGCTCACGCTGCTCATCGGCTCGCTCCTCGGCGGCGCCGTCCGCGACGCCGACCGGGTCGTCGTCCCCGGGCCCGGCGAGGCCCCGCGCAACGAACTGCCCGGCTCCCCGCTCCCCGAGGAACCCGGCAAGCGCCACCACCGCGCCAGCCCGTCCGCCTCCGAGGCGCCGACCCAGGGCAGCTCCTCGTCCCCGTCGGGCGCGGCCACGACGCCGGGCGCGGCCCGCGAGTCGGGCACCGCGGGCAGCAGCCCCAGCCAGACCCAGGGCACGGGACAGGCACCGCCCCAGCAGTCCTCCCCGGCCGGGCAGGCGCCGAGCACCAGCTCCGGCCCGTCCTCGGGCGGCAGCGCGGGCGGTACGGGGTCGGGCGGCACGTCCGGCGGCAGTTCGGGCGGCGGGGGCAGCAGCTCCGGCGGCTCCGACCGGCTCGTCGGCGGCCTCCTGGGGTGACCCGGGCAGTTGTGTACGACGGTGGGGCCCCGCACATCAGGTGTGCGGGGCCCCACCGTCGTGTCCGAGGCGCTGTGGTCCGTGCTGTGGCCCTTTCGCCGGGCTGTGCGGCGGAGGCCGGCCGGCTGGCACCCGGAGCGTTCCTGCGGGCCGCTGAGAGCTGCTGAGCACTCGGAGGCGCCTGGCGCTGAGCACTCGGAGGCGTCCGGCGCTGAGCACTGGGAGATGTCCGGCGCGGAGCACTCGGAGGTGTGCGCCGCGGGCGGTCAACGCCCCAGGGCCGCCAGCTCCTTCGCCGCCTCCGTCAGGTCCTTCGCCGTGTCGATGGCGCGCCAGTAGGCGCCCTGCGGGAGCGAGAAGCCGGCCAGCCGGCGTTCGCGGGCCAGCCGCGGGAACGTGGTGCGCTCGTGGTCGCCGCGCTCGGGGAGCAGACCGGCGAACTCGGCGGAGAAGACGTAGACGCCCGCGTTGATCTCGTACTGGGTCGGCGGGGACTCGATGAAGTCCGTGATGCGGCCGAAGCCGTCCGTCTTGACGGCGCCCCACGGGATGCGCGGCCGGGCCAGCGCGACGGTCGCGACGGCGTCGCGCTCGGTGTGGAAGTCCGCCATGTCGCGCAGCGAGAAGCGGGTCCAGATGTCGCCGTTCGTCGCGAACCACGGCTTGTCCGGGTGGGGGAGACGCGCGGCGGCGTACTTGAGACCGCCGCCGCGGCCGAGCGGTTCCGTCTCGACGACCGTCGTGACGTTGACCGGGAGGTCGGCCGAGTCCAGCCACTTCTGCAGGACGTCGGCCAGGTGGCCGCAGCTGACCACCACGTCCGTCACGCCCTCTTCGGCGAGCCAGACGAGCTGATGGCCGATGATCGGGGTCCCGGTGCCGGGGATCTCGACCATCGGCTTCGGCCGGTCGTCGGTGTAGGGGCGCAGCCGGGAGCCCTGACCTCCGGCCAGGACGACGGCTTGAACGGGACGCGACGCGGCGTTCGGATCGGTCATGACCGAACTGTACGTGGCGTCCCGCTCGCGGCTTTGATCAGCAACCGTTCCGTAACCAGCTGTACTTGAACGGTTGCCGGGAGCTCAGCCGCGCTGGGCCGCAAGACCCGTCGCGACCCCCGATGCGAAGGCGGTGTCACAGGCGGGCCGCGCGTACGACTGGGCGCGCGTCGGTCCGTACACGCGGACGGCTGCCCGGCCGAGTGCGCGGGCGATCGAGGCGCAGTGCTTCGCCAGCGAGGGGCGGCCGTTCACCGCCTGCTGGAGATGCGTCAGCGCGACGCCCGGATTCTTCTCCTGGAGCTCCAGCAGGAGTCTGTCGCGCAGGACGTCCTGCGGGGCGCGGGAGGACGCACGTGTGGACACGTTCGTCGAGGAGGCGGTGAGCACCGAGTCCGAGGAGTTCCCCGACCAGTTGACTCGGGTGACCGCGAGGGTCCCGGAGAGAACCAGGACGACAGGCAGAACGAGGGCGAGGGTGCGGCCGATCCGGCGGGCGGGGCCACGGCCACGCCGGGTCCGTTGGTTAGTGGTGGAGTGCTTCACGCGAGTGAGGGTAGCGCGGGGTAATGATTTGGCGACATTTAGTCACCGGTTCGGGGGACGGAAAAGCGTCGAATTCGCGGTACGAGGTTGACGTACACGTATCGAAATGACCGGTCTGCCGGGGTATTTGTCGACAACGTCAAGAGCCCCGCAGCAGGCTGCGGGGCTCTTGACGTCAACTTGCGGGAATTCACCCTTTAGCGGGGGTGCGGAGCCCCCGCTTCTCAGTCGGTGAGGCGCTCGCCGGTGGAGCTCGAGAACACGTGGGTCTCGCCCGGGCGCGGCACGACGTGCAGCGTGGCGCCCTTCTCCGGGACCGCGCGGCCGCTGACGCGGACGACCAGGTCCGTGAGGTTGTCGTCGACCTTGGCGCTGCCGTAGACGTAACCGTCGGCGCCGAGCTCCTCGACGACGTTCACGGTGACGGCGAGGCCCGCCGGGGCGTCCTCGGTGTCCTTGGTGAGGGACTTCGCGGCGGCGCCGCCGTGCTCGACGATGTCGAAGTGCTCCGGACGGACGCCGACGGTGACCGTGCGGTCACCCTTGTCCGAGGCGGCCTTGAGCGCGTCGCGGTTGACCGGCACGACCGAGTTGCCGAACTTCACGCCGCCGTCGGTGATCGGGACCTCGACCAGGTTCATGGCGGGCGAGCCGATGAAGCCGGCGACGAACAGGTTCGCCGGGCGGTCGTACATGTTGCGCGGCGAGTCGACCTGCTGGAGCAGACCGTCCTTGAGGACTGCCACACGGTCACCCATGGTCATGGCCTCGACCTGGTCGTGGGTGACGTACACGGTGGTGATGCCGAGACGGCGCTGGAGGCTCGCGATCTGCGTACGCGTCGAGACGCGGAGCTTGGCGTCCAGGTTGGACAGCGGCTCGTCCATGAGGAACACCTGGGGCTCACGCACGATGGCGCGGCCCATGGCGACGCGCTGGCGCTGACCGCCGGAGAGCGCCTTCGGCTTGCGGCCGAGGTACTCGGTGAGGTCGAGGATCTTCGCCGCGTCCTCGACCTTCTGGCGGATCTCGGCCTTGTTGATGCCGGCGATCTTGAGCGCGAAGCCCATGTTGTCGGCGACCGTCATGTGCGGGTAGAGCGCGTAGTTCTGGAACACCATGGCGATGTCCCGGTCCTTGGGCGGCAGGTGCGTGACGTCGCGGTCACCGATGTGGATCGAGCCGCCGTTGACGTCCTCCAGGCCCGCGAGCATGCGCAGGGAGGTGGACTTTCCGCAGCCGGAGGGACCGACGAGGACGAGGAACTCGCCGTCCGCGACGTCGAGCTCGAGCTGGTCGACGGCGGGCTTGTCGCCACCCGGGTAGATGCGGGTCGCCTTGTTGAACGAGACAGTGGCCATGGTGAGGGCCCCCTTCACCGGCAGGAACGTGCCGGACGATCCGTTGTAAAGGTGGTGTCCACTACGGAAGTCCATAGTGGTGTAGTCCACATGAGTGAACTGGGTCAGGACGCTACCTGGCGTTCACCACCCCTGTCAGTACTCCGGAGCCGGTGAAGTTCGCCGATATTTTCGACAGGGACCCGCTGTGACGTGGGTACACTGCACGGGCACGCGCGCGCCACGCACCCGTGCAGGCCTCCTTAGCTCAGCTGGTCAGAGCGCCGCTCTTGTAAAGCGAAGGTCGTCGGTTCGAATCCGACAGGGGGCTCCGCAGAAGGCCCGGGTCGGGGGAATCCGACCCGGGCCTTCGGGTTCTCGCCGGGTGTCACCGGACAGCTGGTGTCAGCGGGTGACCTTCTTGGTGGCCCCGCTCACTGCCGACCCGTCGTGGTGACCGGTGCGACGGGCGGTCACCTTGACGGTGATCTTCTTGGTCAGCTGCGCCGACTTCAGGGTCAGCGAGGACTTCGTGGCCCCCGTGATCGCCTTGCCGCCCGCGTACCACTGGTACGCGTACGAAGTGGCGGCCGGGCTCCAGGTCCCCTTGCTCGTCTTCAGGGTGGCGCCGACCTTCGCCGTGCCGGTGATCGCCGGTGCCTTCGTCGCCTTGGGTGCGGTGCCCTTGGCGACGGTCACCGCCGCCGAGGTCGCCTCCCCGCTCTGCCAGCCGCTCTTGGCGGCCGTGACGGTCACCGTGAGCTTCTTGCCCAGCAGCGACGCCGGGATCTGGAACGTCGAGGCCGTGGCTCCCGGGATCACCGTGCCGTCGGCCTTCCACTGATAGCCGTACGACGACGGAGTGGCCGACCAACTGCCGGGTGCCGCGGTGGCCTTGGCGCCGACGGCGACCGTGCCCGTCACCTTGGGCGCGCTGGTGTTCTTCAGCTCGGGCGTGGTGACGGTGAAGGTGCCGCGCTGGAACTCCCAGCCGCCGGCCAGGACGCTGACGTTCCACGTACCAGCGGAGGCGCCGGTCAGGTCGAGGGTCGCCGTGAGCGTCTTGTTGTCGGCGGAGACCGAAACGGTCTTGCCGGTGAGGGTCGTGCCGCTCCGGGACAGCCGGACCGTGGCGTCCGGGGGGAGAGCGGTGCCGGTGACCGTGAGCGTGGGCTTCGTGCCGCTCGCCCCGGTGGTGGGGCCGACCGCGGTGACGGCGAGCTTTTCGGTGCCGCACAGGGCCGAGGAGCACTTCAGCCGTGCGCTGTAGGAGGTGGCGGACGCTTTCTCCGGCAGGCCGAGCACGAACACGGTGGGGGCGGCGGCCGAGGAGGAGCCGCCCACGGAGCACTGGTAGCCGGTCGGCAGGGCCAGCGTGCAGCCGTTGGCCCAGGAGCCGTTGTACAGCGCGGGCACCGCCGTGGCCGCGGCGCCGGACGTGTCGGTGATCTCCGCGTCGAAGTGGTCGAAACCGCCGGTGGGCAGCACCGCGCAGACGGCTGAGTGCGACTCGTCGAGCGTGCCGGTGACCGGTCCGTATCCGTAGGCGACCGAGGGGACCTTGGCGCACTCGGGTGCGGGACCGTCGGCACCCGCGATCCGCAGGGCGTCCAGGTGGTACTTCGGTGCCGCCTGGAGGTTGGCCGGGACCTGGACGAGGACCTGGTGGGTGGTGGATCCGGTGGCCGCGCAGGGGCGGTTGCGGAAGGAGCACTCGACGGTGCCGTCGCCCTTCACGACCGCGATGTTGGCGGTGCCGAGCGCGTCGCGCACGTCGACGTGGACGACGTCCGTGCCGGCGCCGGTGGTGACCTGGTGGCAGCGCAGGGTGCCCGGGGCGCCGTACGTGCCGGACACGGAGGGGCCGCCGACCTTGGCGGCGGCGGTCTTCGTGCAGCCCGCGGAGTCGGCGGTCGCGGTCATGTCACGCCGGCTGAGGGTGTACGTCGCGGCCTGGTCCCGGCCGGTGACGAGCACCGTGTGGGCCTTGCCGGGGGTGAGAGGGCAGATCGACCAGCCGTCGGTGGTGGCAGCGCGGTCGCAGACGCGCTTGCCGGACGAGTCGAGAACGGAGAACTTCGCGGCGACCGCGCCGGAGGTGGCGGCGAGCTGGATGACCTCCGCGCTCGTGTGGTCGTCGGCGGGGATGCTCAGGCAGTGCGAGAAGACGCCGTCACCGGTGGCCGGGGTGGCCTTGGCACCGCCGTCGGCGAAGCTTCCGGCGGGCAGGACGGGGCAGTCGCCCGCGCCGTCCGTGCGATGCAGGGCGACCGCGTACGGGCCGGTGTGGCTTTCACCGTCGTCGGCGTGGACGAGCGCGCGGTAGGGGGCGGTCCCGGTCAGGGCGCAGTCGCCGAGGACGAGCTTGTCCGCACTGCACTGTGCGGTGCCGTCGCGGTCGAGGACCTCCACCGCCGCGTCGACCCCGGAGGAGCCGAGCGGGGTGAGGGCCGCGATCGTGGCGCCCTTCGGGACGGTCAGCTCAAGGCAGTCGTACTGCCCCGCCGTGCTCAACTCGCCCTGGTGGAACCCTGTCCCGGTCTTCACGCAGCCGGCGTCGGAGGCGCGGTCGAGGACGATCAGGCCGCTGGGGGCGCCGGGGAAGGGGTAGGAGCCGTCGAGGACGGCGGTGTACGTGCCGGCGGCGGGAAGACGGCAGGGGCCGTCCTCACGGCAGATGGTCAGGCCGGCCGCGTCGTACACGCGGACCGGGCCGGTGGACCCGCTGTCGGCGACGGAGCGGACGAGGTACAGGCCCGCCTTGTCGGCGGTGAAGGTGAAGCAGGGGTTGGTGCCCAACTCCTGCTGCTCCAGAGGGCCGTAGGAGCGGACGCTGGAGGTGCGGCAGCCCTGCGGGCCGTCGAGACGGCGGACCTTGACGGCGTACTCGGCGGGGAAACCGTGCTCCCCGTACGAGACGTGGGACACCACGCGGTAGGGGCCGTGGCCCGGCAGGACGCAGCTGTCCTCGCCGTCCTCGGGGGACTGGGGGCAGATCCGGGCACCGCTCGCGTCGGTGATCCAGGCGAGGGACTCGCCATAGGACTTGGTGCCGTACGTCAGGCGGATGCGCTCACCGGGCTCGGCGTCGAACGGCTGGCAGTCGACCTCCACGGGGCTGACAGCGGTCCGGCCCACGGTCGGCAGGTTCCAGCCGGTGCCCGTCGTGTCGGCGCAGCCCCGCGTGGAGCCGAGGGGGACGACGGTGACCGCCGTGGTCTCGTCCTGCCAGCCGCTGTTGGTCACCTTGACGGTGTAGGTGCCCGCCGCGGGCAGGTCGCACATGCCCCGCGTGGAGTGGTCGGCGCCGCTGCAGTCCACAGCGGCGCCGTCGGCGTCCAGAACCTCGGCGTTCGCCTCGTTGTTGCTGTCGTCGAGCTCCACCAGGTGCAGACCGCGTTCGGCCGTGACGGTGAAGCAGGCGCTGCCGTCCGGCGGGACGGTGGCCTTGCCGACGGCGTCGCCCGGGTCGCCGAACGGCGCGAGGGCGAGGGGCGTGCACGTGGGGTCCGCGACCGATGGCGCGGCGTGGGCGGTTCCGCCCGACGCCGACAGCGAAGTGAGCAGAGAGACGAGAACGGTGAGCGCGAGCAGCAGTGCGGCGGGCGGCGTGCGTCTCGTGGACGCACAGGGTGCGGGCATCAAATCCCCCCGGATCAATGGTCAGTTACGCGATGTTCGCACAGAGGTATGACATCGCACGCCTGGCCACCGGTGGGACGGCAGTTGTCGGTGTGCCGTCAGTGGCGGCCCGCCACTCGGTCGGCCAGTTGGGCCAGGCGGGAGGAGTCTGCGCTGTGGGTGGTGAGTTCGCGGGTGTCGGCGGTGCGGTAGGTGGCGTACATGCCGTGGACGCCGAGCCAGCGGAAGGGTTCGGGTTCCCATTTGCGGACCTTGTGGCCGACCCAGGGGAGGGCGGTGAGGTCGGTGGGGCCGGCCTGGCCGGAGTCCTGCCGGACGAGATCGCGCAGGGTGCGGGCCGCGAGGTTGGTGGTGGCGACGCCTGAACCGACGTAGCCGCCCGCCCAGCCGAGGCCCGTGGCGCGGTCCAGGGTGACCGTGGCGCACCAGTCGCGCGGTACGCCGAGGACGCCGGACCAGGCGTGGGCGACCCGGACGCCGGTCAGGGACGGGAAGAAGCGGGTGAGGATCTCGTACAGGGCCTCGATGGTCGCCTGTTGGGTGCGGCCGTCGTTGTCGGTGCGGGAGCCGAAGCGGTACGGGACGCCACGGCCGCCGAGGGCGATCCGGCCGTCCGCCGTGCGCTGCGCGTACATGTACGCGTGCGCCATGTCGCCGAGGGTCTCGCGGCCCTCCCAGCCGATGGACTCCCATTGGGACGGGGTGAGGGGATCCGTCGCGATCATCGACGAGTTCATGGGGAGCCAGGTGCGCCGCTGGCCCTTGAGGGACGCCGTGAAGCCCTCGGTGCAGCGCAGGATGTAGGGGGCGCGGACCGTGCCGTACGGGGTGACGGCGTGTTTGGGGCGGATCTCCGTGACCGGGGTCTGCTCGTGGATTGTGACGCCGAGGGCCTCGACCGCCGCCGCCAGGCCCTTGACGAGCTTCACCGGGTGCAGCCGCGCCCCGTGCGGGGTCCAGGTGGAGCCGACGGCGTCCGCGACCCGGACCCGCTCGGCGGTCTCCCGGGCGCCGTACAGCTCACGGTCCTTCTCGCCGTACGACAGCTCGGTGGCGTGGAAGGCCTTCAATCGGGCCAACTGGGCCGGGGTGTAGGCCACTTCGAGGACGCCGCCCTGGTGGATGTCCGCCTCGACGCCTTCCTCGGCGGCGACCCGGACGACCTCGCCGACGGTCTCGTTCATGGCCCGCTGCAGGCGTACGGCCGCCTCGTGGCCGTGGAGCTTCGCGTACCGGTCGCGGCCCGCGATGCCGTTGTAGAGCCAGCCGCCGTTGCGCCCGGAGGCGCCGTACCCGCAGAACTTCTGTTCCAGGACGGTGATCCGGAGGAAGGGGGCCGCCTTCTTGAGGTAGTACGCCGTCCACAGGCCCGTGTAGCCGCCGCCGACGATGACGACGTCGGCGGACGCGTCGCCGGGCAGGGGCTCGCGCGGGGCGGGCAGGCCGTCCTGCGCGTACCAGAACGAGATACCGCCGTTCACCGGGCCGGGGGTGTGCGAGGTGGCGCTGCTCATGAGCGGACGCTAACCCCTGGAGGTGGGCAGTGTCTCCTTCGGATTTCGTGGTTTTCCGCGGCTCCGGACGAGCGGATGGCACGCCAGACCGATCAGGACGGAGGTGAAGTGTCCGAGGTCGGTGAAGGTGCGCCCGGTGACCAGCGGGACGCCGTAGACGGCGAGGACGACCACCAGATATCCGTACCGCCACGGCGGCGGGATGCGGTAGGTGAGGACGGCGACGACCCCGGCCAGCGCGTAACTCACCCCCACGTCCAGGGTGTTGACCGCCGAGTGCGGTGCCATGTCGTGCTGGATCGCCCACAGCAGCGCGCCCTCGCTCGCCAGGGTGGCCAGCACGTGCGCGGCGGCGCACACGGCGAGCCAGCGCGCGGTGCCGAGCCAGTGTTCGGCCGGCGCGTGGAAGACGGTGTAGAGCGCCACGTACGGAAGCCAGCGGCCGCCGTCGATCCACATCGCGCTGGCGATCAGCACCCGCACCGGATTGCTGGACAGCTCGTGGATGTTGGTCGAGCGCTGCCGCAGGAACTGCTCCTCGAACTCGGGTGACATGTGATGCAGTGCCACCGTGGTGAGGAAGAGGATCGTCAGCCAGATGTACGTTCCCGGGGCGCGGGCGATGTACGACCTGACGGCGCGCAGAGCTCGACTCATGGGGTGATTGTGGTGGTGTGGGACGTCCGGCTGCTGGAGCGGGGGGCGGAGTTTCTGCGGCGATGGGGACTGCGGCAGGAGGGGGAGCCGATGAGCGGCCGGGCCTCGGTCGTGCTGCCGGTGGTGCGCGGCGACGGGACGCGGGCCGCGCTGAAGCTCCAGGACCTCGACGACGAGACGGCCGGTGAGGCGCTCGCGCTGCGCACCTGGGACGGCGACGGTGTCGTACGACTGCTGGACGACGACCCGGCGACCGGCACGCTGCTCCTGGAGCGCCTCGACGAGAACCGGCCGCTGGCCGCCGTACCGGATGTGCTGGAGGCGACCGGGATCCTCGCGGAGCTCCTCGCACGGCTCACCTCCGTACCGGCGCCGGCGGGGCTGCGGCACCTCGGCGATCTGGCGGCGGACATGGCCGGGCGGGTGCCCGGGGCGCTGGCGGCGCTGTCGGAGGAGAGCGACCGGCGGCTGCTGCGGGACTGTGCGGCGGCGGTGCGCGAGGTCGCGGGGGAGCCGGGGGACCGGCTGCTGCACTGGGATCTGCACTTCGAGAACGTGCTGGCCGCCGACCGCGAGCCCTGGCTGGTCATCGACCCGAAGCCGCTCGCCGGCGACCCCTGCTTCGACCTGCTGCCCGCCCTGTGGAACCGCTTCGACGACGGGCAGCTGCTCCGGCGGTTCGACCTGCTGACGGAGGCGCTGGGCCTGGACCGGGACCGGGCGCGCGCCTGGACCCTGGGCCGGGTGCTGGAGAACTCGCTGTGGCGGATCGAGGACGGGGAGGGGCCGGACCCCCAGCAGGCCGCGATCGCGCGGCTGCTGCTCACGCGGACGGGACGCGGCGGCTGAGCGGAAGGGGGTGCGCGACCCGTGGCCGGGCCGAGAGCGCGCGGCTGCTCCTGGCAGGGACGGGGCGCGGCTGACACGGGAGCCGGCGCGTAACCTGCCCGCATGATTCGCACCGCGACCCCCGCTGACGTCCCTGTCATCCGCTCGATGATCCGTGAACTGGCCGAGTACGAGAAGGTCGTGCACGAGGCCCGCGCGAGTGAGGAGCAGTTGCGCGAGGCGCTGTTCGGGGACCGGCCGGCCGCGTTCGCGCACATCGCCGAGGAGGCGGGCGAGCCTGTCGGCTTCGCGCTGTGGTTCCTCAACTTCTCCACCTGGCGCGGGGTGCACGGGATCTATCTGGAGGACCTGTACGTACGTCCGCAGGCGCGCGGCGGCGGCCACGGCAAGGCGCTGCTCACCGAACTGGCGAAGATCTGCGTCGAGCGCGGTTACGAGCGCCTGGAGTGGGCGGTGCTGAACTGGAATCGGCCCTCCATCGACTTCTACGAGGCGCTGGGCGCCCGGCCGCAGGACGAGTGGACGGTCTACCGGCTGACGGACGACGCGCTCGCGAAGATCGGCTCACCGGGCGTGTAGTCCGCGCTCCCGGACGCCTGGCTCACGGGACCGACTCGGGCACAGGTGCCCCGGCGGGCTCGTGCTTGGGCGCCCGCGCCGTGACCATCAGGCCCGCGACCACGCCCGCGAGCAGCATGATGCCGGCGGCCCACCAGATGGCCACCGTGTAGCCGTGCACGATGCCCTCCCGGACGATCAGCGCCTTCTGCGCCGGGTCGCGGAGGTGGGCGGCGACGAAGGCCGTACTGCTGGTGGTGGCGATGGTGTTGAGCAGCGCCGTACCGATCGAACCGCCCACCTGCTGGGCGGTGTTGACGGTCGCGGAGGTGACGCCCGAGTCCTGCGGGGCGACCCCGGAGGTCGCGGTGGCGAAGACCGGCATGAAGGTCAGACCCATGCCGAGGCCGATCAGCAGCAGCGCGGGCAGCAGTTCGGTGGCGTACTCGGAGTGGACCGTGAGCTGGGTGAGGATCACCATGCCGCCCGAGGCGAGCAGCATGCCCGGGACCATCAGCATGCGGGGCGCGGCGTGCTGCAGCAGCCGGGCCGAGATCTGCGTCGAGCCGACGATGATCGCGGCGGTCAGGGGCAGGAAGGCCATGCCGGTCTTCACGGGCGAGTAGCCGAGGATGACCTGGAGGTAGTAGGTCATGAACAGGAACATGCCGAACATGCCGATGACGGCGAGCCCCATGGTCAGGAAGCAGCCGGCGCGGTTGCGGTCCTTGACGATGTGCAGCGGGAGCAGCGGCTGGGGAGCCCGCGTCTGCCACCACACGAACGTGGCCAGCAGCACGACGCCCGCGGCGAAGAGCCCGAGGACCAGCGGATCCGTCCAGCCGCGTGACTCGGCCTCGCTGAAGCCGTAGACGATCGCGACCAGTCCGCCGCAGCCCAGTACCGCGCCCGGTACGTCGAGCCGGGCGCCCGCCTGGCCGGGGCGGTCGTGGAGCAGGGCGAGCCCGCCGAAGACGGCGACCGCCGCGATGGGGATGTTGACGTACAGGCACCAGCGCCAGTTCAGGTACTCGGTCAGCAGTCCGCCCGCGACGAAGCCGATCGCGGAGCCGCCGCCCGCCAGTGCGCCGTAGATCCCGAAGGCCTTTCCGCGCTCCTTCGGGTCGGTGAAGGTGGTGGTGAGGAGCGACAGCGCGGAGGGGGCCAGTACGGCGGCGAAGGCGCCCTGGAGCGCGCGGGCGCCGAAGAGCATGCCGGACGTGGTGGCCGCGCCGCCGATCGCGGAGGCGACGGCGAAGCCGACCAGGCCGACGATGAACGTGCGTTTGCGGCCGACGAGGTCGGCGATCCGGCCGCCCAGCAGCAGCAGCCCGCCGAAGGCCAGCGTGTACGCCGTGATGACCCACTGACGGTTGCCGTCGGACATGTGCAGCGCGTTCTGCGCGGACGGGAGCGCGATGTTCACGATCGTCGCGTCCAGGACCACCATCAACTGGGCAAGGGCGATGATCACCAGGCCCCACCAGCGGTGCGGGTCGGCGCCTACGGGTTCACCTGTTCGGGTGACACTCACCCGCCCAGAAGACCATGGAACGGGAGGAGTCGCATCTCCGGGCGACTCCTGTTCCGGACCGGTGGATCCGGCCGGGTCGCGGCGTGTTCCCGGCACGGCGGGCCTGTTCCGGACCGGTGGATCCGGACCGGTCACGGCCTGTTCCCGGCACGGCCGGCCTGTTCCGGACCGGTGGATCCGGCCGGGTCGCGGCGTGTTCCCGGCACCGTGGAGGCGTGCGCCGGTCTGCCGGTCTCCTCGGGCCTGGCCGGGCCTCGCACTTCCCGCGGCCACCGCCCGCGCCCGGTCACGGCTCCAGCACCACCTTGCCGGTCGTGCCCCGCGTTTCCAGGGCGCGGTGCGCGGCGGCTGCCTCCGCGAGCGGGAAGCGCTGCACCGTGGGGGTGAGACGGCCGGCCGCCGCCTCGGCGAGGGCGCGCAGCTCCAGGGTGCGTACGGGATGGGGGCCGCCCGCCTTGCCCAGCATCACGGAACCGAGGACCTGCTCGGACACCCCGTCGACGAGATACGGGACACCGGTCTGCAGGCCCTCGCCGGACCAGCCGAAGACGAGGTGCCGGCCGCCGGGGCCGAGGAGGTCGACGGCGGCCCGGGCGACCGCGCCGCCGACCCCGTCGAAGACGACGGTGGCCGTCCGGGCGCCCAGGTATTCACGGACACGCGCCGGCCAGTCCCCGTCCTTGTAGTCGACGGCCAGGTCGGCGCCGTTCGCCCGGACCAGGGCCACCTTCTCCGGGCCGCCCGCGAGGCCGATCACCGTGGCGCCCGCGTGCTTCGCGTACTGCACGAGGAGCGTGCCGATACCGCCGGCGGCCGCGGGGACCACGGCCACGGAGTCCGGCCCGAGATCGGCGAACTGCAGGATTCCCAGCGCCGTACGGCCTGTTCCGATCATGGCGACGGCCTGGGCGAAGTCCAGGTTCTCCGGCACCTCGTGGAGGCGGTCGGCGTCGGTGACGGCCAGTTGGGCGTAACCGCCCGGGGCGAAGCCGAGGTGGGCGACGACGCGCTTGCCGAGCCAGTCCCCGGTGACGCCCTCGCCGAGGGAGTCGACGGTGCCGGCGACCTCGCGGCCCGGGATAGTGGGCAGCGCGGTGGGCCGCGGGGCCGGCCCCTGCGCCCCCTCGCGCAGGGCAGCGTCCAGGAGGTGGACGCCGGCCGCGACCACGGCGATCCGGACCTGGCCCGGGCCCGGCTCGGGGTCCTCGGTCTTCTCCAGAGTCAGGTTCTCGGCGGGACCGAAGGCGTGCAGACGGATGGCGTGCATGACGGGCTCCTCACGGGACGACGTGCACTCAGCCTTCAACCTCAAGCTTCCTTGAGGTCAAGGCGTTCGCGGATCCTGAGGGCCAAGGTCACCGCTTCCAGGGCGCTGTTGAAGGACACCTCCGAGAGGACGCCCGGGGCAGCGACCTGGTCGCCGGCGAGATAGACCCCGTCGCCGCGGTCGATGGCGGGGCGGTCGCGCCAGCTGGTGCCGGGCAGGTCGACCGCGCCCGTACGGCCCTGCGCGGTGGCCTCCCGACGCCAGGTCACGCGCTCGCGCCAGCCCGGGAACCCGAGGTCGAGCAACTGCTCGGCGCGCGCGACACCGTCGGCCCGGGACTCGTGCGGCCCGATCGGGATCTGGCCCTGGACGAGCTGCTGCCCGGCGGGTGCGAGGGTGCGGTCCTGGGCCGTGAAGCGTTCGATCCAGCCGGGTGCGTCCAGGTCGGAGACGGCGAACGCGTCACCGCGGCGGGTGCGCACGGCCAGGTCGACGAGGGCCGTACGGCCGCCCGTCCAGACCAGGGAGTCGTCCCGAAGGAGCCGGCGGGCCGCGTCGAGGGAGGTGGCGACGACGACCGGGCCCTGGTTCTCGGGGAGCGCGTCGACGCGGGCGAGGGTCTCCATCCGCACCCCGAGGTTCCAGGCGCGGGCCGCCATCCGGTCGATGACGCTCGCCCAGCCGCCGCGCGGGTAGTGCGCCTCCGGTGGCAGCTTGGTGGCCCGGCGCAGCCGCTCCTGCACGAACGCGGCGGACAGTGCGCCGGGGTCGTGGTGGAAGAGGGCGACGGCGGAGTAGTTCGCGGCTGCCCTGGCGCCCTCCTCGCCCGCCCGTGCGGTCGCCCACGTCATGAAGTCGGTTTCCACGGGCGCCTGTTGGGCCGTGTGACGCAGCAGCTTGAGCATCGCGAAGGGCGGGGTACGGCGCAGCACGCCCTGGTGGCGCAGCCGCAGCCGGGCCGCCTCCAGGGGCGGGAGCGGGGCGAGCGGGCCGAGCAGGTCGCGCTGCTTGAGCCAGGTCCAGTGCGGGCCGCCGCTGTAGAGGGCGTGCGGGCCCTCGTTCGTCCGGTACGGGCCCTCGGCGGTGCGGGCCCGGCCGCCGAGGGTGTGGTGGGCTTCGTGGACGGTGACCTTGGCGCCGGCCTCGGCGGCGGTGATGGCGGCGGTGAGTCCGGCGAAGCCGCCGCCGATGACGGTGATGCGGTGCATGACTGGGTCTCCCTCTGGTCCGGTGGATCCGGTGGATCCGGTCCTGTGATCCGGTCCTGTGATCCGGTCGTACCGACCCGGGTCTCGTCGGTCGGGCTGTGGCTGCGGCTGCGGCTGGGCGTCTGCGCGAAGGACTGTCTGTCTTCGAGAAGGGCTGGGTGTCTGTGAGAAGGGCTGCGGGTCTGTGAGTAAGGACTGTTCGAGGGCACCGGAATGTGACATCGGGGGTGAACTGGCAGGTCAGGGGCGGTTGTCAGCGGTGGGGTGCAGCATGGGGGCATGGTGCGGAAGACGGCGGGCGCAGCGGGCAGGGCGGGCAGAGCGGGTCGGGGCGAGAAGCTGGTGAAGGGGGCGCGGCGGCCCGGGGTGCGCCTGCCGCCGCTCGACCCCTTCACGGGCGGCGAGCTGGAGCCGGACGGGGACTACGACGGTCTGGAGTTCCGGGAGACGGACTTCGCCGGGCAGGACGGAGGGGGAGCGCGCTTCATGGACTGCGCGCTCACGGGATGCGCGCTGGACGAGACGCGGCTGCACCACGTGCGCCTGCTGGACTCCGTCCTGACGGGGACCCGGGGGGTGGGCACGGATCTCGCGGAGGCGACCCTGCGGGACGTCGAGCTGGTCGACGCCCGGCTGGGCGGGGTGCAGTTGCACGGTTCCGTGCTGGAGCGGGTGCTGGTGCGCGGCGGCAAGATCGACTATCTGAACCTGCGCAAGGCGCGGCTGAAGGACGTGGTCTTCGAGAGCTGCGTGCTCGTGGAGCCGGACTTCGGGGGCGCCCGGCTGGAGCGCGTGGAGTTCGTGGACTGCGTCCTGAAGGGCGCGGACTTCAGCGCGGCGACCCTGACGGACGTGGACCTGCGGGCCGCGGCCGAGCTGGACATCGCACGGGGCGTCGACCGGCTCGCCGGTGCGGTGATCAGCCCGAGCCAACTGATGGATCTGGCACCGGTGCTGGCGGCGGAGATGGGGGTGCGGGTGGTGGGGATCGGGGAGGAGTGAGGGCGCCGGATTGGCCCGCGGGGCGGGGTGGGGCGGGGCGCGTGTGCGGGGGTTCTGTCGTGCGTCGGCCGTTTGTGCGCGGGTTCAGCCCACCCGGGGGCGGCGGGCGGGTCCGGTCCAGAGGGAGGGGCGGCTGTAGGGGTGGGTCCTGCCGTGCTCCGGCCAGCCGTGCGCGGGTTCAGCCCGCCCGGGGATGGTGGGCGGGACGGGTCGAGGGGGGCGCGTACGCAGAGAGCAGCCGTGCGCCGAACCGCTGTGCGCCGGTTCAGCCCACCCGGGGATGGCGGGCCTGGAGGGTCCAGATCGCCGGGTTGTCGCCCAGGCCCTCGTGCAGGTCGATGAGGTCGGCGAGCAGGTCGTGCAGGAAGTCGCGGGCCTCGCGGCGCAGTTCGGAGTGGGAGAAGGTCAACGGCTCCTCGTCGCGCCGCATCCAGTCGGCCTCGATGTCCACCCAGCCGAAGCGCCGCTCGAAGAGCATGCGGTCGGACGACTCGGTGAAGTCGAGCTCCGCGTGCTGCGGGCGGGAGGCCCGGCTGCCGCGCGGGTCCTGGTCGAGCAGCTCGACGATGTCGCACAGCGCCCACGCGAAGTCCAGTACCGGCACCCATCCCCAGGCTGTGGACAGCTCCCGGTCCGCCTTGGTGTCGGCGAGGTAGACGTCACCGCAGAACAGGTCGTGACGCAGCGCGCGGACGTCCGCGCGCCGGTAGTCGGTCTGCGGGGGATCCGGGAAGCGGTTGGAGAGGGCGTAGCCGATGTCGAGCACGTACGTGATGGTGTCACGGCCTCGTAGGATCATGGACGTGCCCCGATCTTCCGCCTCCGTACCCTTTGCCCTGGCCGCGGCCCTGGTGCTCACCGCCTGCAGCGGAGGTGTGCACGGCACCCCGGGCGCCGCCGGCGTACGCGACCCGTACTTCCCGAAGGCGGGCAACGGCGGCTATGACGTGACGCACTACGGCCTGACCCTCTCCTACGACCCCGACGGCCGGGACCTCACCGGCAGCGCCGAGATCACGGCCCGCGCGACGAAGAACCTCAGCGCGTTCCATCTCGACCTGAAGGGCCTGGACGTCAAGAGCGTCACCGTCGAGGGCCGGGAGGCGAGCTGGAACCGCGCGGGCCAGGAGCTGACGGTGCGCCCGCACGACGACCTCGACCGTGGTGAAACGTTCCGCGCGACGGTCCGCTACTCGGGCAGCCCGGAGACGATCACCGACCCGGACGGCTCCAAGGAGGGCTGGCTGCACACGGCCGACGGCGCCCTGGCGCTCGGTGAACCCACCGGCTCGATGGCCTGGTTCCCCGGCAATCACCACCCCAGCGACAAGGCGTCGTACGACATCGCCGTCACGGTCCCCGAGGGCCTGCGGGCGGTCTCCAACGGGGAGTTGCGCAGCGAGACGACCCGGCAGGGGCGCAGCACGTTCCGCTGGCACACGGCGGAACCGATGGCGAGCTACGTGGCGATGGTCGCGATCGGCGCGTTCGACATCCGGCGCTCGACGACCAAGAGCGGCCTGCCGGTGTACGTCGCCGTCGACCCCGGCCAGGCGAAGGCGAGCGCCGAGGTGCTGGCGAAGCTGCCCGGGATCATGGAGTGGGAGGCGTACAACTTCGGGCCGTACCCCTTCGCCTCGACCGGCGCGGTGGTCGACCAGGGCGACGACGTGGGCTACGCACTGGAGACCCAGAACCGCCCGGTCTTCCCCGGCGCCCCCGACACCGCGACCCTCGTCCACGAGCTGGCCCACCAGTGGTACGGCGACTCCGTCACCCCCAAGTCGTGGCGGGACATGTGGCTCAACGAAGGCTTCGCGACCTACGCCGAGTGGCTCTACGAGGAGGACCACGACGGCGACACCGCCCAGGAGACCTTCGACGCGCTCTACCGGGGCGACTACTACGACGACGCGTCCGCCGGCGAGGCGGTCTGGGCCTTCCCGCCCGCGAAGCCCACGAGCGCCGCGCACATCTCCGACAGCCCGGTCTACGAGCGCGGCGCGATGGTCCTCCACAAGATCCGCCGGACCGTCGGTGACGACACCTTCTACGACATCATCCAGGGCTGGGCCGCCACCCACCGGCACGGCAACGCGGACACCGCCGACTTCACCGCGTACGTCGAGAAGAAGGCGCCGGACAAGGACTTCAGCGAAATCTGGAAGGACTGGCTCTACGGCGACGGAAAGCCGGCCCGCCCCTGACGCACCCGGCCGTGGGTCACAGCGGTTTGTGCAGTACGGCTGCCGTGGAGCACAGGGGGTTGCGCAGTACGGCGGCTGCCGGTCACAGGGGTTTGCGCAGTACGGCTGCCGTGGAGCACAGGGGGTGCGCAGTACGGCGGCTGCCGGTCACAGCGGTTTGCGCAGTACGGCGCAGGCGCGCCCCCGCTGAAGATCCTTGCGGTCGCCGATCACCTCGTAGCCCAGCGCGGTCCAGAAGGCGAGGCCGCCGGGGTTGTTGTGGAGGACGGCGAGGCGTACGGCGGCGCGGCCCGCGGAGCGGAACCGGCCCTCGACGAGGGACGCGATCTGCCGTCCGTGGCCCTTGCCCTGTTCACCCGCGTCCACCAGGAGCAGCCCGATCCAGGGATCGGGGTCGGCCGGGTCGGGATGGTGCGCGAGGGTGATCGCCACCCCGACGAGCCGCCCGGCACTGCGGGCCAGGAGCACCTCCGCGTCCGGATGGGCCAGCTCGTCGGCGAGCGACTTCGCCACCTGCTCGGGCCGGATGTCGTCCGGGTCCGGGAAGTCCCCGCTGAGCGCGTAGAAGTCACGGTTGGAGACGTGCAGCGCGGTCAGCTCGGTCAGCAGCGGGGCCGGGATGTCGTGGTCGGGGGTGAGACGGAGGGGTTCGAGGATCATGCGCGGCACCCTACAAAGGGCCGCCGGCCGCCGGCCCCGGTCAGGTAAGTCGCCGCCCCGTCTTCGCCGACTGCCGGTTGTGTCCCTTCGTGTCCCACCACTCTTCCGGCCTCCAGCAGACAGCAGCACCAGCGACGGCCGGCTGATTGACCGTGCAGGCCGTCAGAAGGAGGATGAGGCGGTACTCCGGCGCAGGGTTGGCGGCCCGCACGCGATGGCCGAACAGCGGAGGAACATGAACATGGTCAGCGGTAACCGCACCATTCCCGACGCGTCCGCCCTGACCGGGTGGCGTAAGTCCAGTTACAGCGGAGGCGGTAACGGCGACTGCCTCGAAGTGATCGTCGGGCAGGGCGCCGTCCGCGGCAAGTTTCCCGTCTGAGCCCGGGGCGCACCCCGAGCGAGTGGCCTCTGTCGTATGTGACAGGGGCCGCTGTCACATCAGGCGCCCTGCGGCTGTGTGCCGTGCGGACGACTGGCAGTCGCCGGATGGTCAGCAAAGGCGGTGCGGATCAGGGGGGTTGGGCAGGGCTGAGCCCCCGGTGGGTACCAGGGGCTCAGCAACTCGTGCCAGACGGGCGGAACTCAGACGTTCACGCCGAAGTCCTGGGCGATGCCCGTCAGGCCCGACGCGTAGCCCTGGCCGACGGCGCGGAACTTCCACTCGGCGCCGTTGCGGTAGAGCTCGCCGAAGACCATGGCCGTCTCCGTCGCCGCGTCCTCGGAGAGGTCGTAGCGGGCGATCTCGGTGCCGCCGGCCTGGTTGATGATGCGGATGTACGCGTTGCGGACCTGGCCGAAGTTCTGCGAGCGGGTCTCGGCGTCGTAGATCGAGACGGGGAAGACGATCTTGTCCACGTCGGCCGGGAGGCCGGCCAGGTTCACGTTGATCGCCTCGTCGTCGCCCGCGCCCTCGCCCGTGCGGTTGTCGCCGGTGTGGACGATGGTCTGGTCCGGGGTCTGCTTGTTGTTGAAGAAGACGAAGTGGGCGTCCGAGTAGACCTTGCCCTCGGGGTTGACCGCGATGGCCGAGGCGTCCAGGTCGAAGTCGGTACCCGTGGTGCTGCGGACGTCCCAGCCGAGGCCCACGGTGACGGCGGTCAGGCCCGGAGCCTCCTTGGTGAGCGAGACGTTGCCACCCTTGGACAGGCTTACAGCCATTGTTGGGAGTCCCTTCCCTCGTTATGTACGAACGGGCTTCGCACTGAGGACGAAGCTACCGTCACCCCTATGAACGCCGAGGGGGGTCCCCGAGGTTCCGCCTGCCTTTACTTTCTTTACCCGACCGCAGCGAAAACCGGGTGACGTGGACCGGACACGCACGCGACCATGGACCCATGTCCGGTCCCTACGTCATCCGCGGCTCCGTCTCCCTTCCCGAGGCCGAGCTCCTGTGGCGTTTCTCGCGGTCCTCGGGCCCTGGCGGACAGCACGTCAACACCAGCGACTCCCAGGTCGAGCTGCGGTTCGACCTCGCGAAGACCGAGGCGCTGCCGCCGGTGTGGAAGGAGCGCGCCCTCGACAGACTCGCCGGCCGGCTGGTCGACGGGGTCATCAGCGTGCGCGCCTCGGAGCACCGCTCGCAGTGGCGGAACCGCGAGACCGCGGCCGTACGGCTCGCCTCCCTGCTCGCCGAGGCGAGCGCGCCGCCGCCCAAGCCGCGCCGGGCCACCCGTATCCCGCGCGGGATCAACGAGCGCCGGCTGCGCGAGAAGAAGCAGCGGTCGGACACCAAGCGCGGGCGTTCCGGCCGCGGCTGGGGTTAGGACCTCAGGGCCTGCCTCGCGGAAGGCCGCCTCGCGGAAGGCCGCCTCGCGGAAGGCCGCCTCGCGAACCGCGTCACATCGACACCGCTGTCTGTCACATCGGCGGCCCGTCATCCGTCAAGCCACTGACGGATCAAGCCCTGACGGATCAAGCCACTGACGGACCGTGACCAGGAGATGTGAGCGATGAGCGAGAGCGAATTCCGGAAGGCGGCCCTGCCGGATCCGGATGGCCGGACCGTGCGGAGCCCTGCCTCCAAGGCACCCGTCTTCGAGGCGCCTGCCTCCAACGCACCCGTCTCCAAAGCGGAGGAGACCGAGTTCCTCGCCGCGCGCTTCGAATCCCACCGCGCACATCTGCGTTCCGTCGCGTACCGCATGCTCGGCTCGCTCACCGAGGCGGACGACGCCGTCCAGGAGGCCTGGCTCAGGCTCAGCCGCTCCGACACCACGCAGGTCGGCAATCTCGGCGGCTGGCTGACCACCGTCGTCGGCCGGGTCTGCCTCGACATGCTCCGCTCCCGCAAGAGCCGCGGCGAGGAGCCCCTGGAGGAGCCGGGCCTGCGGATGCCGGAGCCGGTGCTCAGCCCCGTGACCGGTGTCGACCCCGAGCAGCAGGCGCTGCTCGCCGACTCGGTGGGCCTCGCGCTGCTCGTCGTCCTGGAGAACCTGGCCCCGGCCGAGCGGCTCGCCTTCGTGCTGCACGACCTCTTCGCGGTGCCCTTCGACGAGATCGGCCCCATCGTGGGCCGTACGCCGGCGGCGGCACGGCAGCTCGCCAGCCGGGCCCGGCGCCGGGTCCAGGGCGGGGCTCCGGCGCCCGACGCCGGCCCGGCGCAGCAGCGGGAGGTCGTCGACGCCTTCCTGGCCGCCGCCCGGGACGGCGACTTCGACGCGCTCGTCGCCGTCCTCGCGCCGGACGTGGTCGCCCGCTCCGGGGCCGGTGTGACGACCGGCGCGGCGGCCGTGGCGGCGGGCGCGAGCGGCTTCGCGCACCTGGCCCGTGTCGCGCTTCCCGCCCTGGTCAACGGCGTCGCCGGCCTTGTGGCCGTCGTCGACGGGCGCCCCGTGAGCGTGCTGGCCTTCACCGTCGTACGCGGGAAGATCGCCGTCATCGACATCCTGCGGGACCCGGAGCGCCTGGCCGCGCTCGACGTGACGGTCCTCGGCTAGGCCTTTCCCGGTGCGTATCCGGTCGTACCCCGTGCGGTCGCGGGCCCGCGGGCTCATCCTGGAAGGAGCGGGAAGCCCCGGTCCCAGGGGCCCCGGAGGTGATCGTGATGGCACAGACAGCTGTCGGATGGCATGTCGAGCTGGAATTCGCGGAGGACGACCACCGCACCCGTGCCGCCGCCCTCGTACGACTCCCCGACGGGAGCGAGGTGCGGGCGCACGGTTACTCCAGCCGCCACCCCTCCGACTCGAACCAGCCACGGGTGGGCGAGGAGGTGGCCGGCGCCAGGGCGCTCAACGAACTGGCGATGCGGCTGCTGACCAAGGCGCACGACGAGATCGACGAGGAGTCGGGCCGCACGTCCCACCCGCTGACGGCGTGACACCCCGGACGGCCGCCGAGGCGCGCAACGGCCGCCGGGCTAACCGAGCTGCTGGTACCGCCCCTTGAAGTACAGCAGCGGTCCCCCGTCGGCGCTGGGCACGGACGCGGTCAGGACGCGGCCGATGACGAGCGTGTGGTCGCCCGCGGGCACGCGTTGCTCCGTGCGGCACTCCAGGGTGGCCAGCGCGCCCCTCACCAGCAGGGCGCCGGACTCCGCGCCGCGTACGTACGGGATGTCCTCGAAGAGGAGCCGGTCGCTGATGCGGCCCTTCATGGCGAACCGGCCCGCGATGTGGCGCTGGCTCTCGGAGAGCACCGAGACCGCCCAGCCGGGCTGCTCGTCGAGCAGGTCGTCCATCCGGGAGCCGTTCCGCAGGCTGATCAGGACCAGGGGCGGGTCGAGCGAGACGGACATGAAGGCTGTCGCCGTCATGCCGATGTCGTCGCCGCCGGGCCCGTCCGGATCAAGGGCGGGCTCGTGCGCGGTCACCAGGACCACGCCCGCGGCCAGCCGGGACATGGCGGCGCGGAACTCTTCGTTGCTCACCCCCTCAGCATGCCCGTCGGCGGGAGACGCGTGAGCCGCGTGGGGCACAGCGGACCCGGTGGGGGCGGGGCCCTCGGCGGCACGGGCGGCAGGGGGAGTCTTCAGCACCCGGAAAACGCTAGTCTCCGGTGCCGGGCCGGCACATCGGGCCAGGGCCCGAGCCGGGTCCTAGGACCAGGGACCGACCCCGGAGAGAACCCGCTCCCGCGCGTGATGAACACAACTGCTCACAGGCTCCGCACAGTCCCCCAATTTGCGGTCGGTAAACACACAGCGAAAATGCAGAAACTCCACTCAATTGCTCATGTTCTGCTGTGACTTGAGTCACAGGAGCCATATTTTGTTGACCCTGTGTACCGAGTGAGCAGCGCGCTGTGATTCAGTGGCTGGGACGCTGCGAGCAGCTGGCCGTGAAGCTACCAAGCAGTACGGAACAGGCGGTTCGAAGCAGCACGAAGCAGTACGAAGCAGTACGCAGAAGAGCACCCAAGTACGCCGAAGAGAACCCTGGAGTTGCTGCGAGGTCTCGGGGGGAGGGCGAATGGAGACCGAGTCGGAGCCGTACGTCCGCCTGACGACCCTGCGGCAACTGCATCAGGTCATGGCGGACATGAACACCGCGCGCAGCCTGGCGGACACGCTGCAGACGGTCGCCGACGGCGTGGTCAACGGCCTCGGCTACGAGCTGGCGTGTGTCAATCTCGTACGCCCCGACGGTGATCTCGTCGTCGCCGCGCTCGCCGGGAACTCCGCCGCCGAGGCCCTCATCACCGGCCGGGTCGGATCCCGCACCTCCTGGGACCGCCGGCTGAACATGGGCGAGGCCTGGGGCGACCTGCGCTTCATACCGCACACCGAGGGCTGGGTCCTCGACGAGGACGACGTACCGCAGTGGTACACCGACGGGCCCGCGCCCCGCTTCGAGGACGAGTGGCACCCCTCCGACCGCCTCTTCGCGCCGATGCACACCCCCGGCGCCCAGGGCGGCGGCTCCGGTGAGCTGATCGGCGTCCTGTCCGTCGACCGCCCGCGCAACGGCCGCAGGCCCGGCGCCTGGGGCCGCGAGGCGCTCCAGATGTACGCGTTCCAGGCGGCCATCGCGATCAGCAACGCCCGGCTGCGCGCCAACATGCAGCGCGCGCTGGTGCGCCTCGAGCGTGAGCAGCAGGCCCTGCGCGCCAGCGAGGAAAGCTTCCGGCAGGCCTTCGAGTACGCCCCCTCCGGCATGGCCATCGCCGAGATGGGCGGCGACCAGCACGGCCGGATCCTGCGGACCAACGACGCCCTGTGCCGGCTGCTCGGCCGGCCCGCCTCCGCGATGCGCCGCTACTCCTTCTCCGACCTCGTCCACCCCGAGGACATCGGCACGCTGCTGCGGACCTCCGCCGAGGGCGGCCGGGCCGAGCTGCGTCTCGGCCGTCGCGACGGCACCTATGTCTGGGTCAGCCTGCGCAACTCCGTGGTCGCGGACGCCGCCGACGGGCCCCGTTTTCTGCTCACCCACGTCGAGGACATCGAGGAGCGCAAGCGCCGCGAGCTGCAGCTCGCCCACCGCGCCTCGCACGACTCGCTCACCGGCCTGCCGAACTCGGCGGAGCTGCGCTCCCGGCTCGGCGCCCGCCTCTGCCAGCGCCCGCAGTCGCTGCTGCCCGGCGCCGTCGCCTCGCTGGACGCGGCGTACGGGCACGCCCCGCTCACACCGGAGCTTCCCGCCACGTACGACGGGGACAGTGGGCACGCCTTCGACTTCCGGCCGGGCCCCGGTCCGTTCGACGCCTTCGACCACCATGTCCACACCATCGCGCCCGAGGGCGAGACCGACGACGGCGCCAAGGGCCTCGCGGTGCTCTTCTGCGACCTCGACGGCTTCAAGTCGATCAACGACCGCTTCGGGCACAACGCGGGCGACGCGGTGCTCGTCGAGGTCGCGCGACGGCTGACCAACGTCGTCCGGGACGGTGACACGGTCGCCCGGCTCGGCGGCGACGAGTTCGTGGTCCTCGCCGACGGACTCGGCCGGGCCGACGCGCAGGACCTCGCCGTACGGCTGCGGAACGCGATCATTCCGCCCATCCGGGTCGACGGACGGGCCGTCCGGGTGGGGGCGAGTTTCGGCATCGGATGGGCACACTGCGGCATGACGGCGGACGAGGTGTTGAAATCCGCTGACGAGCGGATGTACGTAGAGAAACGGTCTCGTCCCAAACAGCATCGGCGTGCTGGATAACACCCTGGTCAGTGGATGGGTGAGGTCTGAGTCACCCGTTTGGGCCCGCCGGAGCGGGTAGGCTCGCCATTCATCCATGTACCGCATCGCACCCGCACCCGTTAGAGGAGTACCTAGGGATGACGCCCGGCAACAACGGCGCGAGCACGCCCGAGGACGACGACCCGTTCGGCTATCTGTACGCCGACGGGCAGGCCGCCGGAGCCCAGCCGCCGAGTGGTGGCGGTGGCTACGGCTACCCCGGCTCGGTGAACCGGGTGCGCGCGGTCGGTGAACGACAGTACGGCCAGGGCCAGACCGCGCAGTACGGTCAGGCCCAGACGGCGCAGTACGGCCAGGTCCCGCAGCAGCAGTACGGCCAGCAGCAGTCCTACGGGCAGCCGGGCGCGCACTACGCGGCGCCCGAGACCGCCCCCGGGGGAGCGCCCACCACCCGGCAGTCGCCCGACGGCGGCGGGCGGGGCCGCGGTCCCAACACCAGGGGCCTGCTGATCGGTGCGATCGCCGTGGTGGCCGCCGTCGTGATCGGCATCGGCATCGCGATGCTCGGCGGCGACTCCGACGACGACAAGGGCGGCAGCGCGTCGGGTTCGACCCCGACGGCCTCCGACAGCGCCGAGCCCAGCCAGTCCGCCACCCAGCAGTCCGGCGACGAGGGTGCCCTGCCCACGATCGACGCCAAGGCCCTGAAGCTGGACGGCGGCGCCACCACGGCGTCCGACGTCAAGGGCGCGAAGGCGGCCGGCGGCGTCTATGTGACGAACTTCAACCAGGCCGGCGCCGCGGTCACCTGGACGGTGAACGACATCCCGAAGAGCGGGAAGTACACCGTCTACACCGGTTACAGCGTGCCCGGCGTGGACGCCAACGCCACCCTCACGATCAACGGCAAGCCGCAGACCACTCCGCTCGACCTGAAGAACTGGACGGGCGCGAGCCAGGGCGACTACGAGAAGGGCTGGACGAAGACCTACAACTACATCCAGCTCAACAAGGGCACGAACACGATCAAGGTCTCCTGCGAGCAGGGGAACCAGTGCGACGCCTATCTCGACCAGCTGTGGCTGGTGAAGGGCTGGAAGGGCTAGGGCCTGTCCGGTCGATCACGGCTAAGACGCGGGGTCGGGCGGGTGCGAGGCGGCCGCTGTCCCTACTCTTCGGCGCGCTTCCAGTCGACGACCCTGCCGCAGCGCCGGCAGCGGTAGAGCAGGATGTTCCGCTCGCGCACCGGGTGCCGTCGGCCCGTCTCCCTTATCTCCTTGATCCGGGTGTGGGCGCACCGGGTGCCGGCCGCTTCGGCTTCGGCACGGTACCCGCGGTACCACCACGAGCCGTCCGGCCCGAAGGTGAACTGTTTTCCCGACTCCTCGTCACGTGCCGCCGACCAGCACCGCAGCAGGCCACCGAGTCGGACCCACAGGGTCCATTCGTTGCCGCACACCGGGCAGCACCAGCCGCTCCCGGTTTCGTATCTGGCCAGCGAGTGGCTCCAGCCGGGCTCTCGCCGGTATGCGGACAGGCCGGAATACTGTTCCCGCCAAGGGTGCAGGCTGTAGGCCCTGGGCCGGCCGTAGTGCTGACACGCATGGCCCCACACAGGCCTGTTGCTCATGCTCCCCAACTCCAGCCGGTATCCCTGTTGTTGCGGGCGCGCCAGGCAGCGAGCGCGCGCGTCTAGGCCGCCGTGGCCCCTTCCGTGACCGATACCCGGTCCAGCAGCTCCTCGTACGCGGAGTGGTCGAACTCGCCTGCCGCCGGGGCGAGTACGGTCGCCGCCGAGAGTGCCACCGCCCGGGCCAGGCGCTCCGGCCACGGCAGGCGCTCCACCAGCCCCGACAGCAGGCCCGCGACCGCCGAGTCGCCGGCACCGGTCGGGTTGCCGCGCACCCGGCGCGGCGGGGCCGCCCGCCAGCGGCCCTCGGCGTTGACCGCGAGAAGTCCCTGCGCGCCCAGTGAGGCCACGACCGTGTGCGCGCCCCGTCTGCGGGCGTCCCGGGTGGCCTGCAACGGGTCGTGGGAGCCGGTGAGTTCGGCCAGTTCGTCGGCGTTCGGCTTGACGATGTCCGGGCGGGCGGCGATGCCCCGGCGCAGCGGCTCCCCACTGGTGTCCAGGAGCACCGGGACCCCCGCCGCGCGGGCCGCCCGGACGAGCCCCGCGTACGCGCCGACCGGCACCCCGGGCGGCAGGCTGCCGCACAGGGCGATGGCCGAAGCGGAGCGCAGCAGGTCCTCGTAGACCTCGTGGAAGGCGGCCCACTCGGCCGAAGTGATCGTCGGCCCCGGCTCGTTGAGCTGGGTCGTGTCGCCCGTCGCCGTGTCCGCCACGGCTATCGTGCGGCGGGTCGGCCCCGCCACCGGAAGCAGCGCGTCGACCACTCCGGCGCAGTGCGCCAGCCGGTCCCGCACGGCGGCTCCGGTCGCACCGCCGGCGAAGCCCGTGGCCGTCACCTCGTGGCCGAGGGCGGCGAGCACCCGGGCCACGTTCAGGCCCTTGCCGCCGGGGCGTTCGGTCACCTCGGTCACCCGGTGCGAGGTGTGCGGGGTCAGGGACCGGACGCGATAGGTGATGTCGAGAGCGGTGTTCAGCGTGACCGTGAGGATCATCTGGGCCGACCTCCCCCGAAGTTGAAGCTGCGTACGCGCTCGCCGGCTGTTGCGGAGGTTCCGATCATGCCAAAGACAACGGCGGTCGGCCCAGTCCTCCGGGCCAACCGCCGTACGTCCGGGTGCGCTCCAACCAGCGGACGGATCATCCCAGTTGGGGATCGACCACCCATGCGCCGCGGCGCATCACGCCCTTGAGGTCGAACTCCGCGTCCAGCACCACCAGATCGGCGTCCTTGCCCGGCTCCAGGGAGCCCACTCGGTCGTACATACCGAGGAGGCGGGCCGGGTTGGCGGACAGGGCTGTGACGATGTCCTCGACCGGCAGCCGGTCGATGGTGACCGCCCGCTTGAAGGCGCGGTCGAGGGTGAGGGTGGAGCCCGCGATCGAGCCGCCCTCCACCAGGCGGGCGACGCCGTCGCTGACCTCGACCCCCAGCGGGCCGAGCATGTAGAGGCCGTCGCCGAAGCCCGCCGCGTCCATCGCGTCCGTGATGAACGCGACCCGGTGCGCGCCCGCGTGGTGGAAGGCGAGCTCCAGGGAGGCGGGGTGCAGATGCGTGCCGTCGTTGATCAGCTCGACCGTGACGCGCTCGTCCTCCAGGAGCGCCGCGATCGGGCCGGGGGAGCGGTGACCGAGCGGGGGCATCGCGTTGAACAGGTGCGTCGCCACGGTCGCGCCGGCGTCGATGGCGGCCTGCGTCTGCTCGTACGTCGCGTCCGTATGCCCGATCGCCGCGATCACCCCGTGCTCGACGAGCAGCCGTACGGAGTCGAGGCCGCCGGGCAGTTCGGTGGCGAGGGTGACCATCTTGGCGTGCCCGCGGGCGGCGTCGATCAGCTTGCGGACGTCCGCCGGGTCGGGGTCGCGCAGCAGCTCCTCGGAGTGCGCGCCCTTGCGGCAGGGCGAGATGAACGGGCCCTCGAAGTGGACGCCCGCGAGGTCGCCCTGCTCGGCGAGTTCGGAGAGCAGCCCGGCGCGCTGGGCGAGGCCGTCCAGGTCACCGGTGACGGTGGAGGCGACGACCGTGGTCGTGCCGTGCAGCCGGTGGGTGTGGATGCCCTTGAGGACGTCCTCGACCGTTCCGGAGGTGAAGGACGCGCCCCCGCCGCCGTGGTTGTGCAGGTCCACGAAGCCCGGGACGAGCCAGTGGCCGGAGAGATCGAGGGTCTCCGCGTCCGCGGGAGCGCTCCCGGCGATGCGCGTGCCGTCGACGATCACGCGGCCGCCGTTCACGGTCCCGGTGGGCAGAACCACCCGGGCACCGGCGAGAACCTTGCTAGGGGCCATCAGGTGGTTACCTCCGAGCGGTCGGTGATGTCGGTTTCGAGTAGATCCCAGGCCAGGAGTCCGGCGCCCAGACATCCGGCCGTGTCTCCGAGGTCGGCGGGGACGACGGTGGGCAGTTTCTGGAAGGTGACGCGCCGCTCGACGGCCGCCCGCAGTGGTGTGAACAAGGTTTCCCCGGCCTCGGCGAGACCGCCACCGATGATCAGGGTGCGCGGGTCCAGCAGGGTGAGCGCGGTGACCAGCCCGTCGGCGAGCGCGTCGACGGCGTCCTGCCAGACGCGTACGGCCCGTGCGTCGCCGGACTCCACGGCCTTGGCGCAGTCGGCCGCGTCCGCGCCCGGGTCACCGGACGCCTCCGCCCAGGCCTGGCTGACGGCCGCCGCGGAGGCGTACCGCTCCAGACAGCCGCGCTGGCCGCAGGGACAGGCGGTTCCGCCGGGCCGTACGACGATGTGGCCGATCTCGCCCGCGAAGCCGTGCGCGCCCGCCTCGACCTTGCCGTCGATGCCGATCGCGCCCGCGATCCCGGTCCCCAGCGGGACGAACAGGAAGCGGTCGGCTCCCTGCCCCGCGCCGATCCGGCCCTCCGCGAGGCCGCCGGTGCGCACGTCGTGGCCGAGCGCGACCGGGACGCCGTGCAGCCGCTCGCTGAGCAGCCGGCGCAGCGGCACGTCCCGCCAGCCGAGGTTCGCCGAATACACCGCGAGGCCGAGGCCGGCGTCGACGATGCCGGGGACGGCCACGCCGGCGGCCGCGGCGGGCTCGCCGAGGTGCCGCTCGCCGTGGGCGCGCAGGTCGGCCGCGAAGCCGAGGATCGTCTCGATCACGGCGTCGGGCCCGCGCTCCCGGCCGGTCGCCCGGCGGGCCTGGTGGAGCAGCTCGCCCTCGGCGCCGACCAGGGCGGCCTTCATCCCGGTGCCGCCCACATCGAGGGCGATGACATGTCTCACGGGGACAGTGTCGCCCCTTACCCCAGGAGAGGTCTAGTCCACTTACGTGGTGTAGACCTTGTCTTCATACTTCGAGACAACTGTCGGGACAGTGACGTCCGGACGAAGCGCCCGACAACGGGCACTGAAGGCAGGGTTGGGGACGGGCTGTGCAGCGGCGTAGGACAGGACTGATCGCGGTGGGGTCCGCGCTGGGCATGACGGCGACCTTCGCGGGCTGCGGCGGTTCGGCGGGCTCCGGGGACGTGACCCTGCGGCTGGTGGCCGCGGACTACGGCGACTCCTCGGCGAACAGCTCGAAGAAGTACTGGGACGAGCTGGTCAAGGCGTTCGAGGCCGAGCACTCCGGGATCAAGGTCGAGGTCAGCGTCTACTCCTGGAACGACGTCGACCGCAAGGTCCGCGAGATGGTCGACGCCGGCAAGGCGCCCGACATGGCGCAGATCGGCGCGTACGCCGACTACGCCGCCACGGGCAAGCTCTACGAGGCCGACGACGTGCTCTCCATACCCACCCAGGCCGACTTCGTCCCCCAGCTCAGTGAGGCGGGGCAGATGAACCGGGTGCAGTACGGCATGCCGTTCGCCTCCTCCACGCGGCTGCTCTTCTTCAACAAGACGCTGTTCTCCGAGGCCGGCATCACCCCGCCGCAGAGCTGGAGCCAGCTCGCCGCCGACGCCAAGGTGCTGAAGTCCAAGGGCGTGAAATACCCGTACGCGCTGCCGCTGGGCCCCGAGGAGGCGCAGGCGGAGACCATGCAGTGGCTGCTGAGCGGTGGCGGCGGCTACACCCAGGACGTCGGCACGTACGCGCTGGACTCGCCGGAGAACGTCAAGACGTTCGCCTGGCTCAAGAACGACCTGGTCGGCAAGGGGCTCACCGGTCCGACGGCGCCGGCGAAGCTCAACCGCGCCGACGCCTTCGCCGCGTTCGCGCGCGGCGAGGTCGGCATGCTCAACGGGCATCCCACGCTGATGAAGATGGCCGCCAAGAAGGGCGTGAAGTTCGGCATGGTGCCGATGCCCGGCGTCAACGGCAAGGCCAAGGCCACGATGGGTGTCGCCGACTGGATGATGGCCTTCAAGCAGAACGGCCACCGTGACCAGGTCGGCGAGTTCCTCGACTTCGCCTACAGCGAGAAGAACGTGCTCGCCTTCTCCCACGAGTACGACCTGCTGCCGGTGACCACGTCCGCGTCCGAGGCCATGGCCGCCGACCAGGACGACAAGGACCTCGCCTCCTTCCTCAAGGAACTCCCCTCCTCGCAGCTCTACCCGGTCGGCAAGACCTCCTGGGCCGGCGTCAGCGCCGACATCAAGAGCCAGATCGGCAAGGCCGTGAGCCCGAGCGGCAGCGCGTCGTCCGTCCTGGGCGAACTGCAGCGCAAGGCGTCGATGGCGGAGAACGCGGAGTAGCGGGCCGGACGCCGTCCCGGGCCGCGGCCGCCTGTCTTGTCGGTGCCGGGGGCTACGGTGGCGGCCATGGAAGAGCTCACCCCCCGGGAGCGGGCCGTCCTCGCCATGGAGCGCCGGGGCTGGCCGGGACCGGGCGCCAAGGAGCGGGCGATCCGCGAGCAGCTGGGCCTGGTGCCGGTCAGGTACTACCAGCTGCTCAACGCCCTGCTCGACGATCCGAGGGCCCTCGCCCACGACCCGGTGACCGTGAACCGGCTGCGCCGGGTCCGCGACGCCCGCCGGGCGGAGCGCTGAGCCGGGGAGCACCGCCGGTCCCTCCCTCCTCCGCCGGTCCCTCCCTCCTCCGCCGATCCCTCCCTCCTCCGCCGATCCCTCCCTCCTCCGCCGGTCACTCCCTGAGCCGCCGGCCGTCCCATGGCTCGATGCGCCATGGGTGCGCCCGGCCCCGCCCGGATAGGGTCGGGGCATGGGCAGCCACACGGACTCCAGGGACCCCTTGCCGACGCCCGCGACTCCGGCCGGACGCGAGGGTCTCGACGCCATCCTCGCGCGGCCCGGCCGCGCCGTGATCGCGCTCGACTTCGACGGGACGCTCGCACCGATCGTCGCCGACCCCGAGCAGGCCCGCGCCCACCCCGGCGCGGTCCCCGCCCTGGCGGCGCTCGCCCCGAAGGTCGCGTCCGTGGCGGTCGTCACCGGCCGGCCGGCCGGCGTCGCGGTCCGCCACGGAGGCTTCGCCGGGGTACCCGGCCTGGAACACCTCGTCGTCCTCGGGCACTACGGCGCCGAGCGCTGGGACGCGGTCAGCGGCACGGTCAACGCCCCCGCCCCGCACCCCGGCGTCGCCGCCGTCCGGGCCGAACTGCCCGGATTCCTCGACGAGATCGGCGCCTGGCGGGGCACCTGGATCGAGGAGAAGGGCCGCGCGGTCGCGGTCCACACCCGCCGTGCGGCCGACCCTCAGGCCGCCTTCGAGGCGCTGCGCGAACCGCTCGCAGGACTCGCCGGCCGCCACGGCCTGATCGTCGAGCCGGGCCGGATGGTCCTGGAGCTGCGGCCCCCCGGCATGGACAAGGGCGTCGCCCTCCTGGAGTACGTCCGCGAGACCGGCGCGGAAGCCGTCCTCTACGCCGGCGACGACCTGGGCGACCTGCCCGCCTTCGCCGCCGTCGACAAGCTCCGCTCCGACGGCGTCCCGGGCCTGCTGGTGTGCAGCGGCAGCGTGGAGGTGGCCGAACTGGCCGACCGCGCCGACCTGGTGGTGGACGGCCCGCCCGGAGTCGTGAAGCTGCTCACGTCACTGGCGGCCCACCTCGGCTGACTGCCGTGGGACGCGCTCGGCGCCGTGAAGCCGCTCACGTCACCGCCGGCCCGCCCCGGCCCGGTCCGCGACCGTACGCCCGCACCCGGCGTCGCAGAGCTGCCGGCGTCAGGGCGGCCCGCGACGGTAGGTGGCCCGCACCCGGCGTCGTAGAGCTGCCGGCGTCAGGGCGGCCCGCGACGGTAGGTGGCCCGCGCCCGGCGTCGTAGAGCTACCGGCGTCAGGGTCGCCCCGCGACGGTAGGTCCGCACTCGGCGTCGTAGCGCTGCCGGCGTCAGGGCGCCCCGCGACGTCGGGCGCTCGTGGTCAGGCCTCCAGGGCGTGCAGCTGGTCCAGGAACCACTGGGCGGGCGGCAGCGCTGTCGCCGCGGCGGCCAGGCGCTTGGTGCGCCGGGCGCGTTCGTCGGCCGGCATCGTCAGCGCCTCGTGCAGCGCGCGGGCGGTGCCGATCACGTCGTACGGGTTCACCGTGACCGCGTCCTCGCCCAGCTCCTCGTACGCCCCCGCCTCCCGGGACAGCACCAGCACGCATCCCTCGTCGGAGACGACCGGCACCTCCTTGGCGACCAGGTTCATGCCGTCCCGGATGGGGTTGACGAGCGCCACGTCCGCGAGCCGGTAGGCGGCCAGGGAGCGGGCGAAGTCGTCCTTGACGTGCAGCACGACCGGGGTCCAGTCCGGCGTCCCGTACCGGGAGTTGATCTCGTCCGCGACGCGCTGCACCTCGGCCGTGTAGTCCCGGTACACCGCCAGGTCCTGGCGGGAGGGGTAGGCGAAGGCGACGTGCACCACCCGCTCGCGCCACGACGGCTGGTCCTCGAGGAGCTGCCGGTAGGCCAGCATCCCGCGCACGATGTTCTTCGACAGCTCGGTCCGGTCGACCCGTACGACCGTCCTGCGCGGGGCCCCGTCGGAGTCCGTGCCGATCTGCTCCCGCAGCGCCGCCATCCGTTCGTCGACGTCCGCCTCGTGCGAACGCTTGCGGAGGAAGTCCGCGTCCGCGCCCAGGCCGTGCACACCGATCCGGGTGTCCCCGACACCGCCGGCGAGTGCGTCGCAGCAGGCCGTGAAGGCGTTCGCCCAGCGGTGGGTGAGGAAGCCGAGGCGGTCCGCGCCCAGCATCCCGCGCAGCACCTGCCCGGCGATGTCGTCGGGCAGCATCCGGAAGTAGTCGACCGGCGCCCACGGGGTGTGCGAGAAGTGCCCGATACGCAGATCGGGCCGCAGCTCGCGGAGCATCCCGGGCACCAGGGTCAGGTGGTAGTCCTGGACGAGGACGGAGGCACCGGACGCCGCCTCGTCGGCCAAGGCCTCGGCGAAGGCGCGGTTGTAGGTCTCGTACGAGGCCCACTGGCGCCGGAACTCCGCGTCGAAGACCGGCTCCAGCGGAGTCTGGTACAGCATGTGGTGGACGAACCACAGCACCGAGTTCGCGATGCCGTTGTACGCGTCCGCGTGCACCTCGGCGTCGATGTCCAGCATCCGCACGCCGTCCTCGCCGACCCCGCGCCGCACCGCCTCGCGGTCCCCGTCGCCGAGCGCGGCGCACACCCACAGCGCGCCCGCGTCGGGTCCGATCGCGGACAGACCCGAGACCAGCCCGCCCCCGCCGCGCTTGGCGTGGAGCGAGCCGTCCTCGCGTACGTCGTAGGAGACAGGGCCGCGGTTGGAGGCGACGAGGATCTGGTGGGCGCCGTGCGTGGAAGCCATAAGCCTCAACCTAGCCCGGCTCGGAAACGCTCAAACGTACGGGCCGAGTAAGGCGAGACCGTATACAACCGGCGGATTTCGTCACGGAGCGTGCCCGGCGCTCCGGTCAGGCCACTCTGCGTGTCTGGTACTCCCTGATGTCCACCATCGGCGGCCGTTCCTCCGTGTCCACGGAGTAGGTGCGGGGCTCGAAGCCGTCCTCGCCCCGCTCGAACTGGGTGAGGGCGGGGCGGATCAGATGCCCGCGGGCCAGCCGCAGCTGCGCGGTCCGGTAGATCGCGGCGGCCATCCGGCCCAGCGCCTGCCCGTCCTGGTGTCGGTGCTTGCGGACGCCGACGTCGACCTGGGCGAGCGAGTCGAGGCCCACCAGGTGCAGGGCGTCGACGAGCATGCCCAGCTCCACGCCGTACCCGACCGGGAACGGGAGCTGTTCCAGCAGGGAGCGGCGGGCGGCGTACTCCCCGCCGAGCGGCTGGACGAACCCCGCCAGCTGCGGCCAGTGCATGTTCAGCAGCGGGCGCGCCATGAGCTCGGTGACCCGTCCGCCCTGGCCGGCCGCCGAGCCCAGCGGCCGGTCGTACATGGCCTTGACGAGGTCCACGCCTGGGTCGGTGAGCAGCGGCCCCACGATTCCGGAGACGAAGTCCGACGAGAACTCCTTGAGGTCCGCGTCGATGAAGCAGACGATGTCCCCGCTCGTCACCAGCAGCGACCGCCACAGGACCTCGCCCTTGCCGGGCACGGCCGCCAGTCGCGGCAGGATCTCGTCCCGGTGGACCACGCGGGCGCCCGCCGCGGCGGCCACCTCCGAGGTGCGGTCCGTCGAACCCGAGTCGACCACGACGATCTCGTCGACGAGCGGGATCTGCTGCATCAGATCGTGGCGGATGACGGCGACGATCTCGCCGACGGTCTCCTCCTCGTTGAGCGCGGGCAGCACTACGCTGACCGTCGAGCCCGAGGTGCGTTTGGCGGCGATGAGCTTGTGGAGCGGGCGGTCGGTCATGGCCCAGGAGCGGGTGCTCAGCCAGCGCTCGACTTCTTCCAGCACAGTCTGCGGCTCCTCACTGTTCGATCACATGGTCCTTCAGGTATGTGATCCATCTCGCGGTTCGGACGACTATCTCAACTGTCCTGGCCTTCGGTTACAGTCTTGAACAACGCGGATGACCATCGCATGTCCTGGCTCGTCCCCGTGCACTACCGAACAACAACCGAATACCGCTCATCCAGAGGGGCAGAGGGATACGGCCCGTTGAAGCCCCGGCAACCCTCCAGTCGGTTCTCGTCACTGATCGCTGCTGATCAGTTCCGCGAGGCTCCCGACTAGGGAAGGTGCCAAATCCGTCTCACGGCGAAGTGCGCCGTGAGGAAGATGAGGAGAAAGGGCCTCGCCTCCATGGCTGCGCAGACAGTTGCAAGCACCACGAACTCCGCCACCGCCGCGAACTCCGTCGATCTCGGTCCCGCCGCGGCTCTCTCGTGCCGTGAATGCGGACACCGTGTGCCGCTCGGCCCGGTCTTCGCCTGCGAGGAGTGTTTCGGCCCGCTGGAGATCGCGTACGACTTCTCGGGCCACGACACCGAGGAACTCCGCAAGCGCATCGAAGCGGGCCCCGCGAACATCTGGCGCTACGCGCCGCTGCTGCCCGTCCCCGCGGACGTCGCCGAGAAGCCGAACATCAACCCGGGCTGGACCAAGCTCGTCCAGGCCGACAACCTGGCGCGCGAGCTGGGTGTCGACTCCGGCAAGCTCTTCGTCAAGGACGACTCCGGCAACCCGACGCACTCCTTCAAGGACCGCGTCGTGGCCCAGGCGATCGAGGCCGCCCGCGCCTTCGGCTTCACCACCCTCTCCTGCTCCTCCACGGGCAACCTGGCCGGCGCCGTCGGTGCCGCCGCCGCCCGCGCGGGCTTCCGCTCCTGCGTGTTCATCCCGCACGACCTGGAGCAGGGCAAGGTCGTCATGGCCGCGATCTACGGCGGCGAGCTCGTCGGCATCGAGGGCAACTACGACGACGTGAACCGCTTCTGCTCCGAGCTGATCGGCGACCCGGCCGGCGAGGGCTGGGGCTTTGTCAACGTCAACCTCCGGCCGTACTACGCGGAGGGCTCCAAGACCCTCGCGTACGAGATCTGTGAGCAGCTCGGCTGGCGGCTGCCCGACCAGCTGGTCGTCCCGATCGCCTCCGGCTCCCAGCTCACGAAGATCGACAAGGGGCTGAAGGAGCTGATCGAGCTCGGTCTCGTCGAGGACAAGCCGTACAAGATCTTCGGCGCCCAGGCCGAGGGCTGCTCGCCGGTGTCCGTCGCCTACAAGGCCGGGCACGACGTCGTACGGCCGCAGAAGCCGAACACCATCGCCAAGTCGCTCGCCATCGGCAACCCGGCCGACGGGCCTTACGTGCTCGACATCGCGCGGCGCACGGGCGGTGCGGTGGAGGACGTCAACGACGAGCAGGTCGTCGACGCGATCAAGCTCCTCGCGCGCACGGAGGGCATCTTCGCCGAGACGGCGGGCGGCGTGACCGTGGGTGTCGCGAAGAAGCTGATCGAGAACGGGCTGCTGGACCCGACGCTGACCACCGTCGTCCTGAACACGGGTGATGGTCTGAAGACGCTGGACGCGGTGGCCGGCACGGGGCTGACCGCGACGATCCGCCCGAACCTCGACTCCTTCAGGGAAGCTGGGCTCGCGTAACGGCCGTTGTCCGTCTGCGGCCGGTGGGGGCCGGCCGCGCCCGCGCGGCGGAGCCGCATGTTCAACGCAGTCCCGCGCCCTTGGAGGGGCGCCATCCGACCGGAGGTCACAAGGCATGAGCGTCAACGTCCGCATCCCCACCATCCTGCGCACCTACACCGGTGGCAAGGCCGAGGTCCCCGCCGAGGGTGGGACCCTCGGTGAGGTCATCGCGGACCTGGAGAAGAACCACACGGGCATCGCCGCGCGCGTCCTGGACGACCAGGGCAAGCTGCGCCGCTTCGTCAACGTGTACGTGAACGACGACGACGTCCGCTTCGAGCAGGGCCTGGAGACGGCTACGCCGGACGGTGCGGGCGTCTCGATCATTCCGGCCGTGGCCGGCGGCTGCTGACGGGCTGAAGGCCGGACAAACGGCCGCGGCGCCGGTCCGACCACTAAGAGTTCACCGAATTGCCCTCTCCGTGAGAGAAACGGAGGGGGCAATTCTGCATGGTTGAGCGCGGTACAGTTGGGGAAGCCGCTTCTCCTTTCATGCCGGGCGCATATGAGCCTTCGCTCGGTGCCCGACAAGAAGTCGCCAATATGCCCGGTATTTTTGCGCCGATTACGGCATTTATGGGGCCCGACTTGCCCTGAATATGTGCAAATTCTCCACATATTCCCGATCGGGCTTGCCCAGAATTCTCGTCCGATTGACCTGTTGCAGACGGCAGTTGGACAGATACATTCAGCCGCGGTCGACGCGTTCCGGCGCACACCCCCAACCGTTTGGGGGGTGAGGTCTGACCCGGATCCACGAAGTGTGGATCTGTGCAAGGGCCAGTAATAGGGGAGTTAGGCATGGCTCAGGGCACCGTCAAGTGGTTCAACGCGGAGAAGGGGTACGGCTTCATCGCGGTCGACGGTGGTGCGGACGTCTTCGTGCACTACAGCGCGATTCAGATGGACGGCTACCGCACCCTTGAAGAGGGTCAGCGAGTGGAGTTCGAGATCTCGCAGGGCCAGAAGGGTCCGCAGGCGGACATGGTCAAACTCGCCGTCTGATCTCGGCGCGATCGACCACCGACGCACGCACTCACGTCGAAGGGCTCCCATCCCCCCAGGGTTGGGAGCCCTTCGGGCGTTCCCGGGCAGCCTGTCAGGTCCTGTTCGGGTGTTCCCGGCGCGGCGTCGGGCGCCCCGCCCGCCCCGAGGGTTCCCGACAGGCGCTTGCGCCCACCCGTCGCCCGACCACCACCCCTCAACGAGCTCGCTGCGCGAGCGCACCTTGCACTCGGAGGGGTCGAGTGCTAATCATTGGCGTTAGCACTCTGAAGGTGAGAGTGACAACTATGGACCGGGTCGGTGAGGCCCGCAGGCCAAGTGGGGCAAGGAACCACGAGGCACGCAGGCCGTCCGTCGCGGGCGCCAACACGGTCCGGAGCAATCCACCCCAGTCCGGGAGGACCACTTCACATGGCCAAGATCATCGCGTTCGACGAGGAGGCACGGCGCGGTCTCGAGCGCGGGATGAACCAGCTCGCCGACGCCGTCAAGGTCACCCTTGGTCCCAAGGGTCGCAACGTCGTCCTCGAGAAGAAGTGGGGCGCCCCCACGATCACCAACGATGGTGTTTCCATCGCCAAGGAGATCGAGCTCGAGGACCCGTACGAGAAGATCGGCGCTGAGCTGGTCAAGGAAGTCGCCAAGAAGACGGACGACGTCGCCGGCGACGGTACGACCACCGCGACCGTTCTGGCGCAGGCGCTGGTCCGCGAGGGCCTTCGCAACGTCGCCGCGGGTGCCAACCCGATGGCCCTCAAGCGCGGTATCGAGAAGGCCGTCGAGGCCGTCTCCGGTGCCCTGCTCGAGCAGGCCAAGGATGTCGAGACCAAGGAGCAGATCGCCTCCACGGCCTCCATCTCCGCCGCCGACACCCAGATCGGCGAGCTCATCGCCGAGGCGATGGACAAGGTCGGCAAGGAAGGCGTCATCACCGTCGAGGAGTCCCAGACCTTCGGTCTGGAGCTGGAGCTCACCGAGGGTATGCGCTTCGACAAGGGCTACATCTCGGCGTACTTCGCCACCGACATGGAGCGTATGGAGGCCGTCCTCGACGACCCGTACATCCTGATCGCCAACTCGAAGATCGCCAACGTCAAGGACCTGCTCCCGCTCCTCGAGAAGGTCATGCAGGGCGGCAAGCCGCTGCTGATCATCGCCGAGGACGTCGAGGGCGAGGCCCTGTCGACCCTGGTGGTCAACAAGATCCGTGGCACCTTCAAGTCCGTCGCTGTCAAGGCCCCGGGCTTCGGTGACCGCCGCAAGGCCATGCTCGGCGACATCGCCATCCTCACGGGCGGCGAGGTCATCTCCGAGGAGGTCGGCCTCAAGCTGGAGAACGCGGGCATCGACCTGCTCGGCCGTGCCCGCAAGGTCGTCATCACCAAGGACGAGACCACGATCGTCGACGGCGCCGGCTCCGCCGACCAGGTCGCCGGCCGGGTCAACCAGATCCGCGCCGAGATCGAGAACTCCGACTCGGACTACGACCGCGAGAAGCTCCAGGAGCGTCTGGCGAAGCTGGCCGGCGGCGTGGCCGTCATCAAGGCCGGTGCCGCCACCGAGGTCGAGCTCAAGGAGCGCAAGCACCGCATCGAGGACGCCGTTCGCAACGCGAAGGCGGCCGTCGAGGAGGGCATCGTCGCCGGTGGTGGCGTGGCCCTCATCCAGGCCTCCTCGGTCTTCGAGAAGCTGGAGCTGACGGGTGACGAGGCGACCGGCGCCAACGCCGTGCGGCTCGCCCTGGAGGCCCCGCTCAAGCAGATCGCCGTCAACGGCGGTCTCGAGGGTGGCGTCATCGTCGAGAAGGTGCGCAACCTGCCCGTCGGTCACGGCCTGAACGCCGCGACCGGTGAGTACGTCGACATGATCGCCGAAGGCATCATCGACCCGGCGAAGGTCACGCGCTCTGCCCTGCAGAACGCCGCGTCCATCGCCGCGCTGTTCCTCACCACCGAGGCCGTCATCGCCGACAAGCCGGAGAAGGCCGCTGCCGGCGGCGCTCCGGGCGGCATGCCGGGCGGTGACATGGACTTCTGATCCTTCCGGATCAGGCTCGTCCTTTCCGAGGGCGGCACCCCTTCTCGCAGGGGGTGCCGCCCTCGGGTGTTTTCCGGTGCCGCCGCCGGTGTTCCCGGTGTGCCCCTTCCCGGTGTTCCCGGGGTGCTCCGTGCGGCCGGTGCGGCCGGTGCGCCCTGGCGTGGCCGGGATCACAGGCGGGGGCGGTGGGGCGGCGGAATGACCTGGCGGATGGGCCGGTTGACGGGGGAGGGCTGGTAAATGCATGTGCACATACCAGCTGGAATGTCCGACTTCCCGCACTTTGAGGAGCCTCCCACGTGACTGTCACCGCCTCCCCCTCCGCCTCGGCCACCCGTGCGGCCCGGATCCTGTCCCGGCCGGTCTCGCTGAACGGCCTGACCGTGCCCAACCGGATCGTGATGGCGCCGATGACCCGGCAGTTCTCCCCGGGTGGCATTCCCGGTGAGGACGTGGCGTCGTACTACGCGCGCCGCGCCGCCGCGGGCGTGGGCCTGATCGTCACCGAGGGCACGTACGTGGGCCACGAGTCGGCCGGGCAGAGCGACCGCGTCCCGCGGTTCCACGGCGAGGAGCAGCTGGCCGGCTGGACGAAGGTCGCCGACGCCGTGCACGCGGCGGGCGGCCGGATCGTGCCGCAGCTGTGGCACATCGGCACGGTGCGCAACGCGGGTGACCCGCCGTTCGCCGACGCCCCGTCCGTCGGCCCCTCCGGTCTGCGCCTCGACGGCACCGAGGGCGGCAAGGCGATGACGCAGGCCGATCTGGACGACGTCATCGCGGCGTTCGCCGAGGCCGCGGCCGCCGCCGAGCGCATCGGCTTCGACGGGGTCGAACTGCACGGCGCGCACGGCTACCTGATCGACCAGTTCCTGTGGGAGGGCACCAACCGCCGCACCGACGCGTACGGCGGCGACCCGGTGGCCCGTACGCGATTCGCGGCCGAGATCGTCGCCGCGGTGCGCGCGTCGGTCTCCCCGTCCTTCCCCGTCATCTTCCGCTACTCGCAGTGGAAGCAGGAGGCGTACAAGGCCCGGCTCGCGGAGACCCCGGCCGAGCTCGACGCCCTGCTGACCCCGCTCGCCGAGGCCGGCGTGGACGCCTTCCACGCCTCCACGCGCCGCTACTGGCAGCCCGAGTTCGACGGCTCCGACCTGAACCTGGCCGGCTGGACCAGGAAGCTCACCGGCAGGCCGGCCATCACCGTCGGCTCGGTCGGCCTGGACGGCGACTTCCTCAGGGCCTTCCAGGGCCAGGGCTCCGGGGTCAAGACGATCGACGACCTGCTGGACCGCCTGGAGCGCGACGAGTTCGACCTGGTCGCCGTCGGCCGTGCGCTGCTCCAGGACCCGCTGTGGGCGGCGAAGGTCCTCGACGGCCGCAGCGGCGAGCTGGGCGCCTACGACCCGGCCGCCCTGGGCAGCCTCGCCTGAGCCCTACACGTTCCCCATCGGCTCGATGTCGGTCTTGACCGGGGTGCCCCAGATGCGCAGGACCTCGTAGTCCGTGAACTCGTGGACCAGGCGGTAGGCCATGCCGGGTCGCGGGGTCCTGCGCTCGGCGGCGAGATAGCGCTCGGCCTCGAGGCGGTCGCGCCGCGGGGTGCCGCAGAGCTGCCACGCCTGGCCGCTCCACACCTCCGGGAGCCAGCGCTGCTGGGGCTGGGGGCGGTCCTCGCGGACGCCGTAGCGGGACTTGGTGCGGTCGGGGGAGTCGTCGGGGCCGGTGGGGCGGCCGTGCCCGTAGGCGCCGTTGACCTGGGAGCGGCGGGCGGCCCGGCGGCGGGTCTCGCAGAGCAGGCAGAGGTCGGAGGCGCCCTCGTCGACCGGGCCGTTCGGATGCTCGGCGCAGCGGGTGGTGGGGACCGCGGTGGTGACGGTGTCGTCGAGCAGGTCCAGGGCCCGCTTCAGGTCGGCCTTCACCTCGTGCAGCTTCGCGTCGGCGGTGTCGGCGCCCAGCGCGTCACCGTGCTCACCGAGCAGCCGCAGGGCGCGGCCTAGAGCGGTCAGCTGTGCGTGGTTCACGGTGTTGGGTTCCCTCCCCGGGCGGTGCTCTGTCCTACCGCAGAATCGCACACGCCGCGGACCGTCCCGCCGAAGCCGAAGAAGTAGGTGGCCGCGAAGCCGGTGAGATAGCCGGTCAGCAGGCCGCCCGCGTAGATCGCGGCCGTGATGGCCAGGGACCGGTTCCCGGACAGCAGGGGGAACAGGGCCCAGCCCGAGGGGCCGATCGCCGTCGAGCCGACCCGGTCGCCGAGCATCGAGAAGAACCCGACGAAGGCACCGCCGGCGGCGCCGCCCGCGCAGGCCGTGACGAACGGCCGGCCGAGCGGCAGCGAGACCCCGTAGATCAGCGGTTCACCCACGCCCAGCAGACCCGCCGGGAGCGCCGACCTGATCGTCGTCCGCAGCGACTGGTCGTGGCGCAGCCGGACGTAGACGGCGAGTGCCGCACCCACCTGGCCCGCGCCCGCCATCGCCAGCAGGGGCAGCAGGACGGTGTAGCCCTGCTGCTCGATGAGGGTGGTGTGGATGGGGATCAGCGCCTGGTGCAGGCCGAGCATCACCAGGGGCAGGAAGAGACCGCCCAGGACCAGACCGGCGAAGGCGCCCGTGGTGGACAGCAGCCAGTTCGCCGCCGTACCGATGGCGGCCGAGACCTCGCCGGCCACGTACATCAGGCCGTAGAGCGTCACCAGGCCGGCCACGAGCACGGTGACGGTCGGGGTGAGCAGGACGTCGAGGGTGCCCGGTACGCGGCCGCGGCAGGCCTTCTCGACGTACGTCGCCAGGAGCGCGGCGGCCAGGGCGCCCAGGACGCCGCCCTGGCCGGGGGAGAGCGTCATGCCGAAGGCCGTCACCTTCGCGACCCCCGCGTACACGACGATCGCCGCGACGGCGCCGCCGAGGATGGGGGTGCCGCCGAACTCCTTCGCGGTGTTGTGGCCCACGAAGACGGCGATCAGGGCCATGAAGCCGGAGGCGATGGCGGTGAGCGCCGGGGTGAGGGACGGCAGCAGGTGGAGGTTGACCAGCAGGCCGTTCAGGCCCGCGATGATGCCGCAGCCGATCAGGGCGGGGATCAGCGGGACGAAGATGTTCGCGACGCGGCGCAGCAGTAGCTTGACCGGTGTCGCGTTGCGCTGCCGCTGGGCCGCCTTCAACTCGGCGCCCCTGCCGGCCAGTTCATCGGCCGTGGGGGCGGGCGCGGCCACCAGCGCCTCGAACTCCCCGGCCACCCGCGCGACCGCACCGGGGCCCAGGACGATCTGGTACGTGTCGTCGTCGACGACGCCGAGTACGGCGGGCAGGGCCCGCAGGGCGTCCTCCCGGACCAGGGCCCGGTCCCGCAGACCCAGCCGGAGGCGGGTCATGCAGTGGGCCACGGAGACGACGTTCCCGGCGCCGCCGACGAGCGGGAGCAGCGCGGCGGCGGTGGCGGTGTGGGCGGCGGGGCCGTTCGTTGTGGGCACCCCCCGAGGGTGCGGTCAGCCGCGGGCCGCCGCCAGCGCGGCGCGCAGGTGGCCCGCGCTGTCCTCCAGAAGGCGGGCGGCCGTCGGCCCGTCCACCCCGCCCAGGATCGTCAGGATCGCGTTCTTGACCTCGCCGTCCGTGGCGGCGAGGGCGGACTCGATCTCCTCGTCCGAGGCGCCGGTGGCCAGCGACACGATGCGCCGGGAGCGGGCGCGGAGCTTCTCGTTCGACGCGCGGACGTCGACCATCAGGTTCCCGTACGTCTTGCCCAGCCGGATCATCGTGATCGTCGAGAGCATGTTGAGGACCAGCTTCTGGGCCGTGCCCGCCTTCAGCCGGGTGGAGCCGGTCAGCAGCTCGGGACCCACGACGACCTCGATGCCGTACTCCGCGGCGGCCGCGAGGGCGCTGTCCGCGTTGCAGGACAGGCCGACCGTCAACGCGCCCCGGGCGCGGGCGTGTTCGACCGCGCCGATGGCGTACGGGGTGCGGCCGGAGGCGGAGACGCCGACCACCGTGTCGTCGGCCGTCAGCGAGAGGGCCGTCAGATCGGCCGCGGCCAGCTCCTTGGAGTCCTCCGCGCCCTCGATCGAGGTGATCATGGCGCTCGGGCCGCCCGCGATCAGGCCGACGACCTCGGAGGGGTCCGTGTTGAACGTGGGCGGGCACTCGGACGCGTCCAGGACGCCGAGCCGGCCCGCGGTGCCCGCACCCGCGTAGATCAGTCGCCCGCCGCGGGACATCCGCTCGGCGATGGCGTCGATGGCGGCGGCGATGAGCGGGAGCCGCGCGGCGACCGCGGCCGGGACGGTCGTGTCCTCGCCGTTCATCAGCCGGGCGATCTCGACCGTGGGCAGCCGGTCGATCTCGGAGAGTTCGGGGCGGAACGCCTCGGTGGTCAGCGTCTCCAGCTCGGCCCGCAGATCGCGGTAGCGGTCGTCCGGGAGAGCGTGCTGGCTCTCGCCCCGGGCATCGCGGTGGTTGGAGGAGGCGTCGGCGGTGGAGGTCATGGGGAACGGCTCTTTCCGTGCTTCCGTACGCACGGCGATGGGTGGCGTACGGTCCGTGGATGCGTCGTCGGATCTACGGCGGCAGACGGGGCAGGCGCTAGCGGCGCGGGCCGCCGCGCGGGCTGTGGCGGTGGGCCAGTGCCTCGTACGAGGCGGACAGGGCGGGTGCCGCGGTCTCGTAGGTCCGCTGGGCGACCCCCACGAACAGACAGTCCACGACGAGCAGCTGACTCGTACGGGACGACATCGCCGCCGGCCGCAGCTCGCTCTCCCGGGCCGTCGACGTCGTGAGGATGTGGTCCGCGTACTGGGTCACGGGCCCGTCGGGGCGGCCGGTGACGGCGACCGTCGTCGCACCTCGTTCGAAGGCGACCCGGAGGGGCTCGATGACGTCGCCCGTCGATCCCGAGTGGGTGATGGCGATCGCCACGTCCTTGGCGCGCAGCTGCACCGCGTTGGTGACGGCGAGGTGCGGGTCGCTGTGCGCGTGGGCTATCAGACCGATGCGCAGCAGCTTCTGGGCGAGGTCCTGGCCGACCAGGCCGGACGCCCCGACGCCGTAGATGTCGACGCGGCGGGCGGCGGCGAGCGCGGTGACGGCCGCGCCGAGCTGGACCGTGTCGAGCCCGGCCGCCGTGTCGGCGAGCGTCTGCTGCTCGTCGTAGGCGAGTTTGGCGACGACGTCCGCGATCGGGTCGTCGACCGCGATGTCCGCGGTGACGGCGGGCGCCCGGCCCGACTGCTGCTGGGCGGCGAGGCCGGCCAGGGCCAGGCGCAGGTCACGGTAGCCGGGGTAGCCGAGGAGGCGGGCGGTGCGGACCACCGTCGCCTCGCTGGTGCCGGTGAGCTCGGCGAGGCCGGTGACCGTGAGGGCCGCGCAGCCGGCCGGGTCGCCGGCGACGGCCTCGGCGACGCGCTGCATGGAGCGGGTCATCGACGGAGCAAGCGTGCGCACCTTGGCCGCGAGGGCGGCGGGGGCGGGCGGCGCCTCCCCGGCGAAAATTTCCTTCACGTCATGGGTCACCACTGAAAGATATTTTCCGTTGGGGCATACGGTCAAGGGTGCGCACAATGGGTGCATGGACCCCATCAGCCCCCTGGAGCAGGCGTTGCACGCGGCGCGCGCGCTCGTGCTCGCCGATCTCGTCGCGGGCCAGGTCGCCGAGGCCGACGTCGTCTCCCTGGTCGAGGAGTCGGTGGCGCAGCGGCGCTGGTGGGTCGAGCAATGGCCGGAGGGCACGGCGTACGTGGCGGGGCTGGTCGCCCAGGACGTGCAGGACGCGCTCCTCGAGCGGTACGGGCGGTGGCCGCTGTGCCCCGTCTGCGGCTCGGGCGACCCGCACGCCCTCGACGTGGAGCCCGAGTTGGGGCCCGACCCGCACTGGGTCTGCCACCAGGCGGGAGTGAAGGTCGCGTCGGTGGGCTCACTCGGACCGGCCCTGGGCGGGACGCCCTCGTCGTGACGCTCTACATAGATCCGCCCACCTGGCCGGGGCACGGGCGGATGTGGTCGCACCTGGTCAGCGATGTGTCGTACGACGAACTGCACCGGTTCGCCGAGGGGTTGGGCGTGCCGCGGCGCGCGTTCGAGCGGGACCACTACGACATTCCGTCCCACCGGTACGCGGAGGTCGTGCGGGCGGGCGCGGTGGAGGTCAGCAGCCGCGAGGTGGTGCGGCTGCTGCACGGCTCCGGACTGCGCAGGGCCAAGCGGTGGACGGGCCCCCGCTGATCCGTCGGCAGCGGGCGCCCCGCTGACCCCTCGCCCCGCGTCGACCGCGGCAGGCCCGCGCGTGGCTCAGCCTTCGCGTGCGTACAGCTGCAACGACCGGTCCAGCCCGTGCAGTTCGTACGCGTCCTCCTCCACGTCGGCGTCCACCCGGGCGAACCCGGCGCGCGCGGCGACGTTCTGCGAAGGCGTGTTGGCGCGCTCGACGGCCGCGAAGAGGAGCTTCACGTCGTCGCGGGCCAGGGCCCACTCGGACAGCGCGCGCAGGGCCTCGGTGGCGTAGCCGTTGCCGCGGGCCGACTCGACCAGGTCGTAGCCGACCTCGGCGCGGTCCTCCTCGTCCGGGACGCCGTGGAAGCCGATCCCGCCGACCGCGCGCCCGTCCTCCCGCCGTACCAGCACGAACATGCCCCACTCCGGGCGGTGCGTGCCGGCCGCGTATGCCTTGGCGACCATGCCGGCGGCCGAGACCGTGCCCTCGAAGGGGCCGCCCTCGATCCACTCGAAGCCGCCGGTGCCGCCGGCGGTGAGATCGGCGGCGGCCGCGGGCGTGACGCCCTGCAGGGTGAGGCGCTCGGCGGGGATGACCAGGTTGTTGTTCCAGCGCCACTCGGTGAGCGGCGCGCGGTCCGGCAGCTCACCGCGGCCGGTCGCCCACAGCAGGGTGCGCCAGTGATCGGGGCCGGGCCGGACGTGCGGGAAGATCCGCGTGAGGACGTCCTGGCAGAGCTCGGCCGGGGGCTCGTACGACAGGCCGAGCCCTGCGGCGATGTCATGCGTGTGCAGCAGGACTTCGGCGACGCCCATCGCGGCGAAGCCCTCGCGGTTCGCGCCGCCGAAGGGGTACGGGTGGAAGGCGCGTGTCTCGCGGGGTGTGGTGCGCACGGTGGCGGCGAGCAGGGCACCGGTCGTCTCGATCACCTCGATGAGGCCCGCGTTGTCGGTGCCGTCCTCGACCACGATCTCGAACGGGACGTACGCCGTGGTCGCCCGCCCCGCCAACTGGCCCGCGTACGCGATGAGATCCTCCGCGATGTGGATCGCGGTCGTACGGCAACTCCACTCCAGGCGGCCCGCCCTGACGCCTTCCCAGTCCCGTCCGGCCACCGTCCGCAGCAGTGCCGCGGCCCCCGCGACGGCTTCCTCGATCTGATCCCCGCCCATGTCTCGCATGCGGCGAGAATAGGGGCTTCATACCTCCGTGCGAACCGGATTCTTGGCCGGGGCCGTGTCGGCCGGCCAGGGGCAGGCCGGCTGCACCCCTAGGCGAGCCGGGTCAGTTCCGCGCGGAGGTTGTCCCGCGCGGGTGCCTCCCACTCCCGCTGCCCGTACGGCGTCCGGAACAGCCTGGGCAGGTCCAGGAGTTGACGCAGCACCGCCGCCCGGCCCGCGCGGAAGGCGTCCGGCGGGACGAACGCGTACTCCTCGCGGACGGCGGCCGTGTAGGCGGCGTACGCCCCCGGGGGAGCGGCCAGGATCCCGAGGTCGGCGTCGCAGAGGACGGCGCCGTCGGCATCTTGGGGCCGCGGGTCGTGGGTGACGGTGAGGCGGACCAGGCGGGCGACCTCGGCCGTGCGGGACGCGTCGACGCCCAGCTCGGGCAGGGCCCGCTCGGCGAGCCGAGCGGAGCGCTCCTCGTTCGTCGACCGGTCGGGGAGGTACACCGCGTCGTGGAACCACGCGGCGAGCCGCACCACGGCCGGGTCGTCCGCGTACTCCTCCAGCACGTCGACCCGGTCCAGCACCGCGACGAGGTGATCGACGGTGTGATAGCGCCGCTGGGGCTCGGCCCAACGGGCGAGGAGATTCTCGGCGTAGGGGAGGGCCGGTGTCTTCCAGGCCTCCGGGTCCGGGGTCTGCGGGGTCTGCGGGTCCGGGGTCCCCGGGGCCGGTGTCTGCGTCGGCGCGGTGGTGCCGGGGTTGCCGGGGTCCGTGCCGCGGGCCGCCGTGACCGTCGCCGCCCAGCGCTCCGTCAGGGCCGCGTACGCGGGATGCCGTGCCGCTGCCCCGGTCGCGCCGCCCGCTGGGTGGCCGCCTGCCGTCGCGCCGCCCGCCGTCCGGCCGCTCGCACTGGCGCCGCCCGTTGAGCCGACACCCGTCGCCGAGCCGCCCTCCGCGCCGTCCCCCGCCCCCGCCGCTTCTTCCTCCGCCATCTCTGCCATGGCGTTCATTGTCCTCTCCGCCCCCAGAGGTATCCCCGTCGCCTAGCGTGGGGGCATGACTTCTACGGACGTGACAGACGTGTCGGACGTACGGGACCCGGAACTCCCCGGGCGGTTGCTGCGCACCGAGCGGGACGCGCTGATACCGCTGCTGCGGGCGCGCCCGGACGGGGACTTCGCGGCGCGGACCGCGTGTCCCGGGTGGACCGTGCGGGATGTGCTCGCGCACTGCGGGGCAGCGTTGACGCGGGTCGTGGAGAGCCGGTTCGAGAAGGGGGTGTTCCGACCGGAGGCGAACGACCGGGACATCGCCGAGCGGGACGACTGGCCGACGGAGCGGGTCGTCGACGAGCTGGAGCGCGGGATGACCGAGGCCGGCCCGGTGATCGCCAAGGCCGGCGGAATCCTCGACATGGTCGCGCTCGGGGAGTGGGTGCACGCCGGCGACGTACGCGAGGCGTTCGGGGAGCCGGGCGCCTACGCCGGTGAGGGCCTGCCGCACGCCCTCGCGCTGCTCGCGCGGATCACCCGTGAGAAGGGCCACGTCCCGCTGCACGCCGACCTCGACGACCTGGACGAACCGCTGCGGCTCGGCGCGGTCTCGGGGACCCGGCCGCCGGCCCGGTACATCGGCGACGCACCCACTCTCGTACGGCTGTACGCGGGACGCCCCCTCGTCGGCACCCGGTACGAACTGGTGGGGGCAAGGGAGGCCGAGCTGAACATCTTCGGCGGCTGAGCGGCGCGCTTCTCCTGATCTTCTCGCGGGCGCGGGCCCGACCGGCGTAGTCTTGGATTGGACTAGACCTGTAGCCGCCCCTAGGGAAGAGGTCCTATGAGCAAGCGTGCGGTCCTGGAGGTGATCGCCCTCGATGCCGAGGACGCCGTCGCCGCCCAGGCTGGAGGCGCGGACCGCCTCGAACTCGTCGCGGACATGGCCGCCGACGGGCTCACCCCGGCGGTGGAGACGTTCGCCGGGATCCGCGCCGCCGTCGACATCTCGCTGCGCGTGATGCTCCGGCTGGCCGACGGGTTCGCGGCGGGCGACGCCGCCGGGGTCGACGCGCTCGTCCGGACCGCACAGCGGATGCGGGCCGCCGGTGCCGAGGAGTTCGTGCTCGGGTTCCTCGACGAGCACGGCGGCCCCGACCTCGCCGTCGTGGAGCGGCTGGTGGCGGAGCTGGACGGGTGCCGGTGGACGTTCCACCGCGCGATCGACCGGGCCGCCGACCGGGACGCCCTGCGCAAGCAGCTCGCGGACCTGCCGGGACTCGACGCCTATCTGACGGCGGGTTCCGCCGCGGGCGTCGACGACGGCCTGCCCACCCTCCTCGCGGAGATCGCGCGCCGCGGCGAACCCGGCTACGAGCCGCAGCTCCTCGTCGGCGGCGGCCTCCGCCTCGACCACCTCCCCGGGCTGCGCGCGGCCGGCCTCGACGCCTTCCACATCGGCGGCGCGGCCCGGCCCGGCGGCTGGACCGCACCGGTCGCCGCCGAGGCGGTACGGGAGTGGCGCGAGGCCCTGGACGCCTAGGGCTCGTCCGGCAGCCGGAGTACGGGCCGCGCTCCTCAGACGCGTACCGGATCCGTAGTGCGGGTATCCGGCAGCCGGGGGTACGGGCCGCGCTCCTCAGGCGCGTACCGGATCCGTAGTGCGGGTGTCCGGCAGCCGGAGTACGTCCCGCGCTCCTCAGACGCGTACCGGATCCGGCAGCGCGGGTGTCCGGGGCGCCGGTGCCGGCCGGGTCGTGAACACCGAGACCCCCACCGCCAGTGCCATGAGCGCCGTCCCCGCCAGCAGGAACCAGCGGTCGCCGAGCAGGGCCATGGCGAGGCTGCCGGTGCCGCCGGCCGCGGCGATCCCCAGGTACAGCGCGCTGCTGTTGAGGGAGATGAGCAGCGGCGCGTTGGCGGGGTCGAGCGAGGCGAGACGGGTGATGAGGGCGACGGTGACCGCCCAGCCGGCGACCGGGGTGAGCGCGGAGGTCACCAGGGCACTGGGCATGGACTGCAGGGTCCAGGGGGACGCGGCCGACAGCACCGTCGCCGCCGCACCCGCGAAGAGGATCACCCAACGCGGGCCCAGCCGGTCCACCAGGCGTCCGCCCACCGCGCTGCCGCCGACCGAGGCGATCCCGGACACCAGCAGGAGCAGCGTCAGCCGGTCCTGGTCGCCGCCGGTCGCCGGGTGGGCGGCCACCGTGTAGTAGATGAAGGTCGTCTGGAAGGCGAGGAAGACCAGGAAGGTCGTGAGGGCGGCGCCGAGGACGCGGGAGTTCGCGAGCGGCGCGAGACGCTCCCGAAGGCCCAGCACCGTTGCCGGCTGCGGGAGTTCGCGCAGCATCAGCGCGAGCCCCGCGAACGCGGCCACGCCCAGCGCCGTCACCAGCCACATCGTCAGCCGCCAGTCGGTGCGGCCGATCCAGGTGCCGAGCGGCACGCCGAGGGCGGTGGCGGCCGTGAGGCCGCCCATCACCACGGCGATGGCCCGCCCGCGCCGCTCCGGTGGCACCAGCGCGGTGGCGACGGCGTTGGCGGTGGGCGTGTAGAGCGCGGCGCCGGCCGCGGCCAGGACGCGGGTGACGAGCAGGATGCCGTACGAAGGGGCCAGCGCCGTAAGGGCGTTGGCGACGCTGAACACGGTGAGCGCGAGGAGCAGGGCGCGGTGGCGCGGCCAGCGGGCGGTGACGGTGGCGAGCACCGGCGCCAGCACCGCGTACGACAGGGCGAAGACGGTCACCACCTGACCGGCGATCGAGATGGAGACGTCCAGATCGCCGGCGATGAGCGGCAGAATGCCGGCCATCACCATGCCATCCGTGCCCACGGCGAAGGTGCCGAGAGCGAGCAGGAGCAGACGTAGACGCACGGGTCCCCCAGAATCCGTCCGGCGCGGAGCGCAACGGTGAACGGTTTGACGTTGGTCAAACAATAGAGACTGTTGGATGCTTGTCAAACGGTCTGTGACGAGGAGGGTCCGTGCACGACGAAGAGGGCGAGTGGCTGCCGCAGCCGGACGTGGCCGACATCGAGCTGGTCAGGGTGCTGCACGCGCTCGGTGACCCGGTGCGGCTGGCCCTGCTGGGGGTGTACGCGAGCGGGGAGCAGTTCAGCTGCGCGCCGGGCGCGCTGGGGCTCGCCCATCTGCACAAGTCGACGGTCTCGCACCACATGCGGACCATGCGCGAGGCCGGGATCACGTCGACGCGGGCCGTCGGCCGCAACCGCTTTGTGCAGCTGCGGCGCGCCGACCTCGACGCCAGGTTTCCCGGCCTCCTGGACGCACTGCTGAAGTCCCTGCCCGAATAGGGCCGACGGCCCGGCCTACCGGGCGAGTTGCTCCGGCAGCGGGACCGAGTGCGTCACGATCAGGCCCGACACCGCTCGGGTCAGCGCCACGTACAGGCGGCGCAGCCCGGTGCGTTCGTCCGGCTCGCCGTCGACCACGGCCCGCGGTTCGTCCAGGACCACGTAGTCGTACTCCAGGCCCTTGGCGAGGGAGGCGGGGACGAGGGTGAGGCGGGTGTCGGGGGTCGTCTCCTCGCCGGGGCCGAGGCAGGTGATGCCGGCCGCCGTCAACGCCTCGGCCAGCGCCGGGATCCGGGCGTCGGCGGCGATCAGCCCGATCGACCCCTCGCGGCGCAGGGACTCCTCGCAGGCGGCGACCACCTCACCGTCCGCGGCGACGGGGCGCACCTCGAACGATCCCGGGTTCTCCCGCACGGATGCCACCGGGGTGAGCCCCGGCGCGATGTACGGCAGCAGCCGGGACGCGTAGGTGATGACGTCCGCGGGCACGCGGAAGCCCGCCGTCAGCTCCTCGACGACGGCCTCGCTCTTGCCCAGATGCTTCAGGGCCTCGTCCCAACTCCGGGTCGCCCAGGGCGTCGTGCCCTGCGCGAGGTCCCCGAGCACGGTCGCCGAGCCGGTCGTGCAGCGCCGGCCCACCGCCCGGTACTGCATCGGCGACAGGTCCTGCGCCTCGTCGAGCACCACATGGCCGAGCGAGTGCGTGCGCTGGACGAGATCGGTCGCCTCGTCGATCAACACCGCGTCCGCGGCGGACCACTTGGCCGACTTCACCGACCGCGCGGGCTTCGCCAGAAGGATCGTCTTCTGCTCGTCCTCGTCGAGGAGCCCCTCCGCGTGGGCGCCGAGGAAGTCCGCGTCGGACAGCAGACGCAGCACGAGCCGGGCGGGGTCGACGGGCGGCCAGATCGCCTTCACCGCCGCCTTGACCGCGGTGTTGCGGGCCACGGCGTCCTGCACCCGGTCGTCCGGCGCCTCACCCGCCCGCTCCATCTGCACGAGGACGGCATGCGCGATCCGCTGCGGCAGGGCCTCCCGGGCGGCGCCGTAGCGGATGTCGCGGTCCTGCAACTCCCGCACGATCTCCTCGAGTTCGTACGCCGGCACCCGCCAGCGGCGCGAGCCGCGGACGACCACGACCGGCTCGGCGGGCGGGGTCACATGGGAACGCACCGCCCTGCGCAGGACCTCCGCCATCCTGGCGTCACCCTTGATCACGGCGGCGCGGGCGTCGTCCGTGCCGCGGATCTCCACATGGCCGACGAGATCGTCCACCGTCGCCTGCTTGACCTCCAACTCACCCAGTGCGGGCAGTACTTGCTCGATGTAGTGGAGGAAGGAGCGGTTCGGTCCGATGACGAGGGTGCCGGTGCGAGCGAGCCGCTCCCGGTGGGCGTACAGCAGATAGGCGACACGGTGCAGGCCGACGGCGGTCTTTCCGGTCCCCGGGCCGCCCTGCACGCAGACCGAGCCGGAGAGCCCCGCCCGGACGATCTCGTCCTGCTCGGGCTGGATGGTCGCCACGATGTCGCGCATCGGGCCGACACGCGGCCGCTCGATCTCCTGCTGGAGCAGCTTGCTGGTGGCCGCGGCCTCGGCGGGATCGGAGAGGTGCTCGTCCTCGTACGCCGTGAGTTCCCCGCCGGTGTACCCGAAGCGGCGGCGCAGCGCGATGTCCAGCGGATCCTTCTTGGAGGCCCGGTAGAACGGCTGGGACACCGGGGCCCGCCAGTCGATGACCATCGGGTCGCCGTCGGCGTCGTGCACATGCCGGCGACCGATGTAGAAGCGCTCGCCCGCCGCGCCCTCCGCCCGGTCGGCGCCCGGCGCGTGCAGATAGTCGAGCCGTCCGAAGAACAGCGGGGTGTGGCTGAGGTCGGCGAGGGACTTGATGCGCTCGCCGATCTGGCGCTGGAGGACCTCGGCGTTCACCCAGTTCGCGGTGACGTCGCTGATGTCGAGGGACTCCGCGTCCTCCCGCATCGCGCGCAGGGCGGCACGGGAGCCGGCGAGATGCGTCCGCTCGCGTACCAGGGGGTCGTCGGGGTCGTCGGGAGATTCCGGCAAGGGTGACACGGGCGTTGCCTCCGGGAGCGGCTGTGAGCGAGGTGGCGGTCTGCCGTCCGGTTTCCGTCCGGACGGCGGCACTCCGTGAAGGGAGGCGGGCAAGAGCGGAGATTTTAGGCGAGGACGGGGGATGGGGGCCAACGGATTTTCCGGGCGCGCGCGGGGGCTTGCCTGGCGGGGTCTCGGGGTCTCGGGATCTCGGGGTCCGGGGCGCCGGGTGCCGGCTGCCGGGCGCCGGGCTCGCGGGTTCCGAGGGTGTCGGTAGGGGCCGGGCAGGACGGCCCCCGGAGACGTCAGGGTTCGTGACCCCGAGTTCCCTAGGGGTTTGAGGGGGAGGGGTCCCTCCGGAGGCGTAGGACGGGCGACCCGCAGGTGTAGGACGCGGCGGCCGAGGTTACATCCGAAGGCCGACGCGTCCGGGTGGCCGGGATTCCATCATGGAGGTATGAGTGCAGCCACCTTCACCCCACATCACCTCCCCCCGAGCGGGGCGAGCGCCCTCGACGGCAGCGGCCACCGGCGCCACCGCCTCGGTGACGCCCTGCGTGCCGTCAAGGTGTTCGCCGGCGCCGCGATAGGCGTCGTCCTCCTCGGCGAATACGGCGAGGACGCGGGCGTACGACGCCGCTGACTCCGGGGCCGCCCCTGGAGCCACGGCCCGGGCCGACCGGTCCCGGAGGCTAAGGTTCCGTCGTGATTCGACGGAACGTGACCTTGCGTGCACCCTCCGCAGTCCTCCTGCTCGCCGTCTCCCTCGCCGCCCTCGCCGCGCTGTGTGTCCTCCAGCGCGCCCCGATGGCCGACGCCCTGGTCTACCGGGCGGAAGGCGCGGCCGTCGCCCGCGGCGGCGAGCTGTACGGCTTCACCGTCACCGAGTGGCAGCTGCCCGCCACGTACCCGCCCTTCGCGGCGATCCTCTTCGTGCCGCTGGCCTGGCTCCCACCGGCCGCCCTCAAGGTGGCGTTCCTCGCCGGCAACGCGGCCCTCGTCGCCCTCCTGGTCCGGCTCTCCTGCCGCTTCGCCGGCCTGCCCGCGCCCGCACCCGTCGTGTGCGCCGCCACCGCCTGCGCCCTGTGGCTCGAACCGGTCTTCCAGACGCTGCTCTTCGGGCAGATCAACCTCGCGCTCGTCTGTCTGATCCTCTGGGACCTGAGCCGCCCGCCGGGAGCCCGGGGACGGGGCATCGCCCTGGGCATCGCGGCCGGCGTGAAGCTGACGCCCGCCCTGTTCGTCGTACACCTGCTGCTCTCCGGATGGCACCGGCACCGCGCGGGGGACGCGCGGGAAGGACGGGAGCGGGTACGGGACGGGCTCACCGCGGGGGCCTCCTGCGGCGGCACCGTCCTGATCGGCGCGCTCGTGCTGCCTGCCGCGAGCCTCGACTTCTGGACCCGGCGCCTCTTCGAGACGGGACGAGTCGGCAAGGCGTGGCTCGTCGACAACCAGTCGTTGCAGGGGCTCGTCGCGCGAGCCATGGGGGATCCGTCACCGGGCCCGGCCTGGGCGCTCCCCGCGCTGGCGGCCGGGTGCGCCGGCCTCTGGCTGGCCTGCCGCACCCCGGACGCCCGCTGGGGTGTCCTCGGCACGGCGTTCACCGCGCTCCTCGTCTCGCCGATCAGCTGGTCCCACCACTGGGTGTGGTGCGTGCCGCTGCTGGCGGTGCTGCTCGCCCAGGGCCGTACCGCGGTGGCCGCGCTGACGGCCGTCGTCTTCACCGCACGGACCCTGTGGCTGGTCCCGCACCAGGGGGACCTGGACCTGCGACTGCCGTGGTGGCAACAGGTGTTGGCGTCCCCGTACGTCCTGCTGGTCCTCGCGCTGACGGTGGCGGCCTGGGTGCCGGCCCGCCGCGCTCCCGCGCCGGACACGGAGCACGGCCCGCCCGCCCTCAGCCCTCTTCACGAAGCGCGATGACGGAGCACGGCCCGCCCGCGCTCAGCCCTCTTCGGGAAGCGGGATGACGGAGCACGGCCCGCCCGCGCTCAGCCCTCTTCACGAAGCGCGATGACGGAGCACGGCCCGCCCGCCCTCAGCCCTCTTCGGGAAGTGGGATGACGGAGCACGGCCCGCCCGCGCTCAGCCCTCTTCGGGAAGCAGGATGTCCGCGTCGTCGAAGATCCGCAGCATGACCAGCAGCAGCCGGCCCCGCGAGACCATGTACTCCGCGACGATCTGCGACGTCAGCCGGATCTCCCGGTCCTGGTCGCCCACGCCTATCGCGCGGGACAGCTCCGTGTAGGGATCGCGGGCCAGCAGCTCGACCGCCTTGTCGAGGGACGCCCGGCGCGCCGGATCCAGCCGGTCACGGTCACGCGCCGCGGGCTCGGTGTACACCACCTCGTAGAGGTCCTCGTGCCGCATACGCCCTCCCAACCGTGCCTCGCCCCGTACGGCCAGCGTACCCAGGGAACGCGCAGCCGCACCGGGCGACCTCCGCGGAGGTGTGGACGGCCGGGGACCGGCCGCCCACACCGGCGTCAGCCGCCCGCGCCGCCCGCGCCGCCCGCGCCGCCCGCCCCGTCAGCTCCCGGCCAGCAGTTCGTCCGCGTCGACGATCCGGTACGCGTACCCCTGCTCCGCCAGGAACCGCTGGCGGTGGGCCGCGAAGTCCTGGTCGATGGTGTCGCGGGCGACCACGGAGTAGAAGTGCGCCTGGTGGCCGTCGGCCTTGGGCCGCAGCACCCGGCCGAGCCGCTGCGCCTCCTCCTGCCGCGACCCGAAGGTCCCGGACACCTGGATGGCGACCGTCGCCTCCGGCAGGTCGATCGAGAAGTTCGCGACCTTCGACACGACGAGCACGCTGATCTCGCCCTGCCGGAACGCCTCGAAGAGCTTCTCGCGCTGCGCGTTCGACGTCTCGCCCTTGATGACCGGCGCGTCCAAGTGCTCACCCAGCTCGTCGAGTTGGTCGATGTACTGGCCGATCACCAGGGTCTGCTGGCCGGCGAACTTCCGGACCAGCGCCTCCGTCACCTTCCGTTTGGTCGCGGTGGTCGCACAGAAGCGGTACTTCTCCTCGGTCTCCGCGGTGGCGTACGCCAGCCGCTCGGACTCCGTCAGATTGACCCGGACCTCGACGCAGTCGGCGGGCGCGATGTAGCCCTGCGCCTCGATCTCCTTCCACGGAGCGTCGAACCGCTTCGGGCCGATCAGCGAGAAGACGTCCGACTCGCGCCCGTCCTCCCGCACGAGCGTCGCGGTCAGCCCGAGCCGCCGGCGCGCCTGGAGGTCGGCGGTGAACTTGAAGACGGGGGCGGGCAGCAGATGCACCTCGTCGTAGACGATCAGCCCCCAGTCGCGGGAGTCGAAGAGCTCCAGGTGGGGATAGATCCCCTTCCGCTTCGTCGTCAGCACCTGGTACGTGGCGATCGTGACGGGCCTGATCTCCTTGCGCGTACCGCTGTACTCGCCGATCTCCTCCTCGGTCAGCGAGGTCCGCTTCACCAGCTCGTGCTTCCACTGGCGCGCGGAGACGGTGTTGGTGACGAGGATGAGCGTGGTCGCCTTCGCCTGCGCCATCGACCCGGCCCCGACGAGCGTCTTGCCGGCCCCACAGGGCAGGACGACGACCCCGCTGCCGCCGTGCCAGAAGTTCTCCACGGCCTGCTTCTGGTAGGGCCGCAGCGCCCAGCCGTCCTCGGCCAGCTCGATCGGGTGCGCCTCCCCGTCGACGTACCCGGCGAGGTCCTCCGCCGGCCAGCCCAGCCGCAGCAGCGTCTGCTTGATCTGCCCGCGCTCGGAGGGGTGCACGGCGACGGTGTCCGGGTCGAGACGGGCGCCGACCAGCGGCGCGACCCGCTTCGAGCGCAGCACCTCCTCCAGCACCGGGCGGTCGGTGGTGGTGAGCACCAGACCGTGGATCGGGTGCTTGCTGAGGGTGAGCCGCCCGTAGCGGTCCATGGTCTCCGCGATGTCCACCAGCAGGGCGTGCGGCACGGGGTAGCGGCTGAACTCCACCAGCGCGTCCACGACCTGCTCGGCGTCGTGGCCCGCGGCGCGCGCGTTCCACAGCCCGAGCGGGGTCACGCGGTACGTGTGGATGTGCTCGGGCGCCCGCTCCAGTTCCGCGAACGGGGCGATGGCGCGACGGCAGGCGCCGGCCAACTCGTGATCGACTTCGAGCAGGAGTGTCTTGTCGCTCTGGACGATAAGAGGTCCGTTCACACCCGTCCCTTTCTGCGTGCCGGCACCGCCGCGCGGATGCCCGGCCAAACGTCCAGTGTGCCGCACCGGCCGCCGATCATGTGGGGCGCGCGGTTCAGGCCTGTTCGTCGGCCAGCTCGGCGACGCCCGTGATGCGGTGCAGCGGATAGGTGCGGACCTCGTCGGCCGTGTGGTCGTACGCGGTGACGAAGCCGCCCTCGACCCGGACGGGGGCGATCACGCGCTGGGTGGCGGCGCCCTCGGCGTTGACGTAGCCGATCCACAGGGTCTCACCGGTCAGGACGGCGGCCTGCATGGTGGCGAGGGTCTCGGCCGAGCCGGTGCGCGGGAGGCCGCCGGCGCCGGTGGGGGCGGCGGCCGGGGCGGTCTTGCGCGGGGTCGTGGAGGCCAGGTCGCCGGCGCGGACGGCACGGATCGCGGCGCCGAGAAGCGTGGCGTCGGGGACCGGGGGCCCCTCCGGGACCGGCTCGGGTGCCGTGCGCGGCGGGGTGCGGCGGGCGTCGGCGCGGGTGATCAGGACGTCGCCCTCCGCGGACTCGGCGGCCGGCGCGAACCCCATCGCCCGCAGGCCTTCGAGGAGCGTCGCCGGGTCGGCCTGCGCGGCGAGGACAGTGGGGGCGAGCCGGCGCAGCCGCAGTCCTGCGGAGCGCTTGTCGGCGAGGATCTCGTTCAGCAGCGCGTCGTCGTCGCAGCGGACGTACGCCGAGGCCGCGCCGATCCGCAGATGGCCGTGCCGGCGGGCCACGTCGTCGATCAGATACGTCAGCGGCTGCGGGACCGGGGTGCGCGAGTGGGCGGCGAGGAAGGCGTGCAGGTCGGCGGCGGCCCGGCCGGCGTCGAGCGCGCGGCGCACCGACCCGGGGGTGAACCGGTACACCGTCGCGCCGCCCTTCGACTCCACGTCCGCGAGCACCCCGAGCGTGTCGGCCAGGGGCCGCCGCAGCGGGCCGGGCGCGACCGCGGTCAGGTCCGCCTGGAGCAGGACGTGGTCCAGCGGTTCGGGCAGCAGCGGCGCGAGGAGACGGGCCGCGTGGGAGGCGTCCGCGGCCCGTTCGGCGGGGGAGCGGGGGGCGCGCGGGATCTCGGCGGCCGGGTGGTGGCGCTTGGGGGCGGGGAGCTTGTCGCCGGGCCCGGACGGTTCGGTGTCCTGGGCGGCCGCGGCGGGCAGCCCGAGCAGCGCCCGGCCGTGCGAGGACAGCGCTCCCCGGCCCGTGACACCCAGCGACTCCGCCTCGGACAGGGTCCAGCGGGCGAGCCGGGTGCGCAGGTCGTCCGTCGGGACGCGGGTGCCCGGCGCCGGGGTGCCGGGCGGCTGGGTGCCGCGCAGGGGGCGCTCCCAGTGGAGGCGGGCCAGGACGGAGTCCGGGGCGGCGGAGGCGCCTTCGGGGAGCGTGCCGAGCAGGGCGAGGACGCGGTGGCGGACCTCGGGGGCGGCGGAACGGTCCAGGCCGGGGCCGAGCGCCGAGAGCGTACGGTCCTTGCCGTCCCGGCCGCCGACCAGACCCGCCGTACGGGTCGCGGCGAGCCAGGCCGCGGCGAGCCGGGCCCAGCGCTCGGCGGCGGGCCGCTCCAGCCACTCGTCGTACGCGGGCGTGGCGGAGTACCGCTCCTCGGCCTCGCCGTCGGACGCCAGCAGGCCCGCCGCGTAGGCGAGTTCGACCCAGAAGGCGGCCACCGGCTCGGTGACGTCCAGGGCCACCGCCGTCCGCTTCAGGTCCCGCACGCTCAGTCCGCCGGCGCGCATCACCGTCGGACCGCCCTCGTCCCAGTCCTTGAGCAGCTCCTCCACGGTGGCGAGCGCCGTGTAGGCCTGGCCCGCCGCGGTCGCGTCCACCATCCGCGGCCGGTGCGTCGCGGCCGGCTCGACGGCCGGCGGCAGCGGCTCCGTCTCGCGGTGCGCGCGGCCCGCCCGCAGATGGAGGGCGACCTCCCGCGGCAGTACGACCGTGCCGGGCGCCGTCGGCAGCAGCAGACCGCAGTCCAGGAGCCGGCGCAGCCGGGGCGCCGGGTCGGCGGTCACCTGGCCGTAGGGCGGGCCCCAGACGAGCCGGGACAGCACCTCCAGCGCGTCCGCGGGAACTTCGTCGAGCAGCGCCGACATCCGCGTGCGGTCCGTGAACAGCCCGGTCAGCGAGGTCACGGCCGAGACGGAGTCATGTGTGGTCGGCAGCCCGGCCGCGGCCACGATCTCCTGGATGCGGCCGGGGGACATGCCCGCCGTGGCCTCCGCGACCGTCGGGCCGAGGCCCGTCGGGGACGGGTGCTGCGGGGACGGGGCGAGCAGCTCACGGGCGGTGCGGACCAGCCGGAGCCGGTCGTCCGCGCCCCACACCAGGGCCTGCTCGCGGAGCGTGCCGAGGGCGCCCGGGAGCGCGCCGGTGACCGCCGGGTCCCGGTCGTCGCCGGCCATCAGGGCGAGAAGGTCGTCGTACGTCGCCGGTTCCGGCGCCACGGCCAGCGCCTCCGCCGTCTGCAGCACGAAGCGGTCCAGCCGTTCCAGGGCGCGGACGACGGAGGCGCGGGTGCCGGCCCGGGTGGCGAGCTGTGTGAGGTCCGTGGGGACGGGGGTGATGAGGTCGGGGCGGGCACGCAGCAGCGCGGAAAGGGAGGCGTCGTCCCGGGTGCGGAGGGATTCCGCGAGGGAACGCGGGGCCGCCCCCGCACGCTCCTTCGCCGGCTCCGCCGGGTGCTCCTCGGTGCTCATCCGGTCCACGGTAGCGGGTGCCCGCACCGCGCGGGCCGCGCCGGCGCCGCCGCGGGCGCCCGGGAACACGGCCACCGGGCGCCTTCCGTCCGGAGGTTCCCGTGCCCGTGGCCGCGGGGCGGCCGGGGGCCGCGGCGGGGCGCCGGCGTGGGGCGGTGCTGCGTATGTCGGGTATGTACGCGGTACCGTCGGGTCACGGGATGTTCAACGTGCCTGTCCCGGAGGGGACTTCGTGGGGATTGAGAGCGATCAGCTCGTCTTCGACTATCTGAGCCGGGTCGGGGACCTGGCCCAGCAGCGCCAGCTGCCGTCCGGGACGCGGATGCGCCTCGTGTCGGAGCTGCGCGGTGAGATCGACCGGCGCCGGGCGAAGACCGGCATGGACAGCCCGGCCGCCGTACGCCGCATCCTGGCCCGGCTCGGCAGCCCCGACGAGGTCGTCGCCGCCGCCGGCTCCGGCGCCCCCGGGGTGACCTCCGACCTGACGGAGACCCGGGCCGCCGTCCCCGTCCAGCGCACCCGGGAGCAGCGGACCCGGGAACCGCGGGGCCTGCGCCGTGTCGTACCGCGGCCGCGCCCCGCCGAAGCCGAACCCGCCGAGGCCTCCCGCGACGTACCTTCTCCGCCGCACCTCGCCTCCGCGCAGGAGCTGGGCGACAGCGCCACGCAGCCGGACTGGTGGCGAGTCGACAGCAGCCCGTTCGGGCCGGGGGAGAGCGTGCCGGGGTTCGTCGGCGGTGTGGAGATCCCCGAGATACTCAAGCCTCCGCCGGAACGGCGGGACCCCGAGGGCGCGGACGAGCACCAGGACAAGGACGCGGTCCCGGCACCCCGGGCGCCGGCGCCCGCCGACGACGTCGTGGAGGCGGTGCCCACGCGGCGCCGCCGGCTCCCCCGCCTCAGCGGCTGGAGCAACCCGCTCCTGCTGCTCGCCGCCGCCCTCCTCGTCGCCGGCGCGATCCTCGGCAGCTGGATTGCCCTCGGCCTCGGCTGGCTGATCGCGTACTCGTCCCGCCGGCTGACCCCCGCCGAGTCGAAGTGGGCGGTCCTGGTCCTGCCGGGCCTGGTGGCCACCGCCGGTGTCGTCTGGCTCTGGGGCCGGACCAACGGCCGGTGGGGCGACCCCGTCACCGACGGCCACCTGAGCGACGCCATCACCGAGACCTGGCCCTGGGTGGTCCGCGGCGCCGCCGTCGCCTCCGCGCTCTACCTGGCCTGGCGCTCCCAGCGCCGCCGGTGAAGCGGCCGGCCGACGAGGTCGGCCGTTGGGCGCGGATGGCGGATGGCGGATGGCGGGTGGCGGGTGGCCGGGGGCCGTCGCGGGGCGCGTTCGCAGGGCGCCGTTCGCCGGTCGCAGGGCGCCGGGGGCGGATGCCGGTCGTTGGTAGCCGGACGCCGGACGCCGGACGCCGGACGCCGGACGCCGGACGCCGGACGCCGGACGCCGGACGCAGGGCGCCGGACGCCGGGCGCAGGGCGCCGGGGCAGATGCCGGTCGTCAGTAGCCGGACACCGGGCAGCCCGGAGGCGGTCACGGGGCACTGGGCACAATGGCCCATATGACTTCGCGCGCGCTGACCGTCGGCTTCGACCTCGACATGACCCTGATCGACTCCCGCCCCGGTATCCACGCCTGCTACCGGGCGCTTTCCGCGCGCACCGGGGTGGCCATCGACTGCGATCTGGTCGTCACGCGGCTCGGGCCGCCGCTGGAGGAGGAGCTCGTCAACTGGTTCCCGGCGGAGCAGGTCGCCGCCGTGGCCGACGTCTACCGTGAGATGTACCCCACACACGCCATCACCGGCACGCTCGCGCTGCCCGGCGCCCGCGAGGCCGTCGAGGCCGTGCACGCGGCGGGCGGCCGCGCGGTCGTCGTCACCGCCAAGTGGGAGCCCAACGCGAAGCTGCACCTGGAACATCTGCGCATCGACGCCGACGCGGTCGTCGGCAACCTGTGGGCCGAGCGCAAGGCGGAGGCGCTGCGCGAGTACGGCGCGAGCGTCTACGTCGGCGACCACACCGGCGACGTCCGCGGCGCCCGTACCGCGGACGCGTACTCGGTCGCCGTGGCCACCGGCCCCTGCGACGCGGCGGAGCTGCGCGCGGCGGGCGCGGACGTCGTCCTCACGGACCTGACGGAGTTCCCGGACTGGCTGACGGCCCACACGGCCCGCTGAGCCCACCCGGGACCGCCCGGCCACGACGCCGAGCCCACCCGGGAACGCCCCGGGGACCGCCCGGCTACGACCCCGAGGCGCGGGCCCGGCGGCGACCCGCGGTGACGGACTGGAACACCCCCGCCCCGGCCATCAGGAAGCCGACGCCCATCAGCATGCTCAAGCCGAACATGTACGTCGGAAAGGGCGTCGTGTCGAGGAGCAGCGGTGCCACGGTGACCAGAGTGGCCACGGCTCCGATGAAGAAGACAATGGCACCGGCACGGATCAGCCAGTCCCCGGCTTCTGCGGAATTCGGTTGGGTTTTGTCACGCACCCGACCAGGGTAGTTCCCAGCGCGAAGGAACAATCCGGCGACGTCTTGTCACCAGCCCCCGGACCATTAGCCTTGGTACCGGCGGGTCCGACGACCCGCTGTAGTGCTATCCAGAGCAGTTTCCGGGCAGTTGCCGACGCGGTTGTCCCAGCAGTTTTCCGAGCAGTTCCCGACGAGTACGAGGACGAGGACAGACGTGCCTACCGGCAAGGTCAAGTGGTTCAACAGCGAGAAGGGCTTCGGCTTTCTCTCCCGCGACGACGGCGGCGACGTCTTCGTTCATTCCTCGGTCCTGCCCGCCGGAGTCGAAGTTCTCAAGCCCGGCCAGCGGGTGGAGTTCGGTGTCGTCGCGGGCCAGCGCGGTGACCAGGCACTCTCGGTGACCATCCTGGACCCGACCCCGTCGGTGGCGGCCGCGCAGCGCCGTAAACCCGATGAACTCGCTTCCATCGTCCAGGATCTGACGACCCTTCTCGAAAACATCACGCCGATGCTGGAGAAGGGCCGCTACCCCGACAAGGCCTCCGGTCACCAGATCGCGGGTCTGTTGCGCGCGGTTGCCGACCAGCTCGACGTATAGCCGCCGTAGTTCGCCGACCGCCATTTCCCGCCAATGAGTACCGCCGGCCCCACCCGTTCACGGCGGCATCAAGCGTCGTTCTACGGGAAGTTCAGCGCGTCCGGGCCGAGGGGCGGTACCAGCCCCTCGGCCGCCGCGCGGGTGAGCAGCCCGCGGACGGCGGCATAGCCGTCCTCGCCCAGGTCGGCCGTGAACTCGTTGACGTACAGGCCGATGTGCTGGTCCGCGACCGCCGGGTCCATTTCCTGGGCGTGCTCCAGGACATAGGCGCGGGAGGCCTCCGGGTCGTCCCAGGCGGCGCGGACCGAGGCGCGCGCCGACTCGGCGAGCCGCTCCAGCCGCTCCGCGCCCAGCGACCGCTTGGCGATGATCGCGCCCAGCGGGATCGGCAGACCCGTCGTCCGCTCCCAGTGCTCGCCCATGTCCGCGAGCTTGTGCAGACCGTAGTTCTGGTACGTGAAACGGGCCTCGTGGATGACCAGTCCCGCGTCGACCTTCCCGTCCCGTACGGCCGGCATGATCTCGTGGAACGGCATGACGACGATCTCGCCGACCCCGCCGGGCACCGTGTCCGCCGCCCAGAGCCGGAAGAGCAGATAGGCCGTCGACCGCTCGCTCGGCACGGCGACCGTGCGGCCGGTGAGGTCCGCAGCGGGCTCCCGGGTCAGCACCAGCGGGCCGCAGCCCCGGCCCAGCGCTCCGCCGCACGGCAGCAGCGCGTACGCGTCGAGGACGTACGGCAGCACGGCGTACGACACCTTCAGCACGTCGAACTCGCCGCGCTCGGCCATGCCGTTGGTGATGTCGATGTCCGCGAAGGTCACGTCGAGCTCGGGCGCGTCCGGGACGCGGCCGTGGGCCCAGGCGTCGAACACGAAGGTGTCGTTGGGACAGGGCGAGTAGGCGATCCGCAGGGGGCCGGCGGGGGTGGACGCGGTGGGTTCAGCGGGTGCGGTCATGTGGGTTCCAACTCTCCAGGACGGGCGCGAGCTTCCCGAACGCCTCGGTGAGTGCCGCCAGGGCATCGCCGATGCGCCAGGCGGCACGGTCGCGCGGGCCGACGGGGTTGGAGACCGCGCGCAGCTCCACGACGGGCACGCCGTGCGCCGCGGCCGCCTCCGCGACGGCGAACCCCTCCATCGCCTCGGCGAGGGCCCGGGGGTGGCGCAGCCGCAGCTCGGCGGCGCGCGCGGCCGTCCCGGTGACGGTGGAGACGGTCAGGACGGTTCCGGTACGCGCTCCGGTGGCCGCCGCGAGTTCTCGTACGAGTGTTTCCGGCGGACGGTGACTGACGGCCCCGAAGCCCAGCTCGGTGACCGGGACGAACCCGTCCGCAGTGTCCGCCCCCAGGTCCGCCACCGTGATCTCGTCGGCGACGACGAGCGAGCCGACGGGCGCGTCCGGCTGGAAACCGCCGGCGATGCCCGCGGAGACGACGAGGTCGTACGGCGTGCCGCCGAGCGCGGCCGCGGTGAGCGCGGTGGCCGTGCACGCGGCCGCGAGGGCGGGGCCGACACCGGCGGCCAGCAGGTCGTGGCCCCGGACCCGGTGGAGCGGCGGGGTCCGTCCGGGGAGCGGGACCTCATGAACGGCGGACGCGAACGCCCGGGCCACCGCGTCCCGCTCGGCGGGTACCGCGGTGGCCACCAGAACACGTACGGCGGCCGTGTCCGGGAATGCTTCGGCAGACGTGATCAGGAATCCTTCTTGAGCTTGAAGGTCCACAGGCCGGTGATCTTCTGCTCGGTGCCCTGCCTGACGGAGACGAGCGTCGAGTTGCCGCTCGCGCCGTACTGGGCGTTGAAGAACACGCTGCCGGGGATCGTGCGGTATGTCTTCTTGCTGGAGTCGGTCAGCGCCTGACCGTTCATCAGGATCGTCCAGCCCTTGTCGGCGACGTCGGGGTCCACACCGAACCGCACGGTCTCGTCGGGGTCGACCTTGAGGGACTTGATGTCCTTGGCCTTGAGGCACTTCGCCAGGTCGGCGGTGGGCACCGCCTTGCCGTCGTCGTAGCAGTCGGTCTCGGAGCTCACCGAGTTCTTGCCCACCGTGATCGTGGCCAGCGGCGTCGGCTTGTCACAGGCGGACAGGGTGAGAAGTCCGGCGGAAACGGCGCCGATGACGGCAACGGCGCGGCGGCGGCGCGCAAGGCGGTGTCCATTAGCGGCTCTGCCGCGGGGCAGGGAGGTCATGGCCGAAGGCTATCGGGCAGGTCCACCGCTCCCCCCACGTGGGGTGCGGCGTGGCGGCCCGCGCGGGCGGGCCGCCGTTCGTGCGCCGGGAGCAGGACGTCAGGTCACGCGCGTCCGGGCCGGTCCGCCGTGGCGGGCCGTGCTGAGCAGCCCCCGCACGGTGGTGAGCCAGCCGAGGGCGACGATCCCGGCCGCCACGGAGAGACCGAGCGTGCCGTTCAGCGGCAGCGCTATGCCGACGCCGCCGCCGATCACCCACGCCACCTGCAGCAATGTCTCCGAGCGGGCGAAGGCGGACGTACGGACCAGCTCCGGCACGTCGCGCTGGATCAGCGCGTCCAGGGACAGCTTGGCGAGCGCCTGCGCGAACCCGGCCACCGCGGCCAGACAGGCCACCAGGACCGCCCCGAAGAACACGGCCGCGGTGACAGCCGCGCCCAGCACGAACGCGACGACCGTCACGATGATGATCTCGGGAGCGCGGGATTTCAGCCAAGCGCCGACCGCCGTGCCCAGCGCGTTGCCCGCGCCCGCCGACACGCCCACTATCCCGAGGGAGACCGCCGCGCTCTCGCCGGTCAGCGGATGCTCGCGCAGCAGGAAGGCGAGGAAGAAGATCAGGAAGCCGGACAGGCAGCGCAGCGCCGCGTTGGCGGCGAGGGCGTGCGTCACGGCCGTACCGACCGTACGCAGCCCCGGGCGCGGCACCTTCTTCAGATGCGGCCCGTGCAGATGCTCCTCGTCCGCGGCGAGCAGCGCCTTGTCCTCGCCCTTGGCCGAGTCGACCTTGGACGGCAGCGAGAACGACAGGAACATGCCCGCCACGAAGATCACGAAGGCGCCGTAGAGCGGCCAGCGCGCCCCGAGCGCCTGGAGACCCGCGCCGATCGGCGCGGCCACCCCCGTGGCCAGCAGCCCGCCGAGCGTCACCCGGGAGTTCGCCTTCACCAGCGAGAAGCGGGGCGGCAGCAGCCGGGGCACCACGGCGCTTCTGACCACCCCGTACGCCTTGGACGCGACGAGCACTCCGAGCGCGGCCGGATACAGCTCGATGCCGCCGCTCACCACCGCGCCCGAGAGCAGCAGCGCGAGCAGTGCCCGGGCGAGCATCGCGCCCGCCATGGCCGCGCGGCGGCCGTGCGGCAGGCGGTCCAGGAGCGGGCCGATCACCGGCGCGAGCAGGGTGAACGGCGCCATCGTGATGGCCAGGTAGAGGGCGACGCGGCCGCGGGCCTCGTCGGTCGGGACCGAGAAGAACACCGTCGAGGCGAGCGCGACGGTGATCATGACGTCGCCCGCGCCGTTCACCGCGTGCAGTTCGATGAGCTTGCCGAGTCCGGACTCGCCCGCGCCGTGCGCGTGCGTCGCCTTGCGGATTCCGCGTGCCGTCCCCGTCACCGGGAAGTGCAGGGCACGGCCGACCGCGCGGACGGACCCGCTCATCCGGGCCGATCCGCCACCTCGGCTGCTCCCCTTGGCCCCACCGATGCCGGTGGATCCGTGGGACGACCTCGCGGCTGCCACTCCGTCATAGTGCCCCGAGAAGGGCGAACGTAGTGCCGTTACCGCGCGTATGGAGCTGTACGGAGGTGTGGCGGGGCGGCGTCCACGGGGCCGATCCGCCGGCCGGCAGGCGGTTGTACGGGCGGCTGGTGCGGAGGCGGCGCGGGGGCGGTCGGGTGGGCGGACCGGGCGGGCGGCGGCCGTCCGACGGGCGGACGGATGGGCCAAAACGCCCGTCGCGAGCGGCGCGGAGCCAACCTGGCCGCACGCCGGTGTGGGCCCAGGCGCCGGGAGAAGGTAGCGTGCGTAGCGCGCCTGCGGCGGTTGTTCTCGGCCGCGCGCCTCTCGGCCATCCCGCAGAATGGATGGCGTAGGTGCGCCCGAGCGCGATCGGGCGCGGACGTCGACGCGGTCCTTTGGTCCGCTCCGTCCGCACCTCCGCCGAGTACTGGCGCACCCGTGAGACGGCGTAGGAGAGAAGCGATACCTGTGAGCGCAGCGACAACGCGAAGCCGCACCCCTGACCGCTTGTGCGCCGAGGCCGTCGACCTCGCCCGTGCCGCCGCCGAGGAGGCCGCCGCACCCGGCGTCGTCGGTGAGCACGTGGGGCTGGTCTCCGAAGGAGACCGCGTTGTCACGCACTTCTTCGAGTGCAAGGAGCCGGGATACCGCGGGTGGCGCTGGGCGTCGACCGTGGCCCGGGCCTCCCGCGCGAAGGTCGTCACCCTCGACGAGACCGTGCTGCTGCCCGGCTCCGACTCGCTGCTCGCGCCCGAGTGGGTGCCGTGGAGCGAGCGGCTGCGGCCCGGTGACATGGGTCCCGGCGATCTGCTGCCGACCGACGCGGACGATCTGCGGCTCGAGCCCGGTTACTCCGGCGAGGACGAGCCGGCGCCGAACTCCGCCGTGTCCGAGGAGATGGCCGAGCTGGTCGAGGCGGAGGACGCGGAGGTGGCGGGCGGGGCGCCCGCGACGCTGCCGGTCGTGCCGTCCCGCGGGTCGATCGCCTCCGTGGCCGAGGAACTCGGTCTGCGCCGCGCCCGGGTGCTGTCCCGGTACGGGCTGCACACCGCGGCCGACCGGTGGGAAGAGGCGAACGGGCCCAAGACCGCGATGGCGCAGGCCGCGCCCGCGGCGTGCGTCAGCTGCGGCTTCCTGTTGCGGGTCGGGGGGTCGCTCGGGCAGGCGTTCGGTATCTGTGCGAATGAGTTCTCGCCTGCGGACGGTCGTGTGGTGTCGTTGGCCTACGGGTGTGGGGGGCACTCGGAGGCCGCGGTCATGCCGAAGCCTCCGCGGCCGGCTCCGCCGGTGATCGACGAGACCCGGGTGGACCCGTTCCCGCTCCGCCCCTCCCCGGACTCGGGGTCGGTACCGGCGTCTGCCGACGAGTCTTCGGCGGAGCTGGGCCACTCTTAGCCGGTGGGGGCCTTTCGCTGGCGGGGGCGCCTTCCGCTGGCGGGGGCGCCTTGAGCGGGGGCGGTTCGCTTTGTGCCGGGGTGTCGGTCGGTCTGTGCCGGTGGTGGGTGGTTCGCCTGGCGCCGGGGGGTGGGTCGGGTCCGTGCCGGTACATCCGCCCGTCGCCCTACCGGCTGTGCTGTCTTCTGGGGGCGCTCGGTTGGCTCTTCTCGCGCATGGCGACGGGCATTTGATGTACCGGCACGGCCCCTTCGGTGCGTGGGCGACTGCGGGTGCGTGGGGGTTGCGGGCCAGGGTGGCCCGCCGTCGCTGTCTTGCGCTGCGGGCTGCGGCGGCAACTGTCTTTGCTGCGGGCTGCGGGCACGGGGTGGCGGCGAAGCCGCATGGCTGCGGCGGCGGGCACCCCGGGGGGCGGCGGAGCGGCGTTAGCTGCGGGGCAGCGGGCACGCGGTGGGGCCGGCCGTACGGTCATAGCTGCGGGCATGCGTGCCGCTAGGGGCGGCACGGGTGGGCGCAGCGGCAACCCGTAGGCGCCGGGCTCGCCGACCCACCCTCACGCCAGCACCCACGCCGGGTGCCCATGCGGGTAGGGGAGTTTGCCCACCCGGGCGGCACCCTGCAAGCGCCGGGGTCCCCGGCACACCCCCGCGCCGGCACCAGGGAAGGGTGCTCAGGCGGGTAGGGGACCGGGCCCGCCCGGGTGGTACCTCGTAGGCGCCGGGCTCGGCGGTCCGCCCCCGCGCCGGCACCAGCGCAGGGTGCCCAGGCAGGTAGGGGAATGGGCGCCGGTGGGGGATGGGGGCGCGCGCGGTACCTTCGTGCGGCGGCCCGCCCTGCGCTCGCGGCGGCGCCACACCAGAGGGAGAGTGAACCGTGAGCAAGTTCGTGCGGCCGGCAGCCGAGGGCGCGGACCCGTTCGGAACGGCCCGTCTGCGCCGCGGGGTGCTGGACGCCTGGGCCACCAGCCCGGCCCGCTTCCGCGAGGACGCCAACGCCGAGGAAGACCTCGTACTCGGCGGCTACCGGGACAGACTCGTCGTAGAGCTCGCTCAGAACGCCGCGGACGCGGCGGCCCGCGCCGGGGTACCGGGCCGGCTCCGGCTCACCCTCCGCGACGGAGTCCTCGCCGCGGCCAACACCGGCGCCCCCCTCGACGCGACCGGCGTCGAGTCGCTCTCCACGCTCCGCGCCTCCGCCAAGCGCGACGCGGACGACACGGCCGTGGGCCGCTTCGGCGTCGGCTTCGCCGCCGTACTCTCCGTGACCGACGAGCCCGCCGTCCTCGGCCGTCACGGCGGAGTCCGCTGGTCCCTCGCCGAGGCGCGGGAGCTGGCGGGCGACACGGCCCGGCACAGCCCGGGACTCGGGGACGAGATCCGGCGCCGCGACGGCCATGTGCCCCTGCTCAGGCTCCCGTTCGCCGCCGAGGGCAGCGCTCCGGACCCGTACGACACCGTCGTGGTCCTGCCGCTGCGGGACGCCGCCGCGGAGGATCTCGCCGAGCGGCTGCTCCAGGGCATCGACGACGCGCTGCTGCTCGCGCTGCCCGGGCTCGAAGAGGTCGTCGTCGAGATCGGGGACGGCGAGGTCCGCACGCTGCGGCGCGGTGCCGACGACGACGGCGTCGTCGTCGAGGACTCCCGCGACGGCACCACCCGCTGGCGTACCGTCTCCCGCCACGGCCCCCTGGACGCCGTACTCCTCGCCGACCGCCCGGTCGAGGAGCGGCTGCGCCCGCACTGGTCGGTGACCTGGGCCGTGCCCGTCGACTCCGACGGTGCCCCGGCCCGCCCCCGCACCAGCCCCGTCGTGCACGCGCCCACGCCCAGCGACGAGCCGCTCGGCGTGCCCGCGCTGCTCATCGCCTCCCTCCCGCTCGACACCACCCGGCGGCACGCCGCTCCCGGGCCGCTGACCGGCTACCTCGTGGAGCGCGCGGCGGACGCGTACGCCGAACTCCTCGCCGCCTGGCGCCCGGTGGGCCCGGGGATCATCGGCCTGGTGCCCGGCCCGCTCGGCAAGGGCGAGCTGGACGGCGCGCTGCGGCAGGCGATCCTGGACCGGCTGCCGCGTACCGCCTTCCTGCCGCCGGCGGTGGAGCAGAGCGGCCCCGCGGCCCCGGCCGACTGGGCGGAGCCCGGCGACGAGGAGACGGTGGACCTGCCCGTCGCGCTGCGGCCCCGGGACGCCGAGATCGTCGAGGGCGCCGGTGACGAGACCGTCCGGGTGCTCGCCGAGGTGCTGCCCAGCCTGCTGCCCGCCGGGCTCGAACGCCGGGTGGAACTGCGCACGTTGGGCGTCGCCCGGGTGCCGCTCACCGAGGCCGTGGACCGGCTGGCGGGCCTGGAGAAGGAGCCCGGCTGGTGGCAGCGGCTCTACGACAGCCTCGCGGGCGTCGACCCGGACCGGCTGTCGGGGCTGCCCGTGCCGCTCGCGGACGGGCGTACGACCATCGGGCCGCGCCAGGTCCTGCTGCCGACCGCCGACGGCCCCCAGGCCGCCCCCGAGGCGCTCGCCCGGCTCGGTCTCAAGGTCGCCCACCCGGACGCCGCGCACCCGCTGCTGGAGAAGCTCGGCGCGCTGCCCGCGACGCCTCGCGCCGTCCTCACCACCCCCCAGGTCCGGACCGCCGTCGCCGCCTCGCTGGACGACGACGGCGGCTGGGACCAGGAGGGCCCGGACGCCGAGGAACTCGCCGAGACCGTGCTCGCGCTCGTCCGTGACGCCGGCCTCGAAGCGGGCGACGAGCCCTGGCTCGGTGCGCTCGCGCTGCCCGACGAGGACGGCGAACTCGCGCCCGCCGGTGAACTGGTGCTCCCCGGCAGCCCCTTCGCACAGGTCATGCGGGAGGGTGAACTCGCCTTCGTGGACGCCGAGTTCGCCGACCGCTGGGGCGAGCAGCCGCTGGCCGCCTGCGGTGTGCTCGCCACCTTCGCCCTCGTCCGGACCACCGACGTGGTCCTCGACCCGGACGAACTGGAGCCGCGCGACACCGACTTCGCCGAGCCGGACGACGCGGGTCTGCTGGACGCCGTCGACGTGTGGTGCGAGGACGTCCTCGACCAGCTGCCGGACACCCCGGTGCCGCCCGTCGCCACCGAGATCGTCGCCGTACGGGATCTGGACCTCGTGGACGACGAGCGGTGGCCGCAGGCGCTGGCGCTGCTGTCCCAGCCGCCGCTGCGGGACGCGCTCACCCAGCCCGTGCGGATCCTGCTGCCCGACGGCACCCATGGGATCGTCCGGCCGTACACCGCCTGGTGGCTGCGCGGTCACCCCGTGCTCGACGGACGCCGTCCGGCGGGTCTGCGTGCGGCGGGCGGCGATCCGCTGCTGCACGGTCTGTACGACGAGGCCGACGCGAGCGGGTTCGACGACGAGCAGGTGCTGCGGGCCCTGGGGGTCCGCACCTCCGTCGCCGCCCTCCTCGACGAGCCCGGCGGCGCGGCCGAGCTCCTGGACCGGCTCGCCGACCCGCAACGGCAGGTCTCCGCCGCCCAACTGCACGCCCTCTACGGTGCATTGGCCGACCTCGACCCCGAGAAGGTCACCCTGCCGGACGACCTGCGGGCCGTGCTGGACGGCCGGGTGAGCGTCGTGGACGCGGCCGACGCCGTGGTCGTCGACTCGCCCGACCTGCTGCCCTTCACCGGCGGCATGCCACTGCTTCCCGTACGGCCGGCCCGGGCCGCCGATCTCGCCGAGCTGTTCCAGGTACGGCGGCTGAGCGAGTCGGTGACCGGCGAGGTGACGTCCGAGGGCGTCGAGCACGAAGTGCCCGATTCCGTACGGGTGTTGCTGGGCCCCTCGACCCCCACGACGTACGTCGAGCACGAGGAGCTCGTCGTCGACGGCACCGAACTCGACTGGCGCCGCACCCGCGACGGCGTACTCCACGCATCCACCCTGGAGGGCGTCGCAGCCGCCCTCGCCTGGTCCGCCGCCCAGTGGCCCCGCCGCTTCGAGGTCGCCGCCCTCCTCGAAGACCCGTCCCGCACGGAGGAACTGGAGCGGGACCGCTGGTTCGACTGAGGCCGACCCGCACGACAGGGCCGCCCCACCGGTGAGATTCCGGTGGGGCGGCCCTTTTCCGGCTATCCCCAGATGTGTGCGTACATCGCTGCATACCGCGTGTACATCAGCCCCAGTTCTCGCGGATCGTCCCGCACGTCCAGGAATTCGAGAACGAGAGTGCATAGCTGTTCCACGGCCTGCTGATGCTGGTCCGGGGTCAGGTGGTCCGGGTTCTTCCAGCCCCCGACCTTGATATCGGGGAACAGGTCCAGGAGGACGAGCTTGTGCCAGTAGAAGCTGTTGCACTCGCCCCTGCGGACGACCAGCCACTCGGTGAACCCGCGCAGCAGCCCGCCCGACCTCCCGACATCGATCCCCGTGAGGAACATGACAGTCGAGTGGTAGTTGCCGTTCAGGCCGTAGCTCTCAGGATGTTCACCCATCTTCTCGATGAGCTGCTTGTCGTTCACTCGTCCCCTTTGGAACCCGAAGTCGATCGTGTCTGTGCCCATCTTGCTCGGTACTCGGCGATGGTCTCGACGATCGCGTTCTTCGCCGGAGCTGTCCCGACGGATGTGACCTTCGTCATACGCGCACAAAAACTTCACCCCTCGTACAACCATCCGTCCCCCTGGTGGATCTGATCACCGGAGTCAACAGACTCACGACCCACTTGGGCCCCACGTGACGACTGCCGTCGGGGTCCCTTCTCCCAATGGGGAATGCATGCGCATACGAGCCACCGTGGCCGCCGTCACCGGCGCCCTGGCCCTCTCCGCCTTCGCTGTTCCGGCCGCGCAGGCCGATGAGACCCCCGCCGCCGGCGCCCTCGCCGCGAAGGCCTCGCCGTTCGGCGCCGTGAAGCCGATGGACGAGAACGTCGGTGACACCAAGATCACGAGCGTCTCCGTCAACGGCGGCAAGGACGTTGTCGTCGGCACCAGCGCCAAGAAGACCTTCACCATCGCCGTGACGGCGACCGACCCGTCGGGCATCCAGGACGGCTACGCCTTCCTGTGGCACGGCACCGACCTGGACTCCGAGAACGGCGTCGACGGCGCCATCGTGCCGGACGCGGACAGCGGAACCTGCACCACCGTGAACGCGACCACCGCGACCTGCAAGGTCACCGTCGTCGCCGACCCGAACGAGAACATCTACGGCAACATCCTGGCCGGTACCTGGAAGGTGTACGCCGCTGCCCAGGGTGTCGACGCGGACTACGTGATCAAGGACGCCTACAAGACCGCCAAGGTCCAGCGCTTCTCCAAGCTCACCGTCAACGCCTCCCCCGAGCCGGTCAAGAAGGGCAAGACCATCACGGTCACCGGTGCCCTGACCCGCGCCAACTGGGACACCCTCAAGTACGCGGGCTACACCAGCCAGGGCGTGCAGCTGCAGTTCAAGAAGAAGGGCAGCAGCACGTACACGACCGTCAAGACGGTCACGTCCGGCACGGGCGGCGCCCTGAAGACGACCGTCAAGGCCTCCGTCGACGGCTACTTCCGCTACAGCTTCGCGGGCACCTCGACCACCCCGGCCGTCAACGCCGCGGGTGACCTCGTCGACGTGCAGTAGGAGCGCGGGACACCGGGCGGGCAGTCGTACTCCCCGCCCGGTTCACGCGGGAAAGCGGCGGTCGACCAGTCTCCACAGGAGCTCCAGGACGGCCGCCGCCACCGCCGCGATGGCCACCGCGATCCACGGCATCACCGAGCCCACCAGCTTCAGTGCGAAGAAGTGCTGGAGCCACGGCACGACGAGCACGAGCAGGAACGCGCCCGCCATCGCCGCCACCAGGCAGACCCGCCACCAGGTGTACGGCCGGGCGATGATCGCGAGCACCCACATGGAGATCAGGAAGAGCGTCAGCGTCGCGGCGCTGGTCTCCGCGTCCAGGGCGCCCGGCCCGCTGTAGTAGTGACGGGCCATCAGGTAGGTGACGAAGGTGGCCACCCCGGCGAGGACCCCGCCCGGGATCGAGTACCGCATGACCCGCCGTACGAAGTTCGGCCGCGCGCGCTCCTTGTTGGGGGCGAGGGCGAGGAAGAAGGCCGGGACACCGATCGTCAGGGTCGAGAGCAGGGTCAAGTGGCGCGGCAGGAACGGGTATTCCACCTGCCAGCAGGCCACGAGCACCGCGAGCAGCACCGAGTAGACGGTCTTGACCAGGAACAGGGTCGCGACCCGGGTGATGTTGCCGATCACCCGGCGGCCCTCCGCGACGACCGAGGGCAGCGTCGCGAAGCTGTTGTCGAGCAGCACGATCTGCGCCACGGCCCGGGTCGCCTCCGACCCCGAGCCCATGCTGACGCCGATGTCGGCGTCCTTCAGGGCGAGTACGTCGTTCACGCCGTCGCCCGTCATCGCGACCGTGTGGCCGTTCGACTGGAGCGCGCCCACCATGTCCCGCTTCTGCTGCGGGGTGACGCGCCCGAACACCGTGCCCTCGTCCAGGGCCTTGGCCATGGCCTCCTGTTCCGCGGGGAGCCCGCGCGCGTCCACGGTCTCGCCGCTGAGCCCCAGCTTGGCGGCCACCGCGCCGACGGAGACCGCGTTGTCGCCGGAGATCACCTTGGCCCGTACGTTCTGCTCGTCGAAGTACCGCAGGGTGTCCGCCGCGTCGGGGCGCAGCCGCTGCTCCAGGACGACCAGCGCGGTGGGCCGGGCCCCCTCGGTGACCGCGGGGTCGTCGAGGTCCTTGGCGACCCCGGCGAGCAGCAGGACCCGCAGCCCCTGTTCGTTCAGCCGCTCGGTCTCGGCGAGCGCCGGGTCCCCGGCGGGCAGCAGCACATCAGGGGCACCGAGCAGCCACGCGCTCGTCTCGCCGTCACCCTCGCTGAACGCCGCCCCGCTGTACTTGCGGGCGGAGGAGAAGGGCAGCGACTGGGTGCAGCGCCACTCCTCGCTGTCCGGGAAGGCGGCGATGATCGCCTGGAGGGAGGCGTTGGGGCGCGGGTCGGACTCGCCGAGGGCGCCGAGGACCCGGCGTATGTACGTCTCGTCGCCGCCGTCGAGAGGGCGCAGTTCGGTGACGTCCATGCCGCCCTCGGTGAGCGTGCCCGTCTTGTCGAGGCAGACGGTGTCGACGCGGGCGAGCCCCTCGATCGCCGGCAGCTCCTGGACGAGGCACTGCTTGCGGCCGAGGCGGATCACTCCGATCGCGAAGGCGACCGAGGTCAGCAGGACCAGCCCCTCCGGGACCATCGGCACGATCCCGCCGACCGTCCGCGCGATGGAGTCCTTCAGCCCGTGCTGCTTGACCACCAGTTGGCTGATGCCCAGGCCGATCGCGGTCGGGATCATCATCCACGTCACGTATTTGAGGATCGTGGAGATACCGGTCCGCAGCTCGGAGTGGACGAGGGTGAAGCGGGACGCCTCCTCGGCCAGCTGCGCCGCGTACGCCTCCCGGCCCACCTTCGTCGCCGCGAACGCGCCGCCGCCCGCCACCACGAAGCTGCCCGACATCACCTCGTCCCCAGCGTGCTTGAGCACCGGGTCGGCCTCGCCGGTGAGCAGTGACTCGTCGATCTCCAGGCCGTCGGCCTCGACGCACGAGCCGTCGACCACGATCTTGTCGCCGGGGCCGATCTCGATCAGGTCGCCCAGCACGATCTCCGAGGTGCTGATCCCGGCGGCCCGCCCGTCCCGGCGGACCGTCGGCTTCGCCTCACCGATCACCGCGAGGGAGTCCAGGGTCTTCTTGGCCCGCCACTCCTGGATGATGCCGATGCCGGTGTTGGCGATGATCACGTATCCGAAGAGGCTGTCCTGGAACGGCGCCACGCACAGCATGATCACCCAGAGCGCACCGATGATCGCGTTGAACCGGGTGAAGACGTTGGCGCGGACGATCTCCGTCATGGAGCGGCTGCTGCGCACGGGGACGTCGTTCACCTCACCGCGCGCGACCCGTTCGGCCACCTCGGCGGCGGTCAGCCCCCGGGCGCGCCCGGGCAGGGCCACGGGATGCACAGGGTCGAGTTCGGCGCCCGCGTCGATGTGCGTCATGCATCCGACGGTACGTGCGGATATACGGCTTCACCTGCCGAGTGCCCCAAAGATCCGACCAGGGGAGGACGGGCCTCGTGCCGTGGTCGTACGCGGGCGTCCGGCTACTCCGTGGAGGTCCTGGCCGCCGCGTCCCGCTTGATCGCCGCGTCGCGCCCGCGGACGTACCAGATGCCGATCAGTCCGAGCCCCGCGCCGGCCAGGCACGTCCATACCCACCAGGTGTGCCCGTGGTCGTCGAACCAGCCGTAGAAGGGGAGCTGCACCAGGAAGAGGACGAACCAGAGGATCGTGCCGCCGGTGATGGTGGCGACGACGGGCCCCTCCAGGGGCTCCGGCGCCTCGTGCTTGGGGGTCCACTTCGCCATGGGCACAGCTTACGAGGGTGCCGGCTGGGCGCGGTCGGGGCCGTACCTCGCACGACAGCGGAACCTCCCGTTCCCCCGTATACCCGGTGTCTACGCGCGGAGATAGCGATTTCGACCTCATATGTTCATACTGAAACGGCCTGCGTCTGGCTCTTTCTGTTCGTACGAAACACCAACGGACATCTAGCAGAAACCTGTTGGTGATCATCGGAGGGCCAGACTCGATCACGTTCTCAGCCGCGCGCCGTCCTCGCCCGGCGCCCGCACCGGCCCCCAAGGCCCCGCACGTATGAGGTCTCGCATGCCCACCTCGGCCACCACGGCCCCCGCCCCGGAGAAGCAGCCGTCGCCGCGCCCCGCCGGGAGCGCCCTCGACCGCTACTTCAAGATCTCCGAGCGGGGCTCGACCCTGAGCCGGGAGGTGCGCGGCGGATTCGCCACCTTCTTCGCGATGGCCTACATCATCGTGCTGAACCCGATCATCCTCGGCAGCGCCAAGGACATGTACGGGCACCACCTGGACAACGGCCAGCTGGTCACCGCGACCGCTCTGACCGCCGCCTTCACCACGCTGCTCATGGGCGTCATCGGCAATGTGCCGATCGCGCTGGCCGCCGGACTCGGCGTCAACACGGTCGTCGCCCTCCAGCTCGCGCCCCGGATGTCGTGGCCGGACGCCATGGGCATGGTGGTCCTCGCCGGCGTCATCGTGATGCTGCTGGTCGCCACCGGGCTGCGGGAGCGGGTCATGAGCGCCGTGCCGCTGGGCCTGCGCAAGGGCATCTCGATCGGCATCGGCCTGTTCATCATGCTGATCGGTCTGGTCGACTCCGGCTTCGTCTCGCGCATCCCGGACGTCGCGGAGACCACCGTGCCGCTCCAGCTCGGTGCCGACGGCCACCTCAACGGCTGGCCCGTCCTGGTCTTCGTCCTCGGCGCGCTGCTCACCCTCGCGCTGATCGTGCGCAAGGTGTCCGGCGCGATCCTCATCTCGATCGTCGCCATGACCGTCCTCGCGGTGGTCGTCAACGCCGTCGCCAAGGTGCCGTCCTGGGGCCTGACCACCCCGAAGTGGCCCGGCAACCCGGTCGCCACCCCGGACTTCGGTCTGATCGGCAAGGTCAGCCTCTTCGGCGGCTTCGACAAGGTCGGCGCACTGACCGGCGTGCTGTTCGTCTTCACCGTGCTGCTGTCGTGCTTCTTCGACGCGATGGGCACGATCATGGGTGTCAGCGACGAGGCCAAGCTGACCGACGCCGAGGGCAACATGCCCGGCATCAACAAGGTCCTCTTCGTCGACGGCATCGCGGTCGCCGCGGGCGGCGCCAGCTCCTCCTCGGCCACCACCTGCTTCGTGGAGTCCACGGCCGGCGTCGGCGAGGGCGCGCGCACCGGCTTCGCGAACGTCGTCACCGGCGCGCTGTTCGCCGTGGCGCTCTTCCTGACCCCCGTCGCCACCATGGTCCCGTCACAGGCGGCGACCCCGGCACTGCTCGCGGTCGGCTTCCTGATCCTGTCCCACTCGATCAAGGACATCGACTGGGCCGACTACACGATCGCGGTCCCGGCCTTCGTGACGATGATGATGATGCCGTTCACCTACTCGATCACGAACGGCATCGGCATGGGCTTCATCACCTTCGTGGTGCTGCGCCTGGCGGCCGGCCGCGCCCGGGAGGTCCCGCTCGCGATGTACATCGTGGCGGCGGTCTTCGGCTTCTACTACCTGATGCCGGCGCTCGGGCTGACCTGATCCCGCATCGGGCCCCGTCCCCGTCCCCGGTCACGTGAGCCCGCGGGCTCACGTGACCCCGTAGAACTTCTCCGTCTCTTCGACCGCGGTCTGGAACCGCTCGTCGAAGTCATCCCGAATGAGCGTCCGGACGACATAGTCCTGGACGCTCATTCCTCTTCTGGCGGCGTGGTGTCGGAGCCGGTTGAGCAGCTCCCCGTCTATCCGCAGGCTGAGCACGCTGGTCCCCATGGAGTCGAGGGTCGCCGGACCCCGGGCGGAGCTGGTCACTTTCTGAGGCACGCTCACTCATATGAGTGACGTAACGGTTCAGTGGCCTGTTTCACGGGCATCCCCGTGGTCTTTAGTCAGAGTAATGAGTTACGCTAAAGAACATGCCTGACCTCACCCATGGCGACGACGCTGCCGCCGTGAACTCCCTGCGCTCCGCCGTGATGCGCCTGTCGCGCCGGCTCAAGCACCAGCGCGTCGACGAGTCGCTGAGCCCCACCGAGATGTCGGTGCTCGGCACCCTCGCCCGCTGCGGTTCGGCCACGCCGGGCGAGCTCGCCCGCAAGGAGCATGTGCAGCCCCCCTCGATGACCCGCATCGTGGCGCTGCTCGAAGCCAAGGGCCTGGTCAGACTGGAGCCGCACCCCGAGGACCGGCGCCAGAAGGTCGTCACGCAGACCGAGCAGGCCGAGGCCATGCTCGAAGAGAGCCGCCGCAAGCGGAACGCGTGGCTGGCCGGCCTGGTGGAGGCCCTCGACGAGGACGAGTGGGCGAAACTCCGCGCCGCCGCCCCCGTACTGGAGAAGCTCGCGCATCTGTGACCCAGCCGTAGCCGCCGGACGCCGACGTCCGCGATGCCTGAGGAGGCGAACGCTTTTGAGTTCGGGACCCGGAGCAGACTCCGCCCCCGCACCAGCCACCCACGACTCCCCGTCCGCCCCCAGATCCGCGAAGTCGTCGATGTTCAGCTCGCTGAAGGTCCGCAACTACCGCCTGTTCTTCCTCGGCCAGGTCGTCTCCAACACCGGCACGTGGATGCAGCGCATCGCCCAGGACTGGCTGGTACTGAGCCTCACCGGCTCGTCCGCCGCGGTCGGTATCACCACCGCCCTGCAGTTCCTGCCGATGCTGCTCTTCGGGCTGTACGGCGGTGTTCTCGTCGACCGCCTCCCCAAGCGCCCGACGCTGCTCGCGACCCAGACGGCCATGGGTCTGACGGGCCTCGTGCTCGCCTTCCTCACCCTCTCCGGCCACGTCCAGGTCTGGCACGTCTACCTGGCCGCCTTCGCCGTCGGCCTCGCCACCGTCGTCGACAATCCGGCCCGCCAGTCCTTCGTCTCCGAGATGGTCGGCCCCGGCCAGCTGCAGAACGCGGTCAGCCTGAACTCGGCGAACTTCCAGTCCGCCCGCCTCGTCGGCCCCGCCGTCGCGGGTCTGCTGATCACCGGCGTCGGCACCGGCTGGGCCTTCCTGCTGAACGGCCTGTCCTTCGTCGCGCCCCTCGCCGGGCTGCTGCTGATGCGCGCCCGCGAACTGCACGTCGTCGAGCGCGCCCCGCGCGGCAAGGGCCAGCTCCGCGAGGGCCTGCGCTATGTCGCCGGCCGCCCGGAGCTGATCTGGCCGATCGTCCTGGTCGGCTTCATCGGCACCTTCGGCTTCAACTTCCCGGTGTGGCTGTCGGCCTACGCGGACGACGTCTTCCACGCCGGAGCGGGCGCGTACAGCCTCTTCAACACGCTGATGGCCGTCGGCTCGCTGGCCGGCGCGCTGCTCGCCGCCCGGCGCGGCACGACCCGGCTACGGGTGCTGATCGGCGCGGCAGTGGCTTTCGGTGCCCTGGAAGTGGTGGCCGCCATGGCCCCGTCCCTGTGGCTCTTCGCCCTGCTCATGGTCCCGATCGGCATCTTCGGCCTGACGGTCAACGTCACCGCGAACACCTCGGTCCAGATGGCCACCGACCCCGCCATGCGCGGCCGGGTGATGGCCCTGTTCATGATGGTCTTCATGGGCGGTACGCCGCTGGGCGCGCCCCTCGTCGGCTGGGCCACCGACGCATACGGAGCCCGGGTGGGCTTCGCCGCGGGCGGTCTCGTCTCGCTGGCCGCCTCCGTCGCCGTCGGCCTGGTCCTGGTCCGACTGGGCGGACTGCGCCTGTCGGTCGGCTGGCATCGCGGTCATCCACAGGTCCGCTTCGTGCCACGGGAGCAGCTGGCGACGGCCGCGTAGGAGGTCCGGCGGGCGGGCTGTGTCTGTCGGGCGGCCGGCCCGGCTGGGCGGGCGGTGTCTGCCGGGCGGTCGGCAGGCACCGCGGTCATCTGCGGGTGGGAGCAGCTGGCGACGGCCGCGTAGGAGGTCCGGCGGGCGGGCGGTGTCTGCCGGGCGGTCGGCCGGTATCGCGGTCGTCCGCGGGGCCGTTTCGTCCTGCGGGTGCGGCCGGCGACGGCCGCGCAAGCCGTCGCCCGGTGATCCGTTCCCTGGCAGGGTGACGCCATGAGACTCTTTGCGGCGGTGTTGCCCCCCGAGGACGCGGTACGTGAACTGGGCGCGGCGGTCGACGAGTTGCGGCGGCTGCCGGAGGCGGACGACCTGCGCTGGACCGGCCGGCCGGGGTGGCACTTCACGCTCGCCTTCTACGGCGAGGTCGACGAGTCCCTCGTCCCGGAACTGTCCGCGCGGCTGGAGCGGGCTGCGCAGCGTACGGATCCTTTTCCGCTGGCCCTGCACGGCGGCGGCCACTTCGGCGGGCGGGCCCTGTGGGCCGGGGCGGCCGGGGACGTCGGCACCCTGCGGCTGCTGGCCGAGCGGGCCGAGGCGGCGGCCAGGAAGGCCGGCCTGCCGACCGAGCAGCACCGGCGGTACCGGCCGCATCTCACGGTCGCCCGCAGTCGCGCCGACGCGGACTTCGGACCGTACGTCGCCGCGCTGTCCTCGTTCGAGGGACGGGAGTGGACCGTGGACGAGCTGTGTCTCGTCCGCAGCCATCTGCCCGACGCGGGCATTCCGGGGGAGCAGCCGCGGTACGAGGCCGTGGGGCGGTGGCGGCTCGGCTCCGCCGGGGCGGGTGCGAGTGCCTGAGCCGGCGCCCCCGGGCCCTGGGGCGGGTGACTGAGGTGGCCGCCCGATGGTGGCCGGCGGCGGCCGGTTAACCTCGTGAGCGTGGACCCGAAGACCCGTAACCGGATTATGGCCGGTGTGCTTGTGCTGATGTTCGTCGTGGTGGCGCTGGCGGCGGCGGTCAAGTAGGAGACCACCGCCGTTGCGCTCCGCTGTGTTTGCCGTAGGCCGCGGGTTGGTTGTCCGCTGCGGGCCGGTGGGGGCCGGTCGCGCAGTTCCCCGCGTCCCTGGGGCTCTCGTGGGTTCTCCGCTGCGGGCCGTCGTGGCCGGTCGCGCAGTTCCCCGCGCCCCTGGAGGGGCGCTGCTCATCCCCGGAGTTACCAGGCGAAGGCTTCCGGGGACGGGCCCTGGCCCGGGAAGATTTCTTCCAGGGAGGTCAGGACCTCTTCGCTCAGCTCCAGCTCGACCGCACGCACCGCGCTCTCCAGCTGCTCGGCGGTGCGCGGGCCGACGATGGGGCCGGTGATGCCGGGGCGGGTCAGCAGCCAGGCCAGAGCGGCCTCGCCGGGCGCCAGGCCGTGCTTCTCGAGCAGATCCTCGTACGCCTGGACCTGTGCGCGTCCGGTGGGGGTGGCGAGGGTGTCGGCGGCACGTCCGCTCGCCCGGCGTCCGCCCTGGGCCTCCTTTTTGATGACCCCACCGAGCAGACCGCCCTGCAGCGGGGACCAGGGGATGACCCCGAGCCCGTACTCCTGCGCGGCCGGGATGACCTCCATCTCGGCGCGGCGTTCGGCGAGGTTGTAGAGGCACTGCTCGCTGACCAGGCCGTAGCTGCCGCGTCGCGCGGCGGTCTCGTTGGCCTGGGCGATCTTGTAGCCGGGGAAGTTGGACGACCCGGCGTACAGGATCTTGCCCTGCGCCACGAGGGTGTCGATCGCCTGCCAGATCTCCTCGAAGGGAGTGTCGCGGTCGACGTGGTGGAACTGGTAGATGTCGATGTGGTCCGTCTGGAGCCGCTTCAGGCTGGCGTCGACCGCCCGCCGGATGTTCACGGCGGAGAGCTTGTCGTAGTTGGGCCAGACGTCGCCTTCGGCCGCCATGTTCCCGTACACCTTGGTGGCGAGGACCACCTTGTCGCGACGGTCGCCGCCCTTCGCGAACCAGTTGCCGATGATCTCTTCGGTACGGCCCTTGTTCTCGCCCCAGCCGTACACGTTGGCGGTGTCGAAGTAGTTGATGCCGGTGGCCAGCGCCGCGTCCATGATCGCGTGGCTGTCGGCTTCGTCGGTCTGCGGTCCGAAGTTCATGGTCCCGAGGACCAGTCGGCTGACCTTGAGTCCTGTGCGTCCGAGCTGCGTGTACTTCATGGTTCTCAGCCAACGGGGTGGAGTGCGCTCTAGGCAAGGGGAGCCCGGCGCGGTGGGCTACCGGGTGGGCTCCCCGGTCGGAAAACCCGGTAGTGCCGCGGCGGCCGGTCCGTTGGAGTCACTGTCCGTGACCTCCCTCGACGCTCTCGTGCGCCCCGACCGCTATCCCCGTGCCTCCGGTTACGACCCCGGGTGGCTGGTCGGCCTCGACATGGGGCCGAATCCGCTGTGGCTGCTGGAGGACCTCGCGCGGGACCTGGAGCTGCGGCCGGGCATGCGGGTGCTGGACCTCGGCCCCGGGGTTCGGGTTCGGGGTCGGGGCGCAGGCCATGATCGACGGAGTCAGGCCGGAGCCGGGCCAGGCTGGAGCCGAGCCGGTCAAGAACCGGTTCGGAGCCGGGCCGGTCAAGAGCCCGTCGGTCCGGAGCCCGGTCAGGCCGAGTAGGGCTCGCCCAGGTCCCAGGCCTGGTGCATCGCCTCCGCGAACCCTTCCGCGATCTTGTGCTCGCCGTCCGCGTTCGGATGGGTGCCGTCGTAGGTGTCGAGATGGACGACATACGAAGGCGGCGGGGACGCCAGGAGCAGGGGGGAGCGGGGCTCGTCCAGGTCGGCCACGGTCTTGGCGAGGAGCTCGTTGAAGGCCGTGACCTCGGCGGCGAACGCGGGGTCCGTCTGCACCCGGACGTTCGGCAGCACCGGGAGGAACACCATCCGGATGCGCGGGTTCGCCGAGCGGGCATGGCCGATGAAGGCGCGTGCGTTCTCCGCCGTCTGCCGCGCGTCGGTGTAGAAGCCGAGGTCGATCAGGCCCAGGGAGACCAGCAGGACGTCGGCGCGCTGTGCCCGGACCGCTTCCTGGATCAGCGGGGTCAGATGGAACCAGCCCTCGCCCCAGCCGGCCAGATGCGCGCGCGGGAAGTCCGGGTCCGCGTACTCGTACGAGGAGGGGGAGTCCGTCGCCTTGTCGTGGAGCGTCTCGCGCGGCCCCACGATCTTGAAGGGGCCGTTGTAGGTCGCGCGCAGGTGCTGCCACATCCGGTAGCGCCACGTGTGTTCGCCCGCGCTTCCGATCGTCATGGAGTCGCCGACGGGCATGAACCTGAGCATCCGCTCATCATCGTCGATCGCCGCGGCGGGTGGGGTGTGAGGATGGACACCCGGGGTGAACGGCGGCCGCGGATGGCAGGCTTGGCGCATGCGTCGCTCGTGTTCGTTCCTCGCCGGGGCCCTGCTCGCCCTCTCCGCGGCCTTTCTCGCCGTCGGGCCCGCCGCCCCCGCCGTGGCCGACGACGGAGGCTTCACGATCAAGGACCCGCGGATCACCGAGTCCAGTGGGCTGGCCGCCTCGCATCTGCACCCCGGCGTCTACTGGACCCACAACGACAGCGACGACGGCCCCTACCTCTACGCCGTCGACAGCCGCACCGGCAAGACCGTCGCCACCCTCACCCTGACCGGTGTCGGCGCGCCCCGGGACGTCGAGGCCATCTCGATCGGGCCGGGCAACCAGATCTACGTCGGTGACATCGGCGACAACCTCGGCGGCACGTGGGACCACGTGTGGATCTACAAGCTGCCCGAACCCAAGGTGCTCAAGGACGCGACCGTCCGCGCCACGCAGTACGTCGTGAAGTACGCGGACGGCGCCCGGGATGCCGAGGCGCTGATGGTGCACCCGAAGACCGGGCGCGTCTACATCGTCTCGAAGAACGAGGACGGGGGCGGGCTCTACGAAGCCCCGGCCACGCTCTCCGCCTCCGGGACGAACGTCTTCCGGCGGGTGGCCGACATCGACCTCTGGACCACCGACGGCGCGTTCTCGCCGGACGGCAAGCAGCTCGCCGTCCGCGGATACCTCGGCGGGATCGCCTACCAGTGGAACGACGGGAAGATCAAACGGCAGGGGCGCCTCAATGTGCCGTTGCAGCCGCAGGGGGAGTCCGTCACCTACACCGCGGACGGCTCCGAGCTGATGTACGGGACCGAGGGGGAGAACAGCTCGGTGCAGCCGGAGAGCGTGCCCGGCTACTCGGGGGACAAGTCCCCTGCCGAGGGCGGCAGTTCGGACACGGCAGGCGGAGGTGGCGGCGCGGATGACGGGGGCGGCATGAGCGGCGACGTCAAGGTCGGCGGGCTCGCCCTGCTCCTCGTGGCGGCGGTGGTCTTCGGGTTCAAGCGGCTGGGGCGCCGGGACTGAGACGGGGCGGCCCGGCCGCCCGGGGGTCGCCTCCGCCTGGGGTGCGGCTGTTCCAGGAGCCGAGCCGCCGACTTCTCCGGAGCCGGTTACGGCAACGGGGGCCCCGGCACTCTCCAGTGCC
>NZ_JBHVXW010000017.1:0-201175 GCF_042881375.1 Streptomyces sp. NPDC058274
GTCCCCGGCCGGGCGGTCAGGTCCGCGTCCCGCAGCAGCGTGCGCCGGCCGATCGCGCAGGTGAGGCCGGATCGGCTTCGCAGTCGCCCCCACCGGCAGTTCCGGGATCGGGCCGGTGCCCGGATATCACTCGAACGGGTGTCGTGTGCTGGGATCTCTGCTCGGGAACCGGCCGTTCTACGGGGTGCGGGGGCAGAACTCGGCCGAGAGCAGGGCCGGTTCGAGGCCCGGGTCTGCAATCCCGCTCGTGTTCACCCGGAAGGTGAGGACGCGACGACCGTCGATGGTGGCCGCGGTGCGCACGTAGCTGCCGGATATGCGGCCGTTGTGCCCCCACACCGTGGTGCCGCACGGCAGCTTCACGGGGTAGATGCCCATGCCGTACTCGCCCTGTGCGGCACGGGTGTTGAGCATCTCGCGCCGTTGGTCCGGCGGGAGCAGCTCACCGCCCAGCAGGGCCGCGTAGAAGCGGTCCAGGTCGGCGAGGGTGCTGACCAGCTCGCCCGCCGCGCCGGCCGCGCGCGGGTCGAGTTCGGTCACATCGGAGCCGTCGGTGGCGTAAGCACGGCCGTGCGGTGAGGGGAGCGACATGCGGGAGCCCGGGAAGGAGGTGCCCGTCAGACGGAGCGGAGAGATGATCCGGCGCCGGATCTCGGTGGCGTACGAAGCGCCGGTGACCTGCTCGACGACCATGCCGAGCAATACGTAGTTGGTGTTCGAGTAGGCGAAGCGGCCGCGGTCGGCCGGGGGGTGGGTGAGAGCGATGCGTACGGCCTGAAGCGGGGTGACGGGGAAGGCTCCCTCGGTGTCCCGGGTGAAGTCGTAGAGACCGCTGGTGTGGGTGAGCAGGGCACGCAGGGTCAGCGCGCGGCCGTCGTTGCCCGCTCCGCGGACCACACCCGGAAGGTGATCGTCCACGGAGTCCGACAGGGACAGCCGGTGCTCGGCGGCCAGTTGGAGGACGACCGTCGCGAGGAACGTCTTCGTGATGCTGCCGGCACGGAAGTGGTCCTCGCGGCGGATGGCGGTGGCGGGGCCCGGGGTGGTGGCGGGGCGGGACGCGACAGCACTCCCGTCGTCCGGGGCGGAAGTGGCCGGCGGGCGGGAAGGGGCGGAGGCGGTGGCGCCGGTGCCGGCTTCGGCATGGGCGAAGCGGGTACCCGACTCCTCGCGGGCCAGGAGGGCCGCGGCCGGGGCCTTTCCCCGGGTGACGAGCAGCGCGAGAGCCGCGTCCGTCGGCGTGGCCGTGCGGGCGGATGAGCCGGCCGGCGCGAGGGCGAACAGGGCGACGGCCAACGGAATGGCCACGAGTGTCCGGCGTGTCCGGTGCTGCGGCATCGCGGTCCTTCCTTGTCGGGTCCCATCATGTGGGACGGCCGGGGAAGCGTGTCGGGCGGTACCCCGGTGCGGGCGGCCGTCGAGGCGGGTGCCGTCCGGGCCCAGGGGCACCCTGGGCGTTGGGAGGTCCATGCGTGAGGGACAATGGAGGCTCTGTCAGGGCGGGTTGCATGAGGGGACGCATGTCGGAGGCGGAGCAGACGGGAGCATCCCGTCAGGACAAGAGCGGACGTCTCCTCGCCGGGCGGTACCGGCTGGGAGTTGTACTCGGCCGCGGCGGCATGGGCACGGTGTGGCGCGCCGAGGACGAGACCCTCGGCCGCACGGTGGCCGTCAAGGAGCTGCGGTTCCCGTCGAGCATCGACGAGGACGAGAAGCGGCGGCTGATCACACGGACGTTGCGTGAGGCCAAGGCGATCGCCCGGATCCGGAACAACGGCGCGGTGACCGTCTTCGACGTGGTCGACGAGGACGACCGGCCCTGGATCGTGATGGAGCTCGTCGAGGGCAAGTCGCTCGCCGAGGTGATCCGGGAGGACGGGGTGCTCACGCCGACGAGGGCCGCCGAGGTGGGCCTCGCGATCCTCGACGTGCTGCGGGCGGCACACCGCGAGGGCATCCTGCACCGGGACGTGAAGCCGTCGAACGTGCTGATGTCCGATGACGGCCGGGTCGTGCTGACCGACTTCGGTATCGCACAGGTGGAGGGCGACCCGTCCATCACCTCGACCGGCATGCTGGTCGGCGCGCCCTCGTACATATCGCCGGAAAGGGCGCGCGGTCACAAGCCCGGACCCGCGGCCGACCTCTGGTCGCTGGGCGGGTTGTTGTACGCGGCCGTCGAAGGCGTGCCGCCGTACGACAAGGGTTCCGCGATCGCGACGCTCACCGCCGTGATGACCGAACCGGTGGAGCAGCCGAAGAACGCGGGCCCGCTGGAGAAGGTGATCTACGGCCTGCTCGCCAAGGATCCCGGCCAGCGGCTCGACGACACCGGTGCGCGCGCGATGCTCAACGAGGTGATTCACGCGCCCACATCCCCGGTGACCGGGCCGGAGGCACCCGACGCGACGAAGGTCGTGGCGATGCCGCCGGTGCCGGACGAGGGACCGGGCAGGGACGGTTCCGCGGGCTCCGGAGGCAAGCGGGGCGAAGAGGCGGGCGTTCGACTGCGCGGGGCGCTGCGCTCCGTGCGGAAGGCCGCCACGGCGGCGGGCGCGGCGACGGCCGCGGCAGCGGCCAACGCGCGAACCAAGTCGGGCGGTACGCGCGCTCCTGGCTCCGCCGACTCTTCGGGTGCGGCGGGTTCTTCGGGTGCGGTGGGTGGCTCCGGGGCCGATGGTGTGTCCGGTGCTGGGGGATCTGGCGGCGCCGGTAAGTCGGCGTCGGCGTCGGCCGGCGTGGGTGCTCCGGCTTCGGGCAAGTCCGGTGTGTCTGGGCTGGGTACGGCCGCGGGCGCTGGTGTGTCTGGGCGGGGTAAGGCCACGGGTGCCGGTGCGTCTACCTCGTCCGGTGCGTCCACCTCGTCCGCTGCGGGAGGCTCCGGCAGGTCCGGCGCGTCCACCGCATCCGGTGGGTCCGGTTCGGCCAAGACGGCCGGCGCGGCGGGTGCCGCGGCTGCTGCGACTGCCGTGGCCCGCACTGGCGCCGGTACTGGCACAGGTACCGGAACCGGCACAGGTACCGGAACCGGCACAGGTACCGGCACCGGTTCTCCCAAGGCCGGCGCCCGGGATGGTGCCACCTCGGTTTCGAACCAGGGTGCTGGGCCACGGACTTCGGGCTGGCCCGACGTTCCCCCGGCGCGGCCGCGCCCCGTGCCCCGGGCGCCGCTCACGGACGTGGTGCCGCGGCGGACGCTGGTGATCGTGGCGGTGGTCGTCGTCCTCGCCGTCCTCGGTGCCGTGCTCGCCCTCACCCTCGGCGGTGACGACGGCTCGTCCAAGGACACCAAGAACGGCGACTCCAAGGCTGCTTCCAGCGGGGCGACCGCGGGCAGCGCCGACAAGGACAAGGATTCCGGCTCGCACACGGACAGCGGCGAGAAGGCCGGTTCCGCGTCGGGCTCGGACGGCTCGGGCAAGGACGCGGAAGCCGGCAGCACGCCGAGCGCGAGCGCGAGCGCGGACGACGATGCGTCGGGTGGGTCGGGCGGGTCCGGCGACGACGGTTCGGCGTCGGGCGAGGACACCGCCGTAACGACGTACAAGGGCGATCAGGGGTTCTCGATCGGGCTGCCCAAGGGGTGGAAGTACCAGTCCACGAGTGCGGCCGGGGTGCGCTTCGCGGGTCCCGACGGGCAGAAGCTCCTGGTGGGCTGGACGTCCACGCCCAAGAACGACCCGGTGGCCGACTGGAAGAACCAGGAGAAGTACATGACGCGCTCGCAGTACAAGCGGGTGCGAATAGAGAAGGTGGACTACCGCGGCTGGAACACGGCCGACTGGGAGTTCACCTATGTGGACGGCGGGACGAAGTACCGGTCGATCGACCGTGGGTTCGTCGTCGACTCGGACCTCGGATACGGCCTGATGTACACCGCCAAGGACGCCAAGTGGGGCAGCGATCTGCGCAAGAGCACCTGGCAGACACTGACCAAGACGTTCAAGCCGAAGTCGTGAGGCCGGCTCGCCTCCGGGTTCTGGCCGTGGTTGTCGTCGCGGGCTTGACGTCGGCGTCGTGACGGCCAACCCCGGGGTGTCGAGGGCCGGCGGGGTGCGGGTGGACAGACCGCAGGGGATTGTTCAGCGGTCTGTGTGCGAGACGGAGTTCGGGGGCGTGAGATCTTGCATCCCCTCTTTGCGGGTTGCCTCCGGCACGTATCGTGAGTGGTTGCGGACCGTACGAAGCCGGAACGGAACGCAACCCGAACGGAATTGACCACCGGGCGGCCGGGGGAGGCGTCGTGGACGACTACGCGGGACGGGTACTCGCTGACCGCTACCGCCTGCCGCTGCCGCCGTCCGACGAGTACGAACTCGCCGAGACCCGGGCCTTCGACACGTACAGCGGGCAGGAAGTCCTGGTCAGGCAGGTGCCGTTGCCGGAGGTCGTCGAGGCCGAGGTACTGGACGCGGACGGACTGCCCGAGGGGTTCGTGGCGCGCGAGGGCGCCCTCGGCGGCCGGGGCCGCTCCGGCGCCTCCACGCGGACCGCGAGCCGGCCCGCCGAACCGGCCGTGCGGCGCGCGATCGAGGCCGCGCAGGCCGCCGCCTCGATACCCGACCATCCCCGGCTCGACCAGGTCTTCGACGTGTTCGCCGAGGGCGGTTCACTGTGGGTGGTCAGCGAGTTGGTGGCCGCGCGGCCGCTGGCGGCGCTGCTCGCCGACAAACCACTCACGCCGTACCGGGCGGCCGAGGTCGCCTCGGACGTCCTGATGGCCCTGCGGGTCCTGCATGCGCACGGCTGGGTGCACCGGAATGTCACCGCGCGCACGGTGCTCATCTGCGACGACGGCCGTGTGATGCTCACCGGTCTGGCGGTCGGGGCCGCGGAGGAGGCGCTGTGCGGTTACGACCCGGTGCCGCCAAGGGACTTGGAGTCGCCCGGCAACGGTCCCGCGGGGCCCGGCGGTCCCGGCCCCGGCCGGGCGACGGTCGGTTCCGCCGCGCCCGGTGGCGGGAGCGGTGGCGCGCAGGCGGTGGACCCCGAGGCCGCGCGACGGGCGGCGATCGAGGCGCGGGAGAAGGGCATCGAGGCGCGTGCTGCCGGTGCCGAGGCCCGTGCGGCGGACGGCCCGCGCGGTGGAGTACCGGCCCTCGGCAGCGGTGGCGTTGAGCCTGAAGCCGGTGACGACGCCAGGGCGGCACGGGCCGGGGCGATCGCCGCGTACCGGGCGGGCGCCCGTGCCGCGGCGCGCGTGCACGAGGCGCAGCGGGGTGCCCAGGCGGCGCTGCCCGCGCCACGTCCCACCCCCGCAGGCGACGAAGCCCCGACGGCCCCCGGTTACGGCGTCGACGCACCGCGGAACCCCGCCCGCGGTGTCGAGCAGACCTCAAGTGGCCCGTCCCCGGGCCGGATAGCCGACCCCTACGGAGTGGGGCGCGGCAACCCCTGGCACGGAGCCGTACCGCGCGGTGGTGTCGGTGGCGAGGTCCAGAACGGCCGCAGCGCGTTGCACGGAGGCGGCCATGAGCAGGGGCGTACCGCGCTCCCGCCTTCCACCGCCACGGGTGTGCCGCCCCAGAGCCGACAGGCTCCTCACCAGGCGCAGCCGCGCACCGGCGGTCCGCAGGCATCCCCGGAGCCCACCGGCACCGCCACCCGCTGGGACCACCTGACCGCCGGGAGCGCGCCCCGCCGCGGGCCCGCCACCGCGCTCGCCGCCGAGCGGGCGCGGCAGGCGAGGATGGCGGTGGTCGGCCCGGTGACCGAGCGCTGGGCGCCCGAGCAGGCGGGCCCGGTGCACGAGAACTGGCAGCTCGCCGCGCCGATCGGTCCTGCGACCGACCTGTGGGCGCTCGGGGCGCTGCTCTTCCGCGCCGTACAGGGGCACGCGCCCTACCCGGAGGAGAACACCGCCGAGCTGGTGCAGCTGGTGTGCGCGGAGCCGCCCGCGTTCGCCGAGGAGTGCGGCGCGCTGCGGCCGGTGGTGGAGTCGTTGCTGCGTCAGGACCCCACCGAGCGGCTCGACTTCGAGGAGCTGCGCGGCTGGCTGCGCTCGCTTGTCCGGTCGGCTCCGGAGCCCGAGGCGGGTGCGCACGTCATAGCGGCGCCGCCCGTCGACCCCAGGCGGCTGCCGATCGTACGGCGTCGGGGCGAGCTCGTCCGCAGGCGTCGCGCCGGGCTGCCGGCGACCAGCCCGCACGCCCGCCACAAGCGCGCCAAACAGGGCCGGGCACCCAAGCCCCGGCAGCTCGGGCGGAATCTCGTCCTGCTGGTGCTGCTTCTGCTGGCCGCCGCGATCGCCTACGCGATGTACTTCATGCCGAAGTCCGCGCCGGGTGACCGTACGGGCGGGGAGCGGACCGGGGCCGCCGGGGATGTCAGCCCCGCGCCCGCCACCAGCGCGGACGGCAAGGCGAGCAGTGAGCCGCGTCCCGACCAGACCTCCCCGGGCGGGAACAAGAGCCCTTCCGGCTCCTCCGGTTCGACGCATTCGAAGCCGGCCGACGACCCGGATGTCGCCCAGGGCTTCACCCTGCGCAAGGATTCGGCGGGCTTCCGTGTCGCCGTCGCGCGCGGCTGGGACCGCGCCCCCAAGAACGGGCGCGGTCAGGTGGTGTACTCCCATGGCGACTTCGACCTCATCGTCGTACCGGGGCGGGACAGCACGAGCGCGTACGGCAGCGATCCGATGGCGTATCAGCGGGAAAAGGAGCCGGAGTTGCAGCCGTTCCGCGACTCGACCTGGGCCACGTCCAGCGGGATGCGGACGATCGACGTGGGCGGCCGCACCATGGTCGAGGGGCAGTTCACCTGGACGGACGGCCAGGGGCGTGAGCTGTTCGTGCGCAATCTCGTGGTCGTCGTCGGCGGGCGTTACCACGTGGTGCAGCTACGCGGCCCGGAGGCCGAGCGTGACGAGGTGACACGGCTGTACGAGCAGGCGTCGGCGACCTATCAGGTCACCGGCTGAGCGTTCTGCCGCGCCGTTCCGTACTCGTGTTCGCACCTTTTGCCGTGCTGTGACGTGTAGTTGTCCCAGCGGTTCCCGTCTGTACGCGGAAGGGATAACCGTCACAGTGCGGTCTCCGTACGACCGCGCCGGTTCCCTGAGGAAGGGCCGGGTCCTTAGTCTGACCTCGTCAAGACCATTGCGGGGAAACGTGAATCAGATGCAGGGCCTGCTCCTCGCGGGCCGCTACCGCCTTGTCGACTCCATCGGCAGCGGGGGCATGGGGCGGGTGTGGCGTGCGCACGACGAGGTGCTGCACCGGGCCGTCGCCGTCAAGGAGTTGACCGCCGCGCTGTACGTCACGGACAGTGACCGCGCGGTCCTGCTCGCCCGGACCCACGCCGAGGCACGGGCCGCCGCCCGGATCAACCACTCGGCCGTCGTCACCGTGCACGACGTCCTCGAACACGACAACCGTCCGTGGATCGTGATGGAGCTCGTCGAGGGCAACTCGCTGGCCGACGAGGTCAAGGAACAAGGACAGATCGAGCCCGCCGAGGTGGCGCGCATCGGGCTGTGGGTGCTGCGCGGGCTGCGGGCCGCGCACGCCGCCGGGGTGCTGCACCGCGATGTGAAGCCGGGCAACGTCCTGCTGGCCGCCGACCGCCGGGTCCTGCTCACGGACTTCGGGATCGCGCAGGTCGAGGGCGATACGACGATCACGCGCACCGGCGAGATCGTCGGCTCGGTCGACTATCTCGCGCCCGAGCGGGTGCGGGGCCACGACCCCGGCCCCTCCTCCGACCTCTGGGCGCTCGGGGCCACGCTGTACACGGCGGTGGAGGGGCGGTCGCCGTTCCGGCGCACCTCGCCGCTGACCACGATGCAGGCGGTGGTCGACGAGGAGCCCACCGCGCCGCGCAACGCCGGTGCTCTGGAACCCGTGATCAGGGCTCTGCTGCGCAAGGATCCCGCCACCCGGCCCAGCCCGGAGGAGACCGAGCAGATGCTCGCCGAGGCCGCGGAAGGGCGCCGGCCGCGCGCGGCCCAGGCGTATGTGCCCACGCAACATGTGGATACGGGACGTGTGGCTCCGGGCCATAAGGGAGCGGGGGCAGGGTACGGCGGGGCCAGCCACACAGGGGCGGGCCACACGGGAGCCGGCCACACGGGCTCCGGCCACACGGGGTCCGGCCACTCCGTCGGGTCCGCAGCGGAAGCCCGTGGCGCTCTTGGGGCGACGACCCATGTGCCGGGACACCAGGCGCCGGGCCTCGACACTCCCGGGGGGACGCTGCCGGGGCCCTTCCCCGCGTACAGCGACTCCACCGGAGCTCCTGGCGGCGCTTCCGGTGCGCCGAGGAAGCGGCGACTCGGCCGTACTCTCGCCGCCGTGGCGGTGCTGGCCGCACTCGCCGGCGGCGGCGGTGCACTGGCCCTGCACTACGCGGACGGTGCGGGACAGGGATCCGGTACCTCGACCTCCGGCTCCAGTGCGGGACAGCAGCAGGCCGGAGCCGTCCCCGGCGACTGGGTGCGGATCAACGACGTCGAGGGCTTCAGCCTCGCCCTGCCCAAGGGCTGGAAGCGGCAGGCCAACGGCACCCAGATCGACTACACACCCGACGGCGGCAAGCACTTCGTGCGCATAGCCGTGGACGACTCGCCGGACTTCGACAACTCCTACGTCCACCAGCTGGACCTGGAACAGCAGTTGAAGAAGCTGCAGAACTACAAACGGGTGAGCCTCCAGTCCAACACCTACCGCGACCGCCCGGGATCCCTGTGGGACTTCACGTGGACCGCGGGCAAGGACACGGCCTTTCCCGGACCGCGCCGAGCCATCGAGCAGACGTATCTCGGCCGCGACGGTGTCGAGTACGCGATCTACATGTCGTCGCCGGTGGCCGACTGGGACACCGCGCGCGAGCAGTTCGACGCGGTGCTGCGAGGGTGGCGGTCGGAGGCGGAGTAGTACGGCAGCGGCAGGATCCGGCGCCCTGCACTGCCTGAACGCCAGTCGGCACCGCCCCCCCGTGTCACATGTCGGCCACCTCGTACCGCCGCCCCCGGAAGGCGCTCATCCGGTGCGGCATGATGGGGCGCATGGGGACCGAGGGGGAGAACGTCCGCGTCATAGCGGGCCGTTACCGGCTGGAGGCCAGGATCGGCCGGGGCGGAATGGGCGTCGTCTGGCGTGCCACCGACCAACTCCTCGGCCGTCAGGTGGCGGTCAAGGAGCTGGTGCTCGACGACTCGCTCTCGGCCGGCGAGGCCATGATGCAGCGGGACCGCACGCTGCGCGAGGCCCGCGCGGTCGCCCAGCTCCGGCACGCGCACATCATCGTCGTGCACGACGTGGTCGTGGACGACGAACGCCCGTACATCGTCATGGAGTTGATCGTCGGCGGTTCGCTCGCCGACCGGATCTCCCGAGACGGCCCCGTCGACGCCCCCGAGGCGGCTCGCATCGGCATCGATCTCCTCGGCGCGCTGCGCAGCGCGCACGAGGCGGGTGTCCTGCACCGGGACCTCAAGCCCGCGAACGTCCTGATGGAGGCCGGCACCGACCGCGTCGTCCTCACCGACTTCGGGATCGCCCAGGTCGCGGGCGCGACGACGCTCACCGAGAGCGGGGCCTTCGTCGGCTCGCCCGAGTACACCGCGCCCGAGCGGATGTCCGGGGCCAGGACGGGCCCGGAGGCCGACCTGTGGTCGCTCGGCGCGCTGCTGTGCACGGCGCTGAGCGGTGCGTCACCGTTCCGCCGCGACTCGTTGGGCGGCATCCTGCACGCGGTCGTCGTCGACGAGATCCGGCCGCCGGCCCAGGCCGAGCCGCTCCTGCCGGTCGTACGCGGGCTGCTGGAGCGCGATCCGGACCTCCGGCTGGACGCGACGGAGGCGGAGCGGTTGCTGCGCGCGTTCCTGGATACGGGTCGCACGCCACGGGCGTCGTCCGGGTACACGCCGACGCAGCGCGATGTGGCACGGCGCAAGCCGGTTCCGGCGTCCCCCGCCCCCACGGCTCCCACGACCGCCTCCGCCCCGGCCGACCGGCCGCCCTCGAAGCAGTCCGCGCACTCCGCGCGAGGCGTGCTGATCGCCGCCGCGCTGGTCGCCGCCATGGCCGGGGCGGGCGTGTCCGCCGCGGCGCTGCTGATGAACAAGGGCGGTGACGGCGGTGATACGCCCACGAGTTCGGCGCCGCACAGCGCGCCCGCCCCGCCCCGTCCGACGAAGAGCGCCCCGACACCGACGACGTCCGCCCCCACGCCCACGGTCACGGTCACGAGTTCGGGTGTCGTGGCGCCCGCCTCCCGCAAGGCCCCCTCGGGGTACCGCCTCGCGCAGGACCCCGCCGGGTTCTCGCTCGCGGTGCCGGAGGGCTTCACGCGCGAGGCGCAGGGTGAGCGGACCTTCTATCTCTCGGCGGGCGAGACCTTCCGGCTCGGCATCAAGACCACCGATCCCGAACCGGACGGACCGACCGCCGTGATGCGCCGGGCGGCCGCCAAGGGGCCGTCCACGAACCCGGGATACCACGACGGCCGCGTCACCGCGACCACGCACAACGGGTACCCGGCCGCGCTCTGGGAGTTCAGCTGGGGCGGCTTCACCAAGGCGGAGGGGGCGCGGCACACGTACGACCTGTGCTGGGAGCAGGACGGGCGGATGTACGACGTGTGGGTGTCGGCGCCGGTCGGCAAGGTCACCGAGTCGAAGGAGTACTTCGACGTCGCGGTGGACACGTTCGTGCCGTAGTGAACGGGACACGTTCGTGCCGTAGTGAACGGGACCCGTTCGTGCCGTGGTAACGGGACCCGTTCGTGCCGTAGTGAACAGGAGATGGTCGTACCGTAGTAAACGGTAGATAAGGGATAACCCGCGTCACGGGTCTGTGACCGGAAAGCGACCGGGGTGGATCCCGCGCGGCCCGCCGCGATATGCATGAGGCCATGAGCAGCAACGGGGGAGCCCCTTACGGATCCGACGAGCCAACGAGTTTCGATCTGCAACCGCCACGGCCTGGCGTGCCCGCGCAGCAGGCCGGCGGTCCCGGGCAGCAGTCCGGTCCTCCCGGACAGCAGCCCGGGGTGCCTTATCCCGGAAACCCGTACGCGGCCCCGACCCAGTTCGTGCCGCAGCACGAGGCTCAGCAGCCCCAGCCCCAGCCCCAGCCCCAGCCTCAGCCCCAGCATCAGCCCCAGCGGGGACCGGAACAGTCGCGGCCCGAGGAGCACGCCCAGCCGTCGCACGACCCGGGCGCCGGCCGTCTGATCGGCGGCCGCTACCGACTGCTCGCCAAGCTCGGCCACGGCGGCATGGGCACGGTGTGGCGGGCCAAGGACGAGACGGTGGACCGCGAGGTCGCCGTCAAGGAGCCCCGCGTACCGGACCATCTTTCCGAGCGCGAACGCGCCAACGCCTTCGAGCGGATGCGGCGCGAGGCGCGGGCCGCGGCCAGGCTCGACCACCCGGCCGTCGTCAACGTCCACGACGTCGCGATCGTCGACGGGCAGCCGTGGATCGTCATGGAGCTGGTGCGGGGCCGCTCACTGGGCGACGCGCTCCAGGAGGGCACCCTCGGGGTGCGCGAGGCGGCCCGCGTCGGCCTGGAGGTGCTCGGCGCCCTGGAGGCCGCCCACGCGGCGGGAATCCTGCACCGTGACGTCAAGCCCGACAACGTGCTGCTCGGCCGCCACGACCGCGTGGTCCTCACCGACTTCGGCATCGCCCAGATCGAGGGCGAGACCAATCTGACGGACACGGGCGGCTTCGTCGGCTCACCCGAATACATCGCTCCGGAAAGGGTGTTGGGCCAGCGCCCAGGCCCGTCCTGCGACCTCTGGTCGCTGGGCGTGGTCCTGTACGCGGCCAGCGAGGGCGTCTCCCCGTTCCGTCGCAGCAACACCCCCGCGACCCTTCAGTCCGTCCTCAACGCCACGCCCGCGGCCCCCGCCGCGGCCAAGGGGCCGCTCGCCGAGGCGATCAACGGACTGCTGAACAAGGACCCGGCCCGTCGCCCCGTCGCCGCCCAGGTCCGCCGGCTTCTCGAGGAGGCCGCGAAGCCCCCGCAGGAGACCCAGGTCGTCCAGATCACCGTCCCGGGCGGCAAGGGCATCAGACTCGGCCGCAAGGCGTGGGCCGGCGTGGGCGCGGCGGTCCTCGCGGTGGCGGTGGCCGCGTATCTGGTGGTCGCGAACCCGTTCGCCGGCCCGCTGCCGGACGGCTGGAAGCAGCGGGAGGAGAAGGCGCTCGGCGCGTCCCTGGCCGTACCGGCGGGCTACCAGCCGGTGCGTCCGGAGAAGGACGACTCGGACCAGAACTGGGTGACGTACAGCGACTGGAGCGGCAGCATCCGGATCGGCCTGAAGCTGGCGAAGAAGTCCGAGGACAGCAGCAACGAGATCAAGGGGTCCTCCGCGGCCGAGATGTACGCCGACGACGGAGAGTTCAAGACCAACGGGGCATACGAGCTGGACATGCCGGAGAGCCCGAAGACGTCCCCGCGGTCGACCACGTACCACGGCAAGAAGTCGGCGGAGAACACGGTGGTCTACATGACCACCGACAGCCAGGACCCGCGCCCCCGCGAGCTGAAGATCTTCTACTACAAGTCCTCCGCCACCGGCGACATGTACAAGCTCACGGTCAGCTACCCGGGCAAGGGCGACTTCACCGACCGGGGCCGCGAGGTCGCGAGGACGGCGATCGCGAATCTGGAGATCGACAAGCTGTAGATCGACAAGCTGTAGACGGGCCGGCCGTAAGGGGCGCGGGTTCTGGGCCGGGTGGCTCAGGCGAGCTTGGCCGCCTGAGCCTTGACCAGGTCGGCCGGGACGTCGTAGTCGGAGGCCTTGGCGTCGTCGGCGAAGGCCGCCAAGCTCATCGTGTAGTACGTGGCGATGCTGTCGCCGTGGCGCACGACCTCGCCGTGTACCAGGTACTTGCCGCCGTCCGCGACTCCGGTCACGGCGAACGCCAGTGACTCGTCGCCGGTGCCCGAGGCCTTCTCGGCCTCGACCTTGGAGAACTTCTGGGTGTCGCCGTGCGCCGTGGCCTTGAACCCGCTCGAGCAGCCCTTGATCGCCTCCGCGACCGACGTCATGGTCTTCTGCGCGCCCTCACCCTCGTACGAGGAGAGCGAGACGAACGTCGCCGTGGTGCCGAGGGAGTCGTGGATCGAGTTCATCGCGTCCTCGAACTCGTCGTCCGTCATATCCTCCAGACTCTTCGTGGAGGACGCGCTGGGCGAGGCGACCTGTTCCGTGGCCAGGCGGTTGACGTAGGCGGACGAGTCCCCGGGTGCGAAGCCGGTGACGACGTACGCGACCGGCGCGCATTTCTGGTCCACGACCTTCACGTCGTCCTTGGAGGACGCGAACGGCTCGGCCTCGTCCGCCGCCCCGATCTTGTAGCCGTCCACATCGCCGGTGGCGATGATCCGCTTCTTCAACTCGGCTTCGGTGAGCGCCTTCGCGGCGGTCGTCGGCTTGTCGGAGCCCGCGGCCTTGTCGCCGTCTCCGGAGCCGGACCCGCTGTCGGAGCAGCCGGTGGCCAGCGCGAGCGAGAAAGCGGACGCGACCACTGCTATGCCGGCGCGCGACAGCGTAGATCTCTTCATGTCGAGGATGTTCCTTCTGCTTCCTGAGCTGTGATCAAAAGGTGAATGGACTATGCGGCCAAGGTCAAAGAGACGTCAAATTCCCAAGTCCGGTGCGTCCTGCGGCGCGTTGGGGAGCACGAGGATTCCGGCGACGTCCAAAAGCGACCGACCCTCGACCCTCACGTTGACCACCCCGTGACCACCCAACCCACAACCCCCTGATCAGGCCATTCGTTGCCAGCGATCACTGGCGGTGTGTGAGTGGTCGGTGAAAGCCGATTACGGACGGGTACCCAAGGAGCGCGGGCCTGGGACCTGAGGGCAATGGCTGCTCGGAGCAGGCTCATTGAGCCGCAGGCGCCGGTCGCGCGCCACCGATGGCGAGGAGATCCCACACCGTCTCATCCGTGCGGATGGGTGCGGGCACGCCTGTCAGGGTGGCCTCGAAGCGGCGGTCGGCGGCAGTGGCCAGGGGGGTTTCGACGTCGGGCTCGCCCGTCGTCCGGGAGAGGCCGAGCAACACGGCGTCCTCGTGGAGCTCGACTCCGTGAAGCAGCCCCTCAAGACGCAAAAATCCGTCGCCTGTGCGGATGACCTCCACCTCCGCGTGCGCGGAGCGATGGAAGGTCCGCAGCGCCAGGAAACCGTCCTTGGTGGGGTACGGAATCCACCAGGTGACCGGACCGGCCGACGGGAGGGCGGCGTTCAGCAGGCCGCGCTGTTCGACGAGCGTGGCCTTGAGGCGGCGCCGTTCACCGTCCTCCCCGCGCTCCACGTAGAGGTCCCAACGTTCCTCGGCCAAGGTGAGGTCGCCGCGGCGGAGGCCGGCCGTCCAGGGAGCCTTCTGTGTCGCTGGACTCTCCAGCGGAACGCGTATCTCGCTGCCGCCCTGCCGCGGCGACAAGGTCTTGGCCACCGACCCGGAAACCGGCGAGACCAAGACCGAGACCGTCACCGCCGAGATCAAGGGCACAGGCCTCAAGCACCTCGTCAAGGTCACGATTGACGTCGACGGCAAGAAGGGCAACAAGATCTCTACGGTCACAGCGACTGAAGGTCACCCCTTCTGGGTCCCGGAACTTGGTGAGTGGATCAGAGCAACTGGCCTGAAGGCGGGTGAATGGCTGCAGACCAGCAGGGGTGTTCACTTGCAGATCGTGAAGATCCAGCGGTCAACGGCACTAACTGCTACGGTCCACAATCTGACGATCAGTAACCTTCACACGTATTACGTGCTGGCGGGGATAGCGCCCGTTCTGGTCCACAATTGCCCTCCGGGTGGTGATGATGCCGCTGAAGAGATGATCAGGATGCGGCACTACACGAACTCGCGAGGTAAGGCGGGAATCGTCCAGAGTGGGGTCATCAGGGCGAGCGACCAGAACAAGGTGTTTCTCGTGCCTGCGAAGGGTAAGCCGATGAGCCCTCGTGACGCTGAGTCCACGCTGGGGATCGGTCGAGGCAGGGGGAATCATGTGCTCGAATTCGATGTCCCCGCTGGTCGGGTTCGATCGCGATATAATTCAACGATGGGAATCACGGAGTGGGTCGCGGACGGCGATCTGGCGGTCAAGAATATTCGAGTCAAGAGGTGACGGGTGTGGCGCGAAGTATTCCTGTGGAACTGGAAGGGCTCGTCGAGGTATTTCGTGACTTGGAAGACTATGTGATCTCTCTGGATAGAGTGTTGTCGCGCATCGGGGCGGGCGAAGATCCTCGCATTCTCGTCGAGTACGTGGTGGAACATAATCTCCCCGCGCGGATGGCTCGGGCTCGCGAATTTGTGGGCGACTCTCTGGAGCGATACATCGGAGCGGATAAGCTGGAAGAGATCGCCGAACAGGTCGAGGGTTACGGGCGTAGAAAGTGAATTACTGCCACCTTATCCCCGCAATTCGATAAACGCCTCAGAGGCCGCTCCCTCACGGTGAGTGGTCGCCGCTCAGTAGCCCCACCGAGCCCTGGTGGGGCTACTGAGCAATAGGGCACCGCGGAGGACTCCACCTGGGAGGACTACCTGTGCGAACTGATCCGGGGGCGTCGCGTCGTAGTCGGATCTGCACTACGAGAGCCGAAGGGCGCCGACCGATGGCGCAGATTTCTCACGCATTGCCAAGCTGACTTCCGTATCAAGGAGGACTGGCTCGACAGGATAGACATGTGCGGACGTGCCGTACCTCTCCGGCTCGTTCATGCCAAGAGGGGCACCGCGTTAGGGATCGATCCGTGGGAGGACCGCACGTAACCGCTGCCCCGGCCCGCCGACTGCGACCGTGCCGACCAGAAGCCGCCGACCCCCGATCGCCCTTGCATCCACCCATGATCACCCAACCCACAACCCCCTGATCAGGCCATTCGTTGCCAGCGATCACTGGCGGTGTGTGAGTGGTCGGTGAAAGCCGATTACCGACGGGTACCCAAAGAGCGCGGGCGGGCATACCCTGCCGCTCATGACGGACTCGCAGGCCCCGGAGAAGACCGGCACCGACGGAACCGACGGCAAGGGCGGCAAGGGTGGTACGGACACCGCCCCCGGCCCCCTCGGCACCAATCCCCTCGCGCCCGCCCCGCAAGGCGCCCGGACCGCCGCCGACGTGGTCACGCCCGAGCTGGTTGCCCAGCTCACCAGGGGAGTGGTCGGTTCCGGCCGTACCGCCAACCACTCGCCGCTGACCGGCGAGAAGCTGGCGGACCTGCCCGAGTCCACCCCCGACGACGTACGCGAGGCGTTCGAGCGGGCCCGGGCGGCGCAGGCCGTCTGGGCCGCCACCCCCGTACGGCAGCGCGCCGCCGTCCTGCTGCGCTTCCACGACCTGGTGCTCGCCCGGCAGGCCGAGGTCCTCGACCTGATCCAGCTGGAGACCGGCAAGGCCCGGCTGCACGCCCACGAGGAGGTGCAGGCCGTCGCCGTCGCGGCCCGGCACTACGGCCGCAAGGCCCCCGCGTATCTGCGGCCCAAGCGGCACACCGGCGCCATCCCGACGCTCACCAAGGTCACCGAACTGCGCCACCCGCGCGGTGTCGTCGGCCAGATCGCGCCCTGGAACTACCCCCTGGAACTGTCCGTCGGCGACGCACTGCCCGCCTTCGTCACGGGCAACGCCGTCGTGATGAAGCCCGACACGGAGACGTGTCTGACGGCGCTGTGGGCGCGCGATCTGCTCATCGAGGCCGGGCTGCCCGCCGAGGTGTTCCAGGTCGTAATCGGGGACGGCCCCGTCGTCGGGCCCGAGGTCGTCAAGCACGCCGACTACGTCTCCTTCACCGGCTCGACGCGGACCGGCCGGGAGGTCGCACAGGGCGCCGCCGCCCGTCTCATCGGCGTCTCCCTCGAACTCGGCGGCAAGAACGCCATGCTGGTGCTCGAGGACGCCGACATCGACAAGGCCGCCGCCGGCGCCGTCCGTGCCTGCTTCTCCTCGGCCGGCCAACTCTGCATCTCCATCGAGCGGTTGTACGTCCACGAGTCGGTCGCCGACGCCTTCCTGGAGCGGTTCGCCGCCCGTACGAAGGCGATGCGGCTCGGCACCTCCCTCGCCTACGGCGCCGAGATGGGCTCCCTGGCCGGCGCACGCCAGCTGGAGACCGTGACCCGGCACGTGGAGGAGGCGGTCGCCAAGGGGGCCCGGGTCGTCGCCGGTGGTGTGGCCCGCCCGGACATCGGCCCGTACTTCTTCGAGCCGACCATCCTCGACGGCGTCGAGGCGCCGATGGCGGTCTGCACCGAGGAGACCTTCGGACCGGTCGTCTCGATCTACCGCTTCACGGACGAGGACGAGGCGGTCGAGCGCGCCAACTCCACGCCGTACGGCCTGAACGCGTCGGTCTGGACGAAGGACGGGCGGCGCGGTCGTGCCGTCGCGGCCCGGCTGCGCAGCGGCACCGTCAACGTCAACGAGGGGTACGCGCCCGCGTACGGCAGCGTCCAGTCGCCGATGGGCGGCATGAAGGACTCCGGCCTCGGCCGCCGGCACGGCTCCGAGGGCATCCTCAAGTACACCGAGGCTCAGACCGTCGCCCACCAGCGGCTGCTGCCCATGGCGCCGTCCCTCGGCATGGACGACGAGAAGTACGCGGCGTTCATGAGCCGGAGCCTGCGGGCCATGAAGGCACTGCGACTTCGTTGAACACCGGCCCACCCGCCAGGTCATTCCGCCGCCCCCAGCCCCAGACCTCACCCGTTCTCGACGAGGAGAGCACGTGTCACAGGAGAACTCTGCCCGGAAGCAGGACGCGGACGGCGCCGTGGGCGGTGCCGCGGACAGTGCCGCGGACGTCACCCCCGGGGGCGACAAGGGCTCGTACGAGGCGGCCGCGTACGACTACGACGTCCTCGTCGTCGGATCCGGCTTCGGAGGCTCCGTCACCGCCCTGCGGCTGACCGAGAAGGGCTACCGGGTAGGGGTGCTGGAGGCGGGCCGCCGCTTCACCCGTGAGTCGCTGCCCAGGAACTCCTGGGACCTGAAGAACTACCTGTGGGCGCCCCGGCTCGGCATGTACGGCATCCAGCGCATCCATCTGCTGGGCAACGTGATGGTGCTGGCCGGCGCGGGAGTCGGCGGCGGCTCCCTCAACTACGCCAACACCCTCTACGTACCGCCGAAGCCGTTCTTCGAGGACCCGCAGTGGAAGGACATCACCGACTGGCAGGAGGAGCTGCGGCCGTACTACGACCAGGCCCGGCGGATGCTCGGGGTGCGGCTCAACCCGACGATGACCCCGTCCGACGTCCATCTCAAGGCCGCCGCCGAGCGGATGGGCGTGGGCGACACCTTCCACATGGCGCCGGTGGGCGTCTTCTTCGGGGACGGCGAGGACGCCGACGGAAGCGCGCGGGCGAAGCCCGGCGGACAGGTCGCCGACCCCTACTTCGGCGGGGCCGGTCCTGACCGCAAGGCGTGCATCGAGTGCGGCGAGTGCATGACGGGCTGCCGGCACGGCGCGAAGAACACCCTCAACGAGAACTACCTCCACCTCGCCGAGAAGGCGGGCGCGGTCGTGCATCCGATGACGACCGTCGTCTCGGTCACCGACGACTCGCAGGGCGGGTACGCGGTCCAGACGCTGCCCACCGACGACCGGCGCAAGAGCGAGGGCCGTACGTTCAAGGCGCGCCGCGTCGTCATCGCGGCCGGCACCTACGGCACGCAGACGCTGCTGCACCGGATGAAGTCCGGCGGCCAACTGCCGTACATCTCGGACCGGCTGGGCGAGCTGACCCGCACCAACTCCGAGGCGCTGGTGGGCGCGCAGACCGACAACCGCCGCTACCGCAAGGCGCACGGCGAGCCCAGGGCCGACTTCACGCGCGGGGTGGCGATCACCTCCTCGGTCCACCCCGACGAGAACACCCACATCGAGCCCGTCCGCTACGGCAAGGGCTCGAACGCGATGGGCGGCCTCTCCATCCTCCAGGTGCCGTATGCGGAGGGCTCGTCCCGTGCCCTCGGCTGGCTGGCCAACGCGGCCAGGCACCCGATGCTGGTGCTCCGCTCGCTCTCCAACCGCCGCTGGTCCGAGCGGTCGATCATCGGGCTGGTGATGCAGTCCCTGGACAACTCGCTGACGACCTATCTGAAGCCGCAGGGCGCGGGCAAGGGGCTGCTGACGGCACGTCAGGGGCACGGCGCGCCCAACCCCAAGCAGATCAGGGTGGCTTCGGAGGCCGCGTCCGCGATCGCCGAGGAGATCAACGGTTTCGCGGGCAGCAACGTCGGTGAGCTGATGGGGGCGCCGCTCACCGCCCACTTCCTGGGCGGGTGCCCGATCGGCGACTCCCGCGCGACGGGTGTGATCGACCCGTACCACCGGCTCTACGGCCATCCCGGGATCTCCGTCGTCGACGGTGCCGCCGTCTCGGCGAACCTCGGCGTCAACCCGTCGCTCACCATCACGGCCCAGGCCGAGCGCGCGATGTCGTACTGGCCCAACCGGGGCGAGGCCGACCCGCGTCCCGCGCAGGGAGCGGCGTACGAACGTCTCAAGCCGGTGGAGCCGGTGAGCCCCGCGGTCCCGGCGGACGCGTTCGGCGCGCTGAAGCTGCCGTTCCTGGGGATGCCGGCGGTGCCGCCGAAGGCGTGACCCCAGCCGGGCCCACGTGCACCTGATAACGCGACCCGCCGGGCTTCACGTGCACCTTTGGACGACCCGAAGAAGCACATGAAGAAGGACCTGTGCCCCCCTCCGAGCCCAGGTCCTTCTTCATGTGCGAGGCGTGACGCCTCTTTGTGGCCGTGTCCAGCGGACGCGAGCCGCTGATGCGTTACGCGGCGGTGTCACCGTTCTTGCGGCGGCGCACGACGAGGACCGCGCCGGCACCGGCGACGACGGCGACCCCGCCGACCAGACCGATCATCGGCAGCGCGGAGCTGGAGCCGGTCGCGGCGAGGTTGCCGGTCGGCACGTCGGAGACGCCGCCCTGGGGCTGCTTGCCCGGGCCGTTGTCGCCGTCGCCCGGCTCCGCGTCACCCGGGTTCGGGTTCTGGGAGCCGGCCTTCAGGACCTGGAAGTCGTAGTGCGCCCAGCCCTCGGCGATGCAGTCCTGGCCGTCGATGTTGTCGACGTAGGCGCCGGAGCCGAAGGAGTACGCGTCACCTGCGGGCGCGGCCTTGTCGATGCTGACGCGCAGGGAGACCGTTTCGCTCTGGTGCGCCTTCAGCGTGTCGACGCCGAAGAAGAGGTCACCGGCCCACTCCTCGTCGCCGATCCGGGTCCACTTGCCGGACTCCGGGTTCTTGAACTCCAGGTCGACGTACGGGCTGAGGTACTTCGACTCGTCGAGCTCGTAGTTCTCGATCTCGGCGTAGAAGGCGACACCCTCGATGTCGAGCTTGGACTCGTTGGTGACGATCAGCTTGAACGAGTGGAAGCCGCTGCCCGCGACGATCTTGCCGGGCAGACCCTTGATGTCCGCGGACACCTTGGCGTCGCCGTAGTCCTCGTCCAGGTCCTCGCAGAACGGGGTCTCGGGGTCCTCGCTCGGCGAAGCGCTGGGCGAGGCCGGGACGGACGGCGAGCCGGACGGCGAGCCGGACGGCGTCGTCGAGGCCGCCGGAGTCGTCGCGGGCGCCGAGGAGGTGCCCGGCGTGCCGGAGGGCGTGCCCGACACCGTGGACTCGGGCAGGGTGGGCGTCGCCGGCGGTGTCACCGTCGCGGCGGGGCTCGACGTCTGGCCGGACGGCTCGGTGGCGAACGCGGCCGGCGCCGAGAGCAGCGCGAGCGGACCCACGACAGCCGTAGCGGCCGCAACGGCCATGGCACGGCGAAGCTTCATGAAGACCTCGGGAAGTCCGGCGCACCGCGGTGTCGCAGTACGCGAAGTGGAGAGACCTCCGCGTGTGGGGCGCGGGTGTGGCCGTTGATTCTGCAGGTGTGACCGGCGACGGCCGAAAATGGTTGCCCCGTCTTTCACATCATCTTTATGTGGTCTGGGTCACATACCTGTTCGACTTGTGAACTCAGGTGCCAGCGCCATAGAACTGACCTTCGTGTCTGACAAGCCGTCCGAAGAACGCTCGGACCAGGAGCCCTCCGTCCCCGACGACGTGTGGGAGCAGTTCGCCCGTGACAGCGAGCGCGACATCCGCGGCTCGGCGCCGAAGGAGCCGTCGGCGCGGGCGCGCATGGTGTCCGAACGACTGCGGCGCCAGGACGAACAGGGCATACGGCCCGACGGCTGGCGGACCGGACCGGCCACGGACGGACGGAAGTCCCGGCGACGCCGCTGGTGGGCGATCCTCGGCGTGCCGCTCGCGATCGTGCTGGCCGTGGTCGCGATGAGGCCGTCCCTGCTGCCAGGCGATCCCTTCGGCGCGGACCACTCCGGGGCCGGCGCGGGCGGTTCGGCACTGCCCGCGGAGACCGAGCGCCCGACCGGGGCCCCCTCCACCGCGGCGCCCGACACCCCCACGATCGACCGGCCGTTCGCCGGATCCCCGGCCGCCCGCTGGGCCGACGGCGCCGCCGGCATCGTCCCGCCGGAGGCGAAAGCCGTCGGCACCCGCACCAAGGCGCAGGTGGCCCAGGCGCTGCAACAGACCAAAGCCCTGCTCGTGGACGCGAACATCGACCCGGACACCCTGCTCGGCGGGAACCCGGAGACCGCGCTCTCTGTCCTCGACCCCCAGCAGCCGAAGATGCTCGACGACGCGCGGACCTCGCTGAGCAAGCCGGACCAGGAGCACGACCCCCTGCGGCTGTTCAGCCGTTTCGACCCCGACGAGGTCCGGCTCGTCGGAGACGTGGTCAAGACCCGCGGCCGTATGACGTTCAAGGCCGGCGACCAGGCGTCCGTCGTCATCCACGCCGACTACACCTTCGTCTACCCGGTCTCCCGCGGCGACTCCCCGGAGGTGACCCGCACCATCGTGCGCCGCGTCCTCGACCTGGAGCTGCCCGACCCGGCGAAGTACCGGGTCACCCCCGGCAAACTGTCGGTCGCCCGCTACGACCAGGACCTCGGCAACAGTGCCTGCGGTGTCTACGACGGCTTCCTGCACCCGCACTTCGACTCGCAGGGCCCGACCGGCGCGCCCGCCAACGGCCCGACGACGGACCCCTACGACCGGAGCCGCGACATCGGCCACTCCGACAACGAGTCGTGCGGAGTCGTGTCCCGGACGTGAGTCACGCGCGTGCGCGCGGGTACGTGTGCGATCGTGGCGCGCCGGACCGTGTCCCCGCGACGCGGTCCATGTCCGGAAGTTCGTGAAGGCGGGGAACGTGAAGTCAAAGGTGGCGCGGTGCGCGGCGGTTGCCGCGGCCATGGCCGTGCTGGGTCTCACCGCGGCATGCGGCGGAGACGGCGACAAGGGCGCGGAGCCGGCGAAGGCGAGCACCCCCGCCGGGTCCACCACGGGGTCCACCCGGGCCGACGACGGCACGAAGGTCACCGGAAACCCCGACGACCGGCCGAAGGAGAGCGCGGACGGGGGCACCGACCGCGCGCTGACCGAGGCGCAGTTGGAGAAGGCCGCCGTCGCGGACGGCGAGGTCAAGGGCTATCAGGTCAAGAAGACGGCCGCCTCGGACATCTCGCTCGACTCCGTACCGGCCGACCCGGCCGCCTGCCAGCCGATCGCCGACATGTTCCTCTTCACCACCAGCCCGGCCGCACGGGCCGGCGTCGGCCGCTCCTTCAGCGCCAAGGACGACCTCGACGCCTCGGTCACCTCCCTCGCGCTTCTGTCGTACGACTCCGAGGGCGCCGGCGAGGTGCTGGCGGGGCTGCGCAAGGCGACCGGCGCATGCACCGCGTACGAGCACACCGGCTATCACTACAGCGCCGTCAAGGCCCTGAAGGACCCCGGCCTCGGGGACGAGTCCGTCGCGTACCGGCTGCGCGGCTCGATCGAGGGGGCGACCGTGCCCTCGACCTTCACCGTGGTCCGCGTCGGGACCGTCGTCGTCTCCTTCACCTCGATGAACATGCTCGACGCGGACAAGACGAAGATCCCGTCCGCGATCGTCGACGCCCAGCTGGCCAAGGTGAAGAAGGCGACCGCCTGACGTCCTCGGGCCGAGGCCACGGGCGCCGGATCCCCGTCACGGCATGGCGAAGGGCCCCGCGGTCGGGGTTCCCCTGCTCGGCGGGGCCGACAGCTGGGGGAGGACCGCGGGGCCCTTCTTCGTCAGCACCGACGTCAGGGCAGCGCCGGTGCCGGGGAGCGGCGCCGGGGGGTTGCGCCGCTGGCTCGGACGCCCGCCGGTCGCGCGCCCCGGCGCGCTGGGGGCGCGCACGTGGTGTCGACCATGGGCAGTCGGGTCGTACAACCGGGTACGAGGGGGTCGCGAACCGGGCGGTACGAGCCGTACGAACGAATTCTGTTGTCTGCTCTGGGACTCGGGGCTGTTCGTGCATCGTGCTGGACGGTCCACGGCCTCCGCAACCGTTTCGACCACCCTTGTGGCAGATTCCGCCGGTCGGCTCCGGGCGTCCCCGGAGCCGGCCGTTCTCTTGAGTGACCGGGCTGCTGTCCCCTGCCGTCCGGTCACCATCCTGGGACGAGGTCCCACGACGCACAGCACGATCCGTACGTCTCATCGCCCCAGCGGAGCCACGCGTGGTTCTTTCGGGCCCGCCCCTGGCTGGCACGGACACCGGGACAACGAAGCCCGCGCCGCACCGGTCACGCGCCGTACGGGTGAGAGGACATGCGAACGTAGGAGCGGCGGACGCCCGTCGCAGCGCGCCTCAGACGCGTCCCCGGGACAGCTCCAGGAGCGTCATCGCGAGGGAGGTTCCGGGCTTGCCCAGCGCGTCCCTGAAGTGGCCGAGGATCTCCATCTCGCGCGACAGGTTCACCCGGCGCCCGCCGGAGGACATCCGGGCCTCCTGGATCACCGCGGACACGGCCATCCGTTCCTGGACGAGACCGATGATCCGGTCGTCGAGGGCGTCGATGCGCTCCCTTGCGCCGGTGATCACGTCGGCGGCCTCGGCGGTGCGGGCACCCGTCACATCGATGGCGGAGGTGGCGGAGGTGGCGGAGGTGGTGGCTGCGGTGGCGGTGGTGGCGGTCATGGAGGGCTCCTCATCGGGTGGGGTGCCCCGGAGCGACCAGGTCCGGAAACGGCAGACGCCCCGGGCCTTGTCGGCCCGGGGCGCCTGGGAAGTCGCTTGTCAGTTGCTCAAGCAGCACGACCATGGCAGCCGGTGGGCCGGTTGCCATAGGTAAAGACGAAGGTCGGGTGCGTGAGCATGGGAGCAGTATGCACGGTGGGGCAGCGCCGTCCAAGCGCGGTCCGGGATGTGGGCCGGTCCGGCGCGCGAGAGGGGGCCTCGGGGCTGGGCCCCCGGGGACGGGAGGGGATCTCCGCGAGCCCCGTTAGAATTGGCACAGCAGACCCCGCTCACCGCCGGAAGGCAAACCGTGCCATCAGCACCCTCCGCTGCCGCCACCCCCGACACCGTCCTGGTCGTCGACTTCGGCGCGCAGTACGCCCAGCTCATCGCCCGCCGTGTCCGCGAGGCCCGGGTCTACAGCGAGATCGTGCCGAGCACCATGCCGGTCGAGGAGATGCTCGCCAAGAACCCGGCGGCGATCATCCTCTCCGGCGGCCCCTCGTCGGTGTACGCGGAGGGCGCGCCCCGCCTCGACCGCGCGCTCTTCGAGGCCGGCGTCCCCGTCTTCGGCATGTGCTACGGCTTCCAGCTGATGGCCACCGCCCTCGGCGGCACGGTCGACAACACCGGTGCCCGCGAGTACGGCCGTACACAGCTGCACGTCTCGAAGTCCGGCTCGACCCTGTTCGAGGGCACCCCGGACGAGCAGTCGGTGTGGATGTCGCACGGCGACGCCTGCTCCGCCGCCCCCGAGGGCTTCACCGTCACGGCCTCCACGGACGTCGTCCCGGTCGCCGCCTTCGAGAACGACGAGCAGAAGCTGTACGGGGTCCAGTACCACCCCGAGGTCATGCACTCCACGCACGGCCAGCAGGTGCTCGAACACTTCCTGTACCGGGGCGCGGGGCTGACCCCGTCCTGGACCACCGGCAACGTCATCGACGAGCAGGTGGCGCTCATCCGCGAGCAGGTCGGCGACAAGCGGGCCATCTGCGGTCTGTCCGGCGGGGTGGACTCCGCGGTCGCCGCTGCGCTCGTCCAGAAGGCCATCGGCTCCCAGCTGACCTGCGTGTACGTCGACCACGGCCTGATGCGCCAGGGCGAGACCGAGCAGGTCGAGAAGGACTTCGTGGCCGCGACCGGCGTACAGCTGAAGGTCGTGGACGCGGAGGAGCGCTTCCTCACCGCGCTCAAGGGCGTCTCGGACCCCGAGGAGAAGCGGAAGATCATCGGCCGCGAGTTCATCCGGGTCTTCGAGCAGGCGCAGGCGGAGATCATCGCCGAGGCCGCGGCGGGCGAGGACGTCGCCTTCCTCGTCCAGGGCACGCTCTACCCGGACGTCGTCGAGTCCGGTGGCGGTACGGGCACGGCCAACATCAAGTCCCACCACAACGTGGGCGGCCTCCCCGAGGACATCGAGTTCCAGCTCGTCGAGCCGCTGCGCAAACTGTTCAAGGACGAGGTCCGGATGGTCGGGCAGGAGCTCGGGCTGCCGGACGAGATCGTCCAGCGCCAGCCCTTCCCGGGCCCCGGCCTCGGCATCCGCATCGTCGGCGAGGTCACCAAGGAGCGGCTTGACCTGCTGCGCGAGGCCGACGCCATCGCCCGCGAGGAGCTGACGGCCGCCGGCCTCGACCGCGAGATCTGGCAGTGCCCGGTGGTCCTGCTCGCGGACGTGCGCTCCGTCGGTGTCCAGGGCGACGGCCGGACGTACGGCCACCCGATCGTGCTCCGCCCGGTGTCGAGCGAGGACGCGATGACCGCCGACTGGTCGCGTCTGCCGTACGACGTCCTCGCCAAGATCTCGACCCGGATCACGAACGAGGTCGCGGACGTCAACCGAGTCGTCCTCGACGTGACGTCGAAGCCGCCGGGCACCATCGAGTGGGAGTGATCACTCCTCAGGTCCGTCGAAGAGTCCGCACCGGCTCTCCGGGCTGCCAGATCTCGACGACCAGATACGTGTCGTCCTCGACGTAGGTCCGCACGACCTCCGTCAGCTCGGTGCGGAAGAGGTGGAACGGCTGCGGCGGTTCCACCTCTTTCACGTACGCGCTCTTCGCCGCGGAGTCCTCGACCTCGACCGCCCGGCCGCTGATCCGGACGTCCCCGCCGGCCATCTGCGCGTCCGGGCCCGGATTCACCTGGAGCGCGAAGCGCGGGTCCCGGCGCAGATCCAGCGCCTTGAGGGAGTTCGGCATCATGCCGAACCACAACTCGCCCTGGAGAAAACGGACTTCGAGGCCGCTGGTGCGCGGGGAGCCGTCCTTGCGCAGGGTCGCGAGGGTGTGGCGCGTGAAGGCACCGAAGCGGTTCTCGACGGTTTCGGCCAGTGACGGTTCCGCTGTGGTGAAGCCTGCCCAGTTCATACGGTGGAGTCTGGCGCGCATACCCGACATCTGCTGTCGGGTATGCGCGGGGACCTCGGGATCATGGGACCTCAGTGGTGCGCGAGGTCGTACCCCAGCTGCGCCTTCGTCGCCGGGGCTCCGAGGTCGCCCGGGTTGAAGGCGTACGCCCCGGTCGTGCCGGCGTTCGGCAGGACCCAGACCGCGCCCGTGTCCGCCACGGTCGTGTTCTCGCCGGGCGCTGCGGCGATCAGGTCGGCACGGCCGTCGCCGTTCGTGTCGCCCAGCGAGACCGTCGCGCCGAAGTGGTCGCTCGCCTCGGCGATTCCGGGAACGCCCGTCGTGTCCTGGGTGAATGCCACCGCACCCGTGCCGGTCAGGCCGCCGGCACCGCCCCTGAGCACCACGGTGGAGCCCGCGTCCTTGAGGGTGCGGCCGTCCGCGGTCAGATCCTCGTCCGGGATGCCGGCCAGGATGTCCGCGTACCCGTCGCCGTTGACGTCGGCCGCCGCCAGCGAGTCCCCGAACTGGTCCCCGTCCTCGTTCACGCCCGGCACCCCGGCGGTGTTCTGCGTGATCGTCGTCGTCCGCGTGGTCGAGGGGCCGCTCGCGGTGCCGTACAGGACCTTGATCGTGCCGGAGTCGTACGGCAGGTTCTCCACGATGCCGTTCGGGACCGTACGGATCACGAGGTCGCCGCGGCCGTCCTTGTCGACGTCGCCGGTGGTCGCCGTGTCGGCGGCCGGGAGGGTCGTGGACGTCGTCGCCAGGCCGCTCGCGGTGCCCTTCCAGAGCTGGCTGGACTCGGACATCTCCTCGAAGGAGTGCAGGGTGACGAGGTCGTCCTTGCCGTCACCCGTGATGTCGCCGGCGGTCAGGTCGCGCGGCCCGTACGTACGGCCGGTCAGGATGTCGGAGGCCCCGTGTGCGGTGCCGGCGCGGTCGAACGGCCCGTACAGCACGCGCAGGTCACCCCATTCGTCGTCGCCCGTCTTCTCCGACACCAGGTCGGCGTGCCCGTCGCCGTTGAAGTCGCCGGCGGTCAGGCCGTAGCCGTCGAACAGGGCCGAGTCGGGGATCGTGGTGGGCGTGGCTCCCAGGCCCTTCGCGGAGCCCCAGAACAGCGTCGTGCCGATCGCCAGGTCCGTGTAGCCGTCGCCGTCGAAGTCGCGGGCGGCCGAGCGGAAGCCGAACGCCTTGAACGTCTGGTGCCGGGCACCCGGACCGCCGTACCGCACCGCCACGTAGTCGTCGTCCGGCGTCGAGAAGTCGCCCGGCGCGGTCGCGAGGACATCGGCGTAACCGTCGTGGTCGAAGTCGGCCGCGGGCGGCTGCACGACGGCGGGGGCCGCCGAAGCGCTGGGGGCGAGCACGAGCGGGGCCGTCAGGGCCGCGGCCACCAGGGCGCAGCAGCGCGCGGTGCGGGTGAAGGGGCGGTGGCGCACGGGTTCCTCCTGAGTGAACGGGGTCCGTCGGGGACAGCCCGAAGGGCGGTCGTCCGAGAGGCCGTGGATTTCACACAGCCAGACTCGCGTCCATCGGGAACGGTTGTGCGTCGTCTGTCACAGGACCGTCTCAGCCACCCGAATCGTCCGAGGATCAAGGGAGTTCGAACGGAGAGTTGCGAGGTGGCAGGGGGTTGGGACTCATCTGTCACAGGTCCGCTACAGCCCCCCGGGCAGCCCGGGACTGCCGGGAGACCGGCGCCGGAGACATCCGCGAGGTGGCGGGGGACCGGGCCTCACTGCCGTCGCCGGCCGAGGATTCCGCGAACCCGTCGGGTGCGGTCCCCGACAACGGTTCTGCACCAGCCGGGCCGGTGACCTTCACGCGTCTCTTCACAGAAAGGCACTGTTGGTCTGCACTGACCGGCGGTAACTTCCGCTGCGTGACGGAACTCAGGGCTGGAGGACATATGCACGGGCCGACACCGCCCCTGCCCCTACCCACCGACCAGCTGCGGTTCGCCATGCCGCCGATGCACGAGTCGCTGGACGACGAGCGGCAGCACCGCAAGGAGCGGCTGGCGGGTGCGCTGCGGATCTTCGGGCGGTCCGGACTGGAGGACGGCGTCTCCGGCCACATCACCGCACGCGATCCGGAGTACAGCGACTGTTTCTGGGTCAACCCGTTCGGGATGCCCTTCAAGCACGTCACCGTGAGCGATCTGGTCCTCGCCAACCAGGACGGGCAGGTCATCCAGGGCAGCTATCACGTGAACCAGGCGGCGTTCACCGTGCACTCCCAGGTCCATGCCGCCCGCCCGGACGTCGTCGCCGTGGCCCACTGCCACTCCGTGCACGGGCGCGCCCTGTCCGCGCTCGGGGACCTGCTCGACCCCCTGACCCAGGAGTCCTGCGCCTTCTACGAGGACCACGCGCTCTACGACTCGTACACCGGTGTCGCCGTCGACGCCGAGGAGGGCCGCCGGATCGCGGCCGCGCTCGGCTCCCGCAAGGCGCTCGTCCTGCGCAACCACGGCCTGCTGACGGTCGGCGACTCGGTGGACGCGGCGGCCTGGTGGTTCCTGTCGATGGAGCGGTCCTCCCAGGTGCAGCTCACCGCGCAGGCGGCCGGACGGCCGATCCTGATCGACCACAAGCAGGCGGTCGCGACCCGCGAACAGCTCGGCGGCGACCTGGTGGCGTGGATCAACTACCAGCCCCTGTGGCAGGACATCAGCCGCAGCGAGCCGGACTTGCTGAGCTGAGCTGGGCTGAGCGCTTCGGGAGGGGGCGGCGGCGGGGCCCCGGCTTCTGCGTAGGGCTTGGCGCGCTTCGGGGTGGGAGCGGCCGGCCGTCCGACTAGAAGCCGCGGAGCACCGCTGCCTTCGTCGCGGCGAACTCCTCGTCCGTGAGCACCCCTTCACGGTGCGGCGTGCCCAACTCGCGCAGCCGGCGCAGGAGTACGTCGTGATGGTCCGCCGAAGCGGCGACGGATGTCCACCGTGAGCCGGTAGGGATCCGCCGCGTCCGGGAGCCTTCCGCCGGTCGCCTGGAGCAGCGGGTCGGCGCCCTCGCGGAGCCTCAACCGCAGCCGGCCGCGCTTGCGTTCCGGTTCGTAGCCGATGCCCGACACCGCCTCCAGCGGCACGGCGATCTCCCCGTACGTCTGCCGGAACAACGGCACGGAGCGGTGGAGTCCCGGCGTGATGCGGACCGTGCTGCCGTCGAAGGCCCAGGTCCCGTCGCGCTGGATGATCTCGGCCCTACGGAAATTCTCGCAGCCGGGTCAACACGGGGTCCGCCGCTTCACCCACGCTGACCACACCTGCCGGACGCCGGCCGTGTTGCGTACGGCACAATGCGCTGTCATCGCGGGGGAGTGATAAGGCAGTTGTACGGCAGTCAGGCGTACGGAAAGTCTGGCTGCGCGGAGCTTGTGGCGCGGGGAAGGCGGCAGCGGGCGTGGCGGTGCAGGAGGCTGGACACGGCGCGGAGCGCGGTGCGGGGCGCGGCGCTGGGCTTGGTGCTGGGCTTGGCGCCGGGGTCGGTGCTGGTCAGGGGCCCGGACTCGGGTCCGGCACGGGGTCTGGCACGGGTGGGCACGGGGGTGGCTGCACGTGCGGGGACTGTCCGCACGGGGCGCGCGAGGGGCATCGGCGCGCGGTCGCCGAATTCCTCGCCCTGCGCGACGAGTTCGCGTCCGGACGGGGGCTGCCCGCCGCGGTCGCGTACTCCGCGTCCGCCTCCCGGCAGTGGATCTCGGACGAACTCACCCAGTCCGCCGACCTCGTCGCCGAACGCGGACGGGTCGACGGCGAGGCCTGGCTGGGCCGGCTGTGGCGGCGTACGGCGTTCGCGGTGTGGGGGTCCGTGGGGGTGCTGCTCCTGGTACAGGCGCTCACCGCGATCGGGGCGGGCTGGACGGCCGCGCGGACCGCGGGACTGGTCGCCGCGGTACTCCTCGGCGGCCTGCTGACCGGAGCCGGCTATCTCCATCGGGCCCGGGGTGGAGTCCTCGCCCCCGTCGTCGGCGAGGACAACCGGCTCTCCACCTCCCGTGCGGTCGCGGTCGGTTGGGTGCTCCTCGTCGTGTACGCCGTGCTCGTGCTGGTCGGGCAGCTGGCCGCCGCCTCCGGGCACGCGGAGCGGGACCGGCTGATCGCCGGGCTCGAACTCGCCCGCGGCGCCGGGGTCGTGACCGTCACCGCCGTGGTGTGCGGGATCGCCGTGCTGGTGCGGCGGGTCGTCGGGCTGCGGGTTCTTGGGCAGCGGCTGCAGAAGGTACGCGCGGACCGGCCGCGCGCCGCCGATCTGCTGACCGACGACTCCGGGCGCGGCAGCTTCGCCGACCTCCAGTACGTCGTCGTCTGCGCGGTCGCGCTGGTCTTCGCGGCGGTACGGCTGGCCCGGCGGCCGGAGCAGTTGCCCGATCTGCCGTGGGGGCTGGGGCTGCTGGTTCTCGTCTCCGCGGCCACGTACGTCGCCGGGAAGTACGCCGAGGGCGGCCGTCCCGTGATCCTCTCCGTCGTCCGCTCCCGGGAGGCGGGCGACCTCGACGCGCCGATCCGCACCGGTGACGACATCGAGATCCGCGGTGCGGGGTTCGTGCCGCCGGGTGCCGGGACCGCCGACCGGCTGTCCCGGATGGTCGTCCGCATCGGGGCCGTCCACGTGCATGTGCCCCTCGTTCCGGTCCCCGGCGGCTTCAGCAACCCGACCGACGCGGTACTCACCGTGCCGGTACCGGTGGATGTCGAGCCGGGACGGGTGGAGGTCCAGGTCGTCACGGCGGCCGGGGTGGAGACGAATCGGTGCGCCATTGATGTGACGGACTGAGGCGCCGGCACCGGCGCCGCCCATGGAGGTGGGGGACTCGGCCCGCCCAGACGACGTCGGCATCGGCGCCGGGTGCCGTGCAGGAGGGGGCTGGGCTCGCCCAGGCGGTATCCCGTGGGCACTGGACTCGACGGCTCAGCCGGGAGCCGGCACCAGCGCGCGGTGCACCGGGCGGGGAGGGGAGTGGGCCCACCCGGGCGGCACCCCGTAGGCGCAGGATTCGTCGGGCTCCGCGAGGGGGCAGGGGCGCGTCTCGGGAGGGAAACTGGGGGTGCCCATGGTTGAGCCGGGAGCCCCCGCCGTACGTATGGTCTGTTGAGGGGTCAACGGCATGACGCGAGAGGCGGCGGAACGCGATGGCTCACGGCACTCGTACGGACACCCACCACGCATACCTCGACGGCGGCCGGGACTGGCGGGACACCGCCACGCGGTACGCCCTGCTGCCCCTGCGCGTCTTCCTCGGCGTCACCTTCATCTACGCCGGCCTGGACAAGCTCACCGACAGCTCCTTCATGAAGGACGCCGGCTCGGGCTCGATCGGCGACATGATGCGCACGGTGCGCGACTCCTCGGCGATCCCGGCCCTCGTCGATCTCTCCCTGAAGAACCCCGTCGGCTTCGGTTACGCCATCGCCTTCGGCGAGTTGGCCGTCGGCATCGGCACCCTCCTCGGCCTGCTGGCCCGGCTCGCCGCCTTCGGCGGCGCGCTGATCTCCCTCAGCCTGTGGCTGACCGTGAGCTGGGCCAACGACCCGTACTACTACGGCAACGACCTCGCCTATCTGATGGCCTGGCTGCCCCTCGTCCTCGCCGGCGCCTCCGTCTTCTCCGTCGACGCGGCTCTGCGCTCACGCCGCCGCCAACGCTCGGGCGGCTACCGATAGATGGATGGGCGATAGGTGAGCGGGCCTCGGGTGGGCCCGCCTGCGCCGGGCTTCTCGGCAGCGTGCCCTAGCGGCGCACCTCGGGGTCCGGCGCCCACGCGTCCTCGGGCGCCTTGGCCTCTCGGGGCGCCCGCCGCCGCCGTACCGCATAGGTCAGGAACGCCACGGCGCCCGCCAGGCACAGGCCGCCCGTGACGATGGGGATCACCGCGAACCACGGGGTCTCCCAGGCGCCGCCCGCGTCCCCCGCGTAGACGATGCCCGCGAGGGTGAGGAAGCAGCCCGCGACCAGCTTTCCCGGCTGGAAATCATGACGCAGCATGGGCCACCTCCGCTTGTCCGACGCCGACTTCGAGCTTGAGGTCGAGTGTGCCGCCGTTCTTGCCGCCGGCCGTGGGGGAGAGCGTCAGCTGCTTGTGCTTGCCGGGCTCCACATCCACGTCCTTACTGCCGTCGCCCGGCAACTGGATGTCGCCGACGCCCACTTCGACGTTCAACCGGACGGTCGCGTCCTTGGGGACCACCACCTTCAGCCGGCCCACGCCGACCTCCGCGTGGGTCGTCACCTGCTGACCCTTGCTGAGATCGAGGTGGGTCAGGTCGAGGGTGCCGACGCCGGTGCCGAGGTCGTAACTCTTCTGTACGTCGGACACGGCCGCCGGTGTCCAGTTGGTCCGCACCCAGTGTGTGCTGATGTCCTTGGGAAGGGCTGCCGAGCCGGCGAGCAGGCCTGCTGTGAGGACGGCCAGGAAGATCGATCCCGCGCCCGTACGTCCCGCGAAGGCGCTGAGGGCTATGCCGGCGCCGAGGACGATGAGCGCACAGGACAGGCCCGTCTGCACGCTCGTGCCGAGTGCGTGGTCGTCCCAGGTGAGGCCGGTGCCGAGACCGCCCGCGACGAGCGCGAGCAGGAACGCCCAGCCGCCGATCCAGCGCGGGCCGCGCGGCTGTGGCGCGCGCGGGGTGCGCAGGCCACGGGCCGAGGTGCCGCGGGCGATGTTCACCGCTGCCGCGACGTCCCGCTCCCGGCTGTCCCGGGGCCCCCAGAGATAGCCGGTGCCCCCCACATGCGTGCCGTCCTTGACGATCGGGTCGCGCCACCAGGAGGGGTAGGAGTCCGGGACGGGCGGTGCCTTGGCTTCGGGCGGGGCGTCCGCCACGGCCTGCGCCGCGAGCGGGTCGGGGTCGGGAGCACCGCGCTGCTGCGACCAGTACCCCGCGCCGGCGAGGAGCAGGGCCAGGACACAGGCGAAGGCGAGCACCCCGCCGTTGTTGAGCATGGAGAGGAAGACTCCGCAGCCGACCAGGGCGAAGAGGAGGGCCGCCAGCGCCTGGCCGTCGACACGGCCGGTGAGCAGCTTGCGTACCTCGTTCTCCTCCTCGTCGTCGGACGGGACGAAGAGCCAGACGAAGCCGTAGAAGATGAGACCGAGACCGCCGGTCGCGGCGAGCACGGCCAGCACGATCCGGAAGATCACCGGGTCCATCTCGCACTGGCGCCCCAGCCCGGCGCACACCCCGCCCAGCATCTTCTGCCGCCGGTCGCGGCGGAACCTGTGCGGCACCCCGGGGGCCTCGGGCGCTCCCGGGGCCTGGGGCGGCCCGGCGGCCGCGGTGCGGTGCCCTTCGTGCGCGCGCGGCTCCTCACCGGTGGCGGGACCCGGGGCGCCGGGCCCGGAACCCGGGCCACCGGCGGCAGGGCCCGCGGCGGGCGCGGCATCGCGCGGGCCGGGGCCGCCCGGCGGCCGGGCGCCCGGGCCGGGCTCCGGCTCCGCTGCCGCGTGCTGGTGATCTGTCATGCGTCCATGGTGACGGGCGGGGAGGCGTGAGGGGAGTCGGGATGACCCTGGCCGGACCCTGAGATCGTCCCTGACGGGATCGGGGGGAACCGTTCGAGCACCCGCTTTGCGAAGATCAGGGGAGTCTCGGGGGTCGACCCTGATGCCCCGGCCCGCCGGGCGTGTGAACATCGATGGCATGCCGGACGCCGCAACAGTGCCAGTCGCCGACCCGCGGCCTCCGCGCAAGCTCTACCGCAGCAGTGACGGACGCTGGCTCGGGGGCGTGGCGCGGGGGCTCGCCGGGCATCTCGGGCTGCCGGTGATCTGGGTGCGGCTGATGTTCGTCGGCCTGTTCATGGCGGACGGGCTGGGTGCGCTGCTGTATGCCGCGTTCTGGTTCTTCGTGCCGCTGGGAGTCGGCGGCGTCGGTTCCGGACGGCCCCCGGCCCTCGCCACCGAGACCTCTCCTGACGGCCGCCGCAGACTCGTGGCCCGCAAGCCCGACCGCGGCCAGATCGTCGCGCTGCTCCTCATGGTCGTCGTGGCCATGGTCTTCGTCGGCAATGTGAATCTCGGCGGCGGCGCCAAGGCGTATCTCTGGCCGACGGTGCTCGTCGGCGCGGGCGTCGCCCTGGTCTGGCGCCAGGCGGACAACGCGCGGCGGGCCCGCTGGATGGAGGTCGGCCGCCGCCGGCGTACGCTCACGCTGCTGCGCTCCGCCGCCGGCGTTCTGCTGGTCACCGCCGGCGTCTCCGGCATCTTCGTGCTCCAGGGTTCCGCCGCCCATCTCGGCTCCGTCCTCCAGGCGGCGCTCGCGGTCCTGGTCGGCATAGCGCTGCTCGCCGGTCCCTACCTCGTGCGCATGACCCAGGACCTCTCCCAGGAGCGCCTGATGCGCATCCGAGCCCAGGAGCGGGCCGAGGTCGCCGCCCATGTCCACGACTCGGTGCTGCACACCCTGACCCTGATCCAGCGCAACGCGGAAAGCCCCAACGAGGTACGGCGGCTGGCCCGCGCCCAGGAGCGCGACCTGCGCGCCTGGCTCTACAAACCCGAGGGCACCGGAAAGGACGAGGCCGAGGAGCCCGACACCCTCGCCGAAGCGGTCCGGCGCAATGCGGCGGAGGTGGAGGACAAGCACGGCGTCCCCATCGAGGTCGTCATCGTCGGGGACTGCCCGCTCGACGACGGTCTCGGCGCACAGATGCAGGCCGCGCGGGAAGCGATGGTGAACGCCGCCAAGTACGGTGGCGAGGGCGGTGCGGTGCAGGTCTTCGCCGAAGTCGAGGGCAGGACGGTTTTCGTGTCCGTCCGGGACCGGGGCCCCGGCTTCGACCTCGACGCGATACCCGCCGACCGCATGGGCGTCAGAGAATCGATCATCGGCCGCATGGAGCGCAACGGCGGCACGGCACGGTTGCGTGCGGTGCCCGACGGCGGCACGGAGGTCGAGCTGGAGATGGAGAGGGCGGAGAAGACGTCATGAGCGATGTGAACGGTCCGGACGAGGCCAAGGGGCCCGTCGGTCCAGGCAGTTCGGCTGATGGGGGCCAGGTTCCGGCGGCGACCGCGGGGGCCGGCGAGTCCACGCCAGCGGCCGGGCCGGCGGATGCCACGGGCGGACGCCGGGCGCGGGTCGTCCTCGTCGACGACCACCGCATGTTCCGTACGGGAGTGCAGGCCGAGATCGGACAGACCGAGCGGACGGGAGTGGAGGTGGTCGGCGAAGCCGCGGACGTCGACCAGGCGGTCACGGTGATCACGGCCACGCGCCCCGAGGTGGTTCTCCTCGACGTCCATCTGCCGGGTGGCGGCGGGGTCGAAGTGCTGCGCCGCTGCGCGCCCTTGATGGCCGACGCCGAGCAGCCGGTGCGCTTCCTCGCGCTCTCCGTCTCGGACGCCGCCGAGGACGTGATCGGCGTGATCCGCGGCGGCGCTCGCGGCTACGTCACCAAGACGATCACCGGCACCGACCTCGTGGACTCCATCTTCCGCGTCCAGGACGGCGACGCGGTCTTCTCGCCCCGTCTCGCGGGGTTCGTCCTCGACGCCTTCGCCTCGACCGACGCCCCGCCCGTCGACGAGGACCTCGACCGCCTCACCCAGCGCGAGCGCGAGGTCCTGCGCCTCATCGCCCGGGGCTACGCGTACAAGGAGATCGCCAAGCAGCTCTTCATCTCCGTCAAGACGGTCGAGTCCCACGTCTCGGCGGTACTGAGGAAGCTCCAACTGTCCAACCGGCACGAGCTGACGCGGTGGGCTACGGCTCGACGGCTGGTGTGAGGTCCACAAGCGGCCTGTGGCCGGCGGCGTGATGGGCCGCGGCCTGCGCGCCGCCGTGCAGCGGTATGCGTGGCGTCATTAGCTCGCTCAGCAGAAGGAAGGCGGCGCCGGAGCTATGAGGGACTCTCAGCTCGCGTGGTTCAAGTCCAGCTATAGCGACGACCAGGGTGGCAACTGCCTCGAAGCCGCCTACACCTGGCGCCAGTCCAGTTACAGCGATGACCAAGGCGGCGAATGCCTTGAAGTCGCCTACACCTGGCGCCAGTCCAGTTACAGCGATGACCAAGGCGGCGAATGCCTCGAAGTCGCCTACCCCTGGCGCAAGTCCAGTCACAGCGACGACTTCGACGTCGCCTGCGTAGAGGTCGCCGCCTGTCCCCACACCACCCGCGTCCGAGACTCGAAGCTCGGCGCTCGGAGCCCGCAACTCGCCGTCGCGGCGCACGCGTGGGCCGCATTCGTCGCCCACGCCCGCAGCGTGTGACGCGTCGCCGCTCGAACCCCGTGCTTCGGGCGCCGAGATTCGAGCTCTGTTTGTGAGGATTGGGTGGTTTGGTTCAACCCGCCCTCCCTCCCGACCCCCGCCCACACCAGCGCACATGACTTTTAGTGATCGGCTTGCCACGTGCCGTCGTGACCCTCTAGCGTTCGCAGCAACAAGCGACCCCGGCAGGTGCTACCAACACCAGACCGGGGTCTCACCCAAAGATCGAAACGGACGATCTCGTGGCTTACGAAGACCCTAACGCGGTCATGCCCGCGCCCGCACACCCCATGGCCAACCCCGGCTACGGCAAACGACCCGTGCCGGACCAGTCGCCGTACCGCCTGGGCTGCTTGGACCATCTCCCGCCCCGCGAGCGCTACGTCGCCGCGTTCATCGACCGGCTTCCCGACGGGGCCGCCATGGACGCCAAGACCCTCGCCAAGGCGCTGCCCCTGTACGGCCAGCAGGCTGTCCGCACCGCCCTCAACGAGCTGTCCCGGGCCGGACACCTCCGGCGCGTACGGCGCCGCGCGGAAGGCGGGGCGACCGGCGACGGTGGGGAGGGCGTGACCCGCTGGGTGTTCCGCACCTACTGGACCCGTACCGCACGTGACAGCGAATGGTGGGCCCGGTTCCTCGCCGGTGACATACCGGGTGAGGCGCAGCCCGAGACTCCCGCAGAGGCATGCCCCGCCCCTGCGCCTCGGGCCGCCTCCGGCGACGTATCACCCCAGGAACCGAAGCAAGCCGAACGAGCCGAACGAGCCGAACGAGCCGAACGAGCCGAACAGGCCGAACAGGCCGAACAGGCCGACACGGAACGGCTTTCAGGGCGGCGTCGCCCTTCCGCCGCCTACGAAGTCCTCGCCCAACTCGGCCGCTGCGAAGCCCGTTTGACCCTCTCCGCCGCCGACTGTGCCGCCCTGGAGGAACTCGCCTCCGCATGGCTCGCCCGTGGCGCGACACCGGCCGGCCTGACGCTGGCCCTCGTCACCGGGCTCCCCGAGCAGGTGTACTCACCCCGTGCCCTCGTACAGCGGCGGCTGCGGGACAAGATGCCGCCCGAGCTGCCCGACCCGGAGGTACGCCTCACGCCACGCGCACGTCTGCTCATGGAGTGCACCGAATGCCGCGTGCCTGGCCGCCCGGAGGCCCTGCCCGGTGGTCTCTGCCGAGCGTGCCGTGGCGGCATCACGGTCGAAGCGCCGACGACCGCACTTCCCCGGACGGCCGTACGCGTCCGAGCCGCGCAGGTGCGCGGGGCGATCCGCATGCCACTGCGCACGTGAGCCACTTCCGTGCACCGGCCCACAGCACTTCCGCGCTCCGGCCCACAGCACGGTCGACTGGATGCGGCCGCTGGTTGAGCCTCCCCAGGGCCTGAACTGCCCTCACCCCACCCGCGCAGCCCCCGCGAACGGCATCTGATCGATGGGTGCCAGGCGTACCGGAGCCGATGGGTTCGGGGCGTGGATCATCTGGCCGTTGCCCACGTAGATGCCGACGTGGCTGATCCCGGAGTAGAAGAAGACCAGGTCCCCGGGGCGGAGTTCGGAGCGGGAGACGCGGCGGCCCGCGTTGATCTGGGCGTACGTCGTGCGCGGCAGCGAGATGCCCGCGGCGCGGTACGCGGCCAGGGCGAGCCCCGAGCAGTCGAAGGCGTCGGGGCCGGTGGCGCCCCACACATACGGGCTGCCGAGCTTCTGGTAGGCGTACGAGACCGCCGCGGCCGCACGGGAGTTGGGCGCCGTCGCCGAGCCGGCGCCGGACGGGAGCGCGCCCATGTCGCGCGCCGACGAACGTGACGCGTGACCAGCGGCCGTACCCGCCCCGCCGTCCCCCGCGAGCTGTGCACGCTGTTCGTCCGTGAGCCGGGACAGGAGCCGGCGCGCCTCGCCCAGCTTCCCGGTGATCGTCTTCTTGTGCCGCTTGAGCTCCGCCTGGCGGGACTTCAACGCGGCGAGTTCGACGTGGGCGGCTCCGCGCAACTGCTCGATCTCCCGCAGCTGCTTGCGTACCCGCCCCACGGCCGAGGCCTGCCGGCTGCCGGCGCGCTCCGCGAACGCGGCGCCGTCCAGATACTGCTCGGGGTCGTCGGAGAGCGCGAGTTGCACGGCGGGGTCGAGGCCGCCGCTGCGGTACTGCGCTGTGGCGATCGAACCCAGCGCGTCCCGTGCCGTGTTGAGCCGGTCCGTCTTGCGCGCCGCCTCGTCGCGCAGTGTGTCCAGCCGCTGCTCGGCCTTCCCGGCCTTCTCCTTGGCGCCGTTGTACTTCTCGGTGGCGACCTCCGCGTCCTCGTACAGCTGGTCCACCTTGGCCTTGACCTGCGCCGGAGAGAGCTGGGGCTCGGCGTGCCCCGTGCCCTCGAAACCGGTTGCCGTCGCCGCGCCTGCCAGGGCGATGGTGACGGCGGTGCGTGCAGTGTTGCCGCCGAGCGAGCGCTGTCTGGGCTTGCGGTGCGCTGCCACGAGGGCCCACATCCTTCCAAGAGACTTACGTTCCGTACGACCCAAGAGACTTTCGTTCCGTACGACCGCCGGAGCGAGGTCGTCCGGCTACGCGTCCGGCGGCGTCCCGCACAGGGGGAGCGGGCCGCCGCCGGATTCCTTCCTGGCGGTGGTGGCCGACGGCCGCCCCTGGCCCGGGCGGTGGTGGGAAGCCGGTCACCTGGGGGAGGACGCTAAACCTGAGAGTGATGGGTCGGTAACGCTATGTACGGAAGTGGCGCGAGTGAGTCGACGGGTGTCCGTATGTGACCGTGATCCCGGCCGGCCGCCGCCGACTTGACGCGTGGCGCTGACCGAAACGGCGGTTTCCGGACAGCCGGGCGGGTGCGGGTGCTATGGGCCGGGAGACCGGTGCTGTGGGTCGAGGGAGGCGCCCGCCCGGGGGTGGTCGACCCCGAGGAGGGTCTATGCCAACTGAGGTCCGGTGAAAAGCCGAGTGCCGGGTGTCAACCCAGGGCCGGTGAAAGGCGGCTCCGGGCACCCCGGTTAGGCTCCGGCTCCATGGACGTACTCATCCATCTCTTCGTCGGCCTGCACATCATCGGGATCGCCTCCCTCCTCGGCGGGTTTCTCACCCAGATGAAGGCGATGGGCCGGGGCACGGCCCGGTTCGTCCCCGCGATGCTGCATGGCGCGCTCACCATGCTGGTGACGGGGTTCGTGCTGGTCGGCCTGAACCAGGCCGACGACAACTCGCTCAACAACATCAAGCTCGGCGTGAAGCTGGCCCTGCTGATCGTGATCCTGGGGCTCGTCTATGTGAAGCGGGACGAGGAGAAGGTCGAGAAGGGCGCGTTCGGGCTGGTGGGCCTGCTGACCACGGCGAACATCTTCATCGCGGTCCTCTGGACCTGAGGCCGGTGCTCTGGACTTGAGGCCGGTGCTCTGGACTTGAGGCCGGTGCTCTGGACTTGAGGCCGGTGCTCTGGACTTGAGGTCGTTGCTCTGGACCTGAGATCGTCCGGCATGTGAGAGCGCGCGGCTTCGGCAGCCGGAACGGCGGCATGTGAGAACGCGCGGCTCCGTCAGCCGGAACGGCCCGCGCGGGCCGAGTGGACGGCCTGCGCCGCGACCGCCAGCCAGGCCGCCACCGCGATCCACAGCAGCACCTGTCCGGGCCCGCGCAGCCACGGCACCTCCACGGCGGCCGACACGGACAGCGTCGCCACCGCCGTCATCCCCATCGGGAAGACGCTCGCCCAGCGCCGTACGTCGTAACGGGGGCGCGGCCACCGCAGTTCCGCCACCGCCAGGACGCAGTACCAGGCCAGATCGAGCACGAGCAGCGCGACGGTCACGGTCCGCAGGACGCTGTTGTCGCCCTCGCTCCACAGGAACGGGCCACCATGGCCCGACAAAGACAGGCCCGCCTGCCCCGCGGTGACGAGCTTCGAGCCGGCCAGCGCCGAGATCGCCAGTGCCCCGCCCGCCACCCAGTGGTCCCCGGCGCCGTGGGCGACCTGCCGGGGATCGAAGTGCCACAGCCCGGCCGCGTAGAACACGAGCCCCAGCCAGAACAGCACGAGCGCCGCATGAGAGAGCCACGCGCTCCCCACCGCCACCGCGAGCGCCGCCGCGAGTACGGCGAGCCCCTGCGTGGCAACACAACCGAGGAACACGGCTCCGGGCATACGAGGTCCCCAGTGCCGTACGACCAGGACGAGCAGCCCCGGCCAGAGCACGGCAGCCAGCGCGAGCAGCGCCTCGGCGACGCCCTGCCACCCGAGCGCCGAGAAACGCGCCCCCAGCACCGTGGTCGCCGCGACCGCGGTCAGCGCGGCCGGCGTCCCCGCCTCCGCCAGCCACCGCTCCCGTTCCCGTACGAGCCGTGCCACGAAGTCCCCGGCCAGCGCCAGCCAGGCCGCGCAGGCCAGGACCAGCGCGATCCGGGACAGGGTCTCGTAACCGGTCAGGTGCAGCCCGATCGAGAGGATGCCGGTCGCCATCACGGCGGCACCGGCGGCGGGCGGGCGCTGCGCCCACCAGGTGAGGAGGGGGGAGGCGCCTGGCATGCGGCCGATGCTAGGGAGCTGCGCGTCTCTCGCACGCGGGGCGCGCAGGGCGCGAGCGCGCGGAGCGCGAAAACCGCCCGCACGCCCGCCTTGCCCACCCGCGCCCGCGTGCCCACCCGCGCCCGCGTGCCCACGCGCGCCTGCACGCCTCGCGCACGCCCGCGCGCCTGAACGGCTCACGCACGCCCGCGCGCCTGCCTGCCCACGCGCGCCCCGCATGCCCATGCCGGGCGCTGCCGCCGCGCGCGCCCGCACGCTTTGCGCACGCCCGCCCGTACGCCGGCGTGCACGATTCCCCGCGCGCCCGGACGACTGGTCCCGCGCCGCCCTCTCGTCTCGTGCGCCCCCGGTTGCGTATGCCATGAGGCACACGCCCGGCGCGCAGGCCGCCCAAGCCGGCGCGCACAGTCAGAAACGCGCCCCCGGAGGCGTCACAGCATCGCGCTTCACAACGTCACGCGTCACAACGTCACGCGTCACAACGTCACGACCTCGCCACGCCTTACGGCGTCACGCCGGCCGTACCACGCTGTGGATCGGCATCGTGTCGCCCGCGTAGTAGATCGACTCCTCGCGGACGTACGCGCCGGGCTTCGGGGCGTGGATCATCATGCCGTTGCCGATGTAGAGGCCGACGTGGCTGAGGTCGTCGTAGAAGAAGACGAGGTCGCCGGGCTTGATGTCGGAGACGGGGACCGTGGTGCCCGCCTTGACCTGGTCCCAGGTGGTACGGGGGAGGGTGACGCCGGCGGCCTTCCAGGCGGCGAGGGTGAGGCCGGAGCAGTCGTACGAGCCCGGGCCGGTCGCGCCCCAGACGTACGGCTTGCCGACCTGGGCGCGGGCGAAGGCGATGGCCTTGGCGGTCTTCGTCGCGTAGGCGGCGTCGGTGGAGGTGCCGGGGCCGGCCGAGCCGCTGCCCTGCTGGGGTGCCTCCTGCCGGCGCTGCTTCTGTTCGGCGGCCTGCTTGCGGGCCAGCTCCTCGGCCTTGCGCTTGGCCTCCGCCCGCTGCTTCTCCTCGATCGCCGCGAGCCGCGCCTTCTCCGCGGCGGTCAGCTTCGACAGCAGCTCTCGGGCGTCGGAGAGCTTCTGCTGGACCTGGGCCTTGGTCGACTTCAGCGTCGTCTGCGACGTGGACAGTGCCTGGAGGCTCTCGGAGGCCTCCTGGCGCTTCTTCGTCGTCGCGGCCTGCTCGGTGGCGTAATCGTCGACGGCCTGCTTCTGGCGGCTGGTCAGCCGGCTCATCAGCTGGGTCTGGTCGAAGTAGTCCTGCGGGTTGTCGGCCAGCAGGAGACTCGCGGTGTCGGGGGCGGCGGCCCCGGTGCGGTACTGGGCCGCGGCGAACGTGCCCAGCTCGTCCCGCGCGGAGTTGAGCTTCTCCGTGCGCTGGGCCACGTCGTCGAGGAGGGTGTCGACGCGCTTGCGCTGCTTGGAGGTCTTCTCCTTGGCCCCGTTGTACTTCTCGGTGGCGGCCTCGGCCTGGTGGTAGAGGTCGTTGACCTTCTTCTCGACCTCTTCCAGGCTGGGCTTGGGGTCGGCCGACGGCGCGGCGTTCGCCGTCTGCGAGAGCAGAGCCACGGAGGTGAGGGCCGCCGTGGCGAGGCCGGGGGTCCGTATGCCCGCTATGCCCGTACCCGTAGGACGCCATTTGCGATGCGACGCCAAGAGAGGCGACTCCTTCCATCATCCGCTTACCGAGTTAGCTGTCGGGTTCGGGCGGACGGTTCGGAAGGGTTGCCCTACGGTCCTGGCCCGACAAGGCGGTTGGACCGATTCACCCCGGGATCGATTGGGTCCCCGGCTCCGGCTGCCGCGGGGGCGCACCGGACTCAGCGGAGGCCGCGCCGGCCCGGCGATGTTCGCCGGTGAGGGTCGGGCGGCCTGACCGGCACGTTAGCCAACTCGTGTGACTTCTGTGAAGGTTGATGGGCGATATGCCCGATACATTTTCGTGACCTTCGCCATGGTCGCCGACCCACTCGGTCAATCCGGAGGGGTCTAGGGCGAGTTGTCCGGGGTGAGGGATTCCCCCGCCGTCGTTCGCCGCTAGTCGTTCGCCGCTCGTCGTTCGTCGTTCGCAGCCCGCAGCCCGCAGCCCGCAGCCCGCAGCCCGCAGCCCGCAGCCCGCAGCCCGCAGCCCGCAGCCCGCAGCCCGCAGCCCGCAGCCCGCAGCCCGCCGCCCGCCGCCGACGGGTGACGCACCGCCGCCCGCCGCCGGGTAACCGACCGCCGTCCGGCCTCGTACGGGCGGCCGTCCGAGGCCGCTCACTGTGCAGAGTCAGTACGTTACGGATGGCGAGGGGGGCGGGGGAGGCTTCGGAAGAGGCCGGCCGCCGGCCCGCCCCGCTTCGGGAAACCGGCCGGATTTCCGGGGTGGCCGCGGGGTGTCAGTGGGTCGGCCTAGACTCGGAGAGCGATGAGCAGCCTCTTTGACGACAGCTTCCTGGCGGACCTCAAGCCCTCCGCGGCCCACGAGGAAGAGCCCCCGCCGCCGCCCGAGGACGGGACGGCCGAGCCGCTTCCGGACGACCTGTTCGGCGGCCGTTTCGACGTGCCGCCGAGCCGATCGGGATCCCGCTCGGGCGAAGCCGGGAGCGGGGGAGGGTATTACCGCGACGGCGCCCCACGCCCCGTGGTCGACCCGGCCACGCTCCTGGACGGGCTGAACGAGAACCAGCGCGCGGCCGTGGTGCACGCCGGCTCCCCGCTGCTCATCGTGGCCGGCGCCGGCTCCGGCAAGACGCGCGTGCTCACGCACCGGATCGCGTATCTGCTGGGCGAGCGCCATGTCCACCCCGGCCAGATCCTCGCGATCACGTTCACGAACAAGGCCGCGGGCGAGATGAAGGAGCGCGTCGAGCACCTCGTCGGTCCGCGGGCGAACGCGATGTGGGTGATGACCTTCCACAGCGCCTGCGTCCGCATCCTGCGGCGGGAGAGCAAGAAGCTCGGCTTCACCTCCTCCTTCTCGATCTACGACGCGGCCGATTCCAAGCGCCTCATGGCCCTGGTCTGCCGCGATCTGGACCTCGACCCCAAGCGCTTCCCGCCGAAGTCCTTCAGCGCCAAGATCTCGAACCTGAAGAACGAGCTGATCGACGAGGAGGACTTCGCGGCGCAGGCCACGGACGGCTTCGAGAAGACGCTCGCCCAGGCGTACGCGATGTACCAGTCCCGGCTGCGCGAGGCGAACGCCCTGGACTTCGACGACCTGATCATGACGACGGTCAATCTGCTCCGCGCCTTCCCGGACGTCGCCGAGCACTACCGCCGCCGCTTCCGCCACGTCCTGGTCGACGAGTACCAGGACACCAACCACGCGCAGTACGCGCTGGTCCGCGAGCTCGTCGGCCCCTCCGGCGGCGACCGCCCCGAGGACGTGCCGCCCGGCGAGGGAGACCTCGGGCCCGCCGAGCTGTGCGTGGTGGGTGACGCCGACCAGTCGATCTACGCCTTCCGCGGCGCGACCATCCGCAACATCCTCCAGTTCGAGGAGGACTACCCGGACGCGACGACGATCCTCCTGGAGCAGAACTACCGCTCCACGCAGACGATCCTCAGCGCCGCGAACGCGGTCATCGAGCGCAACGAGAGCCGCCGCCCCAAGAACCTGTGGACCAACGCGGGCGCGGGCGCGCGGATCACCGGCTATGTCGCCGACACGGAGCACGACGAGGCGCAGTTCGTCGCCGAGGAAATAGACCGTCTCACCGACGCGGGCGACGCCAAGGCCGGCGACGTCGCGGTCTTCTACCGTACGAACGCCCAGTCCCGTGTCTTCGAAGAGATCTTCATCCGCGTCGGCCTGCCCTACAAGGTCGTCGGCGGCGTCCGCTTCTACGAGCGCAAGGAGGTCCGGGACGTCCTCGCGTATCTGCGCGTGCTGTCGAACCCGGAGGACACGGTCCCGCTGCGCCGCATCCTGAACGTGCCCAAGCGCGGCATCGGCGACCGCGCCGAGGCCATGATCGACGCGCTCTCGCAGCGCGAGAAGATCAGCTTCCCGCAGGCGCTGCGCCGCGTCGACGAGGCGTACGGGATGGCGTCCCGCTCGACGAACGCCGTGAAGCGGTTCAACACTCTGATGGAGGACCTGCGGACGATCGTGGAGTCGGGCGCCGGCCCGGCCACGGTCCTGGAGGCGGTACTCGAACGCACCGGCTATCTCGCCGAGTTGCAGGCATCCACCGACCCGCAGGACGAGACCCGTATCGAGAACCTCCAGGAACTCGCCGCGGTGGCCCTGGAGTTCGAGCAGGAGACCGGTGAGGGCGAGACGCCGGGCGGCCTCTCCCAGTTCCTGGAGCGAGTCGCGCTCGTCGCCGACTCCGACCAGATCCCCGACGAGGAGGACGGCAACGGAGTCATCACCCTGATGACCCTGCACACCGCCAAGGGCCTCGAGTTCCCGGTCGTCTTCCTGACGGGCATGGAGGACGGCGTCTTCCCGCACATGCGCGCGCTCGGCCAGACCAAGGAGCTCGAAGAGGAGCGGCGCCTCGCCTACGTGGGCATCACGCGCGCGCGGGAGCGCCTCTATCTGACGCGGTCCTCCATGCGCAGTGCCTGGGGCCAGCCCTCGTACAACCCGCCGTCCCGCTTCCTGGAGGAGATCCCGGACGCGCATCTGGACTGGAAGCGCACCGGGTCCATGGGCCCCGTGTCCTCGGGTCCCGTTTCGGGCGTGGCGGCCTCGCTCTCCTCGTCGCGCTCGCGGTCCGCGGCCTCGGGTGCGTCCGGCTTCGCGACGCGCCGCGGTATCGCCGAGAAGCCGGTGGTCTCACTGGCCGTCGGCGACCGGGTCACCCACGACCAGTTCGGCCTCGGCACGGTGGTCGGCGTCAACGGCACGGGCGCCAACGCGGAGGCGACGGTCGACTTCGGCGAGCCCAAGCCGAAGCGCCTGCTGCTGCGGTACGCGCCGGTCGAGAAGCTGTAGGCACCGCACCGGGCCGCACCGCACCGCACCGGGCCGGGCTCCTCGGCCCGGTCCCCGGCCGGTCGCCGGCGTGCGGGCACCCAGGTCACCTGGGCGCGGGCTGGGAGTCTGCGGCTTAGGTCGGGCCCCGCGAGTGGCTACGGGCCATGGCAGCGGGTCGGTTTACGTCGGGCCCCGCGAGTGGCTACGGGCCATGGCAGCGGGTCGGTTTACGTCGAGTCCCGCCCGTGGCTGCGGAGCCACGGCAGCGGGTCGGTTTACGTCGGGTCCAGCCCGTGGCTGCGGAGCCACGGCAGCGGGTCGATCGCCGAGCCGCCCGCGGGCCGGACCTCGAAGTGCAGGTGCGGCCCGGTCGAGTTGCCGGAGTTCCCGGAGAAGGCGATCGGGTCGCCGGCCTTCACGACCGTCCCCGACGGCACCTTGTACGTGGAGAGGTGGCAGTACCACGTCTCCGTACCGTCCTTGGCCGTCACGATCGCCATGTTCCCGTACGCGCTGTTCCACTGCGTCCGCACGGTGCCGTCCGTCGCCGCCATCACCGTCGTCCCGTACTGCACGGGGAAGTCGATGCCGGTGTGCACGGACATCCAGTTGATGCCGGCCTGGCCGTAGTAGGCGCTGAGCCCCTTCTGCGTGACCGGCAGGACGAACTTGGGGCGCAGCCGCTCCTTGCGGGCCGCCTCCTCCGCCGCCTTCTTCTTCTGGGCGTCCTGCTGGGCCTTGAGGTCGATACGTTCCTGCGTCCGGCTCGCCCGGTCGGCGAAGTCGTCGGCGTCCGCGGAGAGATTCGCGAGCTGCGTGTCCAGCTTGTTGTTGGCGGCGGACGGTTTCACGGACTTCGTCTCCGCCGCACCGGCCGTCGTCTGCTTGCCGTCGTCGCTGCTCACGCTCACCACGGAGGCGGCGGCGATCCCCGCGACCCCCATCACGCACGCCGAGGGCACGGCCACCGTCAGCAGCGCGGACCGCCGGGCCGGGGCGCGGCGCCGGGAACGATTCGCCGCGCGGGCCGCGGAACGGCCACCCGGGACGAAGGGGGTTTCGGAGGCGCGGTCGACGGCGGCCTCTTCGGCCTCATCGAGCAGCAGCGGTTCCGGCTCTTCGGAGTGCTCGTCGTCCCCGGCGTCGAACTCACCGTCCGCGGAGCCGGGTTGGTCGTACGGCACCTGCTCGAAGGTGGCGGTCGCCTGCTGGTCGAAGGCCTCGGAAGAGTTCTGGTCGTACGCCTCGGGCGACGCGGCCTGGTGTCCCTGGTCGTAGTCGTCGGGCGACGCGGCCGGATGGCTCCGGTCGTACGACTCGTAGGAGTCCTGGGTGCCCTGGCTGCCGTCCGAGTTCCACTGCGTGGCGTCGTACGTGCCCGTGTCGAGGGTCCCCGCGTTCCACTGCTGCGTGTGATCGCCCTGGTCGAACGGGGCGGTCCGGTCTGCCTGGAGCCACGCGTTCGCGTCCCACTGCCCGGTGCCGTCGGGGCCCTGCGACTGCGCGGGGATGTCGGCGAGTTGCTGGTAACCGGCGGCCCAGGCGGTCGTCTCGTAGCTGCCGGTGTCGTACGCGGCTTGCTGCTGCGCGGCGTACGGGTCGTAGCCGAACGCCTGGTGGCTGCCCGTGTCCTGCGTCTGATGACCGCCGGTGGACCAGTGCGTGGTGTCGTACGAACCGGTGTGGGCGCCCGGCATGTCGCCGAAGAGCGGGTCGGTGTCGAAACTGGCCGTCGTGTAAGCGGAATTACCGCCGGCATCACCGGTGTCAAAACCGGTGGCGGGGTAACCGTCATACGTGGTGAAGTCGCCGTACGGGGCACCCTGCTGGCCGTACGACGCGTAGTGCGCCGAGGTGGCATCGGGAGCCGGAGCCGGGGGAGTCACAATCCCCGACGGGTGACGGTCGTTCACCAACTTCTCTTTCGCCTCGACAACAGGGGCTGGCAGAGCAGTGCGGTGACTGTACCCGGCAGTACGCGGGCGCGACAATCTTCCGCAGGTTTCATGCCTGCGGGAAACGGGCATTCGGCCGTGTTTCGGCGGACTGCGGGCATGGCCTTGGCCTGGTGTTCGAAGAGTGTTCGATGCCAGGCCCGCGTCGAGTCGATGCCGGGCCCGCGTCGAGTCGGCGTCGAGTCCGCGTCGAGTCGACGTCTGGTCGATGTCCTGCGGCGCGCTCAAGCCACCGTCAGGCCGCCGGTCCGGGCGGCCGCCGGAACTCCTGTTTCTTCGGCGTCGAGTGCCTGGCGTATCCCGGTCGCGACCGCTGGATGCACGGGCAGGGCCAGGTGTCCGATCCCGCTGACCCGCACGTTCTGCGCGAGCAGGTCCGGGTGCTCGACGCAGGCGGTCTCCAACGGGACCATCAATTGGTCGAGATCGCTCCAGAAGCTCACAAAACGCGTGCGGCAGCCCGGTGCGGGCAGGCGCAGCTCCTCGATCACCTGCGAGTCCGGGCGCATCTGTCGCACGATCGGGTGCGCGTTCATCAGCGGTACGACGCGGGTGCCCGAGTGCGGTGTGCCGAGCGTGACGAGAGTGCGGACGCGGGTGTCCCCGCCGAGGCGCTGCACGTAATAGCGAGCGATCAGTCCGCCCAGACTGTGCCCGACGATGTCCACCCGCTCCTGGCCCGTGCGTTCGCAGATCTCCTCTATGTGCCGGCCGAGCAGTCCGGCCGCGGTGCGGATGTCGCATGTCAGCGGGGAGTAGTTGAGCGACTCGACGCGCTGCCTGCCGTGCTGCGCCAGACTGCGGCGCAGCAGGACGAAGACCGAGCGGTTGTCGATGAAGCCGTGCAGCAGCACGACCGGGGGTTTTGTCCCGGTGGGCAGCGTGGCGGTGTCCGGTGACGGGAGCGGTGGGGCTGTCCGGCGCTCCTGGGTGATCCCGGACGGGTAGAGGAGCAGATGTCCCGCGAGGATCGTGATCTCCAGGGCCGTCGCCTTGAGGAGGGCCATCGAGAGTCCGGCCAGTCTGCCGGGGAACAGGCGCTGGCAGAGTGGAAGAAGGGGCTCTACTGCCCTGGTGACCTTCATGGCCGACCTCCCGTCGGCACGCTGAGGACGACTCTGTCCCCCGTGTGCCCTAGTGGAAAGCCGCGGCGCGGTGCTCTTGCCGTCCCAGGCCGTCGCCGATGGGCCCCACCACCGCGGCGCCCCGCTGACGGTGCGGTGGTGCGGCCACCTCATGGCGGCTCTCCTTGCGCCTACTCCGCTGCGGTCCGTGTACCGCAGGTCCGTGGGGTCCTGCGGCGCGTGTGCCGCAGGAACTCGGAGACGTGCGCGGCGAACGTGTCCCATCGTGTGATTTCCCCCTCGCTCTCCACCGCGAAACTGCCGGGTGCGGGATGCTGGGGATAACGTTCGTTCACTTACCCGGCCGGTCGGTGCGGGGCATCCGTGCCGCAGGGGCGCATCCGGTGGATGGGCGGCGGTGCGAGTTGTCCCGGTACGGGATGTTCGGTGCAGGTTGTGTAGTCGGTTCATGGAGGCAGTGATGGGTGTGGCAGCCGGTCCGATCCGCGTGGTGGTGGCCAAGCCGGGGCTCGACGGCCACGATCGCGGGGCCAAGGTGATCGCGCGGGCGCTGCGCGATGCCGGTATGGAGGTCATCTACACGGGACTGCACCAGACTCCCGAGCAGATCGTCGACACCGCGATCCAGGAGGACGCCGACGCGATCGGGCTCTCCATCCTGTCGGGCGCGCACAACACGCTCTTCGCCGCGGTGATCGACCTCCTCAAGGAGCGCGACGCGGAGGACATCAAGGTCTTCGGCGGCGGCATCATTCCCGAGGCGGACATCGCGCCCCTCAAGGAGAAGGGCGTCGCCGAGATCTTCACACCCGGAGCGACTACGACGTCGATCGTGGACTGGGTACGGGCCAACGTGCGGCAGCCTGCGGGTATGTGACGGTTTCTGGCGGGGCGCCTTGAGCGGGGGGTCGCTTTGTGCCGGGGGGTGTCGGTCGCCTGGTGCCGGTGGGTGGGTGGTTCGCCGTCCGGTGCGTGGGTGGTTCGCCTGGCGCCGGTGGGTGGGTCGGGTCCGTGCCGGTACATCCGCCCGTCGCCCTACCGGCTGTGCTGTCTTCTGGGGGCGCTCTCTTGCCTGTCCTGACGCATGGCGACGGGCATTTGATGTACCGGCACGGCCCCTTCGGTGCGTGGGCGGCTGCGGGTGCGTGGGGGGTGCGGGCGGGGGCGGCCCGCCGTCGCTGTCTTGCGCTGCGGGCAGCGGGCGCCCCGGGGGGCGGCGGAGCCGCTCTTGCTGCGGGCTGCGGGCACGCGGTGGGGCCGTACGGTCATAGCTGCGGGCATGCGTGCCGCTCGGGGCGGCACGGGTGGGCGCAGCGGCACCCGCTAGGCGCCGGGCTCGCCGACCCACCCCTACGCCAGCACCGGCGCAGGGTGCCCACGTGGGTAGGGGAGTTTGCCCACCCGGGCGGCACCCCGCGGCGCCGGGCTCGGCGGCTCGCCCCTGCGTCGGCACCAGCGCAGGTAGGGGAGTGTGCCCACCCGGGCGGCACCCCGTGGGCGTCCGGTGTCCACGAGGAACGGGGGTCCAGTTGCAAGGGCGGCGCCCGGGGTCATGAAGACGGCGGAGGTGTCAGCTCGGTTGACATGGTGGCGCGCAGACGCAAGGTCGTGGTGAGGCGTTGGAACGCCTCGGCCCAGTAACCCCCCGCCCCGGGCGAGGCCCCCTCAGGCTCATCGGGCACCGCCGTGAGCCCGTCGAACCGCCCGGCCTCCGCAGGATCCAGGCACCGCTCGGCCAGTCCCATCACCCCACTGAAACTCCACGGATAACTCCCGGCGTCCCGCGCGATGTTGAGAGCGTCGACAACAGCCCGCCCGAGCGGCTCGCTCCAGGGCACCGCGCACACCCCGAGCAGCTGAAACGCCTCGGACAGTCCATGCGTCGCGATGAAGCGGGCCACCCAGTCGGCCCGCTCGGTGGAGCCCAGCGTCGCGAGCAGCTTCGCCCGCTCCGCCAGCGACACCGCTCCCGGCCCGCCCGCCTCCGGAGCGGAAGGGGCCCCGAGAAGGGCCCGGGACCAGTCGGCGTCCCGCTGCCGGACCGCCGCCCGGCACCACGCGGCATGCAGTTCCGGCTGCCAGTCGTCCGCCACGGGCAGCGCCACGATCTCCTCCGGCGTACGCCCCCCGAGCCGCCTCGGCCACTCCCCGAGCGGCGCCGCCTCCACCAACTGGCCCAGCCACCAGGACCGTTCGCCCCGCCCGGCCGGGGCCTTGGGCACCACCCCGTCGCGCTCCATGTCCGCGTCGCACTGGTGCGGCGCCTCGACCAAGAGCGTCGGCACGGGCCGCGTGCGGTCGACCGCCACACACGAACCGGACCGGGCCCCCATCCGCGCGGCCAGCGCCGAACCGGGCAGCGTGGACAACAACTCCGCCGCCGTGGCCCGCACATTGCGGCTGCGGTCGGACAACGCCTGCTCCAGGAACGGCTCGTCCGTCGCCTCCAGCCCCGTCCGCAGCGAGTCGAGGAACATCAGGCGGTCCTCCGCCCGTTCCGTCGCCCACGTCGTGGCGAGCAGTTCGCGCGCGGTCGCCGGCTCCTGGGCCCGTATCGCCGAGAGGAGCGCGACTCGCTCGGCGAACAGGCCCTCCTGCCACAACTCCCGTATCCGCTCCGGCTCCTCGGGCCCCGGCAGCGACGCGCCGCCGCCCGGCGCGGCACGCAGGGCGAACCGCCAGTCCGTGTTCAGCCGGCCCAGCCACAGCGCCCGCGGCCCGGCGAACGCCAGGGCGGCCGGCCGCAGGTCGGTACGGCCCCGGGCCGCGTCCAGCAGCGCGGGCAGCACGTCCGTCGGAGGGGCGAACCCGCGCGCGTTCGCCAGCGCGAGCCACTGGGGCAGCAGCTCCGTGAGGTCGGGCGCCGCCCCGCGACGGCCACTGGCGGCCCAGCCCGACCGGTCGGCCAGCAGCATGGAGAGCCTGCTCGCCGCGGCCGGCGGCAGCGGCGGGCGGGGATCCTCGGCCGCTGGTTCGGGCCGAGTCGCCGCCCGCGCGGGCCGCAGCCCAGCCCTTCGCCGTACGGTCTGCACGGCTGCCGCGTCCAGCAACGCCACCGGCGCCTCCCGGCCCGGCGCCGAACCCGAGGGCGTACGCCGGTCGGTTCCGAGCAACGCCGTGGTGACGAGGTCCTCCCAGGAGTCACCGACGGGCACGTCCTGGGGAGTCGGCGTCCTGTTCATGGGTGTCCCTTCTTTCGGGTCTTCAGGGGGTCGGAGCCGGAGTCGGCCGGCCCGGCCGGGTGGGTCAGCACAGGGACACCGCCTCTCCCTGTCCCTCCGGCCAAGCGGTCAGCGGTGTGAAACCGCGATGACCGCACTCGCCGAAAACCGTGACGGGCGCGCCTCCGGAGAGGGCGATCAGGCGCCACAGCCCGGGGCGGGCGGCGGCGGACATGGTGATCGGCAGTGCCAGGTCGCCGTCCGCGTCGGCGAGTTGCCAGGTGTCCCCGGCCGGGGTCGGTATGACCCGGTCCAGGGTCACCGGGTAGGAGTCGAGCCAGGGGTCGGACCGCAGGGCCTCTCCGTAGCGCACCGCCGCCTCCACCGTGGTCATGCCCGGCGGCCGTACCGTCGTGGGAGCCGGAGGTGTCAGCTGCTCGCCCAGCGCCACGCGCAGCTGACCGGCGCCCGCGTACGCCGAAAGGTCAGCCTCGAAGGCGAGTCCCACCGGCAGGGCCAGCTCGGGTGCGCGGCCTGCGGCTCCATAGGAGAGGAGCAGCGCGGTGCGGGCCGACTCGGCGCCGTGCAGCCAGATGCGGCGCGTGGTGAGGTGGCTCTCGGACGTGTCGTACTGGGCGAGGACCAGCCAGTGGTCGCGCGTCGGCGGGCCGTCGGCCTGCCCGGACAGTCCGATCCGCGCACGGACCGTGGCGGCCAGGCCGTCCGGCAGGCGCTCGCGGCGCAGCCAGCCCTGGACGAGGAGATGAATCAGCGCGCACTCCTCCAGCAGGCGCACCGGCCAGCCCGGCCCCGACGACGGGATCGCACCCAACTCCCTTACTCGCGCGGCCAGGCCGGGTGCCTGCGCATCGACCATGCGTGCCGCCGACTCCTCCCACAGCCCGTACCCCGCCTGCTCGGCCGCCGCGAGGCCCCCGCGCAGCAGATCGGCCAGCCGCTGCTCCAGCTCCACCGCCCCCGCGGTGATCCGCTCGGCCCGGCGCTCCGCCCTGCGCCTTGCCGCCTCCGGATCACCGGTGGACGGGGAACCGGCGGCCGCGGCCGTCCGTTTCTCCTCCGCACGCTGTCGCCGCCCCGCTGTCCACTGCTCCGCCCAGTCCGGCGCCGGCCCCCGCGGCACCGTCCCGCCCTCACCCGCCCAGAGCAGCAGCAGCCCGAGCGCGTGCTTGCACGGGAACTTCCGGCTAGGACAACTGCACTTGTACGCGGGCCCGGCGGCGTCCGCGATGTCGATGATCGTCTGATACGGCTTGCTGCCACTGCCCTTGCACAGTCCCCACACCGTCCCCTCGCCCGAACTGCCCGCTTCCGACCACGGTCCCGCCGCGCCGAGCTTGCTTCCCGCTTTGCGTGACGCGGCGTCAGGCGCCAGTGCCAGCACCTGATCCGCCGTCCAGCGCACCCCCTGCTGAGTCATGACATCGAAGGTAGATCCCGCCACTGACAATCGGCCGTCGCGAGGGCATTTCCGCAGGTCAGAACGCATTGTCAGTGGCGTGGTGCACGGTTGAGCCAGATCCGAACCGGCCGAGCTGGAGGGGGACCGAGCCATGACCGTGTCCGTTGAACCGACGTCCGTCAATCCGCCCGCGGGGCAGGCGGCAGGGCCTGCCGCGGGGCAGGCCGGCGAACAGGCCGGCGAGGTGCTGCGGCCGCATGCAGAGCTGGCCTTCGCCGCCGAACTCGCCGCGCTGGCGCAGCAGGACGACCGGCCGCGACCGGCCCGCTGGCGGATGTCGCCCTGGGCCGTCGCGACGTATCTGCTGGGCGGCACCCTGCCGGACGGCACGGTGATCACACCCAAGTACGTGGGCCCGCGCCGCATCGTCGAGGTCGCCGTCACCACGCTCGCCACCGACCGCGCCCTGCTCCTGCTCGGCGTGCCGGGCACGGCGAAGACGTGGGTGTCCGAGCATCTGGCCGCGGCCGTCAGCGGCGACTCGACGCTCCTCGTGCAGGGCACGGCGGGCACGCCCGAGGAGGCGATCCGCTACGGCTGGAACTACGCGCAGCTGCTGGCCCACGGACCCAGCCGGGACGCGCTCGTGCCGAGCCCCGTCATGCGCGCCATGGCCGAGGGAATGACCGCCCGCGTCGAAGAGCTGACCCGCATCCCGGCCGACGTACAGGACACGCTGATCACGATCCTGTCGGAAAAGACCCTGCCGATACCGGAGTTGGGTCAGGAGGTGCAGGCCGTCCGCGGCTTCAACCTGATCGCGACGGCGAACGACCGCGACCGGGGGGTCAACGAACTGTCCAGCGCGCTGCGCCGCCGTTTCAACACGGTGGTCCTGCCGCTGCCGGAGAGCGCCGACGCCGAGGTCGACATCGTCTCGCGCCGTGTCGACCAGATCGGCCGCTCCCTCGACCTGCCCGCCGCACCCGACGGCATCGACGAGATCCGCCGCGTCGTCACGGTCTTCCGTGAGCTGCGCGACGGGATCACCGCCGACGGACGGACGAAGATCAAGTCTCCCAGCGGCACGCTGTCCACCGCCGAGGCGATCTCCGTCGTCACCAACGGCCTGGCCCTGGCCGCCCACTTCGGCGACGGCGTCCTGCGCGCCGGTGATGTCGCCGCCGGCATCCTCGGTGCCGTGGTCCGCGATCCGGCCGCCGACCGGGTCATCTGGCAGGAGTATCTGGAGGCGGTCGTCCGCGAGCGGGACGGCTGGAAGGACTTCTACCGCGCCTGCCGGGAGGTGAGCGCATGAGCGGCCCGGAGAGGAGGCCGACCGGCCCGGAGGGAGGGCCCGAGGGGGCGGCGGAGCCCGGGCGGGGGGCGCGCTCCGCCGTACGGGAGGCAGGGTCCGGAGTGCGGGGTAGCGGGCCGTTGCTGCTGGGGGTGCGGCATCACGGGCCGGGGTCGGCGCGTGCGGTGCGGGCCGCTCTGGAGGAGGCGCGGCCCCGGGTGGTGCTGATCGAGGGTCCCCCCGAGGCGGATGCGCTCATTCCGCTCGCCGCCGAAGCCGGCATGCGGCCGCCTGTGGCGCTGCTGGCCCACGCCGTGGACGAGCCCGGGCGGTCGGCGTTCTGGCCGCTCGCCGAGTTCTCACCGGAGTGGGTGGCGATTCGCTGGGCCGTGGAGCACGGGGTGCCGGCACGGTTCATCGATCTTCCGGCCACGCACACGCTGGCGTGGGGGAGGGAAGAGGTGAGGCAAGAGGGGAGCGCCGCACCTCCCCCGGGTGACCTGATCGAGGACGCACCCACCGAACCGACGTCCGACCTGACGTCCGACCCGTCGTCCGCCCCGACGCCCGGCTCGGCGATGGACCCGAGCGGGGAACCGGATGGGACGGCACGGGCCGACCGGGTCGACGGAGGGAAGTGGGGCCACACCGGGGAAGGGGAGCCGGACCGCACCGGGGAAGGGGAGCCCGGTCGGGTCGGGGAGCGACAGACGGAGCCGGCGAGGGAGGCGGATCCCGAGGGGCCGTCAGGGGAGTCCGGCACCGCTGACCTCGACGAAGCCGTGCGCGTCGACCCCCTCGCCGTGCTCGCCGAAACCGCCGGGTACGACGATCCCGAGCGGTGGTGGGAGGACGTGGTCGAGCACCGGGGCGGAGCGGGCACCGATGCCTTCGCGCCCTTCGCGGCGCTCGGCGAGGCCATGGCGGCGCTGCGGGAGACGTACGGATCCGGCGGGCACGACCGGGACCTGGTGCGTGAGGCGTACATGCGGCTCCAGGTACGGGCCGCGCAGCGGGAGTTCGGGGACGACGTGGCCGTGGTGTGCGGGGCCTGGCATGTGCCCGCGCTGCACGAGAAGCGTCCGGTCGCCGCCGACCGGGCGCTGCTGAAGGGGCTGCCCAAGGTCAAGGCCGACATGACCTGGGTGCCGTGGACACATCGCCGGCTGTCCCGGGCGAGCGGTTACGGCGCGGGCATTGACTCGCCCGGCTGGTACGGGCATCTGTTCAGCGTCCGGGACCGGCCGATCGAGCGCTGGATGACGAAGGTGGCCGGACTGCTGCGTGACGAGGACAGGCTCGTGTCGTCCGCGCACGTCATCGAGGCGGTGCGGCTGGCGGACACGCTCGCCGCGATGCGGGGCCGTCCGCTGCCGGGACTGTCCGAGACCACCGACGCGGTGCGCGCAGTGATGTGCGAGGGCTCGGACGTGCCGCTCGCGCTGGTGCACGACCGGCTCGTCGTCGGGGACGTGCTGGGCGAGGTGCCGGATTCCGCGCCCGCGGTGCCGTTGCAGCGGGACCTCGCGCGCCTCCAGCGCCGGCTGCGGTGCAAACCGGAGCCGCTGGAGCGGGAGTTGGAGCTCGACCTACGCAAGGAGACGGACGCCGGGCGCAGTCGGCTGCTGCACCGGCTGCGGCTCCTCGGCGTCGACTGGGGCGAGCCCACCGCGTCGCGAGGCAGTACGGGTACGTTCCGGGAGACGTGGCGGCTGCGCTGGGAGCCGGAGCTGGCCGTGCGGGTCGCCGAGGCCGGCGTGTGGGGCACGACCGTACTGTCCGCGGCGACCGCGAAGGCCGAGTCGGACGCGGTCGCCGCGCGTTCCCTGGCCGACGTCACGGCACTCGCCGAGCGCTGTCTGCTCGCCGAACTGCCGGACGCGCTGCCCGTGGTGATGCGCGTTCTCGCCGACCGAGCCGCCCTCGACGCGGACGTCGGCCACCTTGCCCAGGCGCTCCCCGCCCTCGTCCGCTCCCTGCGCTACGGCGATGTGCGGGGCACGGACACCCACGCCCTCACCGAGGTCGCGGCGGGTCTCGCCGAACGCATCTTCGTCGGACTCCCGCCGGCCTGCGCGGCACTCGACGCCGAGGCCGCCGAGGAGATGCGAGGCCATGTGGACGCCGTGCAGGGCGCGGTGGGCCTGTTGGGGGAGGCCCGCGCGGAGGCGGGCTCCGAGCCCGAGCCGGGGCAGGCGCGAGGCGGGGAAGCCATCCGGGACCGTTGGCATTCCGTGCTGCGGGTGCTGTCCGGAAGGGACGCGGTGCCCGGGGTCATCCGGGGGCGTGTCGTACGACTGCTGCTGGACGACGGGGAGTTGGCGCAGGACGAGGCGGCCCGGCTCATGGGGCTCGTGCTGTCGCCCGGGACGGCGCCGGCAGACGCGGCCGCGTGGATCGAGGGGTTCGTCGGGGGTGGTTCCGGCGGCGGGATGCTGCTCGTGCACGACGAGCGGCTGCTAGGGCTGGTGGACGCGTGGCTGACGGGCGTACCGGCGGACGCGTTCACCGATGTACTGCCCCTGTTGCGGCGCACGTTCTCGGCGTACGAGACGGGGGTGCGCAGGACATTGGGTGAGCTGGTGCGCCGCGGTCCCGGAGCTGGGGCGCGTGCCTCCGTGAGCACCTCGGCCGTCCCGGGGTTCGCGGCCGAACTCGACATCGAGCGCGCGGACGCCGTGGTGCCGGTGCTGGGACTGCTGCTGGGGCTCACCGAGTTCGACGGCGGCGGCACGGCCGGCGGCGCCGATACCGACGTCGTCCGTGATGCCGCCGACAACAAGCTGATGGGGGTGGCCTGATGGCAGGGGCAGGGGCAGGGGCAGGGGCAGGGGCAGGGGGAGGGGCAACGGCAACGACGATCGGGACCTCGGTGGACGATCGGGGCGACACCGGGGGCGGGACTGCATCCCGAGCTGGCGCCGGTGCTGGTGCTGGTGCAGGTGCCGGAGCCGCTGCCGGTGCCGGAATCGGAGTCGGGCCTGCGACGGAAACCGGGCCCGGAGACCGGCGGGCGGACGAGTCCGGGACCGGGTCCGGGTCCGGGTCCGGGGCCGACGAGCGGCTCAGGCGGTGGCGGCTCGTGCTCGGGGGAGACGCGGCGGACGGCACCGGATGCGTACTCGCCGGGCAGGACGTCGGGATGGACGGCGCGCTCGCCGCGCTGTACGGGCAGGGGGACAAGGCGCGGTCGGGGCGGGAGCGTTCGGCCGGGCTGGGGGCGTCGGCGCCGTCCGTCGCGCGGTGGCTCGGGGACATCAGGACGTACTTCCCCTCGTCCGTCGTACAGGTCATGCAGCGGGACGCCATCAACCGGCTCGGGCTGTCCACCCTGCTTCTGGAGCCGGAGATGCTGGAGGCGGTGGAGGCCGACGTGCACCTCGTGGGCACGCTGCTCTCCCTCAACAAGGCCATGCCCGAGACGACGAAGGAGACGGCACGGGCCGTCGTGCGCAAGGTCGTCGAGGACCTGGAGAAGCGGCTCGCCACCCGGACGCGGGCCACGCTCACCGGTGCCCTGGACCGCAGTGCCCGTATCAGCCGCCCTCGCCATCACGACATCGACTGGAACCGCACCATCGCGGCGAACCTCAAGCACTACCTGCCGGAGTACCGCACGATCGTGCCCGAGCGGCTGATCGGTTACGGGCGCGCGTCCCAGTCCGTGAAGAAGGAGGTCATCCTCTGCATCGACCAGTCGGGGTCGATGGCGGCGTCCGTCGTGTATGCCTCCGTGTTCGGCGCCGTTCTCGCGTCGATGCGGTCCATCGCGACCCGGCTCGTCGTGTTCGACACGGCCGTCGTCGACCTCACCGACCAGCTCGACGACCCCGTCGACGTCCTCTTCGGCACGCAGCTCGGCGGCGGTACGGACATCAACAGGGCGCTCGCGTACTGCCAGTCGCAGATCACCCGGCCCGCGGAGACCGTGGTCGTGCTCATCAGCGATCTGTACGAGGGGGGCATACGGAACGAGATGCTGAAGCGGGTGGCGGCGATGAAGGCGTCGGGGGTGCAGTTCGTGACGTTGCTCGCGCTGTCCGACGAAGGGGCGCCCGCGTACGACCGTGAGCACGCGGCGGCGCTCGCGGCCCTCGACGCACCGGCGTTCGCCTGCACGCCCGACCTGTTTCCCGACCTGATGGCAGCGGCGATCGAAAAGCGGCCGTTGCCGATACCGGACAACGAGTGATCTGCCGAGGGGGACAGCGGCGACTTGCCGGATGCCGAGAGTGAGGAGGGCCGGGAAGCCGCGCAGAGGCAGGAAGCCGCACGGGGTCAAGAGGCGCACGGGGTCGAGAAGCCGCACATGGAACCGCACTTGGAACGCATATGGAACCGGACAGGAACCGGGCAGGAACCGGCCATGAATTACCACCGGTAACGGGAGACTTGCACAACCTCAGGAGTCCCGTGCGAGGATCGAGAGCCCCTTCGAATTCCAGTGGTGCGCAGGCCGTGTTCCGTCCCACGCCGCCGGATTCCGTCTCGTTCCGCCGCATGGGAGGCTCTCGCCGTCTTGGTCCCGCCAGTCGTACTGCCCTTCGCCGGTGCCGCTCTGCGTGTGATGCGCACGGCGGCAGAGCGGCACGGGCTGCAACTGGGGCTGTTGGCAGGCGGGTTGTTCGCCCTGGGTCTCCTCTGCGGAGGGCAGGCCCATGCGACGGACACGGGACCGTCCGTGCCGGCGAATGTCATCCGGGCCGTCCAGGGCTCGGCCCCGCACACCGTCCAGAGCTCGGCCGCGCACACCGTCAGGATCCCGGCCGGGCACACCGTCAGAAACTCGGCCGGGCACACCACGCGGGTCGTGGGGGCGCCCCGGGAGAAGACCAGGACGCCTGAAGCCCCTTCAGCCTCATCGGTCAATCGAGTCCCTCCGGCCCCTGAACCCGTACGCCGGGCCACTGACGGGCCCGTACGCCGGGCCACTGACGGGCCCGTACGCCGGGCCACTGACCGGCCCGTACGCCCGCCCACCGGCCGGCCTCTGCCCCCGGCCATGCACCAGCCCCAGCATCCGGCCGCCGACCAGTCCGTACGCCCGGCCGCCGATCAGCCCCAGCATCCCGACAGCGGCCGGCTTCCGCGTCCCGGCGATGGTCGACAGCTGAGTCCGGCCGCCGGAGTGGTCAGGCCGGTCGGGGATCTCGTCGGGGCGGTCGTGGGGACGGTCGCCGAGGGGCTGACGGACGTGAGTTCTGGGCTCCAGGGAGGGCCAGAACATCCCTCGCTGCCTTCGCTGCCTTCGCTGTCCTCGCTGCCTTCGCTGTCCTCGCCGCCGTCGCTGCCTTGGCTTCCCGAAGGCCCGAGCTTCCCCGATGGGCCCGAGGTACCGGGTGCGCCCGAGCTCCCGGCCACGGGTCAGACTCTGCCTGCCCCGACCCCGACTCCGACCCCGACCCCGGCCCCCGCCTCCCCGCGGCAGCCGGCCGGCGATGCGGTGCGGTCGAGCGCTGACGGGCGTGACGCGGGTGGGGGCGCGAGCGCGGGGAGGGTCGGCGTGCGCGGGCCGCGGTTCGGCGGGACCGGAACGCCTGCCCGGGGTGCGCGCGGTGGCGCCGAGGGCGTACGCACCCCGTACGTCCAGGGAGTACGGGCCCTGCAGACGCCCGCGCGTCAGGCGCCCGGCGATCCGGTCGGCGTGCTGCGCAGCCAGTCGGCGGTCGACAGCGGTACGTCCAGGCACGGCGACCCGCATGCCGTCACTCTGATCCATCGGGTGCCGTTGCGGCTCGTGCCCGGCGCTCCCGTGGCCGTCACCGTGGGGGAGACCCGGGACAGGCACCGGGACATCCGGGAGTTCCCCGGCTAGGTCGGGTCCCGCCCCTCCGCGACAACGTGTGCGGAGAGGGTCACGTCTGCGCGCCGCCCGGACACCGGTCAGGATCCGACCAAGGGCGCCGCACCAGACACCCGCCCCGTGCCCCCGCGCCGTACGGACATCCGTACACGGACCCTGCTGTACACAACGGACCCCGCTGTACATAACGGACCAGCTGTACACGGGCGGACCCGTACACGGCCCCCTGTACGCAGGCGGACCCGTACAACGGACACCCCCGTGCGCGGACACCCCGTACACGACGCCTCCCCGCAGTCCGGACACCCCCACACACGGCGCCTCCGTATTACGGACACCCCCGCCCACGGGTGGCCCATACACGGGCGGACCCGTACACGGGTGGCCCGTAACACGGGTGGCCCATACACGGGTGGCCCGTACACGGCCGGCCCGTACACCGGTCCCCCAAGACGGCCGCAGGTCGTCCCGAGGGGGATCCCATCGACACCGTGGGGACCACGTGGCCCCGGACGGCCGAATGCCATCGGTCGTCCTGCCGTGTGAGCCCGCGGGCAGGGCCGGGCGGTCCCCATTGGGGTGGGGACCGCCGGGCCCGGGCCCTTCAAAGCCATTGAGGGGCCTGAGCCTTCAAAGCCGTTGAAGGCTCGCTCAGGGGTCTCACCGGGCAAACCCCGACCCGGTGAGACCCCGCTCCAGGACTCAGGAAGGCCGGCGTCTGCGCAGGTCGGATGCCAGGGCCGGAGTGTGCCGGGGGCGCCGCGGGCCACGTCCGAGACCGCTCCTGTGACAGGTATCACCGCTCAGGTGTGACCTCCGATTTAGGGACCCACGGCCAGCGGCGATAACCTGCGAGACGGACATGCCGCGCGCTCGGACACCGTGTGCGCCACCCTTGTGACAGCGGACGTCACGTTGCCCTTCGCGGCACGCCCATGCAGACAGCAGACCGCAGAGCGGCGAGATCACTGATAGGGACGGACGCGCGTGGACCTGTTCGAGTACCAGGCGAGGGACCTCTTCGCCAAGCACGGTGTACCGGTGCTGGCCGGTGAAGTCATCGACACGCCTGAGGCAGCCCGCGAGGCGACCGAGCGTCTTGGCGGCAAGTCCGTCATCAAGGCACAGGTGAAGGTCGGTGGCCGAGGCAAGGCCGGCGGCGTCAAGCTCGCCGCCACCCCGGACGAGGCCGTCGCCCGGGCGACGGACATCCTCGGCATGGACATCAAGGGCCACACGGTCCACAAGGTGATGATCGCCGAGACCGCGCCCGAGATCGTCGAGGAGTACTACGTCTCGTACCTCCTCGACCGCACCAACCGCACCTTCCTCGCCATGGCGTCCGTCCAGGGCGGCGTGGAGATCGAGGTCGTCGCGGAGGAGAACCCCGAGGCCCTCGCGAAGGTGCCGGTCGACGCCAACGAAGGTGTGTCGATCGAGAAGGCCCGCGAGATCGTCGCCCAGGCGAAGTTCCCGGCCGAGGTCGCGGAGCAGGTCGCCGAGATCCTGGTGACGCTGTGGGACACCTTCATCAAGGAGGACGCCCTCCTCGTCGAGGTCAACCCGCTCGCCAAGGTCGCCTCCGGCAAGGTCATCGCCCTCGACGGCAAGGTCTCGCTGGACGAGAACGCCGACTTCCGTCAGCCGGACCACGAGGCGCTCGTCGACCACGCGGCGGCCAACCCGCTCGAGGCCGCCGCCAAGGAGAAGAACCTCAACTACGTCAAGCTCGACGGCGAGGTCGGCATCATCGGCAACGGCGCGGGTCTCGTCATGAGCACCCTCGACGTCGTCGCGTACGCCGGTGAGAACCACGGCGGCGTGAAGCCGGCCAACTTCCTCGACATCGGCGGCGGCGCCTCCGCCGCGGTCATGGCGAACGGCCTGGAGATCATCCTCGGCGACCCGGACGTCAAGTCCGTGTTCGTCAACGTCTTCGGTGGCATCACCGCCTGTGACGAGGTCGCCAACGGCATCGTCCAGGCGCTCCAGCTGCTCAAGGACAAGGGCGAGGAAGTCACCAAGCCCCTGGTCGTGCGCCTCGACGGCAACAACGCCGAGCTGGGTCGCAAGATCCTGTCGGACGCCAACCACCCGCTCGTGCAGCGCGTGGACACCATGGACGGCGCGGCCGACAAGGCCGCCGAGCTCGCGGCTGCGAAGTAAGGGACGAGGGAAACAACCGCCATGGCTATCTTCCTCAACAAGGACAGCAAGGTCATCGTCCAGGGCATGACCGGTGCCACGGGCATGAAGCACACCAAGCTCATGCTCGCTGACGGCACGAACATCGTGGGTGGCGTGAACCCGCGCAAGGCGGGCACGTCCGTCGACATCGACGGCACCGACATCCCGGTCTTCGGCACGGTCGCCGAGGCGATCGAGAAGACGGGCGCCAACGTGTCCGTCCTCTTCGTGCCGCCGGCCTTCGCCAAGGCCGCCGTCGTCGAGGCGATCGACGCGGAGATCCCCCTCGCGGTCGTCATCACCGAGGGCATCGCCGTCCACGACTCCGCCGCCTTCTGGGCGTACGCGAAGTCGAAGGGCAACAAGACCCGCATCATCGGCCCGAACTGCCCCGGTCTCATCACCCCGGGCCAGTCGAACGCCGGCATCATCCCGGGCGACATCACGAAGCCGGGCCGCATCGGCCTGGTCTCGAAGTCCGGCACGCTGACGTACCAGATGATGTACGAGCTCCGTGACATCGGCTTCTCCTCCGCCGTCGGCATCGGTGGCGACCCGGTCATCGGTACGACGCACATCGACGCGCTCGCCGCGTTCGAGGCCGACCCCGACACCGACCTGATCGTGATGATCGGCGAGATCGGTGGCGACGCCGAGGAGCGTGCCGCGGACTTCATCGCGAAGAACGTGACGAAGCCGGTCGTCGGTTACGTCGCGGGCTTCACCGCGCCCGAGGGCAAGACCATGGGCCACGCCGGCGCCATCGTCTCCGGCTCCTCCGGCACGGCCGCCGCGAAGAAGGAGGCCCTCGAGGCCGCCGGCGTCAAGGTCGGCAAGACGCCGACCGAGACGGCGAAGCTGGCGCGCGAGATCCTCGCGGGCTGAGCTTTCAGCTGACGTCGAGTGGGCCCGTACTCCCGGACAGGGGGTACGGGCCCCCTCGCGTTTTCCGGACCGCGCGGCGATCGCCGGAACCGGCACCGGCGTCGTCCGGACCGCCGGACGGCACCGGCGTCGTCCCCGGACCGCCGCGCCGGCTTCATCTGGTCTGCGGGACCAGCCTGCCCGGTCCGTTCGCCGTCTCCGAGCGGAGCTTGGTGCGCAGGTCGAGTTCCTCCTGGGAGAGCGTGCCCGGAGCGGCCTTCGGCGGTACGCCCCGGACGGTCGCGGGCGGGGCCAGGGGCGGCTCGTAGTGGTCCGGTGCCGTTCTCAGCGCCATCGAGGTGGCGCCGACGAGCAGGGTGGTGAAGGCGATGGCCGCCCGGGTCCAGTGCCGGGCGCGCCGCTCGCTGCCGGTGCGCACGGTCGTCGGCCGGGCCGCGCGCAGCCGCTCCGCACCCGCCAGCGCGGCGAGACGGCGGTGCAGCTTCCCCGGATCCGCCAGTTCCGGGATGCGGGCGGCTACGGCTTCGCGGGCGTGCAGCAGCCGGTTCGCGGTGGCGGGTGTGCTCGCCTCCGTCTCGGCCGCGGTCTCCGGCAGGCCGAGCCCGACACCGTCGTACAGCAGCAGGGTGCGGCGGTGGGCGGGCGGCAGTCTGAGCAGTTCGGCGAGCAGCGCGCGGTCCGTCGCGTCGGCGGGGGGTGCCTCCGGGTGCCGGTGACGCGGGCGCAGCCGGTGCCAGGGGGAGAGCGCGCACTCGTACGCGGCCGCCCGCACCCAGCCCGCCGGGTCCCGGTCGACGGCCACCTCGGGCCAGCGCTGCCAGGCGAGTTGGAAGGCCCGCTCCACGGCTTCGCGCGCCAGCTCGCGCCGCCCGGTGAGCAGAAACGTCTGCCGTACGAGGGACGGGGAGCAGAACGCGTAGAGCGCGTCGAAGGCCTGAGTGGGCGTCAGGGGGCGTGGCAGGAGGACGAGTTTGGGCTCGCCCGGGATCCTGGGGGGCTGCACCGCCGTGGTCCGCACCGGGGACGCCGGGGTTCCCGCCGCGTCCGAGGACGGGGCCGCGGGTGCCTCGCCGGCCGGTGCGGGCGAGAGGTGCTCGCGGGCTTCGCGGGCTTCGCGGGATACGGCCATCTCGGCGCCGGCACAGGCATGTTCGAGCCCGTGTTCGGGCGCGTGTTCGGGTACGGCGACGGGCGTCCGACCGGACGTCGCGTCAGAGTCCGGCCCGGATGACGTATCAGAGTCCGGCCCGGATGACGTATCAGAGTCCGGCCCGGATGACGTATCAGAGTCCGGCTCGGATGACGGGCCTGCGGTGGCCTCGGCCGACTCCAGCGCACCCTTTGAGCCGGAGCCGGAGCCGGAGCCGGAGCCGGAGCCGGAGCCGGAGCCGGAGTCGGAGCCGGAGTCGGAGCCGTGCGGTGACGCGGCATCAGACGCGGTACCGGAAACGGGTGTCGGTGCCTGCGGGGGCGCCGGCTTGGGCTTCGGTGCCGCCAGCAGCTTTGCGTACGCTTCCCGTTTGCGGCCGCGTGGTGTCGTACGACCGCTCTCCCATGAGCGCACGGTCTCGCGGCTGACGCCCACCTTGGCGGCGACGTCGGCCTGGCTCAGCGACTTGGCCTCGCGCAGGCGCCGGCGTTCCTTGGGGGACGGCAGCGGGGTGGCAGGGCTCTGCGTCACAGGGCGCCCCTTCGTACGAAAAAGTACATAAACGTATATTGAGCGACACATCGGGGGTTTGCCTGTTACGCCGAGAAAGCGCGTGTCGTTGGGAGCATGGCGGGTGTGACCCATCTGACCGACCGCCGCCCGTCGTTGCCGCCCCTGCTCACCCGGATGCGCGGCCGATCCCCCGGACTGGGTGCCGCCTTCCTGGGCGGTGCCGTCGCGGCGGGGCTCGGGCTCGCCTCCTTCGCCGTGCTCGTGATGGTGCTGTGGGTCAGCTCGCCGTACCCCGACAGCGGCCCCGACGGAGCGCTCCACATGGCGGCGTCCCTCTGGCTCCTCGCGCACGGCGTCGAACTCGTCCGCACCGAGACCCTGTCGGGTGTCCCCGCGCCCGTGGGTCTCACCCCGCTGCTGCTGGTCGCGCTGCCCGTGTGGCTGCTGTACCGGGCGGCGCGGGACGCCGTCGACGGCGTGATCATGCCGCGTACGGCGTGGGCCGGCGCCGTCGCGGGATACCTCGCGGTCGGCACGGCGGCCGCGCTGTACGCGTCCGGCGGGGAGCTGCGCCCTTCGTGGGTGTTCACCGCCCTGTGTCTGCCCGTGCTGGCCGCGGGCGCGGCGGGCGCGGGGGTGTGGGCGGCGTACGGGTGCCCGCACGGGCCCATGCCGCCGTGGGGGCGGCGTGGTCTCGCCGCACTTCCCGCGGGTGTACGCCGCTTCGTCACCGATTCCGTCCTGGCGCCGGAGGCCAGGGGGCGCGTCCTGGCCGTGGTACGGGCGGCCGGGGCCGGCGTGGCGGCGCTCGTCGGGGCGGGCTCGCTGCTCGTCGCGGCCTCATTGGTGTGGCACGGGGGAGCGGCGCGGGGCTCCTTCGTGCAGCTCACGGAGGTGTGGTCGGGCCGCTTCGCGGTGCTGCTGCTGTGTCTGGCGCTGGTGCCGAACGCGGCGGTGTGGGCGGCGGCGTACGGGCTCGGCCCCGGCTTCGTGCTGGGCGCGGGGCAGGTCGCGGCGCCGCTGTCCGCTGCCGCTCCGCCGCCGCTGTTGCCGGCGTTTCCGCTCCTGGCGGCGGTGCCGGGGGCCGGCGGGACGCCACTGAGCTGGCTGGTGGGAGTGGTGCCGGTGGCGGGCGGAGCGACGGTGGCGTGGTGTGTGGCGAGGGCGGCGACGAAGGAGCGGGCGGCGGCCTGGTCCTGGCGGCGGACGGCCGGCTCGGTGGTCCTTGCCGCCGGGCTGTGCGGGCTCGCGTTCGCGCTGCTCGCCGCGCTGGCGGGCGGACCGCTGGGCAGTGCGGCGCTGGCCCGGTTCGGGCCGGTGTGGTGGGAGGCGGGCGGCGCGGCCGGGGGATGGGCCGCGGTGCTGGGGGCGCCGGTGGCGGTGGGACTGCGGGGGTGGTGGCTACGAGGATCCCGGGACACGGAGCCTGCGGAGCGGGAGACTCCGGTACGGGGGCCCGAGGCGCCGGAATCGGAGACGGACGGGTCGGCCGGACCGAACGAGCCGTCCGCCGGGTCGGTCTCGGGTGGGCGCCGGTTCCGGGTGGGCACGGCGTCGGCGGGTTCCGTCGCCGCCTGGTTCTCGTGGGCGAAGCTGTCCCGTCCGGACCGGGGTGTGCCGCCGTCTGCGCCGACTCCCGTACCCGGGCCGGCGCTTGCTTCGACGCCGGCTCCGGTTCCGGCAGCGGTGGCAGCGGCGGTCGCCGAGGCGGATCTCGAGCTGTACGACTTCTTGCCGTCCGACGGCGTGGGCTGGCACGACGACGAGTCCCGTCAGGCCCGCTGGGCGGCCCTCAAGGAGGCGTCCACTCCAGCGGAACCGTCGAAGGACCCGGACCCGAAGGGATCGCTAGATCCTCGGGATCCTCGGGATCCTCGGGATCCTCGGGATCCTCGGGAATTGCAGCAATCGCAGGGGCAGCCGAAATCCTCGGAGCCGGGGCATCCGCAGGAACCGCCGGAGCGGCAGCCGGAGCCGTGATGCGCCGGCCGCGGTCACCGTGGTCGGAGGCTGGGACGCGTCAGCGGGTGCCCAGGAAGCCCCGGAGTTCCTTGGGGAGAAGGTTGTCGCAGGACTGCTTGGACGCGTTGGTGAGGGCGTCCTTCGTGCAGGTGTAGTAGTCGCTGTAGACGAGCTGGGCGGTGAAGGTCGCGGCCACCATGATGATCGCCAGGGACGCGGTGACCAGGCCGCTCACGGCGGCGGTCGTCTGCGGCCGGACGTTCGGATCCGGGGCCGGGGTGTTCGCGTCCGGGGTGCGGGGCTTGGCGCGTACGGCGCTGATGCCCCAGTACAGAGCCAGTGAGCCCAGCAGCAGGGCCACGTACGGCCAGCTGAAGAGGGCGAAGAAGAACGCCCACATTCCGGACAGCAGTGCGTAGCGCGCGCGGCGCTGGGCCGGGTCCGTCGGGTCCCAGCGCATCCCCGCGCCGGGTCCGCCGCCCTGGCCTCCCTCCGGTCCGCCCTGCCCGCCCGGTCCGCCCTGTCCTCCGGGGGTGCCGGGGCGGTCGCCGAATCCACCGCCCTGTGAGGGGCCGGGCTGGCGGTCGCTCCACTGGCTGCCCCAGGGAGAGCGTCCGCCGCGGCCGCCCTGCTCCGAGCCCGGCTCCGCGCCCTCTCCGTCGCCGCCGTCGGCGGGCCGGCGCGGCTGCCACGGACGGTCCGGGGTTCCTTCCGGGGGCGCCGCGAACGGGTTGTCGTCCGAGGGGGCCTGCGGGTTTCGCCCACCCGAGGAGCCACCCGAGGTGCCCCGTCCACCCGATCCGTCGTGCCCACCGGGGCCGCCGCGGTCCGAGCCGTCGGGTCCACCGGAGCCGTCGCGCCCACCCGGGCCGTGCCCATCCGAGCCGTGCCCACCGGAACCGTGCCCACCCGAGGAGTCATGTCCGCCCGAGCCGTCACGTCCGTCCGACGAGTCACGCCCGCCGGCGGAACCGTGCCCGGCGCCGGGTGCGCCCCCGCTCTCCTGCGGCGGGGTAGGCGAAGAGCGCCGCTCGCGCAGCAGCAGCGGAGGGAGTCGGAGACTGCGGTCCGGCATCAGGTGTGCGTCTTCCCCTTGGTGGTTCTGGCGGGCGCGTGTCACCGAGCTGTCGCTCCTGACCCACGCCCCGATTCTTCGCTCCGGGACTCACGCCCCGGCCGCCCGGCCTCCGGGACTCACGCCCCGGCCGCCCGGCCTCCGGGACTCGCGCCCCGGCCGCCCGGCCTCCGGGACTCGCGCCCCGGCCGCCCGGCCTCCGGGACTCGCGCCCCGGCCGCCCAGCCGCCCAGGACGAACGCCCCGGGGTTCACAGCAAAGATCATGCCCCGGACGTCGGGTTCCAGGGCCCGCGCCCCGAGCTTTCGTGCTTGTGCCTGGTCAACGTCCCGCGTGTGCAAGGCGTTCCCCGCGGTGGGGCGGTACCCCCGGGCGGGTCCTGCCCTGACGCTACCTTCCGGCCGCGCCCCCGTCCCGTGGGGGCTGTCCGGAGTGCCGGTATCGTTGCTGGCGGTCGGCCGCTTCGTAGACTTCCCCGTATCCCGGGGCGCGAAGCATTCGTATGACCGTACAAACGCTTCCCCGAGAAAGGGCCCCGCCGTGGCCAAGGCCAAGCGCCTCGTCGTGCTGGTCTCCGGATCAGGCACGAATCTGCAGGCACTGCTCGATGCCATCGCGGCGCAGGGCACCGAGGCCTACGGCGCCGAGATCGTGGCCGTCGGCGCGGACCGGGACGGCATCGCCGGGCTCGAGCGCGCCGAGCAGGCGGGCGTGGCGACCTTCGTCCGCCGGGTCAAGGACTACGGCACCCGCGAGGAGTGGGACCAGGCGCTCGCCGAGGCGGTCGCCGCCCATGACCCCGACCTCGTCGTGTCGGCCGGGTTCATGAAGATCGTGGGGAAGGAATTCCTCGCCCGGTTCGGCGGGCGGTTCGTCAACACGCACCCCGCCCTGCTGCCCAGTTTCCCGGGAGCCCACGGCGTGCGCGACGCGCTCGCGTACGGCGCGAAGGTCACCGGATGCACGGTCCACTTCGTCGACGACGGCGTCGACACCGGCCCGATCATCGCTCAGGGCGTGGTCGAGGTCCGGGACGAGGACCATGAGGACAGTGGCGCCGCTCTCCATGAGCGCATCAAGGAAGTCGAACGAAGGCTGCTCGTCGATGTCGTGGGGCGGCTCGCCCGCAACGGCTATCGCATCGAGGGACGAAAGGTAGTTATCCCGTGACCGCCGAAGGCACGAACGGTACGAACGGTTCGCAGGAGCAGGACGGCAAGCGAGCCATCCGCCGCGCACTCGTCAGCGTCTATGACAAGACCGGGCTGGAAGAGCTCGCGCGCGGCCTGCACGAGGCCGGTGTCGAGCTGGTGTCCACCGGCTCCACCGCCGCGAAGATCGCCGCCGCGGGCGTCCCGGTCACCAAGGTCGAGGAGCTCACCGGCTTCCCGGAGTGCCTGGACGGCCGGGTCAAGACCCTGCACCCCAAGGTCCACGCCGGCATCCTCGCCGACCTGCGGCTGCCCGACCACCGGCGGCAGCTGGCGGAACTGGGGGTCGAGCCGTTCGACCTCGTCGTCGTGAACCTCTACCCGTTCCGCGAGACCGTCGCCTCGGGCGCGACGCCCGACGAGTGCGTCGAGCAGATCGACATCGGCGGTCCCTCGATGGTCCGCGCGGCGGCCAAGAACCATCCGTCCGTGGCCGTGGTCACCAGCCCCGCCCGGTACGGCGACGTCCTCGCCGCGGCCAAGGGCGGCGGCTTCGACCTCACCACCCGCAAGCGGCTCGCCGCGGAGGCCTTCCGGCACACGGCCGAGTACGACATCGCGGTCTCCTCCTGGTTCGCCTCCGCCTACGCCCCGGCCGACGACTCGCCGTTCCCCGAGTTCCTCGCCACCAGCCTGGAGCGCGCGCACACCCTGCGCTACGGCGAGAACCCGCACCAGCCCGCCGCGCTCTACACCGCCGGCACCGGCGGCCTGGCGGAGGCCGAGCAGCTGCACGGCAAGGAGATGTCGTTCAACAACTTCACGGACACGGACGCCGCGCGCCGTGCCGCGTACGACCACGACGAGCCGTGCGTCGCGATCATCAAGCACGCCAACCCGTGCGGAATCGCGATCGGCGCGGACGTCGCCGAGGCGCACCGCAAGGCCCACGCCTGTGACCCGCTGTCGGCCTTCGGCGGGGTGATCGCGGTCAACCGCCCGGTGTCGAAGGAGATGGCCGAGCAGGTCGCCGAGATCTTCACCGAGGTCATCGTCGCGCCCGACTACGAGGACGGCGCGCTGGAGGCCCTCGCCAAGAAGAAGAACATCCGGGTGCTCCGCGTACCCGGCGGCCTCGGCCACCCCATCGACGTGAAGCCGATCGACGGCGGCGCGCTGCTCCAGATCACCGACCGGCTGCAGGCCGACGGCGACGACCCGGCCAACTGGACCCTCGCGACCGGCGAGGCGCTGAGCGGGGACGAGCTCGCCGAGCTGGCCTTCGCCTGGAAGGCCTGCCGCGCGGTGAAGTCCAACGCGATCCTGCTCGCCAAGGACGGCGCCTCGGTCGGCGTCGGCATGGGCCAGGTCAACCGGGTCGACTCCGCGAAGCTCGCGGTGGAGCGGGCGGGCGCCGAGCGGGCCGCCGGCTCGTACGCCGCCTCGGACGCGTTCTTCCCGTTCCCCGACGGCCTGGAGATCCTCACCGCGGCCGGTGTCAAGGCCGTGGTCCAGCCCGGCGGTTCGGTCCGCGACGAGCTGGTCGTCGAGGCCGCGAAGAAGGCGGGCGTCACGATGTACTTCACGGGGACGCGTCACTTCTTCCACTGACGGCCGGACCCGCTGACGGCCGGACCCGCTGACGGCCGGACCCGCTGACGGTCGGACTGCGCTGACAGTCGGACTCCGCTGACGGTCGGCACCTGTGGAACGCGCCAGGGCCGTGTCTCCCCTTGTTCAGGGTGAGACACGGCCCTTGGCGTTGACGGCGACGAGCGGGCGCCGGGTCAGTAGCGCGGGCGCCGGAACCACTCGGCGGTCGGGCGCTTCGCGGCGAACACGATCAGCAGGATCGCGACGGCGAGGACGACGAGGCCGAGGCCGTACGCCGCGATGGTGAAGATGCCGGTGACGATCGCGAACGAGCCGTAGACGATCGAGCAGACCCGGATGCCGTTGCCGCCCTTGGCGTACTGCAGCAGCAGCACGAGCCCGAGGACGGCGAAGACGGCGGCGAGGCCGAGCATGAAGACGATGACGCCCTTGCCCAGGTCGGCGAACTGCTGGGTCTCCGAGTCGTTGGATATGCCGGCGTCGGCCATGGTCTGGTCCCACTGGGACAGCGCGTAGCCGTAGAAGCCCGCGAGGATCACGTGCACCACGGCCAGGACCGCCAGCATGATCCGCGCGGCACGGGTGATGCCGGGCATCTCGGCGGGAGCGCCACCGGGATAACCGCCCGGGTAGTCACCGTAGGACTGCTGGACCGGCGGGGCGGCGGGGTAGCCGTGCCCCTGCTGGGGCGGGGTCTGCTGCGGGTAGCCGTAGCCCGGGGCAGGCTGCTGCTGCGGCGGCTGACCGTAGGGATTGTTCGGGTCGCCAAAACTCATGGCGGTCTTTCCTCCGTTTGTTGCGAGCGCGGGGACGACGCGGCACGGTTCGGAGGAATGTTCTACAGAATGCGGTTCGTCCCCCCGGTACTGCCCGCGGCACTGTGCCTTTCATCGTTCTCAAGGCTCGGCTTGTTTGTCCAGCGGCTGTTGACATGTGTTGTGCAAGTGCAACATCGCTGATCATGGGCGTAGCGCGGGGGAGCGGGACCGCCGGGTCACGGGCGGATCACCGGGAGGCGCCCGGATTGGAACCGGGGGCGGGTCATCCGCGAGGATGGGGCCATGACCGCCCAGATTCTCGATGGCAAGGCCACCGCAGCCGCGATCAAGTCCGATCTGACCGCCCGCGTGGCGGCCCTGAAGGAGAAGGGTGTCACGCCCGGCCTGGGGACCGTCCTGGTCGGCGAGGACCCCGGCAGCCAGAAGTACGTCGCGGGCAAGCACCGCGACTGCGCCCAGGTCGGCATCGCCTCCATCCAGCGCGAACTGCCCGCGACGGCGACGCAGGAGGAGATCGAGGCGGTGGTCACCGAGCTGAACGAGGACCCCGCCTGCACGGGATACATCGTCCAGCTCCCGCTCCCCAAGGGCATCGACGAGAACCGCATCCTGGAACTGATGGACCCGGACAAGGACGCGGACGGACTGCACCCGATGAACCTCGGGCGCCTGGTGCTGAACGAGCCGGCCCCGCTGCCCTGCACGCCGAACGGCGTGCTCACCCTGCTCCGCCGGTACGGCGTCGAGATCAAGGGCGCGGAAGTCGTGGTCGTCGGCCGCGGGGTGACCATCGGGCGTTCGATGCCGCTGCTGCTCACCCGCCGCTCCGAGAACGCCACGGTGACCCAGTGCCACACCGGCACCCGTGATCTGTCGTCCCATCTCAAGCGCGCCGACATCATCGTCGCCGCGGCGGGCTCCGCGCATCTGATCCGGCCCGAGGACGTGAAGCCGGGCGCGGCCGTGCTCGACGTCGGCGTCTCGCGCAGCGCCGAGGGCAAGATCGTGGGCGACGTCCACCCGGGCGTCGCCGAGGTCGCCGGGTGGATCTCCCCGAACCCGGGCGGTGTCGGCCCGATGACCCGCGCCCAGCTGCTCGTCAACGTGGTCGAGGCGGCGGAGCGCAGTGTCGGCTGACGGCAGGTCCAAGGGCACGGAGACGCCGGACACGCGCGGCGCGGGCCCGGACGTCGCGGACGGGACCGCGCCCGCGGAGGCCGTGGAGGGCACGCACACGAAGTCCGCGGAGACCACCGACACGGGCGTCACGGAGACCACCGACACGGGCGTCACGGAGACCACCGACGCGGGCGTCACGGAGACCACCGACACGGGCGTCACGGAGACCACGGACGCGGGCGTCGCGGAGGGTACGGAGACGGGCGTGACGGAGGGTACGGGCGCAGGCGTCGTGGACGGCCCGAACGCGGGAGTGGATGACCGTACGAGTGCGGGAGCCGATGACCGTACGAGTGCGGGTGCAGAGGACGGCGCGCGTGCGGAACCGACCGTACGGGACGCCGTCAGCGCCCCCGACGCGACGGGCCGGCCGCGCCGCACCACGCGCCGCTTCCCGCTGTTCACCCGGGACACCGCACGGCCCGAGGGCGGCGGTCGCGCGGCGCCCCGGGGCGCGCCGGCGCCCGCCCGTCAGTGGCCGATCCTCGCCGTGCTGTCCGCCGTCGGGCTCGGGCTGCTGCTGACGGCGCTGGACGTCTTCCGCTTCGGCACGATCCTGATCGGGGCCGCGCTGCTGGGCGCCGCCGCCCTGCGCTGGATGCTCCCCGACGTGGGCATGCTCGCCGTCCGCTCCCGCTTCACGGACATGGTCACGTACGGCGTGCTGGGCGTGGCCATCGTGCTGCTGGCGCTGATGGCGCAGCCCTCGGTGCTGGAGATCCCGTTCCTGGACGACACCCTGCACTTCACGGTCCGCTGACCGCCGCACGCTTCACGGCACGACGGTGGCCCGCACTTCCCCCGGGAGTGCGGGCCACCGTCGTTCACCCCCGTCGCCGGGGGTCGTCTACCACCTCACGCCCGCGCGCAGCTTCCCCCAGGTCTTGGTGCCGACCTGGCCGTCCCACTGGCTGGAGTCGTTCGGAAACGCCTTCTTCTGTACGGCGATCACGGCGTTGTAGGTCTTGTCGCCGAACTTGCCGTCCTGGTCGAGCCAGTTGGGGTAGCTCGTGTTGTAGTTGATCAGGCACTGGACCTCCTTGATGCGCTTCACCGCGTCCGAACCGGTCTGCCCGGCCTTGGTGAGCGTCGTCCCGGAGTAGCCGCCGCACTGCGACGGTACGGAGGCGACGGTGTGCTCCGCGGCGAACGCGCCGGCCGCGGGGCCGACGGCGAGCCCGCTGCCCAGTGCCACGGCGGCCAGCCCGAGTGCGATGCGCTTACGTGTGTTCATGGTTCCGATTCCCCTTCTCGGATGCGGGGCCGGTGGTCTGCCGGTCCCTTCGTGCACTGCGGGGCCGGTGGTCGGCCGGCCCGTCGTGCGCTGCGGTGCCGGTGGTCGCCCGGCTCCGTCGTGTCCCAGAACGTACGGGCCGCCACGCACGCCACGCGTCCCGCGGCGGTTTGAACTCCGGCCCCTCCAGGGGCGGTAGCGGGCCGGTTCCTGCAACTTCCGCGGTACCGCGGAAGGTTGACGCCGGTGTCCGGGACGCGGGGTTACGCTGCGGCGATGCGCATCCGGCCGTCCCGCTCGTTCGCCGTCGACACGGTGATCGCGCTCGCCATGGTGGCCGTGGCCGTACTGCTCGGCGGGGAGTCGGTGCGCCAGGGGTGGCCGGAACTCGACTGTCCCGCCTATGCGCTGGTGGCCCTCGCGCATCTGCCGGTGGCCTTCCGCAGCCGGGCGCCGCTCGTCGTCTTCGGCGCCGTGCAGGCGGCCAGCGTGGTGTACATCAGCGCGGGCTACTGGCCGGTGGTGTGCACCTTCGGTCCGATGCTCGCCCTCTACACGGTCGCGTCCGTGCGCCCGGCCCGCACCACCGCTGTCTGCGTCGGCCTGCTCGTCGCCGTGTGGATCTACGCCGGTGTGGTCAGCGAGAGCGGCGCCATGGCGTCCGTCGTCGGGCAGGCCCTGCTCTTCTCCGCCGTGCTGTGGCGCTTCGGGTACCTGGCCCGGCGCTCCGCCGAACTCGCCCGTGAGCTCCGCGCCGAACAGGCCGAACGGGCCCGCCGCGAGGTCGCCGAGGAACGCGGGCGCATCGCCCGGGAGTTGCACGACGTCGTCGCCCACCACATGTCGGTGATCTCCGTGCAGGCGGGCCTCGCGCGTTTCGTCTTCGACTCCGACCCGCCCACCGCCCGCTCGGCGCTCGGCACGATCACCGGGACGAGTGCCGAGGCGCTCGACGAACTGCGGCGCATGCTCCAGGTGTTGCGGGAGGAGGACCTCGACGATCCCGGTGCGGCTCCCGCGGCCCCCATGCCCGGTCTGGCCCGGCTCGGCGAACTCGTCGAGCGCGTCCGGGCCGGCGGCATACCCGTCGAACTGCGCGTCGAGGGCCCCCCGCGTCCGCTCGCCCCGGGCGTCGAACTCTGCGCCTACCGCGTCGTCCAGGAGGCGCTCACCAACGTGCTGAAGCACGCCCGCGACGCGCGCGCCACCGTCGAACTCGTCTACCGGCGCCACCAGGTGACGGTCGAGGTCACGGACGACGGACAGGGGGTGATTCAGGACAGAGTCGGAACCGGTGGCGGGCACGGCTTGATTGGTATGCGGGAGCGGGCCAAGCTCTACGGCGGGACGATCAGCATCGGCCCGCGGAGCGGGGGCGGGTTCGCCGTGCGGCTGACCCTTCCCACGTCGGCGCAGGCCGCACGGCAGGGGGACGACCGTACGGAATGACCGGACCAGGCAGGCGGACCCGGCCCACCGGGCGTCCGGGGTGTGCCGGATGACCAGAGTGCTCGTCGTCGACGATCAGTTCCTGATCCGGGCCGGGCTCGTGGGGCTGCTGAACGCGGCGCCCGGCATGGAGGTCGTGGGGGAGGCGGCCGACGGCGACGAGGCCGTACGGCTGGCGGCCGAGACCCGGCCCGAGGTGATCCTGATGGACATCAGGATGCCCGGCACGAACGGGATCGAGGCCACCGAGCGCATCCTCGCGGAGGCCGCCGAGCCGGCCCCGCGCATCCTCGTACTGACCACCTTCGATCTCGACGAGTACGTGTACGGGGCGCTGCGGGCCGGTGCCTGCGGGTTTCTGCTCAAGGACTCGGGGCCCGAGCGGCTGCTCGCCGCGGTGGCCGCGGTCGGCGGCGGCGACGCGCTCTTCGCGCCCAGCGTCACCCGCCGGCTCGTCGAGGCCTTCGCCCGGCAGACCGGACCCGCCCCGGGCGACGAACCGCCCCCGGACCTCGGCGCGTTGACGTCCCGTGAGGTCGAGGTCCTGAAGCTGATCGCCCGGGGCCTGTCCAACGGGGAGATCGCGGACCGCCTCTTCATCAGCGAGGCCACCGTCAAAACGCATCTCAACCGCACGATGACCAAGCTCGGCCTGGACAGCAGGGCCCAAGCGGTGGTTGTGGCGTACGAGACGGGGCTGGTGACGCCGGGCGGATAGGGATGGCGCCGACCTACGCGATCCGTCCGGTCCCGGCGTCACTGTGCGTACCCGGTCTGCGGGTTGTGCTGTAGCCGCCCGCGGCGTTGCGCATGCCCGCGGAATCGAACATCCCTGGTTGGTGGCACGACCCCCGCCGCTGCGCCGACGATGGTCGGCACGGCGGCAAAGGGGGAGTTACGTGACGGACCGGGGTCGGGGGGAGTGGGCCGAGCTGCCCGCGGACCTGGGGCGGGAGGCTCGGGCGCTGGCCGAGCACTGCCGCCTCCTCAAGGAACGCACCGGGCTCAGCCTGGCCGCCCTCGCGGAGCGGACCCACTACTCGAAGTCCTCCTGGCAGCGGTGCCTCAACGGCCTCCAGACACCGCCGCGTTCGGCGCTGCGGGCGCTGGCCGAGGCCGCCGGGGCCGACCCGGTGCGGCTGCTGGGGCTGCGCGAGGCGGTGCTGCGGTCCGGCCGCGCTCCCCTGGCGACGCCGGGACTCCGGCCGTCGTCGGAGGTGAGCGGGCCCCCGGGGGCCGGGGCGCTCGCCCCCGACACCACAACGGCACCGCGGGAGCGGCGGGACGAGGAGTTCCCCGTGCCCGCCGCCCCCGCGGCCCCGCCGGCGGCCAGAGCGCGCCGCTGGCGGTTGCTGTCCGCCGTACTCCTGGCGGCTCTGCTCGCCGTCACCGCCGTGTCCCTGGAGATCCTCGAGCGGGAGGACACCGGGTGCACGACGGTGCCGTGACGGTGGATCAGTAGCTCGCCGCCACCAGCGAGCCGTCGAAGGTGACGAAGTAGACCTGCGGGCCGACGCCGCCGACCGTCAGACGCCGGAAGCGCGCGTCGTCGGAGCTGCCGTCGTAGCTGACGGTGCCCCGCCGGCCCACGGCGCCGAGGTTGTTGTCCGCCACGGAGAAGGACCGGGGGTCGGCCTTGCCGGTCACCCGGACGCCGTTCTGCTGCTGCCAGAACCTGGTCGCCGAGACGGTACGGCCGTTGAAGTCGCCGTCGATGTCGTCCTCGGTGAAGGCGCGCAGGGCGCCCCCGGAGGTCTTCCACTTGGCGCCGTCGGCCACCAGGACGGTCTGCCACAGGGCGACCGCGTTGCTCTCGTCGCCGCGCTGGAGCGTGCCCTCGTCGCTCCAGTCGTTGTGCGTGCCGCCGGTGCCGTCGACGAAACCGCTGTCCTCGGACGCCTGGGCGGTGCCCGTCACCGCGAATCCCCCGAGAGCGGCCCCCGCCGCCAGAACCGTCGCGACTGCTGCCTTGCGGATGTGCTTGCGCATGGTCTTCTTTCCTCCCCTGGGCCGCCTGTCCCGCTGATCCCAGTGATCCCCCGGTGCGGCCCGTGGCGTGTTCTGCCGACAGCCATCAAGTCGCCGTCAGCCCCTGGTCCGGCTCCCCGGACGGACGGAGGCGGGACGAACCGGGACGTCCCGGTCGTGGACGTGCGCTGTCCCGCCCCGCGCCGCGGGACAGCGCGGGACGGGACGGCCGTGGGACGGGATCCCGGGATGTGACGCCTGGTGCGGGGGTGGCGGACGGTGTGCTTCCGGGGCCGGACATGGCACGGCGCCCGTCCTCTCCCCCGTGGGAGGACGAGCGCCGTCGGCGGTTGACCGCCTGCGGTCAACACTCCTCCACGGTGAACAGCCTGTTCAACAGCCGTGAGTTCGCTGTGGCACGGAAGTGACCGTTCCGCCACCGTGTCCGCGCCCCGCAACGGGAACCGGCCCGCGGGGTTTCCTGGCGGCACCCGCACCCGCACTCGTACGCACGCCCGGGCGCGGTCGTGGCGCCTGAGTGATCCGGTCGCTCGCGTGACTCAAGTGGTCGCGCATGTGTTCCCGTTGTGTCGATGTGTTGACAAGTTCGAGGATGTGACACGAAGGCGCTGCACACCGTGCTTAACGTGTCCAATCGGGACGGTCCGGGACGGTCCGGGACGTCCTGTGCGGTCTTCAGACGTTCAGCCGGTCGTATACAGCGTCCCGGTGGGACACTGGACCGCGTCCCGATGGGCGTGCGACGGTGCATGTCTCGGCCCCAATGCTCCCGTGCGCCCCCATCCCGGGAACTGAGATCCCGGCCGGGCGCATCCCTGTGGGTAGCCAGAACGGGGACTCGGCAGAGGGCGCCACGCACGGGGGGAAGTGCGGGGAAGTCAGGCACGTACGGGGGGAAGAGGGGGGAAGCAATGCCTCGTTGGAGGGCCTTGCCGGACGAACTCGATCCGCAGGTCAGGGAGTTCGCGAGCCAGTTGCGCCGGCTCGTCGACCGCAGTGGACTGAGCATCGCCGCGGTGGCGGACCGCACGGGCTACAGCAAGACGTCCTGGGAGCGTTACCTCAACGGCCGGCTGCTCGCGCCCAAGGGCGCCATCGTCGCGCTGGCCGAGGTCACGGGCACCAATCCCGTTCATCTGACGACCATGTGGGAGCTCGCCGAACGTGCCTGGAGCCGCTCGGAGATGCGCCACGACATGACCATGGAGGCGATCCGGATCTCCCAGGCGCGCGCCGCGCTGGGGGAGTTCGGGGCCCCGCCGGCCAACGGCGCGGGCGGCAAGCAGGCCCGCAAGGGCAGAAGCGCGACGGCGACCCCCGGGATCGCCGGGCCCGCGGGGGTGGCGCCGACGGTGCCGCCGCAGCCGACGGCCCGGGACGCGGAGGACTCGTCGTACGGCGGCGGCGCGCGCGGCGGCGCAAGGTACGGGAGTCCGGGCTCCGGCGGGTCCGCGCGCGGTGGCTGGGGGGTCACCGCCACCACGCCGTCCGACCCGTCCGGGCCCTCGGGAGCCTCCGGCTCCGCCGGTCTCGCCGGGGCCGGCGGCTCCTTCGGTCCTGCCGGTTCCTTCGGTCCGGCGGTCGTGTCCGCGCCGTCCGGTCCGGGCGGGGGTCCGCCGCAGGACGCCCGGCCGCGGGACGGCGGTTCGCCCGACGGGGCGCGCCGCAAGCGGCGGCTGACGATGTTCCTCGCCGGTGTCGTCGGCGCGCTCGTGGTGATCGCCGCCGCCGTGTTCCTCACCGACGGCGGCGGCGACAAGAAGGACGAGGGGACGCCCAAGTCCCCCGCCGCCTCCGCGAGCACCGAGCCCGACCTGCCGGCCGGCGTGAAGTGCAGCGGCAAGGACTGCACCGGCAAGGACCCGGAGAACATGGGCTGCGGCGGTGAGCTGGCCAAGACCACCACCAGCGTCACCGTCGGCACGACCCTCGTCGAGGTCCGCTACAGCAAGACCTGCGGCGCGGCCTGGGCGCGTATCACCCGGGCGGCGGCGGGCGACCAGGTCGAGGTGTCCTCGGGTACGGCGGCCAAGCAGACCGGGTCGGTCGACACGGACACCGACGCGTACACCCCGATGGTGGCCGTCAAGGACGCCGACGACGCGAAGGCCTGCGCGACGCTGGCATCGGGACAGCGGGGCTGCACGGCATAGCGCCCACACCCGGCCCGCGGAGGTGAGCGGCTCCGCCCCTGGCCACCGCGGGCCTCGGTGCGGTCCCCGCGGCTTCGGCGGGGGCGGCCCCCCGGTGTGTTCCCGGCGTCGGCAGGGGCCGGACTCCCTGTGTGTTCCCGGCGTCGGCAGGGGCCGGACTCCCGGTGCCGGAGGGGCGGGCGAGGAAAGTCCCGTACGGAGGAATGCTCTTCCCGGTACGGGGCAGGCGGAACGGTACCCCCACGGGATCCGGACGCGTTCGGGAGCCAGACACCCCCTCTCGGGCCTCCCCGGTACCCCACCGCGGCCGCCGTGTCCCCCTCTCCCGGACCGGCGGCCGCCTCTTGCTTGTGGCCTGAACGGCCGCTGTGGGGCGGGCCACACGGGACCCGGCCGTCGGGGGTCCCGGATGCGCGATAGCCTGACGGCGGATCTCTCTTGACGCCGAGAGATCGATCATCGCAACCCCTGATCGATCAGTGCGGCGGTCGGCGCCGGTCATCCGGTCGGCGGCGGGGATCCTGCACCCGGGGCAGGGACGCCCCACCGCCAGCTGTCATACGGAGAACGCCATGACCCGCACTCCCGTGAACGTCACCGTCACCGGCGCGGCCGGCCAGATCGGTTACGCACTGCTCTTCCGCATCGCCTCCGGCCAGCTGCTCGGCGCGGACGTGCCGGTCAAGCTGCGTCTCCTGGAGATCACCCCGGCGCTCAAGGCCGCCGAGGGCACGGCGATGGAGCTCGACGACTCTGCCTTCCCGCTGCTTCAGGGCATCGACATCACGGACGACCCGAACGTCGCCTTCGACGGCACGAACGTCGGTCTGCTCGTTGGCGCCCGCCCCCGCACCAAGGGCATGGAGCGCGGCGACCTGCTCTCCGCCAACGGTGGCATCTTCAAGCCGCAGGGCAAGGCGATCAACGACAACGCCGCGGACGACGTCAAGATCCTCGTCGTCGGCAACCCGGCGAACACCAACGCCCTGATCGCCCAGGCCGCCGCCCCGGACGTACCGGCCGAGCGCTTCACCGCGATGACCCGCCTCGACCACAACCGCGCGCTGACCCAGCTCGCGAAGAAGACGGGTTCGACGGTCGCGGACATCAAGCGCCTCACCATCTGGGGCAACCACTCCGCCACCCAGTACCCCGACATCTTCCACGCCACGGTCGCCGGCAAGAACGCCGCCGAGACCGTGAACGACGAGAAGTGGCTGGCCGAGGAGTTCATCCCGACCGTCGCCAAGCGCGGTGCCGCGATCATCGAGGCGCGCGGCGCGTCCTCGGCCGCCTCCGCCGCCAACGCCGCCATCGACCACGTGTACACGTGGGTCAACGGCACCGCGGACGGCGACTGGACCTCCATGGGCATCCCGTCGGACGGTTCCTACGGCGTCCCCGAGGGCCTCATCTCCTCCTTCCCGGTCACCACCAAGGACGGGCAGTACGAGATCGTCCAGGGCCTGGACATCAACGAGTTCTCCCGCACCCGTATCGACGCCTCCGTCAAGGAGCTCGAGGAGGAGCGCGAGGCGGTCCGCGGTCTCGGCCTCATCTGAGCCGACTGACTCGCACGCCGAACAGGCCTCCCCCCGAACACACCCGGGGGCGGGGCCTGTTCGGCGTTCCGCACGAAATGCGTGCGTACGGAAAGTACGTATCGAACGTATGCGCTTTGTCCGTGCAAAAGGGGTGCCAGAGGCATAGACCTCGCTATGGTCGTGACGGGCGGTCAGCCCGGGGGAAAGACGGCGGGGGTGGTCCCGTTGACGGGATCGAATCGGCGGTACGCACGCAGCGAGGCCACCCGGCTGCTGTGTGCGGGGGCCCACTTGGACACGGTGTTCCGGGCCGGCGTGATCGACGAACTCATCGGGCACGAGGAGCGGCCCGCGCCCCCGTCGCTGGGGGTCGACGTCGTCTCCGTGCTCGGGCACGCGATGCGGGCACGGCGGCAGGAGGCCGCGACGGCGTTCGTCCTGTGCGGGATCTGGATCGCCTTCTTCGTCGTGGAGGTCGCCCTCGCGGACGGGTGGACGGAGCCCGGCGGGGCGCTGGTGCTCGGTTTCCTCAGTCTCGGGGTGCTGTTCAGCGCCTCCCCGGTCCTCTTCTACGCGATCGTCTGCGCCCTTCTGTGGTGCGCGCGGGCGGCGTCCGGCTGGGGCACGACCATGTACGCGGTGAGCCGCACGGAGACGAGCCAGCTGCGGTTACCGCGGCAGGCGACCGCCTGGGGATTCACGTTCGTGGCCCGCGCACTGGAGCTCGGCTATTGGGCGTACGCCCTCGCCCGGATCCTGGACGACCCGTTCGCGCTGCTGTTCCCGCTGGCGATCACCTTCACCACGGGAGTGCACCGCTCCCATGTGGCCGAGGTGATGCGCCGTGAACTCGCCCGGGACGTCTTCGCCCGGGCGCCGGCGCCGGCGCCCGCGGTCGGCGCCCGCCAGCTCCGCGTCGCCGAGGCGATCACCCGCGAGCAGCACGCCGACGTCGCGCTCTACGACGCCCACCGGCCGTTCGTCGGCGCCGGAAAGCCGTACGAGCCCTGGTCGTTCGCGATGGAGATCACCCCCGCCAGGAAGCCCCGGACGGTGCTGAACGGGGCCGCGCCGGACGGGCGGAGCAACGGGCTCCCGCACGACCCCGACGATCCCGGGAACCCCGACGACCCGGACGAGCCGCGCGCACCGGTGCGGCTCACCAACCGCCGGATCATCGACCTCGTCAGACCGAAGCTGGAAGCGCTGCGCGAGTCGGCGGCGCTCACCAGCCGGGACCGGCTGCGGGACCTGGAGATCGACGAGTTCGTCTATCTGCCGTCGGGCGTGGGGCGCGACGAGGGGGTCTACCAGCCGTCGTCGGCCCGGCTGCACATCGACGAGTCGGTCGACGAGGGCGGCGAGGCGCGCCGGCACTTCCTGCGCGTCAGAGTCGGTGCCTGGGACGAGCAGGTGGTCGTGTCGGTGCTGGTCCGGGTGCACACGCAGGGCGGGATGCTGGTCCTCGAGGTGGTGCCGCACGTACTGGGGCCGATCCTCGAGGAGTACCGGCGGGTGGACGTCATCGCCGGCCGCGGGGAGGGCGACGCGGGCGAGGTGCTGCGGACGCTGCTGTCCGGGCCGGCGACGAACGTCGTGGCCGGGCTCTCCGCGCTGCGCACCGTCGGGCAGTGCCTGCGCACCTGGCTCGCCCATCCCGAACAGGCCCCGCCCGACGCGCCGTTGGTGTCCGTACGGGAACTGGGCAGCACCGACCGGCTGTCGCTCTTCCAGGAGATGGACGTCAGCCGCTACATCAAGACCGTCGAGGACCGCATCGCGAGCGGGGTGCGCGAGGCGCTGCGGCGCAGCGGCTGCGAGACGGGGAGCTTCGAGCAGCACATCGTCAACGTGGCCGCGGGCGGCCAGTTCATCGGGCAGATGAGCGGCGGTACCGCGGTGGGCCGGATCAGCAGAAGCGCCGTCACGACAGGCAGCGGCGGCGCGTTGTACGGCGAGGGGAGTCGGGATGAATGACGGGGACGACGGGACGGGCCGGGGGCCGGGCGGGGACGGAACCGGTGGCGGCGGGGGTACGCGGGTCGGCCGGATCAGCCGGAGCGCGGTGAGCTTCGGCGACCACGGCACGGCCGAGTACCGCGAGGCGCCGCGCGCGGCCGCCGCCGACGAGGAGACCGAGGCTCTCCTCGACGCCGTACGCACCCTGCGCGAGCATCTCCACCTGCTCACGGAGGCCGCCGGGGCGAGCGAGCTGGACGGTGAACTCGCCGTCGTACAAGGGGAGATCGAGCGGACCGGTCAGGCCGATCCGGCGCGGCTCGGCCGGCTGCGGCAGCGGCTGGAGACCGCCGCCGCGGCAGTGGCGGGGCTGGCGTCGACGGCGGCCGTGGTGCAGGTGATCGCACAGTTCACCGGCTGACGGGACGACCGGCTCAGGGGAACCGAGGGGAGGGGACGACATGCGGCAACGGTGGGACGCGGACCGGCAGCGCTGGGTCGACGACGACGGGACGAGCACGTCCGGGGGGCCGGGCGGACCCGGGGGAGACGGGTCGCCGGACGCTCGGGCCGACAGGGGTACGACGCCGGACGCCCGGGCCGGGGGAGGCGCGGCACCGGACGCCAACGGCGGGGGAACCGTCGTCGGCAGTGGCGGTGGCGGTGGCAGTGGCAGTGGCGGTGGCAGTGGGAGTGGGAGTGGCGGTGCCAGTGGCGTACCGGCGGATCCCGAGCGGCAGAGATGGTCGACGGCGGAGACGCAGTCGGCGCTGCTCCGGCCGGAAGGACTGCTGCCTCAGGGGCCGCTGCCTCCGCCCCCGCCCCCGCCCCCGCAGCCATGGGTGACCCCGGTTCCGGGCGACGGCCGGCCGCCCTGGCCCGGGGGACCCCGCGACGGTCAGCCGTCGCTGCCCGGTGGACCGGGTGACGGGCCGCCGGCCCGGTCCGGTGGCTCGCGCCGGCTGCTCCTGGTGGTCGTCGCCGTCGCGTTGCTGGGCGGCGGTGCCGGCGGCGGGGTCTGGGCGCTGACCCGGGACGACTCCTCGGGTGGCGGGGCCGCCGGCGGGGCGCGGTCGTCGGTCACCGTCACGGCCACGGAGGGCGCGCCCTCGGGCGAGGAGGGCTCCGAGGGTTCCGGGAGCGCCGACGCTTCCGAGGGCGAGGGCACCCTCGCGGACCCGCAGTCACCCCTGGCCTCGCCGTACGCGTCACCGTCCCCCGGCTACAGCCGGGCGGTGGATGCCCTCGGCTACACCGTGGACGTGCCCGAGGGCTGGACGCGCACGGTGGACCGGCGCAGCGGCAAACCGGCGGTCGTCCACTACTCCGCGCCGGGCGGCGGCGGGGTGCTCGACCTGTTCGAGGTCATCGAGCCCAGCCCGGCCGACTCGCTGGACCAGGCCGAGAACGATCCGTCCTTCGGGTTCGTCGCCAAGCTCGCCGGCTACCGGGTCATCGACCGGCGGACCGGCGCCGACTGGGCGGAGCTGACCTATCGCTACGACGACGAGCAGGACGGACCCACGCAGGTCGTCGACCACCGGTTCACGGCCCCGGACGGCACGCCGTACGCGATCCGCTCGAGCGGTGTCGAAGGTACGGACGTGACGACGCCCTTCCAGATGGCCCTGGACTCCTTCTGCCCCACGGGCGCGGACTGCGCGGGCGGTTGAGCCGCGCCGCGCGCGTCGCCGCTGTCCGCAAACCCCGTTGTCCACAAGGGAGTTCACGTCGACCGCAAGGGAGTCACCGGTTCCCGGCGCGCCCGTCCGCCCCGGGCCGGGCCAGCCTCTTCTCGAACCAGTGGGCCGCGTACACGTTCTCGTCGTAGCGCGGAATCTCCGTGTACCCGCATGCCCGGTACAGGGCCTGCGCTTCCGTGAGCGCCGCGTGGGTGTCGAGGCGGACGGTGCCGTAGCCGCGCTCGACGGCCGCGCGCTCAAGGCCGTCGAGGATCCGCCGGGCCAGGCCGAGCCGCCGTGCGCCGGGGTGCACCCATACATGCCGGATCTCGCCGACGCGCGGTGCGAGCCGCCGCAGCGCCCCGCACCCCACGGCGCGCCCCTCCTCGTACGCGACGAGGAAGGCGCCCGTCCTGCCCGACACCTCACCCGGCCTGACGAGGGCGGCGGGATCGAAGCCTTCCGGGAACCGTTCGTCGATGTCGGCGGCGTACGCGGCGAGCGTGGCCCGGGCGTCGCGGGAGGCGCCGTCGACGACCTCGACGGTGATCGCGGCGAGGCGCAGCAGCCGCTCGGTGACGGTGACGGCGGCGGTGAGCTCGCCGCGCTGGGCGGGACTGAGGCCGCTGAGCAGGCCCTCGGCGAGCCCGTTGGCCCGCCGGTTCTGCTCGGTGACCTCGTCGCGGCCGGCGGGCGTGAGCTCCGCGACCCGCAGCCTGCTGTCGCCGGGATGCACCCGCACCCGCACCAGCCCCTGCGCCTCCAGCGCCTTGACCATCCGGCTCAGATACCCGGCGTCCAGCCCCAGCCGGGTCCGCAGCTCCCGCAGCGAGGCCCCGTCGCCCACCTCGAACAGCAGGCGCGCTTCGCCGAGCGGCCGGTCCTGCCCGAGGTAGTGATCGTCGAGCACCCCGATCCGCCGGGTGAAGTAGCGGTTGAACCGCCGCAGCACCCGCACGTCGTCCACTGCCACTGGCTCCGTAGTCGGCCTCATATTCCTTTGACTTTAGTCAAAGGAATGCCGGGATGTCCATGTCCAGGGACGCTGTTCTGTCCGCAAATCCCCCGGTTTTTTCGTGACGCCGGGCACTTTCGGTCACTGGTTGTGCATGCAACGAGGCCAGAAGGGCAGGTGCTCACGGCCCAAGGGTGACCCAGGGTGACGCCGGGGCGAGAACCAGGAACGGAAGGCAATGCCGAGCATGGCGCGAGAGACCGAACGACAGGCGCAGCAGACCATTCATGTGGGCGGGCGGTGGCAGGAGGCCGCCTCCGGTGCCACGCGCGAGATCGTCGACCCCGCGGATGCCAAGCCGTTCGCCGTGGTCGCGGAGGGTGACGAGAAGGACGCGGACGCCGCCGTCGAGGCCGCCCGCCGCGCCTTCGACGAAGGCCCGTGGCCCCGCACCCCCGTCGCCGACCGCGCCGCACTCCTGCGCCGCGTCGCCGATCTCCTCGTACGGGACCGGGAGGAGCTCGGCCTGCTGGAGAGCCGCGACGCGGGCAAGACCGTCGAGGAGGGGCGCGTCGACATCGACTGTGTCGCCGACGCCTTCCGCTACTTCGCCGATCTCGTCGTGGGAGAGGGCGGCGGGCGAGTCGTCGACGCCGGTTCCGACGACATCCACAGCGTCGTCGTGCACGAGCCCGTCGGCGTCTGCGCCATGATCACGCCCTGGAACTACCCGCTCCTCCAGGCCAGTTGGAAGATCGCCCCCGCTCTCGCCGCGGGCAACACCTTCGTCATCAAGCCGAGCGAGGTCACCCCGCTGACCACCGTCGCCCTGATCGGCCTGCTCGCCGAGGCCGGACTGCCCGACGGAGTTGCGGGCATCGTCACCGGCCCCGGCCACACCGTCGGCGCCCGGCTCGCCGAACACCCTGACGTCGACCTCATCTCCTTCACCGGTGGCCTCGTCAGCGGGACGAAGGTCGCACAGGTCGCCGCCGTGAGCGTCAAGAAGGTCGCCCTGGAACTCGGCGGCAAGAACCCGAACGTCGTCTTCGCCGACGCCTGCGCGACGGAGGAGGGGTTCGACACCGCCGTCGACCAGGCGCTCAACGCCGCGTTCATCCACAGCGGTCAGGTCTGCTCGGCCGGCTCGCGCCTCATCATCGAGGAGTCCGTGCGCGAACGCTTCGTCGCCGAACTCGCCCGCAGGGCCGAGCGGATCAGGCTCGGGCGCGGCACCGAGGACGGCGTCGAATGCGGCCCGCTCGTCTCCGAGCAGCAGCGGGAAAAGACCGAGGCGTACGTCGCCTCGGCCCTCGCGGAGGGCGCGCTGCTGCGCGCCGGCGGCAAGCGGCCCGAGCCGTCCGAAGTCCGGCCCGCCACCGGCTACTTCTACGAGCCGACCGTCCTCGACGGCTGCCACCGCACGATGAGGGTCGTCCGCGAGGAGGTCTTCGGACCCGTCCTCACCGTCGAGACCTTCCGCACCGAGGACGAGGCGATCGCGCTCGCCAACGACACCGAGTACGGGCTCGCCGGCGCCGTCTGGACCGCCGACGCGGGGCGCGCCCGCCGGGTCGCCGGACGGCTGCGCCACGGCACCGTCTGGATCAACGACTTCCACCCCTACCTCCCGCAGGCGGAGTGGGGCGGCTTCGGCAAGAGCGGTGTGGGGCGCGAACTGGGCCCCGCCGGCCTCGCCGAGTACCGGGAGACGAAGCACGTGTACCAGAACCTCGCGCCGAAACCGGTGCGCTGGTTCGCGGGCTGACGCGGTCGACACCGTCAGCCCCGGCCTCAGGTCCCGTGAGCCGGGGCCCCGTGAGCCGCAGGTCCCATGAGCCCCTCGGCTCAGGGCCCGTCGGCCCACCAGCCCTTGAGCCCCCCGGCCCACGCCCACCGTCCGCCCCCGCCGCGCACCCCCCGACCGTTTACGCGCAGCACCTTGCACCCCCAGAGGAGCACTCCTTCATGCCCGAGCACGATCACACGTACGACTACGTCGTCGTCGGAGGCGGCACCGCGGGGTCAGTCATCGCGTCCCGTCTGACCGAGAACCCGGACGTCACCGTCGCCGTCATCGAGGGCGGCCCCAGCGACGTCGGCCGCGAGGACGTCCTCACCCTGCGCCGGTGGATGGGCCTGCTCGGCGGAGAGCTGGACTACGACTACCCGACCACCGAGCAGCCGCGCGGCAACTCGCACATCCGGCACAGCCGCGCCCGGGTGCTCGGCGGCTGCTCCTCGCACAACACCCTGATCGCGTTCAAGCCGCTGCCGTCCGACTGGGACGAGTGGGAGGCGGCCGGCGCCCGCGGCTGGGGCGCGGCCCCGATGGAGGCGTACTTCGCGCGGCTCCTCAACAACATCGTCCCGGTCGACGAGAAGGACCGGAACGCCATCGCCCGCGACTTCGTCGACGCCGCACAGGCCGCGCTCGACGTGCCGCGCGTGGAGGGCTTCAACAAGAAGCCGTTCACCGAGGGCGTCGGCTTCTTCGACCTGGCGTACCACCCGGAGAACAACAAGCGCTCCAGCGCCTCCGTCGCCTATCTCCACCCGGTGATGGACCAGCGGCCCAACCTGACGATCCTGCTGGAGACCTGGGCCCACCGCCTCGAACTCGACGGCACCCGCGCCACCGGCGTCCACGTCCGCGGCAAGGACGGCGAGGAGACCCTCGTACGCGCCCGGAACGAAGTGCTGCTGTGCGCCGGCGCGGTGGACTCGCCGCGGCTGCTGCTGCACTCCGGCATCGGGCCGAAGGAGGACCTGGAGCGGCTCGGCATCCCCGTCGCGCACGACCTGCCCGGCGTCGGCGAGAACCTGCTCGACCACCCCGAGTCGGTCATCGTGTGGGAGACGAACGGCCCCATCCCCGAGAACTCCGCGATGGACTCCGACGCGGGCCTGTTCGTGCGCCGCGACCCCGAACACCAGGGCCCCGACCTGATGTTCCACTTCTACCAGATCCCGTTCACGGACAACCCGGAGCGCCTCGGCTACGAACGCCCCGCGCACGGCGTCTCGATGACCCCGAACATCCCCAAGCCGAAGAGCCGCGGCCGGCTGTACCTGGAGAGCGCCGACCCGGCCGTCAAGCCCGCCCTCGACTTCCGCTACTTCACCGACGAGGACGACTACGACGGCCGTACGCTCGTCGACGGCATCAAGATCGCCCGCGAGATAGCCCGCGCCGAACCGCTGGCCGGCTGGCTCAAGCGCGAGGTGTGCCCCGGTCCCGAGGTCACGGACGACGAGGAGCTCAGCGCGTACGCGCGTCAGGTGGCGCACACCGTCTACCACCCCGCCGGCACCTGCCGGATGGGCGACCCGGCGGACGAACTCGCCGTGGTCGACCCGGAGTTGCGCATCCGCGGTCTCGACGGCATCCGCATCGCCGACGCCTCCGTCTTCCCGACGATGCCCGCCGTGAACCCGATGATCGGGGTGCTCATGGTCGGCGAGAAGTGTGCCGACCTGCTGGGAGGTGAGGGCCGATGAGTACGACCCTGGAGAGCCCGAAGACCCCCGAGAGCCCCGGTACGCCGGTGAGCGCCGGGAGCGCGTCCCCCGTCTTCTCCGTGCGCAATCTGTGGAAGGTCTTCGGTCCGAAGGCGGACCGCGTGCCCGCCGACCCCGAACTCGCCGCCCTCACCCCGGCCGAGCTGCGCTCCCGCACCGGCTGCACGGCCGCCGTCCGCGATGTCGGCTTCGATGTGCACAAGGGCGAGGTCTTCGTCGTCATGGGCCTGTCCGGCTCCGGCAAGTCCACCCTCGTACGCTGCCTCACGCGGCTCATCGAGCCGACCTCCGGCAGCCTCGCGATCGACGGCGAGGACGTCCTGGCGATGGACCGCGGCCGGCTGCGCGAACTGCGCCGCCACCGGGCCGCGATGGTCTTCCAGCACTTCGGCCTGCTGCCGCACCGCTCCGTCCTCGACAACGTCGCCTACGGCCTGGAGATCCAGGGCGTCCCGCGCGCCGAACGCCGCAGGCGGGCCGCCGAAGTCGTCGTCAAGGTCGGCCTCGAAGGCCTGGAGCAGCGCAGGCCCGGGCAGCTGTCCGGCGGTCAGCAGCAGCGCGTCGGCCTCGCCCGGGCGCTCGCCGTCGACCCCGAAGTCCTGCTGTTCGACGAGCCGTTCAGCGCGCTCGACCCGCTGATCCGGCGCGACATGCAGGAGGAGGTCATCCGGCTGCACCGCGAGGAGGGCCGCACGATGGTCTTCATCACCCACGATCTGAACGAGGCCCTGCGCCTCGGCGACCGCATCGCCCTGATGCGCGACGGCCGGATCGTCCAGCTGGGCACACCCGAGGAGATCGTCGGCTCGCCGGCCGACGACTACGTGCGTGAGTTCGTCCGCGACGTGCCCCGCGAGCAGGTCATGACCGTCCGCCGGGCGATGCGCGCCGCGTCCGCGGACGAGGCCGGCCGCGGCCCGGCGGTCAAGCCCGACGCCACGGTCTCGGAAGCCATCGAGGCGGTGGCGCGCGCGGGCTGCGCGGTGCGGGTGGTCGACTCCGGGCGCTGCCTGGGCGTCGTCGACTCCGACGCGCTGCTCGGGGTGGTGGCAGGGACGGACACGTCCGCCGACGGCGAGGGGGCGGCCTGATGGCTACCGCCACCGCGCCCCTTTCCCCGAGCGGGATCGTGGGCCGGGCCAGAGGCCTCGGCGCATACCGTCCCGTGGGCAAGCTCCTGCTGCTCGCCGTCATCGCCGCCGTGCTCGTCCCGCTGCTCGACGCCCGCTGGGCGAGCGGCACCTGGCCGCACGCCCTGACCGTCGACCTCACCGAGCCGCTCGGCAGGACCAGCGACTGGATCATCGACAACCGCGACAGCCACCCGCTGTTCCTCTACTTCTTCGGATACGTCAGCAACGCCGTCGTCCTCTCCGTACGCGCCGTCTATCTGGTGCTGCTCGCGGCCGGCTGGGCCGGCGTGACCGCGGTGGCCGCCGCCGTCGCCTGGCGGACCGCGGGGCTCAGGCTCGCCCTCGGCACGGCCGCCGCGTTCCTCGCCTGCGGGCTGCTCGGCATGTGGGTGCCGGCCATGCAGACGCTGGCGCTCATGGTGGTCGCCGTCCTGACCTCCGTCGTACTCGGCGTCCTGCTCGGTCTCGCGGCGGGCCTGTCCGACCGCACCTACCGGGCACTGCGTCCCGTCCTCGACACCATGCAGGTGCTGCCGGCGTTCGCCTACCTGCTGCCCGTCGTCCTGGTGTTCGGCATCGGCGTCCCCGCGGCCGTGCTCGCCACCGTCGTGTACGCGGCCCCGCCGATGGCCCGGCTCACCGCGCTGGGTCTGCGCGACGCCGACACCGGAGTGATGGAGGCCGTCGCCTCGCTCGGCGCCACGGCCCGTCAGCGGCTGCTGACCGCCCGCCTCCCGCTGGCCCGCAAGGAACTCCTGCTCGGCCTCAACCAGACGATCATGATGGCGCTGTCCATGGCGGTCATCGCGTCCGTGATCGGCGCCGGCGGCCTCGGTGACCGCGTCTACCAGGCCCTGGCCTCCGTCGACGTGGGCGCCGCGCTCGCCGCTGGCATCCCGATCGTGCTGCTCGCGATCGTCCTCGACCGGGTGACCGGAGCCGCCGGCGAGCGGCTCGGGGCGAACGCGGAGACGAAGGGCGCGCACTGGGCGTACACCGCCGTCGCGGTCGTCGTCGTGACCCTCGCCGCGCGGCTCGCCGGCCGCCTCGACTGGCCCGACGCCTGGATCGTGCCGGTCGCCGAGCCGGTGAACCACGCCGTCGACTGGATGACCGGCCACCTCTACTCCGGCGTCCCCTACATCGGCGGCACCGCCGACTGGGCCGGCCACTTCACCACCTGGGTCCTCGACCCGCTGCGGGACGGCCTGCAGGGCCTGCCCTGGTGGGCGGTGCTGCTCGTCGTCGCGGCCCTGGCCTGGCTGATCGGCACCTGGCGCACGGCGCTCACCGCCGTCCTCGCGATGGCCGCGATCGGCGTCCTCGGCGTCTGGAAGCCGTCCCTCGACACCCTGTCGCAGGTGCTCGCGGCGGTCGCCGTGACCCTGGTCCTCGGCTTCACGGCCGGTGTCGCGGCGGCCCGCAGCGAACGCGTCGAGCGCGTGTTGCGCCCGGTCCTCGACGTCTGCCAGACGATGCCGCAGTTCGTGTATCTGATCCCCGTGGTGGCGCTGTTCGGCATCGGCCGCGCGCCCGCCGTGGCCGCCGCGGTCGTCTACGCGCTGCCCGCCGTCGTGCGCATCACCACCCAGGGGCTGCGCGCGGTCGACCCGGCCGCAATGGAGGCGGCCCGCTCACTCGGTGCCAGCAGCGGCCAGCAACTGCGCCAGGTCCAGCTCCCGTTGGCCCGTCCGGCGCTGCTCCTCGCCGTCAACCAGGGCGTCGTCCTGGTCCTCGCCGTCGTCATCATCGGCGGTCTGGTCGGCGGTGGCGCGCTCGGCTACGACGTCGTGTTCGGCCTCGCCCAGGGCGACCTGGCCACCGGTCTGGTCGCCGGCGCGGCGATCGTCTGCCTCGGCCTGATGCTCGACCGGGTGACCCAGCCGACCGAACGCCGCACGAAGAAGGGAGCGTGACATGTCTCGTACGCTGACGAAGACGCGGACGACGGCCGCCCTCGCGGTACTCGTGCTGGCGACCGGCTGCGGTGCCGCCGACATGACCAAGCAGGCCTCGCCCTTCGCCAACGCGCAGGGCGCCAGGACCGTGACCCTGTCCGTCCAGTCCTGGGTCGGCGCACAGTCCAACGAGGCTGTGGCGCAGTACCTGTTGGAGCACGAGCTGGGCTACCGCGTGGACACCGTCCAGGTGGACGAGGTCCCCGCGTGGGACGCGCTCAGCCAGGGCCGCGTCGACGCGATCCTGGAGGACTGGGGCCACCCCGAGCAGGAGAAGCGGTACGTCCAGGACAAGAAGACGATCACCTCCGGCGGAGAACTGGGCGTCACCGGCCACATCGGCTGGTACGTCCCGACGTACTTCGCCAAGCAGCACCCCGACGTCACGAACTGGAAGAACCTCGACAAGTACGCGGACCAGCTGCGGACGGCGGAGAGCGGCGGCAAGGGCCAACTGCTCGACGGGTCCCCCTCCTACGTCACCAACGACAAGGCGCTCGTCGACAACCTGAAGCTGAACTACCAGGTGGTGTTCGCCGGTTCGGAGGCCGCGCAGATCACCCAGATCAAGCAGTTCGCCAAGGAGAAGAAACCCTTCCTCACGTACTGGTACTCGCCCCAGTGGCTCTTCGAGAAGGTCCCCATGACGGAGGTGAAGCTCCCCGCCTACCAGGAGGGCTGCGATGCCGACGCCGAGAAGGTCGCCTGCGCCTATCCGCACACCCCGCTCCAGAAGTACCTCAACACGGACTTCGCGAAGAGCGGCGGCAAGGCGGCCGAGTTCCTGAAGAACTTCAAGTGGACGACCGAGGACCAGAACGAGGTCTCCCTGATGATCGCCAACGACAAGATGTCGGCCCAGGAGGCGGCGAAGAAGTGGGTGCGGACGCACGAGTCGACTTGGCGGAAGTGGCTTCCGGCGTGAGGGCAGGCTGAGGTCCTGAGCAGTTGTGGCGGGGGCGTGGAGGGGGTGGGCCCGGGCGCGCATGTATGAGGTCCGATAGGGGTAGTTTGAGGTGCGGTGGGGGTTGTGTTTGGGCCCCGGTGGGGCCTTTGATGGGGGGGCGCACGCACGCGAGGAGTGGGGGGTTGTGGCGGCGGGGGGGGGGGCTGGCGGCGGTCCTCCGCTGTGGGGCGGGGCGCTTGTGGGGGCGGCCCCCGCCACGGCTTGTCTCCGGTCCGATGCGGCTTGTCTCCGGTCCGGTGGGGCTTGTCTTGGGCCCGGCGCGGGGTGGTCTTCGGTCCGGTACGGGGAGGTCCTCGGTCCGGTACCGGGAGATCTTCGGTCCGGCGCGGCTTACCGCAGCTCCGTCACGATCTTCCGCAACGCCTCCGTCGCCCGGCGCTGCAACCCCGGCCCGAACGTGATCCGCGTCGCTCCCAGTTCACCCAGTTCGGCGACGGAAGCGGCATCGGGCCGGCCGAACGCGTTGACCGGCCCCTGTATCCCGGCCCGCAACAAGGGAAGCACCTCGGCGGGAGCACCGATCGGATACGCGCAGTCGGCACCCGCGGCCACGTACAGCGCGGCCCGCTCGATCGCCCGCTCCGGATCGGCCTCACCGCACAGGAACGTGTCGACGCGCGCGTTGAGAAAGAGCCGCTCGCCCGCCGCCGCTTTCACCTCGGCGAGCCAGTCGGCGTGCCGGGCGGGGTCCTTGAGGACACCCCCGTTGGAGTCCTCGAGGTTGCAGCCCACCGCCCCCGCCTCCAGCAGCCGGTCCACCAGTTCCTCCGGCGCGAGCCCGTATCCGTCCTCGACGTCCGCGGACACGGGCACGTCGACCGCCCGTACGATCCGTGCGACCGCCGCGAACATCTCGTCGGCCGGCGTGGCCCCGTCCTCGTACCCGAGCGAAGCGGCGACCCCGGCGCTGGGTGTCGCGAGCGCCGGGAACCCGGCATCCGCGAACACCCGTGCGCCGGCCGCGTCCCAGGGGCCGGGCAGGACGAGCGGGTCGCCCGGCGCCCGCCCGTGATGCAGGGCACGGAAGACGTCGGCAGCCGTGTCCGGCGTCGCCGCGCGCGCCGTCACTTGTACTGTCCCGCCTGATAGTGACCGGGCACGAGACGGCAGGTCACCCCGAACCGGTTCCACGCGTTGATCACCGTGATCGCGGCGATGAGCTGGGCCAGCTCGGCCTCCTCGAAGTGCCGCGCCGCCTTCTCGTACACCGCGTCCGGCACGAAGCCGTCCGTCAGTACGGTCACCGCCTCGGTCAGCGCGAGCGCCGCGAGCTCCTTCTCCGTGTAGAAGTGCGCCGACTCCTCCCAGGCGCTGAGCTGCACGATGCGCTGGACGCTCTCACCGGCGGCCAGCGCGTCCTTGCTGTGTATGTCCAGGCAGAACGCGCAGTGGTTGAGCTGCGACGCGCGGATCTTCACCAGTTCCAGGAGGACGGGGTCGACGCCCTGCCGGGCGGCCGCGTCCAGCCTGACCATGGCCTTGTAGACGTCCGGCGCGAGCTTGGCCCACTCCAGACGGGGGCCGTGCTCGGCGGCGTACTCCCCGGTCGGGTCGCTGTGCCCGGTCTTCTCCGCGTTCGCATGAGTCGTCATGAGACCGACCCTACGAGCGGAGTAGCCCAGGGGTATGGTCCATTTCCATGGCGGAATCATGGGCCACTTCATCGACGGCATCGACGGCATCGACGGCATCGTCGGCATCGTCGGCACCGGCGGCATCCACGTCGTCCGTGTCGGGCGGGTCGTCCGTGTCGGGCGGGTCGGACGACGCCCTGCGTGCCGCCCTCGGCGTGGACCTGCATCTGGAACCGACCGGCTCGGGGGTGCGCCGGGGGCTGACCGACGCCCTGCGCGAGGCGGTCCGCGGTGGCCGGCTGGCCCCCGGGACCCGTCTCCCGTCCTCCCGTTCCCTCGCCGCCGACCTGGGCATCGCCCGCAACACGGTCGCCGACGCGTACGGCGATCTCGTCGCCGAGGGCTGGCTCACCGCACGCCAGGGCTCGGGCACCCGGGTGGCGGAGCGGACGGTCCCGGCACCGGCACCGGAGTCGACTCGCCGCGCCCGCGAGCAGGGCCGCCCCGCCTACGACCTCACCCCCGGCACCCCCGACCTCGCCACCTTCCCGCGCACCGGCTGGCTCAAGGCGGCCCGCCGCGCGCTGACCGCCGCACCGCACGACGCCTTCGGCTACGGCGATCCGCGGGGCCGCGTCGAACTGCGCACGGCCCTCGCCGGATACCTCGCCCGCGCCCGGGGTGTCCGGGTGACCCCGGACCGCATCGTGATCTGCGCCGGCTTCGCCGACGGTCTGATGCTGCTCGGCGCCGTACTGCGCGAACGGGGCCACCGCTCCCTCGCCGTGGAGTCGTACGGCCTCGACGTCCACTGGAACCTGCTGCACCGCTCCGGCCTGCGCACCGTGCCCCTGCCCTTCGACGAACTGGGCACGCGCACCGGCGGCCTGACCGACGAACCCGCGGTCCTGATGACCCCCGCGCACCAGTTCCCGATGGGCGTGCCGCTCCACCCGGACCGCCGGGCCGCCGTCGTGGACTGGGCCCGCCGCACCGGCGGCCTGATCCTGGAGGACGACTACGACGGCGAGTTCCGCTACGACCGCCAACCCGTGGGCGCCTTGCAGGGGTTGGACCCCGACCAGGTCGTCTACCTGGGCACCGCCAGCAAATCTCTCGCCCCCGGCCTGCGGCTCGGCTGGATGGTCCTGCCCCGTTCACTGACCGCGGAGGTCGCGGCGGTCAAGGGCGGCGGCTGGTCCTCCGGCGTCCTTGACCAGCTGACCCTGGCGGAGTTCATCACCTCGGGCGCCTACGACCGCCATGTGCGCGCGGTCCGGCTGCGCTACCGGCGCCGCCGCGACGCCCTGGTCGCCGCCCTGTCCGCCCGCGCCCCCGAGGTCCACGCCACCGGCATCGCGGCGGGCCTGCACGCCGTCCTTCGCCTGCCGGCCGGTACCGAACCGTCGGTCGTCCGCGCGGCGGCCTGGCAGGGCCTCGCCGTCCACGGCCTCTCCCGCTTCCGCCACCCCGACGCAGCCACCGCACCCCTCGACGCCCTGGTCGTCGGCTACGGCACCCCACCCGACCACGCCTGGGCAGCCGCCCTGGACGCGCTGTGCCGGGTACTGCCGTAGAACTGACGCGCTTCCGGGCCCCGCTTCCTGAGGTCCCGGTTCCCTCCGCCCTCGGTTCCGTCAGCTCTCGGTTCCTTCAGGCCCCCGTTCCCTCAGGTCCTCAGCCGTGCGGTGTGTGGGGAGTTCCTCGGGGTGCGGCGTGCCGGGTGCCACGTGCCGCGTGCCGCGTGCGGGGTGCAGGGACGGCGGGTGGAGGCCCGGCCCAGAAGCGGAGGGGAACCCGGTGACATCACCCCGCCACCGCTCCTCCACCGGCGACGCCCTCCTCCACCGGCGCCTCCCCGAACCGCGCCAGCGCCAGCGCCCCCACCACCGCCACCGCGAAACCGAGCACCGCCAGCCACTCCAGCCCGTCCCGCGTACGGTCGCCCAGCCAGACCACCCCGACCAGCGCGGGCCCGATGGTCTCCCCGATGACCAGCCCCGCGGTCGCCGTCGTCACCGACCCCCGCTGCAACGCCGACGTGAGCAGCACGAACGCCGCCCCTCCGCCCAGCAGCAGCGCATACGTCGCCGGATTGCCGAGCAGCGCGCCGACCGACAGGTCGTCGATCAGCCGCACCGCCACCTCGACCACTCCGAACCCGAAGCCGGCCCCCAGCCCCAGCACCAGCGCCCGCCCCCGCTCGGGCAACCGCCCGGCCACCACGCCCGCCAGCAGTACGAGCACCGCGACGCCCAGCATCGCGTACTTCAACTCCGTCGACCCGGCCCGCTCGCCCTCCGTACCCGATGCCAGCCCCAGCATCGCCAGCCCCGCGCACACGACTCCCACCGCACCCCACTCGACCCGGCTCAGCCGCACCTGGAGCAGCCGGGCCGCGACCACCGCCGTCACCGCCAGACTCGCCGCGAGGGCCGCCCCGACCGCGTAGATGGGGATCGAACGCAGCGCGGCGATCTGGAGGAGAAAGCCGAGTCCGTCGAGCGCCAGACCGGCGAGATACCGCCACTGCCGCAGCGCCCGCAGCAGCAGTGCCGCGTCCCCGCCCGACCCGCTGCCGGCGGCCGCCCGCGCCGCGACCGCCTGCAACACCGTCGCCGTACCGAAGCAGACCGCCGCACCAAGGGCGCACACCATTCCAAAGAGCACGAAGTGACTGTAGGGGAGCCGGACTCCACAGCGTCCGACCCGCCGACCCACGGCAGGGTCCGCCGGACAGGCCAATACACCTAGACGCCCAGCACGCCCCGGAGTTGGGTCAGGCCCCAGTCCAGGTCCTCCTTGCTGACGACCAGGGGCGGAGCGATCCGGACCGTGACCCCGTGCGTGTCCTTGACCAGCACACCCCGGTCCATCAGCTTCTCGGAGATCTCCCGGCCCGTGCCGTACTCCGGGGCGATGTCGACGCCCGCCCACAGCCCCCGACCGCGCACCGCCGTCACCCGGCCCATGTCCACCAGCACCTGCAACTCCCGGTGCAGATGGTCCCCGAGCTCCGCCGCCCGCCGCTGGTACTCACCCGCCCGCAGCATCGCGATCACCTCCAGGGCCACCGCACAGGCCAGCGGATTCCCGCCGAACGTCGACCCGTGCTCACCGGGCCGGAACACCCCGAGCACCGCACGGCTCGACACCACCGCCGACACCGGCACGACCCCGCCGCCCAGCGCCTTGCCCAGCACATACATGTCCGGCACGACCCCCTCGTGCTCACAGGCGAAGGTCCGGCCGGTGCGGCCGAGCCCCGACTGGATCTCGTCCGCGATGAAGAGGACATTCCGCTCCCGCGTCAGCTCCCGCACGCCCTGGAGATAGCCGGGCGGCGGCACCAGCACCCCCGCCTCGCCCTGGATCGGCTCCAGCAGCACCGCGACCGTGTCCTCCGTGACCGCCGCGCGCAGCGCCGCGAGATCCCCGTACGGCACGATGTCGAAGCCCGGTGTGTACGGCCCGAAGTCCTCCCGCGCCTCGGCGTCCGTGGAGAAGCTGATGATCGTCGTCGTCCGCCCGTGGAAGTTGTCGCTCGCGACCACGATCCTCGCCCTGCCGTCCGGCACGCCCTTGATCCGGTAGCCCCACTTGCGGGCCGTCTTCACGGCGGTCTCCACCGCCTCCGCCCCCGTGTTCATCGGCAGCACCAGCTCCATGCCGCACAGCTCCGCCAGCCGCGCGCAGAACTCGGCGAACCGGTCGTGGTGGAACGCCCGCGACGTCAGCGTCACCCGCTCCAGCTGCGCCCTCGCCGCGTCGATCAGCCGGCGGTTGCCGTGCCCGAAGTTCAGCGCCGAGTAACCGGCCAGCAGATCGAGGTAACGCCGCCCCTCCACATCCGTCATCCACGCCCCGTCGGCCGTCGCCACGACGACCGGCAGCGGGTGGTAGTTGTGCGCGCTGTGCGCCTCGGCCGAGGCGATGTACGCCCGTGTGGTCTCCGGAGTGCTCACGGGGTCTCCGTTCCTGTCGCGCAGGGGAATGGGGGCGGCTTTCGGCCCCTTCCTATCGTCGCTCGCATGGTGGACCGGGGAACCCCCTGATCCGGCGCGCCCGGTAGGCTGACCGGCGGGCCGTGACTGGCGCGCTGGGATGGGACCGACCATCGGGGAGCGGCCCGCGCTGTGCCTTCCCGGGGCTGCCCCGGATCCCTGGCCGGGAGACAGTCCGGCCGAGGGACCCGGACGGTCACCCGGGGAGAGACAGCGACCGAGTGCCGTGCGCCTGGGCCGAACCGTGAACGCTGAACGCCACGTCCGGAGGCCGTCATGCCAGAGCCCCTCTCCACCGAGTCCACCGCGTTTCGCAGCGCCCTCGACGTGATCCGGGCCGTTGAGCCCCGGGTCGCCGAAGCCATCGGCCAGGAGATCACCGACCAGCGCGAGATGCTCAAGCTGATCGCGTCCGAGAACTACGCCTCCCCGGCCACCCTCCTGGCCATGGGCAACTGGTTCAGCGACAAGTACGCCGAAGGCACCGTCGGCCGCCGCTTCTACGCCGGCTGTCGCAACGTCGACACCGTCGAAGCCCTCGCCGCCGAGCACGCCCGCGAACTCTTCGGCGCCTCCCACGCCTACGCCCAGCCGCACTCCGGCATCGACGCCAACCTCGTCGCCTTCTGGGCCGTCCTCGCCGACCGCGTCGAGGCCCCCGCCCTGGAGCGGGCCGGCGTCCGCAACGTCAACGACCTCTCCGACGCCGACTGGGCCGAACTGCGCCAGGCCTTCGGCAACCAGCGCATGCTCGGCATGTCCCTGGACGCCGGCGGTCACCTCACCCACGGCTTCCGCCCGAACATCTCCGGCAAGATGTTCGACCAGCGCTCCTACGGCACCGACCCCGCCACCGGCCTCATCGACTACGAGGCCCTGCGCACCTCCGCCCGCGAGTTCAAGCCGCTGATCATCGTCGCCGGCTACTCCGCCTATCCCCGCCTGGTGAACTTCCGCATCATGCGGGAGATCGCGGACGAGGTCGGCGCGACGCTGATGGTGGACATGGCGCACTTCGCCGGTCTCGTCGCCGGCAAGGTCCTCACCGGCGACTTCGACCCGGTCCCGCACGCCCAGATCGTCACCACCACCACCCACAAGTCGCTGCGCGGTCCGCGCGGCGGCATGGTGCTCTGCGACGACTCCCTCAAGGACCAGGTCGACCGCGGCTGCCCGATGGTCCTCGGCGGCCCCCTTCCGCACGTCATGGCCGCCAAGGCCGTCGCACTCGCCGAGGCCCGCCGCCCCGAGTTCCGCGACTACGCCCAGGCCGTCGTCGACAACGCCCGCGCGCTCGCGGAGGGTCTGATGCGCCGGGGTGCCACCCTGGTCACCGGCGGCACCGACAACCACCTCAACCTGATCGATGTCGCCTCCTCCTACGGCCTCACCGGCCGTCAGGCCGAGACCGCCCTGCTCGACTCGGGCATCGTCACCAACCGCAATGCCATCCCCGCCGACCCCAACGGCGCTTGGTACACCTCCGGTATCCGGATCGGCACGCCCGCCCTGACCACCCGTGGCCTGGGCGCGGCCGAGATGGACGAGATCGCCGGCCTGATCGACCGGGTCCTCACCGCCGCCGAGCCCGGCACCACCGGCAAGGGCACCCCGTCCAAGGCCCAGCACGTCCTCGACGCGAAGATCTCCGACGAGATCTCCCACCGGGCCACCGACCTGCTGGCCGGCTTCCCGCTGTACCCGGAGATCGACCTCGGCTGAGGCCGGCCGGGGCGCTGAAAGCCGCTCCCCGTCGCACAGCTCCCGTCGCCGTCCCGTGGCGGCCCGGTACATCGCCGGGCCGCCACGCGGCGTACCGAGACGGTGTACCAAGGCTGTGCCCGCGACGCCGAGCGCCCGTCCGACTCCAGGCCCCTCACCCAGCTTCTTGAGCAGTGCCCGCAGCTGGGCCGGGTGCTCGGCCCGGTGCCAGTAGCCGTTGAGCGAGTCGGGCACGTGGGTCGCCGTGTGGATCCAGACCTCCTTGCTGTGGGAGGTGCCGGGAAAGACGCGGTCGAGGCGCCACGGCGACACGTCGTGGAGCAGCCAGATGCTTCCCGGCCGGCCGGCGTCCGCCGGCGCATCGCCGTCCGCACTGTGTTCCTCGTCTCATTGGCGACGATCGAGAGCAGCCACGGCCGCATCGACGATGCGGCCCCCCTCCCGCGACCTCACACTCTTGTTGCACCGCCGGGCACGGATCGGTTCCCACCTGTTCCCGAGCAATGAGGGACACCTGAGAGAATGGCCCCATGCCCTCAGATCGCCCCCGCGTGCTCTCCGGAATCCAGCCCACCGCAGGCTCGTTCCACCTCGGCAACTACCTCGGCGCCGTCCGCCAGTGGGTGGCTCTGCAGGAGTCCCACGACGCGTTCTACATGGTCGTCGACCTGCACGCGATCACCCTTCCGCAGGATCCGGCCGACCTGCGTGCCAACACCAGGCTCGCCGCCGCGCAGCTGCTCGCCGCCGGTCTCGATCCGGAACGCTGCACGCTGTTCGTCCAGAGCCACGTCCCCGAGCACGCGCAGCTCGCCTGGATCATGAACTGCCTCACCGGCTTCGGCGAGGCGTCCCGCATGACCCAGTTCAAGGACAAGTCCGCCAAGCAGGGCGCCGACCGCGCCTCCGTCGGCCTGTTCACGTACCCGATCCTCCAGGTCGCGGACATCCTGCTGTACCAGGCCAACGAGGTCCCGGTCGGCGAGGACCAGCGCCAGCACATCGAGCTCACCCGCGATCTGGCCGAGCGGTTCAACGGCCGCTTCGGCGAGACGTTCACGGTCCCGAAGCCGTACATCCTCAAGGAGACGGCGAAGATCTTCGATCTCCAGGACCCGACGATCAAGATGAGCAAGTCGGCGTCGGCGCCCAAGGGTCTGATCAACCTGCTCGACGAGCCGAAGACGACGGCGAAGAAGGTCAAGAGCGCGGTCACCGACACCGACACCGTCATCAGGTATGACCCCGAGCACAAACCGGGTATCAGCAACCTGCTGACCATCTACTCGACCCTCACCGGAGCCGGTATCGCGGATCTGGAGCAGAAGTACGACGGCAAGGGCTACGGTGCGCTGAAGACGGACCTGGCCGAGGTCATGGTCGACTTCGTGACGCCGTTCCGGGAGCGCACCCAGCAGTATCTGGACGACCCGGAGACGCTCGACTCGGTCCTGGCCAAGGGTGCGGAGAAGGCGCGTGCCGTCGCCGCGGAGACGCTCTCCCAGGCGTACGACAAGGTCGGCTTCCTGCCGGCCAAGCACTGACGACCGGTGCGCAAGCCCGTACGAGACGAGGACGACACCGGTACGACGGCCGGTACCGGCCCGCGCGGCCGTACAGTCGATAGCTGACACCGCAGTCCCCCCTGCCCGGGGGAGACGGCGAACACGACGAGACGACAGGAGACGACGTGGGGACCGTAACGATCGGCGTGTCGATCGCGGTCCCGGAGCCTCATGGCAGCCTGCTCCAGGAGCGGCGCGCGGGCTTCGGTGACCCCGCGGCTTCCGGCATCCCCACGCACGTCACGCTGCTGCCGCCGACCGAGGTCGACGACTCGGCGCTGCCCGCGATCGATGCGCATCTCGTCGAGGTCGCGGCGGCCGGGCGGCCCTTCCCGATGCGGCTGTGCGGGACGGGTACGTTCCGTCCGCTGTCGCCCGTCGTGTATGTGCGGGTCGTCGACGGGGCCGAGGCGTGCACCTGGCTGCAGAAGCAGGTGCGGGACGCGTCCGGGCCCGTGGCGCGGGAGCTGCAGTTCCCGTACCACCCGCATGTCACCGTGGCGCACGGTATCGATGACGCGGCGATGGACCGGGCGTTCGAGGAGCTCGCCCGGTACGAGGCCGAGTGGCCGTGCAGCGGGTTCGCGCTCTACGAGCAGGGGCCGGACGGGGTGTGGCGGAAGCTGCGGGAGTTTGTCTTCGGCGGCGCGGTGGTTCCGCCGCAGGCGGGGGCTCCCTCCAAGCGCTCCACCAGACTCCGCGCCCGCTGATCTTCCACGGCGGGGCCGGCACCCTTCTCCCCCTGCCGGCCCGCGCTTCCTGCACCCCCGGTCGTGGGTGGAGCGAGGTCGTCAGACCGGCAGGCGGCGGAAGACCGAGCGGGGAGCGTGGCGGAGGGCTGCCATGACCAGGCGCAGGGCACCCGGTACCCAGACCGTCTCCGAGCGCCGTCGCAGCCCCGTCTCGATCGCGACGGCCACCGCTTCCGGAGTGGTCGCCAACGGTGCCTCCGTCAGACCGGCCGTCATCTTCGTCCGCACGAATCCGGGACGTACGACCATGACGTGCACCCCCGTCCCGTGCAGCGCGTCGCCCAGACCCTGCGCGAACGCGTCGAGCCCGGCCTTGCTGGAGCCGTAGATGAAGTTGGAGCGCCTGGCGCGCTCGCCGGCGACGGACGAGAGGACGACGAGCGAACCGTGGCCCTGGGCCTGGAGCGCCCGTGCGCTCACCAGCCCCGCGGAGACCGCTCCCGTGTAGTTGGTCTGGGCGACCCGCACCGCGGCCACCGGCTCCTTCTCGTCCCGGGCCTGGTCGCCGAGGACACCGAAGGCGAGCAGCACCATGTCGATGTCGCCCTCGGCGAAGACCTTGCCGAGCACGGTCTCGTGGGACTCGGGGTCGAGCGCGTCGAACGCGACGGTACGGACGTCCGCGCCGAGCCCGCGCAGGTGCACCGCCGCAGCGTCGAGGGCGGGGGAGGGCCGGGCGGCGAGCCACACCGTGCGCGTACGGCGGGCGATCAGCCGGCGCGCGGTGGCCAGCGCGATCTCGGACGTGCCGCCGAGGATCAGCAGGGACTGGGGGATGCCGAAGGCGTCCTTCATCGAAACCACACTCCTAGGGGCCCGCATCGGAAGACGTGCTCTTCTGAAGGCCCTTTGATCGAAACCACAATTGACTGGCTAAATCCCAAGCCGCCGCGACAGATCCGAGGTGAAGACGCCCCGCGGGTCCAACTGGGCCCGCAGCTCCCGGAATTCGCCCAGCCGGGGATACATCCCGTCCAGCAGCTCGGGCCGCAGCCGGGAGTCCTTGGCGAGGTAGACGCGGCCGCCGGCGCCGGCGACCTCGTCGTCGAGTTCGTCGAGGAAGGCGCCGAGGCCGGGCAGGTTGGCGGGGATGTCCAGGGCGAGGGTCCAGCCGGGCACGGGAAAGGACAGCCAGCCCGGGTCGCCGTCCCCGAACCGCTTGAGGACGGCGAGGAAGGACGGGCACCGGTGCCCGGAGATGCGCTCCACGATCCGCCGGAGGGCCTCTTCGTGGCCGTATCCGACGACGAACTGGTACTGCACGAATCCGCCGCGCCCGTAGACGCGGTTCCAGTGCGGAACCCCGTCGAGCGGATGGAAGAAGGTGGAGATCTTCTGCAGCTCGCCCGTGCGCGCGCGGGGCGCCTTCCGGTACCAGAGTTCGTTGAAGAGGCCCACGGTCGTCCGGCCGAGAAGTCCCTCCGGTACGAAGGAGGGCGCGGCCGGAAGCCTGCCGGGACGGAACTCCAGCGGGCGCCGGCGCGCGCGGGCGGGCAGCGCGGCCAGGGGCGTATGGTCGCCGCGCGTCAGCACCGAGCGACCCATGGCCGCGCCGCGGGCGAGCAGGTCGATCCAGGCGACGGAGTACCGGTAGCGGTGATCGGTGGCGGTGAGGCGGGCCATCAAGTCGTCGAGGTCGGCGGCGCGTTCGGTGTCGACGGACATCAGCGAGGTCTCGACGGGCTCGAGCCGCACGGTCGCCGTGAGGATCACTCCGGTCAGGCCCATGCCGCCGGTCGTGGCGTCGAAGAGGGGCGTGCCGCGGCGCACGGTACGGATCTCGCCGTCCGCGGTGAGCAGTTCGAAGGAGACGACGTGCCGGGAGAAGGACCCGGACACGTGGTGGTTCTTGCCGTGGATGTCGGCGCCGATCGCCCCGCCGACGGTGACATAGCGGGTCCCGGGCGTGACGGGCACGAACCAGCCGAGCGGGAGCAGGACTTCCATCAGCCGGTGCAGGCTCACCCCCGCGTCGCACAGGACGGTGCCGCCTGCGGAGCCGTCCGTCACGGCGGGCGTCGCGTCGATCACGTGGACGCGGTCCAGGCCCGTCATGTCGAGCACGGCCCCGCCCGCGTTCTGCGCGGCGTCCCCGTACGCCCGCCCGAGCCCCCGTGCGATGCCGCCGCGCGCCCCGCACTCCCGGACGGCGGCGACCGCCTCCTCGTAGCTGCGCGGGCGGACCAGACAGGCGGCGGTCGGGGCGGTGCGGCCCCAACCGGTGACGGAGACGGTGTGGGAAGGCATGCCCGTGACCGTATCGCCGGTAAGGGTGCATAACGTCCCCATCTCCCCGGTCCTCACGGGTCCTCACCGAAATGGGTGATTAATGGGATGTCGTCCAAGATTGCCGTAATTCTGGGCCCAGTACCTAGAAGAGTGAGATCACATGGACGACATTGACGACATGGGCCGTCGGGTTGACGAAATGGACCGTCGGATCGACGACATGGACCGTCGGCTGCTGTCGGCACTCCACGCGTGCGGGGCGGATCCGCGCGTGGCGGCCGTCGCGCGAGCCCTGTCGTGGACGGGGGAGCACGGCGCGCTGTGGCTCACGGCGGGGCTCGTCGGGGCCGCCGTCGACCGGGAGCGGCGCGGCCCCTGGCTGCGCGGCACGGCGCTGACCGCCACCGCGCACCTGACCAGCATGGGTGTGAAACGGCTGGTGCGCCGCCCTCGTCCAGGACACGTCCGGCCGCTGGTCCGCACCGCGGGCCGGCACTCCTTCCCCAGTTCGCACGCCACGTCGGCGGCGGCAGCGGCGGTCGCGTTCGGGGCGCTGGGCGTGCCCGCGGTGCTGCCGCTGGCCGCCGCGATGTGTGTGTCCCGGCTCGTCGTCGGCGTGCACTACCCCTCGGACGTCGCCGCGGGTGCGGCCCTGGGTGCCGTGACCGCCCGGCTGGGCGCCCGCTGGATGGGAGCCGCCCGATGACCGAGCGCACAGCGGTACTCGAACCCCGCAGCGCCACCCCGGCGGTGCCCCGACACGGCGGCGTCGCCCGCGGTCTGCTCAGGACCGCGCGCCCCCGCCAGTGGGTGAAGAACGTCCTGGTCGTGGCCGCCCCGGCGGCGGCGGGCCAGCTCTTCTCGCGCCATGCGCTGAGCCAACTCGCGCTCGTCTTCGTCCTGTTCACGGCCTGCGCCGCCGCCGTCTATCTGGTCAACGACGCGCGGGACGCCGAGGCCGACCGCGCCCATCCGGTCAAACGGCACCGCCCGGTCGCCGCGGGCCAGGTCCCCGTCCCGCTCGCCTACGCCGTCGGAGGCGCCCTCGCGGTGCTCGCCCCCGCCGTCGCCGCCTGGCTGTGCTCACCGTTCACCTCGGCCCTGCTGACCGCCTACCTCGGCATGCAACTGGCGTACTGCGTCAGCCTGAAGCACGTGCTGGTCGTCGACCTCGTGGTCGTCACCACCGGGTTCCTGATGCGCGCGATGATCGGCGGGCTGGCCCTCGGCATTCCGCTGTCGCGCTGGTTCCTGATCACCACGGGCTTCGGCGCGCTGTTCATGGTCTCCGCGAAGCGCTACTCCGAAGCCGTGCAGATGGCCGGAAAAGCGGGCGCCACGCGCGCGTTGCTCACCGAGTACACGACCGGCTACCTCCGCTTCGTCTGGCAACTGGCGGCCGGTGTCGCCGTGCTCGGCTACTGCCTGTGGGCCCTGGAGGAGGGCGGCGTGCCGAGCACCAGCGTGCTGCCGTGGCGGCAGCTGTCGGTGATCGCCTTCATCCTCGCGATCCTGCGGTACGCCGTCTTCGCCGACCGGGGCACGGCGGGCGAGCCCGAGGACGTGGTCCTGCGCGACCGCGCGCTCGCGGTGATCGGTGTGGTGTGGGTGGCGATGTACGCCCTCGCCGTGGCGAACTGGTGAGCCTCGCCCAATGGCCCACGGACGGCCCGCCGGCGAGCCCCACCGGGCCCCTCGCCCCGCGGCGGCCATCGAGCCCCACCGAGCCCCTCGCCAAGGGCCGGCCCCCGAGCCCCGCCGGACGGACACCGCTCGCCCGGGAGCTCCTCGGCTTCGCCGCCACCGGTGGCCTCGCGTACGCCGTCGACCTGGGGCTCTTCGTCTGGCTGCGCGGTCCCGTGGGCCTCGGCCCGCTGACCGCCAAGGCGCTCTCCTTCGTGGCAGGGTGCTCGGTGGCGTACGCGGGCAACGCGCTCGGGACGTACCGGCACACGGCGACGCGGGGCCTGCGGCAGTACGGGATCTTCTTCGCGGTGAACATCGCGGGCGCCCTCGTCCAGCTGCTGTGCCTCGCCGTCAGTCACTACGGCCTCGGCTTCACCTCGCAGCGCGCGGACACCGTGTCGGGAGCGGGAATCGGCATGGCGCTCGCCACCGTCCTGCGCTTTTGGGGTACACGGACATTGGTTTTCCGAGGCGAGGGCAGAGACGGATCATGGACTGGCTGAAGAAGCTCCCGGGGATCGGCCCGCTCGTCGCGCGGCTGATGGAGACGCACGCGTGGCGGTCGTACGAGCGGCTGGACCGGGTGAAGTGGACGCGGCTCGCCGCCGCGATGACGTTCATCAGTTTCGTGGCGCTCTTCCCGCTGCTCACGGTCGCCGCCGCGATCGCCGCCGCGACGCTCAGCTCCAGTCGCCAGCAGGAGCTCCAGGACAAGATCGCCGAGCAGATCCCCGGCATCTCCGACCAGCTCGACATCAGCGGCCTGGTCCAGAACGCGGGCACGGTCGGTGTCATCGCCGGTGCCCTGCTGCTGTTCACCGGCATCGGCTGGGTCGGCTCGATGCGGGAGTGCCTGCGCGCGGTGTGGGAGCGGGACGACTCGGACGAGAACCCCCTGCTGCGCAAGCTGAAGGACGGCGGGGTGCTCATCGGCCTGGGCGGGGCCGTCCTGATCACCATCGCCGCGTCCACCGTGGCCTCCGCCCTGGTGGGCTGGGCCGCCGACCAGCTCGGCCTCGACAAGGGCGGCTGGGGCAGCGCCCTGCTGCGCCTCGCCGCGTTCCTCGTCGCCGTACTCGCCGACTTCCTGCTGCTGCTGTACGTGCTGACCCTGCTGCCGGGCGTCGAGCCGGCCCGGCACCGGCTGCTGGTCGCCGCGCTGATCGGCGCCGTCGGATTCGAGCTGCTCAAGCTGCTGCTCAGCGGCTACATCCAGGGGGTCGCGGCGAAGAGCATGTACGGCGCCTTCGGGGTGCCCGTCGCGCTGCTGCTGTGGATCAACTTCACCTCGAAACTGGTGCTGTTCTGCGCCGCCTGGACGGCGACGCAGAGCTTCGAGGCGGAGGCCGGCCCGGACGTCAGCGACGCGTCCGGCGACGCACCAGATCCGGCACCGGCCACCGGCGGTTGACCAGGAAGACGCCCGCCGCGAGCAGCACCAGGAGCCCGCCCGTCACGGCCAGCGCGATCCCGATCCCGCTCGTACCGCCCTTGTCGGCGGAGGAGGCCGCCACCGGCTTGGTGGACTGGTCCCCGGCGGGGCCGGAGGCGGTCCCACCCGGCTGCGCCGTCGTGTCGGCGCCCTTCGGCGGCACCAGCTCGCCCACCGGCTCGACCTTGCCGGCCGCCTGGAAGCCCCAGTCGAAGAGGCGGGCGGTCTCCTTGTAGACCTCGTTGTGCTCGTCCTTCGCCGGGTTCATCACGGTGACCAGCAGGACCTTGCCGTTGCGCTCCGCGACGCCCGTGAAGGTGGCGCCCGCGTTGGACGTGTTGCCGTTCTTCACGCCCGCGATGCCCTGGTACGGCGTGACGTCGCTGTCACCGGCCAGCAGCCGGTTGGTGTTCTGGATCTCGAAGGACTCGCGGATCTCCTTGCCCTTCGTGTTCTTCGTCGTCTTTCCGGGGAACGTCGCCCGCACCGTCTTGCAGTACTCCCGGAAGTCCTTCTTCTGCATTCCCGAGCGGGCGATCAGCGTCAGGTCGTACGCCGACGAGACCTGACCCGCCTCGTCGTAGCCGTCCGGGGTGACCACGTGGGTGTCCAGGGCCTGGAGCTCGTCCGCGTGCGCCTGCATGTCCTGGACGGTGCGGTCGACGCCCTGGTTCATCGCGGACAGGACGTGCACGGCGTCGTTGCCGGAGCGCAGGAAGACGCCGAGCCACAGGTCGTGGACCGTGTACGTCTCGCCCTCCTTTATCCCGACCGTGCTGGAGCCGGTACCGATGCCCGCGAGGTCGGAGACCTCGACCTTGTGCTTCTGGTCCTTGGGGAACTTCGGCAGCACCGTGTCGGCGAAGAGCATCTTCAGGGTGCTCGCCGGGGGCAGCCGCCAGTGCGCGTTGTGCGCGGCCAGGACGTCGCCCGTCTCGGCGTCGGAGACGATCCAGGAGCGCGCGGTCACGTCCTTGGGGAGCACCGGGGCGCCGCTGCCGAGGTTGACCTGGGTCCCGGCCCGGCCGAGCCGGGCGCCGCCGACGGTCGACATGTTCGCCGGGGGTGTGGCCGAGGGGGGCGCCGTGGGGTCGGCCGTCGTCGTGGAGGTGGCCGTCGGGCTGGCCGTCGGGCTCGCGTCCGCGAAGGCGGGGGCCGCGGGGGAGAGCGACAGCGAGAACGACAGGAGGGCGGCGGAAGTGACCGGCAGGCGGCGCCTGGCGGTCTTTTTCGAGGCGGGCACGGTCGAGAAAGTACAGGGCTGCGAGCGGGAAGTCGCGCTGCCCTCCCCACCCCGGCCGCGGCGTCCGCTCGACGGCGGTGATACTGAACGCATGAAGCTCAGCCGCCCCGTCTCCTGGTTCCTGCTCGCCTTCGGGGTGTGGAGCTGGATCATCTGGATCACTTTCGTCAAAAATCTCGTCAAGGACGGCAGCGGGCTCGCCTTCGACGACGCCGGCGACCCCACGGCGTACTTCTGGGTGCATCTCACTCTGGCCGTCGTCTCCTTTGTCTTGGGGACGATCGTCGGGTGGATCGGGTTGCGCGGGCTGCGCGCATTGCGCCACGCGTCCTAAGGACGCATCCGTCGGGCATTTGCCACTAAAGGGACATCCAGGGCTGCGGGGGTTACGGCGTCATGGTCATCGTCTACGTGCTGATCGGGCTGGCCGTCCTGGCCGCGTTCGGGGCGCTGCACTGGTACGTGTGGCGCCGCCTGGTCCGCGACACGACGCGCGGGCCCGGACTCGGCCGCCGGGCCGGCACCGCGGCGATCGTCGCGGGACCCGTGCTGATGTTCGCCGCCGTGGCCACCGAACGCGCCGGGGCGCCCTTCTGGCTCCAGCAGGTGCTGGGCTGGCCCGGGTTCCTGTGGATGGCGCTCTCGCTCTACCTCCTGCTCGCGCTGGCGGCGGCCGAGCTCCTGCGGCCGCTGGTGCGACGGCTGACGGAGCGCGGGGCGACCGCTGCGGCCGTACGGGAGACGGTGCCGGTACCGGCGGGTGCCGCCGGCCGCCCCGAACCGGCGCACCGCGTCGCGCCCGAGGAATCCGAGGAGCCGCGGAAGACCGACGGTCCGTCCCGGCGGCTCTTCGTCTCCCGGGTCGTCGGCGGGGCCGCGGCCGCCGCCGCTGTGGGCACCGTCGGATACGGCGCCTACGGCGTCCTGCGCGGGCCCTCCGTCAAGCGCGTCACCGTGCCGCTGGCCAAGCTGCCGCGGTCCGCACACGGGTTCCGGATCGCGGTGGTCAGCGACATCCACCTCGGGCCGCTGCTCGGCCGGGACTTCTGCCAACGGGTCGTCGACACCATCAACGCGACCCAGCCCGACCTCATCGCGGTCGTCGGAGACCTCGTCGACGGCAGCGTCAAGGACCTCGGCCCGGCCGCCGCACCGCTCGCCCGGCTCTCCGCACGCCACGGCTCCTACTTCGTCACGGGCAACCACGAGTACTACTCCGGCGCCGAGCAATGGGTCCGCGAGGTACGGGAACTGGGTCTGCACCCGCTGGAGAACGCGCGGACCGAGCTGACCGGATTCGATCTGGCCGGGGTGAACGACGTACAGGGCGAGAGCGAGGGGCAGGGCCCCGACTTCGCCAAGGCGCTCGGCGACCGGGACCCGGCACGCGCGTGCGTGCTCCTCGCCCATCAGCCGGTCCAGATCCACGAGGCCGTCAGGCACGGCGTCGACCTCCAGCTGTCCGGCCACACCCACGGCGGCCAGCTCTGGCCCGGCAACTACGTCGCCGAGCTCGCCAACCCCACGGTCGCCGGCCTGGAGCGGTACGGCGACACCCAGCTGTACGTCTCACGCGGCGCCGGCGCCTGGGGCCCGCCGGTGCGCGTGGGCGCGCCGTCCGACATCACGGTCGTGGAACTGGCGTCCCGGGAGGCCTGAGCGCCGGCGGTGCAACCGGCGGAACGTGCGGGGTTCCTTGCGGCCCACGGGTCTCGTTCCACGAGGAGGCGCTGTCGAGGAAGGCGCGCACCATCGGGACGTTCAACGGAAAGATCCTCGACTCGGGCAGCAAGGACACGAGTTCACCCGGAGTGAACCAGGCGTGTCCGTCGGCCTCCGCCGTCTCCTGGAATTCCCCGGACACCTCGACGACGACACCGAGCCCGATGTGGTTCTGCGCGGAGTCGGTGACACAGATGAGTGGCTGCGATGTCGTCAGGACCGACGTCTCGACACCCGAAGCGGCGCCACTCTCACCGCCGGCCAGGAACCTCGTGACGGTGAGCCCCGTCTCTTCCCGGAGTTCCCGGTGGACCGCGTCGGAGAGCGTTTCGTTCGCCTCCACCTTGCCTTGCGGGAGTTCCAGGTATCCGTTGTACGGCGTGTCGTCGTCCGGCTTCGCCCGTGACTGCAGGAGCAACTCGTAGCCCTCGCAGGCGCGGGCTCGCACGGCGAGGATGCAGACGACCGGCCGCTGAAGCGCCCGTGGCATTCCCTGCTCGCTTTCCGTCGGATGTGTGTCCGGCAGACAGCCCTGCCGGTGTGGCGGGCCGGCCACAGCCTGCCGGGCAGCGGCCTATCCCCCCTCCCGCCGGTGCCAGCCGTTGAGGTGCAGCACCCCGTCCAAGGGGCTGCGCCGTGCCGGGCTGAACTCGGTGCCCAGGGTGTACGCGGTGGGTATCAGGGCCGCCTGGCGGACGCCCTGCGGTATGCCGAGCAGGTCCGCCACCTCCTCCTCGGCCATGAGGTGGGTGGTCGTCCACGCGGTGCCGAGTCCACGGCTGCGGGCGGCGAGCATGTAGCTCCACACCGCCGGCAGGAGCCCCGCCCAGGCGCTGGCCTGGCTCCCGGCCGGAAGGTTCCCGTCCCTGAGTTCGAGACACGGAATGACGTGCACGGGCACGTCTTCCATATGCAGCGCGAGGTGCCCCGCGCTCCGCTCCAAAGGAGTCGTCGGCTCATCGCTCCTGCGGTCGACGACCCCCGGATACCGCTGCTCGAAGCAGCGACGGTAGATGCTGCCCACTTTCCGGCGCAGCGCACGGTCGGTCACGACGACCCATTGCTGCCGGTCGCCTCCGGCGGGTGCCTGCAGCGCAGTGTCCAGGCACGCTCTGATCACGTCCAACCCGACCGGCCGCGCCAGATCGAGGCGGCGCCTGACGGCGCGGGTCGTCGTGAGTGCTTCCTCTACGTTCATCAGCTCTCCCTGTCTGTCCGTGAGGATCTGTCCGTGAGGCGTCGGCAGGGCTCGGGCATGCGGCCCGGCCCACGCCGGCACGACGCGCCGCGGACCTCCGGGACGGTGAGCGGCTCGTCACGGGTGCCGCAGGAGCGGGTGGGCCACGAACAGGGCGGCGACGAAGAGCCCGCCGTACAGCCAGGCCAGAAAGCCCATCGCGGGCAGCGGTGGCCAGGTGGGCCTGCGGAGTGTCACGAACTGCTCCGCGCCCTGCCAGACGAAAGCCGCGGCGGAAACGGGCGCCCACGCGGCGAAGGCGGCGACGCCGTGGACGGTCCACGGTTCGACGACGGCCATGACCGTGGCCACGGCCATGACGGGCATGGCCAGCGTCAGCAGGACAGACCCCCGGCACCCCACGACGTTCGAGTAGAGCGCGGCGCCGGGCCTTGGCGAGCGGCCGGTCTTGCGCGCGAACTCGAAGTGCAGGAAGACACTCGCGCCCAGCGCCGTCGCCAGCAGCGCGGTCCACACCGGAAGGGCCGGGCCCGTGTGCGCGCAGGCGAGCCAGATGTGCACGCTGAGCAGGACCTGGACCGGATACGTCACGGCAAGGTTCCGGAACATGCTGTCGCGCAGGGTCCGCGACCAGCGCTCCAGCTGGACCAGAAAACAGTCGTAGGCCAGGAACAGGAGGATCAGCCCGAGCAGCAGCGGTGACCGCCACGCGTTGAGGACGGTCTCCGCCGCCACGATGAACACCATCGTGGCGCGCAGCTCGACGACGCTGACGGCCCCTCGCGGCAGCGGGCGTTCGGGGTTGTGCTCCGTGTCGTAGGCGAGGTCCTTCTGCTCGTCCACGATGCGGGCGAAGACGAGGGCGAGATACACGGACAGGATCTCGGTGAGTGTGCGCGTGCCGAGGATCCAGCGGGTGCCCGGCGGTGCGGCCAGCGCGACGACCGACTGGAGGCCGAGCACCCAGGTGACGGCGTAGGTGAGGTAGACGCGGGCGGGCGCACGCTCGACGACGAACTGCCGCAGGCGCTCGGGCGTGGAGAAGGCAGCGGGGCTCAGGGTGCCGGTCATGCGTCGCCCTCCTCCAGCAGCCGCACCGTTCCCGTGGCGCCGTTGATCTCGATGGACGCCCCGTCGCTGATCCTGGATGTCGCGTGGGGGACCGCGACGACCGTGGGGATACCGAACTTGCGCCCCGTGATCGCGGTGTGGGAGAGCATCGTGCCCCGCTCGACGACGATCCCCTTGACGGCGAGCATCAAAAAGATCCAGCCGGGGTCGGTCTCGCGGGCGATGAGAATGGAATCGGCGTCCAGGTCCACCGGCTGGTGCGGGTCGAGAACCACACGGGCCGTGCCCCGTACGACTCCGCCGCTGGAGCCGAGCCCCCGCAGGGTGAGCTCCCCGCTGCCGGGCGTGGTGAGGACGGGCAGCGAGTCCCGTACCGCGCCGTGCGTGGCGAAGTTCATGGGCAGTTCGGCGGTGTGCCGCTCGTACTCGGCACGCCGGACGCGTGCGAGGCCCTTCAGGTCGGCGGTGACGCCTGTGCCGTCGAAGAACCCGAGTATCTCGTCCTGCTGGAGATGGAAGATGTCGTCCACCGCGTCCAGGTCCCCGCGCGCGACGAGTTCCTCGCTCAGCCTGCCGAACACGTCCTTCGCGAAGCTGTACAGCTCGCTTCGGGCGTACCGGGAGTTCTCCCGGAAGGCCACGTATCTCCGTTGTGACTCCAGCAGCCCGCGCAGGAGACGGCGCCGGACCGGCTTGCCCGCCAGGAGGCGGTCGAGCCGGATCTCGGCCTGCCGCCGGATCTCCCTCTCCCGTTCCCTGAGCTCTCCGGAGGTGACGCCGGCCGCGGCGTACTTGCCTATGATCGCCAGAAGTTGGGAGGGCTGCTGGCGAGGGCCGGGCACTTCCAGCTTGAGCTCCTGCAGTCCCCTGTCGCCGTACGCCTGCAGGTGCTCGCGGACCTGACCGAGGAACTCCCCGCCGTACGCGCCCTGTTCCAGCCGCGACCACACCTCACCGGGGGACTCGTCCGCGAGATCCTTCAGGAAGGCCGGGTTTCCCCTGGCCTGTTCGGCGAGGTCCAGCGTCGACATCAGGATGGCGACGCTGGTGTTCTCCTCGTCCCCGCACAGCAGATCACTGTGCAGACCGGTGTCCGCGTCGGGCAGCCAGCGCGCGAACAGGGCCGAGCTCACGTCCGTGGTCGTCTGGAGAAAGAAGTCGTTCATCAGGGTGAGGCCCCAGCCGGCCCGCACCTGCGCCCACAGACTCCGCATGAGCCGCACCAGCTCGAAGGTGTCGGCGCCGACCGCCGCCGCACGGTGCCGGCGGATCGTGGTCGCCCACCACTGGCCGAACCGGTCCGCGAGACGGGCGTGCCGCACACGCAGCGATGCCAGGCGCAGAATCGCCGGGGCGCAGGCCAGGAGGTCACGCGGACCGCGGCCGAAGATGTCCGGCTGCGCGTCGTGGACCGACGGGGACATGCCCATCATCCGCTGCCAGCTCGGCCGCCAGGCGGGAAACAGCGGGGACATTCTGTGGAGCCGGTACCAGGAGTCCAGGGCGTAGTAGACCCTGCCGTTGAGCAGACCGATCATGTTCCGGAGGTCCGACTCGTGCTGCTCGATCTCCTTGGCGGGCACACCAAGCAGGTGGTAAAGGCCGCGAAAGTCCTCGAGATAGAACTGCTGGGCGAACGAATACGTCAGGGCCGTGGTGACGCCGGGAAAGCTCTCCGTGATGTTCGCGTTGCTCCACAGGCGCTGACGCTTCCTGTCGAAGACGATGGGCCGGGACTGCAGCAGGTACACCGTCCCGTCGGCGGTGATGGTGCCCTCGACGTCCTGCGGGCTGCCGAACAGCGCCTCCGCCCGGTCGCCCAGCGCGGCGATGCTCCGCACTTCCTCCTCGGAGAGCGCGGGCCGGCCCGCGCTCTCCGCCTCGACGGGCACCAGCACCGGATCGAGGCCCTCACCGCCGGGGTCCTCCGCCATGCGCTCCGTCTTGTCGACCGTGGTCGCGGTGACCTCCCCGGTGCCCCTGTCCAGGAAGTAGTGGTCGACGGGGACTTTCTCCTTCACCACGCCTTCGCCGATGCCGAGACCGGCCGCCACGACCGTGTCCCGTGTGCCGGACTGCGGGTTGCAGGTGAAGACGACGAACGAGCGCCGCCCCGGGATCAACTGCTGGACCCCCACGCTGACCGCGGCGTCCATGGGCGTCTCGCCGCGCATCCTGCGGTAGACGAGGGCCTGCATCCCGAAGGCGGAAGCCCAGCAGCGCCGTACGCGGTCCATCACCTGGTGCCGCGAGACGTACAGGAAGCTGTCGCTGATCCCCGCCATGGCGTCGTCGGCGGAGTCCTCGCTCCCGCTGCCCGACGCTCCCACCATCGAGGAACGCACCGACACCGTCGCGTCCGGTCCGAACGTCGCGTCGAAGGCGGCGAGCACATCGGCCTCGACCTCGGGCGGCAGGGCGGCGTCCAGGAACAACTGGCGTATCTTCTCCGCGCCCGAGGCAAGAGAGTCGGGGTTCTCGTGGTCCAGATCGTCGAGAGCGGACTGCAGTTGATCGCCGACCAGCTCACGTACCCGCAGAAAAGCGTCCTGTGAAATGCAGAAGAAATGAGGTACCGGCAGCCCTGCGGATACCATGTCGGCCTGGCGAGAGAACTTGGGTCCCACGGCACTCTCTTTGTGAAGAGCAGCGCCGGTAAGAATGCAACTCTTTTTCATTTCCTCACCAAACGAAAGGGATGAGCCTTTTACGGCCGGCGGCGAATTCTGCGTATCCGTCGAGCCGGAACAGCATGCGTTCCTCGACCAGAATCCGGACCACCAGCGTGGGCAGCAGGAACACCACCAGGGCCCCGGCGCTGAACGGATTGAGGAAGAAGGAGACGAAGGCCACGTGAGCCAGCGCCATGCCGGTGTAGGCGGGATGGCGCAGGAAGCGGTAGGGCCCGCCCTGGACGAGTTCGTGGTCGCCCACCATGCGCACACGGTGTGAGTAGAAGCGGCCCAGCGTGCGGATGGCCCACAGCCTGAGGAGCACCGCGCCCACGAACACCACGACTGCCGCGGCCATCCAGGGGCGGTAGCTTCCCCAGTCGTCCGGCACCAGGAGAGCGGTGCTCAGCGTCAGGAGACGGGCTGTCGCGTAGACGTGCACCGTGCCCCGGTCCGTCACGGTTTCCGAGCTCTTCGAGCTCTGCACGGTGGTGTACGACTCGACCAGCAGCCAGGCCAGATAGCACGCGACGAGAACGGATCCGGTCACGTGCAGGGGGTCCGGCCACTGCAGGACCTGGAGCACGAGGGCAGCGGTGACGATCACGAGCGCTGCGGAGAGAAGAACGAGGGGAAGACGGCGAGCGAGCCAGGACATGGTGAGACTCCGATGTGGCCTTTGTCGTGATGCTGCTGTTCCGGGGAGGCGGCAGGGGTCGCCGGAGGAGCGTCCGCCCGGTGCGGAGTCCGCTACGCGGGCAAGTGGCTCCGCGACGCATGGCCGACGCCGGACTCCGCGGGATCCTGCGCGTCGCCGCCTTCGATGTCCCGGGTTTCCGCCGCCACCCGTTTGAGGGTTTCGGTGATCTGCCGGTCCTCGAGCCGCTTCAGGGAATCGGCAGGGAATGCCGAGAACGAGATCTCGTGCACGGCGGAGCACTCTCCGGCCTGGACTATTTCGCAGTGAATCTTGAAGCGCAGCGTTCCTGACCGTGTGCGGACCGGCGGGAACATCTTCAGTACCAACTCCGCGTGCAGCGGAACAAGAAAGCGCCGGAACTGGACATTCCAGTCGTGGATGGTGAAACGCCGGCTCGGTTCACCGGCCGGGATGAAATACCGCTCGGCCACGGCCAGCCCCATCTGACGGGCCGCCTCCATCAGAACCATTCCGGAGACATGGTCTCCATTGCCGTGGTCCAGAATCATCTCGTTGGAGTCGTTCACCCGCAGGGCAGCCGTATAGGTGCCGTCGCCGGACTCCCGAAGGTCGGCGATCAGTACGTTCTCCGCACGCGTCTTATGGGTCTCCGCGCGTCCCGCGAACGGCAGGACGGGAAGCTGGTGCAGGCGGGCGCCGGTGAAGTCGTGACGGGCCAGGAGCCGGCGGAGGTATTCGGCCTCGTGGTCGCCGATGCCCTGCCCGGCCATCAGAAAGGGCAGTCCGTCCTTGAAGTGGTCCGTCTTGAGGAGTTCGGCGAACCGGGACAGACCCATGAGGTCCTCCCGGGGCGAAGATCCTGACAGGTGATCTCCCACTATGAAAAGGACATTCTCCGTCATTTTTTCCTCTCTGATGCGCCTTCGCCTGGTGAGGGGGCAGAATTTTCTGTGGTGTTTTCAGCGGTATTTGCCGCGGTGTTTTCCACGCCCCGTCCGCCCGTCGCCGGCGCAGCCCTGCCCGGCCATTGCGAGATCCGCAGCCATGCTCCTCACACAGCGAAACCCGATCACCGGCACTCGGCGAAATATGTGATCTGGCGACTGTGGCACACCGGTCCGCGGGTGGCCAATAAGGGTTTCCAGCGTCGCCGATAAGGAATCCCTATGCGACTTGCGTGGACAGGCGTGCCCTGCTCGCCGAGACTCTCAAAGGTGATACCCGGCGGGCAGGAAAGGAGCCAATAGGAGGTCTCTGTCGGAAAGAATGCCGCCCTGCGGCGTTTTGTGAACCCCGTGGTCGTTTCACGGCCGCCGGCGCAGCCGAGTCCGCCAAGACCGACCCGTAAGCCATCGGTGCCTGCCCGGGCGACGGTGCCTGCCCGGGCGACGATTCACACTGGAACAGAAGGCGGTGCAGCACCGCCCACCGACTGAGGAGTGTCCTTGTACAAGCGCCGTGTCGCCGTCTCCCGCCCCGGCCGGGGTCGTCTGCGCTGGGCGCTGGCCGGTCACGCCGTACGTCTGCTTCCCGACGCGGTGCTGCGCCGCGCCGCCCGCCGCGGAGCAGGGGCCAGTACGGCCAAGGCGCCGCCCTTCGCCGATTTCGTGCGCTTCCTGGAAGCGGCCGGGCCCGCCGCCGGCATTCTCATGGGCGAACTCGATCCCGCCGGGCCGGTGAGCCGGTCCCCGGAGCTGGACGCCGTAACCGTGCGTCCTCTGCGGCTGGGCCCCCACCAGGTACCTGCCCGCCTCTACCGCGCCGCCGGGCTCCCGGCCCGCGCGGCGCTGGTCTGGGTCTCCGGGGGCGCGTTCGTCGCGGGCGGCCTCGACATGCCCGAGTCGGACTGGGTCGCCCGCACTCTCGCGGCCGGCGGCACCCCCGTACTGGCCCTCGACTACCGCAAAGCACTCAACGGTCTGCGCCACCCCGCCCCCGGCGAAGACGTCCTCACCGGCTGGCACTGGGCGGTGGAACACAGCGCCGAGAGTCTCGGCGTGCCGCCCGAACGGCTTCACCTCGGCGGTGCGAGTGCGGGCGGCAACCTCGCCGCCGCCGCCGCGCGTGTGCTGCTCGACACCGGCGGACCGCTGCCCGCCTCACTGCTGCTGGCCTACCCCCTGGTGCACGGCCGGCTGCCGGAATGGGACCCTCGCGCCCTCGCCGCCGTACGCGAGGCCACGCAGGACGCCTGCCTCCCGCTCGACTGGATAGCGGACATGTGCGTCAACTACGCGGGCCCCGACCATCTCCTCGACCCGCACGCCTTCGCCGGCGAAGGCACGCCTCCCGAGGACCACCCCCCGACACTCATCCTCGCCTGCGAGAACGACACGCTGCGCACGTCCGCCGAGCGATTCGCGGAGCAGCTCGAAGCAGCCGGCGTCACCGCCGTCCTGCACCAACTCGACGGTGCGGCCCACCGTTCCCTCGACCGGCCGACCGAGCCCGACGGGCAGCAGGCCGTCGACCACCTGGCCACCTGGCTCGCGCGCGCATGAACCTCCTGCGATCCGGTACGGCGCCGAGCCGTGCGCACGCGAAAGCGGTGCCGGTGAGCGCGGATCGCGCAGGTGGTCAGGGCCGGTGCGCGATGACCAGCCAGGCGCGCGAGTCGAACCAGACGCCGTCGCCGGTGTCGTGCGCGTCGAGAGTCGCGCGAAGCCGGTCGAGCGCGCGCTCGGCGGACGCGGCATCCAGACCGGTCACCCACTCCTTCGCCATGCCCAGCTGAAGTACGGCAGCACGCGCGAGCTCGGCGTCCGGGCCGTAGCAGACGGGCACGCGTACGTCGACGACGTCCACCTAGGCGTGTCCCGCCCCCGTGTCCCGCCGCGCGCGGACCGTTCGCGCCGGCAGGGTCACCGTCACCGACAGCCCCTCGCCCGGTGCCGTGCGCACCGCCACCTCGCCGCCGTGGGCCGTCACCACACCCAGCACGATGGCCATGCCGAGGCCGCTGCCCGCGCCGCTGCCCGCGCGGAAGAAGCGGTCGAAGATGCGGGCCGCGTCGTCCTCGGCCAGCCCCGGTCCCTCGTCCGCGACACACAGCCGTACGACTCCGCCCGCGCGCTCCAGACCGAGCCGCACCGGCACATCGGCGGGCGTGTGCGTGCGTACGTTGGTCACGAGGTTGCCGAGGATCTGGCGCAGGCCCGACTCGTCCGCGTCCACCAGGAGCGTGCCGTCGGCGTGCACGGTCACCGGGCGGCCCGGCTGCTGGGCCCGCAGATCCGCGGCAGCGTCCCGCACCAGCGCGCTCAAGTCGACGCTTTTGAAGCGGAGTTCGGGCCGCTGGTCCAGACGGGCCAGGATGAGGAGTTCGTCGACCAGCCGGCCCATGCGGTCCGCCTCGGCGTTCATCCGCTCCCAGGCCCGCTTGCGTTCGGCCGGTTCGCGCAGCATGCCCTTGTCGTAGAGCTGGAGGTAGCCACGGATCGCCGACAGCGGGGTGCGCAGCTCGTGGGAGGCGTCCCCGACGAAGCGGCGCAGCTGAGCCGCGCTGCGCTCGCGGGTCCGGTGGGCCGACTCGACCTGCTGGAGCATGGAGTTGAGGGCCAGCCGCAGCTGCTCGACCTCCTGGGTGGGGTGGTGGCTGGAGGGGACACGGCGGGTCAGGTCCCCCTCGGCGATGGCCGACGAGGTCTCCACCATGTCCTCCAGCGGCCGCATCCGGCGGCGCACGCTGAACATCGTCAGGACCGCGAGCAGCGCCAGCAGCAGGTTGCCGATGGCCAGGTCGAGTTTGAGGGCCTCGGCGATGCCCTTGTGCAGCGCGTCCGTCGAGCTGGCGAGCAGGAGGTACGGGCCGTCCGCGAGCCGGATCGCGGTCACCCGGTAGGGGGCGCCGCGCACGGTGACGTCGTGGGGTTCCGGGTCCGTGGCGAGGGCCCGCGCGTCGTCCACGGCGGCGGCCAGGGCCCGCTGGCTGTTCGTCGGCGTGACGCCGCCCATGGAGACGGCCTTTCCGTCGGCGTCGACCATGGTGAAGATCGAGGCCGGCTTGGGCGACCCGTCCGTGGGCGGCACGAACCGGTCGCGGACGACGGCCAGCGTGGTCAGCGAGTCGATCTGCCGCAGGGTGAGCCCTGAACTGCTCAGTGAGTTGCGCGTCTTGAGCAGCCCGGCGTCGACCTGGCCGAGCAGATAGTGCCGCATGCCCATCAGGCTCACGGCCGTCGCCACGATGATGCCCAGGGCCAGCAGCCCCACGTTCGCCAGCGTGAGCTGGCCGCGCAGGGAGTGGATGCCGTGCCGGCGGCGCGGGTGCCGGACGCTCATGCGAGTCCGTATCCGACGCCCCGCCGGGTGGTGATCACGGGGGCGCCCAGGGTGTCCAGCTTGCGGCGCAGATAGCTGATGTAGGTCTCCACGACGGTCGACTCGGGCGGGGTGTGCTCGTACTGCCAGACGTGGCGCAGGAGTTGCTCCTTGGGCACGATCCGGCCGCCGTTGCGCACCAGGAAGCGCAGCAGCGCGTACTCGGTCGGGGTGAGCTCCACACTGCGGCCCGCGCGGTGGACGCAGTACGTCGTCTCGTCCAGCTCCAGATCGCCGTAACGCAACGGCGGGAGCTGCGGCAGGACGTCGGCGACGCGGGTGCGGCGCAGCACGGCCGTGATCCGGGCGACGACCTCGTCGATGTTGAACGGCTTGGTGATGTAGTCGTCGCCGAAGCCGAGCGCGCCGACGATCTCGGCGGGCGCGTCCCGCGCGGTGAGGAAGACCAGCGCCAAGTCGGGCCGCCGGGCGCGCAGTTCGCGGCCGAGCGCGCGGCCGTCGCCGTCCGGGAGCATCACGTCGAGCAGCGCCGCGTCCGGGCGGGTGCGCTCGGCGAGGGCGAGCGCCTCGCGGACGGTGCCCGCGGTCATCACCGCGAACCGGTGGTAGCGCAGGGCGATGGCGAGCACGTCCGCGATGCTCGGCTCGTCCTCGACGACGAGGACGGTGGCCCCCTCGTGGCCCGCCGGGGGCGCCCCTTCGTGACCGGTCATGTGCCCAGTATCCGCACACCTGTCGGTGCTGCGGGCGGCTGTCGCTTTGGAGTTCCTTGAGAGTCATGGGCGCGTCGTGTCCCCGCGCCGGGGCCCGCCGGGATCCTGTGGTGTCAGGACCCGGGGGACCCGATGAAGGAGCGTTGAGCGTGACGACATTGGCACGGTGGTGCTATCGGCACCGGCTGGTGGTCCTGTTGCTGTGGGTGGGGGCCCTGTTCGGTCTGGGGGCGGCCGGTTCGGCCGCGGGGACCGACTACTCGAACGTCTTCTCCCTCCCGGACACGGACTCCACGACCGCGACCGACCTGATGAAGAAGGCCTTCCCGCAGAGCTCGGGCGACACCGACACGGTGGTGTGGAAGGTGGACGGCGGATCCGTACGGGACGAGTCCGTACGGTCCCGGATCGAGCCCGCACTCAAGGAGATCGGCGGGATGAAGGGGGTCGGTGAGGTCACCGACCCGTACGCCGGCGCCCGGGGCGCCGCCCAGATCAGCGAGAACGGGCGGATCGCCTACGCCCGGATCACCTTCACCGAGCAGGCGAACGGCGTGCCGAAGGAGACAGTGCAGGACGTCGTCGACACGGCCCAGGGCGCCGAACGCGACGGACTGCAGGTCGAGTTGGGCGGGCAGGCGATCACCAGGATCCAGGAGCCGCCCACCGGCACCGCCGAGGTCGTCGGGATCGCGGCCGCGGCCGTGGTCCTCTTCCTCGCCTTCGGCTCGCTCTTCGCGATGGTGCTGCCGATCGTCATCGCGATCGCCGGCGTCGGCACCGGCCTGATGTCGACGACGCTGCTCAGCCACGTGACCGACGTGCCCGAAGTCGCCCCGCTGCTCGGCTCGTTGATCGGCCTGGGCGTCGGCATCGACTACGCGCTCTTCATCGTCACCCGGCACCGGCGCGGCATCCTGCGCGGCGCGGCGCCGGAGGACTCGGCGGTCACCGCCCTCAACACCGCGGGCCGGGCCGTCCTGTTCGCCGGCGGCACGGTGTGCATCGCCCTCGCCGGCATGCTGGTGATGAACATGCGCTTCCTGGACGGCGTGGTCATCGCGACCTCGCTGACCGTCGTCCTGAGCGTCCTCGCGGCGACCACCCTGCTGCCCGCTCTCCTCGGACTGCTCGGCACGAAGGTGCTCAGCCGCCGCCAGCGCCGCCGGCTCGCCGAGACGGGACCGGAGTCGCACGAGGCGAGCGGCCTTGCGGCGCGCTGGTCGGCGTACGTCCAAAGGCGCCCGCGGTCGACCGCGCTGATGGCGGTCGTGGTGATGGCCGTACTGGCCGTCCCCGTCCTCTCGCTGCGCCTCGGCACCAGCGACCAGGGCAACCAGCCCACCTCCACGACGACCCGGCAGGCCTACGACCTGCTCGCCGAGGGCTTCGGGCCCGGCTTCAACGGGCCGCTCCAGGTGGTCGTGGAGCGGGGCGACGCGAGCGGACTGGTGTCGGCCATCAAGTCCACCGACGGAGTGGCGCAGGTGGCCGCGGCCCCGCCGGCGAACGGGATCACGGTCGTCCAGGTCGTGCCCACCACGTCACCGCAGTCCGAGCGGACCGACCAGCTGATCGACCGGCTGCGCGACGACGTGATCCCCGCGTCGGGCACCAAGGCCCATGTGGGCGGAGTGACGGCGGTCTTCAAGGACTTCGCTGCCGTGACGGGCGACCGGCTCCCGTACTTCATCGCGACGATCATCGCGCTCGGCTTCCTGCTGCTGCTCGTCGCCTTCCGCTCCCTCGTCGTCCCGCTGACGGCGGCCCTGATGAACCTGATCGCGGCGGCCGCGTCCTTCGGCGTCCTGGTCGCGGTCTTCCAGTGGGGCTGGGGAGCGGAGGCCATGGGCTTCGGCAAGGAGGGCCCGATCACCTCCTTCCTCCCGGTGATCATGCTCTCCCTCCTCTTCGGCCTGTCGATGGACTACCAGGTGTTCCTGGTGAGCCGGATGCACGAGGAGTGGGTGCACACCAAGGACAACGCCCGGGCGGTCCGCGTCGGCCTCGCGGAGACGAGCCGGGTCATCAACTGCGCGGCCCTGATCATGATCTGCGTGTTCTCCGCGTTCGTCCTGAGCGGTGACACGGAAGGCGCGATGGCCGGCATCGGACTCGCGGCGGCGGTCGCACTCGACGCCTTCATCCTCCGTACGGCGCTGGTGCCGGCCGCGATGCATCTGCTCGGGCGCTCCAACTGGTGGCTGCCGGCCGGACTCGAGAAGCGGCTGCCGCATCTGGCGGTGGAGCCGCGGGAGGAGCCGGAGGCCGTGGCGCCTGCCGCCGGGGAGGGGGCGACGGTCGTCCACGGCTTCGTCCGCGACCCCGAGGGCGACCCGGTCGACGGGGCCGTCCTCACCCTGCTCTCCAAGGGCGGGCGTCAGCTGGACCGGGTGACCTCGCTGGCCGACGGCTCGTACATCGTCTCGGTGCCGGCCCCGGGGACGTATCTGCTGGCGGCGACGGCCCCCTCGCACGGGTCCCGCGCACGGCATGTGCTGGTGAGCGGGGAACCACTGGTGTACGACGTGGAGCTGACCTCGTCGGACGAGGCGGACGCGGTCCGGTAGGGCCTGTCGTGGAGCTGACGTACGCGGCCCGCCAGTGGCTGTCGTCGAGCTGAGGGGTGTCGTTGAGAACGGGCCGGGCGGCCCGGCGTCCTCACCCGGACGTCTCGTCCTTCCGGCCCTGCCCCTTGCCCGCCGGGTCCGGCAGCATCTTCGTCATGCCCGGCAGGAAGTCCGTGAACAGCTCGTGCACCTCGTGGACGAGCGGGCGCAGTACGCGGAAACGGGCCAGGGAGACGCCCCGCCCGGTGAGTCGTGCACCGCGCTCGGCGAGCCGGTAGCTGCGCTCGCGGCCCTCCGTCCGGTCGAAGACCCAGTACAGGACGAGCCCCATCTGGGACAGCCACATCAACTCCGGCAACACTTCCCGGAGTTCGTCCGGCACCTTCGCCTTGGACCCGGCCAGCACCTCGCGGTGCAGGGCGATGGACTCCTCGCGCGGGCCCGCGGACTCGGCCGAGAAGGGGCTGAGCGGGCTGTCCGGGTCGGCGGCGTTCTTGAAGAACTGGGCCGCGAACTCGTGGTACGGCTCCGCCACGTCCAGCCACGTCTTCAGTACCCCGGCGAGCCGCGCCTCCAGGTCCTTCTCGCGCGCCAGGACCGGCCGGACCGCCACCTGGTGCTCGGCGCCGATCCGGTCGTAGAAGCCCTGGATCAGGTGTTCCTTGCCGGCAAAGTAGTAGTACGCGTTGCCGACGGAGACCCCGGCCTCCTTGGCGATGGCCCGCATGGTCGTCTTGTCGTACCCCCGCTCCTGGAACAGCTTGAGGGCGGTCTCCAGGATCAGGGCACGGGTCTGCTCGCTCTTGGCCGGGCTCTTGTCGGAGCCGGAGCCGGAGCCGGCGCCGACACCGGGGCCGGTGTCCGGGCCGGGGCCGACGCCGGTGTCGGAGCTGGTCTCGGCGCCGGTTTCCCGGCCCGCGTCGGGGCTGTCCTCGTTCGGTGCTGGCACGGGAACAGAGCCTAACGAGTGGCGCAGGTGCCGCCGTCACAGCCGGGAGGTGTGTAGACCCACCCGGACCGCGGGTCGTACGACCAGCCGTCACCGTTGTAGTAGGCGCCCCCGCCCCAGCCGGCCGGCCTGGCCTGCTGTGTCTGCCGCCACTTGGCCGCCGCCAGCATCGCCCCCCTGGCGAGCTTGGCACCGGCCGGGGTGCTCAGCCGGTGGGCGAGCGGCCGGTGTTCGCGCAGCGCCCAGAGGCAGACGATCCAGGCGGCGGAGCCGCGGTAGACCTGGCCGCCGTCTCCCACGACGGTGATCTCGTCGAGGGTGGCCCGGTGATCGAGCCCCGGGAAGCGTCCCCGCGCCTCCTCGGAGCCCGCCGGCACGAGCCGCAGCGGCACCAGTTGCCGCTGCTTCACCAGCCAGTCGCGCAGGAAGGTGCACAGTGAGCACCGCGCGTCGTAGAGAACCGTGAGCCCGCGGACCGGGACGCGCGGGGCGTCCCGGTCCGGGGCGGCACCGGTGGCCGTCCGGGTCACGGTGCTCACGCCCCGGCCGACGGGGCGACCCAGTCCTGCGGCGCGACGGGCGGCAGCTGCTCCCGCTCCATGACACCCCGGCGCCGGATCTTGTTGAGCACGTAGACGTTGCCCAGGTGCATGACGCCGAGCACCAGCAGGACCACCCCGAGCTTGGTCGACAGGGCCTCGAACACCTCCCGGGTGTTCGCGATGTCGCTGTCCCCGCTCAGATACAGCGCGACGAACCCGAGGTTGACGAGATAGAAGCCGACCACCAGCAGGTGGTTCACGGCGTCCGCCAGCTTCTCGTTCCCGTGCAGTACGTCGGAGAGAAAGACCCGTCCGTTCTGGCTCAGCGTCCGCGCCACCCACACCGTCAGCGACACGCTGACCACCAGATACACGACGTACGCGACGACCGTCAGATCCATGACCCACCCCTTTCGGAAACCCCCGCACGGAGGCCTCGCCATGCCCTCGAAGCGCTTCTTGAACGCGTTCAAAAGCTTCTGGGCATGACTGTAGACCTGTTTTTGAACGCGTTCAAGCAGGAATTGCCGAACCTTGGGGGCGAGGATGCGGGCGCGAGGAGGCGAGGGTGCGAGGATGGTTGCATGGTGTGTGCATGAACCATGCGAACTCCCAGGAGGCAGGATCCCCATGAAGCGCAGGATTCTCGGCGGCACCGGCATCTCGGTCAGTGAGTACGCGCTCGGCGCGATGATGTTCGGAGGGTGGGGCAACCCGGACCACGACGACGCCGTACGGATCATCCACACGGCCCTGGACGCGGGCATCAACTTCGTGGACACCGCTGACGTCTACGGCGCCGGGGAGTCCGAGGAGATCGTCGGCAAGGCGCTCAAGGGCCGCCGTGAAAGCGTCGTGCTGGCGACCAAGTTCCGGTCGGGCATGGGAGAGGACGCCAACCAGGCCGGCGGCTCCCGCCGCTACATCGTGCGGGCCGTCGAGGACAGCCTCCGCCGCCTGGGCACGGACTACATCGACCTCTACCAGATGCACCGCCCCGATCCGCTGACGGACATCGACGAGACCCTTTCGGCTCTGTCCGACCTCGTGCGGTCGGGCAAGGTGCGGGCCATCGGCTCGTCCTCGTTCCCGGCCGAGCAGATCGTGGAGGCCCAGTGGGTCGCCGAGCGGCGGGGACACGTCCGCTTCCGCACCGAGCAGCCGCCGTACTCAATCCTGGCGCGCGGCGTCGAGGGCACGATCCTGCCCGCCGCGCAGAAGTACGGCATGGGCACGCTGACCTGGGGGCCGCTCAGCGCCGGCTGGCTGTCCGGGCGGGACCTGTCGGCGAGCGGCCGGGCGGCCAGGGAGAAGAACAAGTTCGACCCGTCCCTGCCGGGCAACGCGGCGAAGCTGGACGCGGTCGCCGAGTTGAAGAAGGTGGCCGCGGACGCGGGACTGCCCCTGCCGCACCTGGCCCTGGCGTTCGTCCGCACCCACCCGGCCGTCACGTCGGCCATCATCGGCCCGCGCACGATGGACCAGCTGACCGACCTGCTGGCCGGCGTCGACGTCACGCTCGGCGCCGATGTCCTGGACCGCATCGACGCCATCGTCCCGCCCGGCACGGACCTGAACCGTGCCGACAACTACTTCACGGAGAACCCGGCGCTCTCGGACCCGTCGCTGAGGCGCCGCCGGTAGCGGGGACGCGGTCGCGGTCTCCGGAGGGGGCTCCGGGGGTGCTTCCCTGGGGTACGGCTCCCGGGTACGGGCCCTGGGCTACGGCCCCGGGATTCGGCCCCCGGGATACGGTCCCGGGTGCCGCCGGGGCCGCCGGCCGGGCCGCAGCCCGGTGCTTTCCGGGACGCCCGAGCCCGAGCCCGTACGCACCCGTACGCACCCGTACCCAGCCCCGTACTCAAACCCGGCGCAGCTCCGGCCGCTTGCAGTAGTCCGTGAACCCGATGATGTTGCCCCAAGGGTCGGCGACCTCGACGGTCCATCCGGTGGCCGTGGAGAACGGCTCGTCGAGGGGGCGGATGTCCGCGGTGGTCAGGGCCTCGGCCGTGGCCCTGGCGTCCCTGACCTCCAGCCACACCCGCGGCGAGGCCCACGGCGGCGGCCGGTGACTCAGCTCCTCGTCCAGCCGCAGCAGCACCCCCGGCGTCTCCTTGCCCACCTTCAGCACGGCGATCCCGGCCTCGTCGAGCCGGAACCCGACGGGGAACCCGGCCCGCTCGTACCAGGCGACCGCCTCGCCGAGATCACCGACCGGCAGCAGCACATTGTCGAAACCGAGCAGCTCGTACGACTCGTCATCTGACATGCCATCAGGTTAGAACGTCATCTGCGCGCGGCCGGGGACGCGGCCGCGGGGTCACCCGTGTGGCCGGGCCGGGGGAGGCCGCCGCCCGCCGTCGCGTGCGCGGCCCCGGAACGCCACCTCGGAACGCCGCGTCGGCGAGGCCCATGGCGCAAGGGAGTTGACGTAAGGGAGTTCACGGGGAAGCGGACAACCGAAAGGGACCCCGCCCCCGGTACGAAACCGGGAACGGGGCCCCCTCACCGTACGAAACGCACGGGACCCGCGGAAGGATCAGAAGCGGCGCGTGATCAGCGCTCGCTTGACCTCCTGGATCGCCTTCGTGACCTCGATACCGCGCGGGCAGGCGTCCGTGCAGTTGAACGTCGTGCGGCAACGCCACACGCCGTCCTTGTCGTTGAGGATCTCCAGCCGCTGCTCGCCGGCCTCGTCGCGCGAGTCGAAGATGAAGCGGTGGGCGTTGACGATCGCGGCCGGACCGAAGTACTGGCCGTCGTTCCAGAACACCGGGCACGAGGAGGTGCAGGCGGCGCAGAGGATGCACTTCGTCGTGTCGTCGAAGCGCTCACGGTCCTCGGCGGTCTGCAGTCGCTCGCGCGTGGGCTCGTTGGTGTCCTTCGTGATGAGGAAGGGCATCACGTCGCGGTACGCCTGGAAGAACGGGTCCATGTCGACCACGAGGTCCTTCAGGACCGTCAGACCCTTGATGGGCTCGACCGTGATCGGCTTCTCGGGGTTGATGTCCTTGATCAGCGTCTTGCAGGCAAGGCGGTTCTTGCCGTTGATCCGCATGGCGTCCGAGCCGCAGATGCCGTGCGCGCAGGACCGGCGGAACGTGAGCGATCCGTCGAGCTCCCACTTGATCTTGTGCAGCCCGTCGAGGACGCGCTCCTTGGGGTCGATCTCCAGCTGGAAGTCTTCCCAGATCGCCTCGGCCGCGACCTCCGGGTTGAACCGGCGGACGCGGAACGTGACGGTGATGTACGGGGAGTCGGCGAAGCCGGGCTCCGGCTGGTCAGCCTTGTCCGCCTTGTCCAGGGTCGGGGTAGCCATCAGTACTTACGCTCCATCGGCTGGTAGCGGGTCTGGACGACCGGCTTGTAGTCGAGACGGATGGACTCGGTGCCGTCGTCGCCGACCTCGCGGTACGCCATGGTGTGGCGCATGAAGTTGACGTCGTCGCGGTTGGGGTAGTCCTCGCGGTAGTGACCACCGCGCGACTCCTTGCGGGCGAGGGCGGAGGTGGCCATGACCTCGGCGAGGTCGAGCAGGTTGCCCAGCTCGATGGCCTCCAGGAGGTCGGTGTTGAACCGCCGGCCCTTGTCCTGGATCGCGACGTTCCGGTAGCGCTCGCGCAGTTCGGCGATCTTCTCGACCGCCGTCTTGATCGTCTGCTCGGTGCGGAACACCATCACGTTGGCGTCCATGCACTCCTGCAGCTCCAGGCGCAGCGCGGCGACCCGCTCGGTGCCCGTCGAGTTGCGCAGCCGCTCGACCTGCGCCTCGACCAGCGACGCCGGGTCCGCCGGTAGCTCGACGAAGTCAGCCTTCGCCGAGTACTCGGCGGCGGCGATACCGGCTCGCTTGCCGAACACGTTGATGTCCAGCAGCGAGTTGGTGCCCAGCCGGTTGGCGCCGTGCACCGAGACGCAGGCGACCTCGCCGGCGGCGTACAGACCGGGAACCACGGTCGTGTTGTCCGCGAGCACCTCACCCGCGACGTTCGTCGGGATGCCGCCCATCGCGTAGTGCGCGGTGGGCTGGATCGGGATCGGGTCCGTGTAGGGCTCGATGCCGAGGTACGTACGGGCGAACTCGGTGATGTCCGGAAGCTTGGCGTCCAGCTGCTCCGGCGGGAGGTGCGTGAGGTCGAGGTAGACGTGGTCGCCCTCGGGACCGCAGCCGCGGCCCTCACGGATCTCCGTGTAGATGGAGCGCGAGACGACGTCACGCGAGGCGAGGTCCTTCATGACCGGCGCGTACTTCTCCATGAAGCGCTCGCCGTCCTTGTTGCGGAGGATGCCGCCCTCACCGCGGGCGCCCTCCGTCAGCAGGATGCCCATGCGCCAGATGCCGGTCGGGTGGAACTGGAAGAACTCCATGTCCTCCAGCGGGATGCCACGGCGGTAGACCGCGGCCTGGCCGTCACCGGTCAGCGTGTGTGCGTTGGACGTCACCTTGAAGAACTTGCCGGTGCCGCCGGACGCGTAGATCACGGCCTTCGCCTGGAAGACGTGGATCTCGCCGGTCGCCAGCTCGTAGGCGACCACGCCCGCCGAGCGCTTGACGCCGTCGACCTCGGTGATCAGCTGGTCGAGGACGTAGAACTCGTTGAAGAACTCCACGCCCTCCTTGACGCAGTTCTGGTACAGCGTCTGGAGGATCATGTGGCCGGTGCGGTCCGCGGCGTAGCAGGACCGGCGGACCGGGGCCTCGCCGTGGTTGCGGGAGTGACCGCCGAAGCGGCGCTGGTCGATGGTGCCGTCCGGGGTGCGGTTGAACGGCAGGCCCATCTTCTCCAGGTCGAGGACGGAGTCGATGGCCTCCTTCGCCAGGATCTCGGCGGCGTCCTGGTCGACCAGGTAGTCACCGCCCTTGATCGTGTCGAAGGTGTGCCACTCCCAGTTGTCCTCCTCCACGTTGGCGAGCGCGGCGGCCATGCCGCCCTGCGCGGCGCCCGTGTGGGAGCGGGTGGGGTAGAGCTTCGTCAGCACGGCGGTGCGGCTGCGCTTCGTCGACTCGATGGCGGCGCGCATACCGGCGCCGCCGGCGCCGACGATGACGGTGTCGTACTTGTGGATCTTCATGATTCTCGCAGCCCCGTGCCTAGCGGATGTTCGGGTCGAAGGTGAAGATCACCAGCGTGCCCAGCAGGATGGTGAACACCGTGGCGGTGTAGAGCAGGCCCTTGAGCCACAGCCGGGTGTTCGCGCGCTCCGCGTAGTCGTTGATGACCGTGCGCAGGCCGTTGGCGCCGTGCAGCATCGCGAGCCAGAGCATCGCGAGGTCCCAGACCTGCCACCACGGGGATGCCCAGCGGCCGGCCACGAAGGCGAAGCCGATCTTGGAGACGCCGCCGTCGAGGACGAGCTGGATGAGCAGGTGGCCGAGGACCAGGACGACCAGGACGATGCCGGACAGGCGCATGAAGAGCCAGGCGTACATCTCGAAGTTGCCACGGGTGGACTTCGGGGTCTTCTTGGTGCGCTGCCGCGGGGCCTCGATGAAGGGGGCCGGGTTGTCGACGCTGTACGCCGAGAACTCGCCCGCGCCCTCGACGGGGCCGATGCCGGCAGCGCTCGTGGATTCAGTGGTGGACATCTGCGTCAGCTCCCGAAGAGAACACGAGCGGCGTGGCCCAGGACGGGATAGATCGCCCCGGCCATCAGCACGACCCAGATCACGACGACGGACCAGAGCATCTGCTTCTGGTAGCGCGGGCCCTTCGACCAGAAGTCGACGGCGATGACACGCAGGCCGTTGAGCGCGTGGAAGAGGATGGCGGCGACGAGGCCGTACTCCAGCAGCGCGACGATCGGGGTCTTGTACGTGGACACGACCTTGTCGTAGTCCTCGGGGGAGACACGGACAAGAGCGGTGTCCAGCACGTGTACGAACAGGAAGAAGAAGATGAGGACGCCGGTGACTCGATGAGCCACCCAGGACCACATTCCTTCCCGGCCGCGGTACAGCGTTCCAGCCGGCACGGAAGAACCCTCCGAAAGCGGGGATTGGGGCCGCGCCGGCTTCTGTGTCGGTCGGGCCCGGCCGGGTACGGTCCACCGGCCCCGGCCATCGTAGCGACGACTTGTCGGAACGCTTACAGCGGGCCCGTCTGTGTGATCAAACAGGCAATCAAACAGGCACGTACGGGCTATCAGGCCGGCCCGAATCAGCCGATTCCGGGCGTGGGGCGCCTGGGGAGGCCGGGTCGGTGGGGCGCTCGAACGTCTGTGCAAGACGGGTGATCCGGCCACGGGCGAGTCGCCGGAGTTCCTCGGCCGCCAGGACCAGCTCCTCCTCCGGGTCGTTGGTGAGCCGGGAGCGGATCCCGGCGAGCACCTGGTCGAGGGCCTCCGCCGGGTCGAAGTCGTCCACACAGATCACGAAGACATGCCCGAAGCGGCTCTCGTACGCGGCGTGCGCGGCGCTGAGCGCGGTGTGCGCGGCGGAGTAGGCCCCGTCCGGGAGGACCGTGAGGGACTCGCCGGCCAGCGCCTCGGCGAGGTCGGCGGGTGTCAGGTCGTACGCCGCCTCGTCGGCGGCGGCGAGCAGCGCGTCCAGGTCGGGATAGGGCCGGTGGTCGGCCAGGCGCCGGGCCCAGCGGAGGCTGCGGCAGCAGGCGAGGAGCGCACGCTCGACGACGTCGCCGGGCGCGGAATTGAACGGCTCCAGACGGACCGGGGACGGCGCCGCGCCCTTCTGCTCGGGAAGCGCGACCTGGCCGGGGAGGCGTGGGTGACGGTGCGAAGGCAGCGTGGGTCCTCGGCGATGGGATCCGGTGACGCCGCGTGGACGTCACGTGTGTGTCGGAAGGGAAACGTGTGAGCGATGTGCCGCCACGTTATCGATGCGGGTCATGAGCTGTCCGACGGACGCCTGATTTTCACCCGCACGAGAGAGTTTCGGAATGTGTGGTGGACGTACGGCGCGCAGGCTTAGGTTCACCTGGACGGCGTACAAGGAGGTGTGCGGGAGGTCTCCGTGCCAGGAGGCTTACGAGGGGGACACGACCAGCGTACGAAGCGTGCGCGAGGAGGTGCGCGGGCGATGTACGACGTGGACTGGACCCGGACGGCCGGGGCGAAGTACGACGTGGACTGGACCCGGACGGCCGAGGCGAAGGGCGGACAGCGGTGAGCGCGCGCAGGCGCCGGGCCGCGGCGCGCAGAAGGCGGCCGGCCCTGGTCGCGGCGATCGCGGCCGCGGCCGCGGTGGCCCTGGGGGGCGCCGCAGCGGCGACCGTCGCCCTGTGGCCCTCGGGAGACGACGGGGCATCGGGGGCGGGCACGCCCTCGTCCGGCACCGCGATATCGAAGCCGCCCAAGGCGGCCCCCTCCACCTCTCCGTCACCGAGCCGCTCGTACCCCCTGTCCCAGGCGCCTCGCACGATCCCCGCCGTACGGGATCACACCCCCGCCCGCGGCCCCGGCTGGCGTCCGGCATCGGGCGGCCGCGTGGTCGTCGGCGACGCCGGTCTCGCGGACGAGGGGCGGCTGCTCGCCGGCGAGCTGAAGCTGGCGTACGCGGGAGAGACGGATCCCCGGGACGGCGATGTCGAGCTGGACCTGAACAGCACGGACGCGAATGCGGAGTCGTACACCCTGACGGTGAAGAACCGCCGGGTCACCATCAGCGCACCCGCGCAGGCGGGGGTCTTCTACGGCACCCGCACCCTCAAGCAGGAAGTGCACGACGGCGGTACGGCGCCCGAGGGCGAGGTCCGCGACCAGCCGGCGAAGCCGCGGCGCGGGTTCATGCTCGACATCGCGCGCAAGCACTTCACGGCCGGCTGGATAGAGGACCGGGTCAGGGAACTGGGCGACCTGAAGTTCAACGAGCTGGGCCTGCACTTCTCCGACGACCAGGGCTTCCGGATCCAGTCGGACTCGCATCCGGAGATCGTGTCGAAGGAGCACCTGACCAAGGACGAGGTCCGCAGGATCGTGGCGCTCGCCGAGAGCCGTCACCTCACCGTCGTCCCCGAGATCGACTCACCCGGCCACCTCGGTGCCGTGATCGCCGCGCACCCCGACCTCCAGCTGCGCAATGCGCAGGGGGTCGCCACCCGCGGTGCGGTCGACATCTCCAAACAGGCCTCCGCGGACATCGTCGACGACCTGCTGAACGAGTACGCCGGTCTCTTCCCCGGCGGTTACTGGCACCTCGGCGGCGACGAGTACCAGGCGCTCACGGTGTCGAACCCGGCGGCCTCCTACCCGCAGCTGGCCACCGCGGCCGTGAACGCCTACGGCTCGGGCGCCGGGATAGCCGACCTCGCGACCGGCTGGCTCAACGACCGGGCCAAGGTGGTCAGCGGCCACGACCGGACGCCCCGGGCGTGGAACGACGGCTTCTTCAGCGGGGGCAAGGTCCAGGCGGACGGCGACCTCCAGGTCGCGTACTGGACCGGCAAGGAGATCGGCGCCCGCCAGCCGTCCGAGTACCTGAGCGCGGGCCGCAAGGTGCTCAACTACAACGACGAGTACCTCTACTACGTCCTCGGGCAGCCGCAGACCTTCGTCTATCCGACCGGACAGCGCATCTACGAGCAGTGGACCCCGCTGGTCCTGCGCGGCTCCACACCGGTGTCCCGGCAGTACGACGGGCAGATACTCGGCGGGTCCTTCGCCGTCTGGTGCGATCTCGCCGGGTCGCAGACGCAGGCCCAGGTGGCGGCCGGTGTCCGGATGCCACTGCGGGCGACGGTCCAGAAATTGTGGGATCCGGACAAACCGCCGCTGTCCTGGGCGGACTTCAAGAAGCTGGCGGACCGGCTCGGCTGAGCCGGGCCGGGCGCGCGGTGCCCGTCGAACCGCTGCTCGACGTACGGTCCACCGGCCCCGGCCCGTTGGCCGAAAACCTCTTCTTCCGGCTCCTCGACCGGCTCGGCGTGGTGCCGCTGTGACACTCACGGCTCGTCGCACGCAGTAAGGGGAAGTGCGGGCTCCGTAAGAAACAGGCGCCCCGACGAGGGACTTCGTGGAGTCGAAGGAGGCGTTGATGAGCCTGGTGGAGCTGATCGCTCAGGCCGATGAGCGGGGCCTTGCGGCAAGCGGGCTGGCTTGTTTGGACCGCTGTGTTCCGCTGCTCGGCGGCGACGACGAGATCCTGCGCCCGCTGTGGGCGAGCCTCGTGGACGGGGACGCGTGGGAGGACCGGCTGGAGCAGGCGCGCGCGAAGTTGGACTCCGGCGACCGCGCCGCGACGGCTGCCCGGGCGGGCACCGGCGGCGCCGCGGAGCGCGTCCCGGCCGGCCCCGGCCGGCCGTCGCCCGCTGCCGCCGCCCTGCGCGACGAGGACGAGGCCTCCGCGCTCGCCCGCCGGATGCTCGACGCCGTGCCCGCGCAGCCCTCGTCCGGGGGGCTGCGCGCCTGGGCCGACGCCTGCTCCGTGGCCGCCCTGCAGATCCACCGGCTCCTCGACGCGGCCGACGACGGTTCGTCCTCGGTGTCGGCCCGCCGGGAGGGCCGTACGGACGGCATGTCACCGCTCGTGGCGGCCGAACTGCGCCGCCAGGTCACCATCCTGGAACTGCTCGCCGACCACGGCGCGGGGGGTCTGCGCCCTGCGCTGGACGTGTCCACGGAAGGGCGTCGCGTGCTGCGCGCGGTGGTGTCACGAAGAGCCCGCGGACGGGCGTAAACCCCGTTCCTGAGGGGGTCCTGTGACCGTCCTGCGGGCAGGAGTGGGGGTCCTGGGCCGTTGTGGCGAACGCTCCTCGGACGCGTGACGAATCCGGCTCCCGGGACGCTGCTGCCAGTGTGACTGCTCACATTGCCTGGACTGCACAGCAAGCGACACGGCCGCACGCCGCGACGAAGCCCATGCGCTGGGCCGCGGACGCGGTCGCGACGATGCGCGAAGGAGCGCGGTTGCGACTCGACTACTCGGCGCAGAGCCTGTGGCGGGTCGACCGGCTGATCGAGGAGATACGCCGGGAGGCCGCGCCGTACGCCGCCGTGGAGAGCGTGCTGCGCGGTTTCGGCGCGTACGCGGGCGAGGTCGTCGCCCGGCACACGGGCGCCGAGTGGTGGCAGTCGGGCGGCGACCACTGGCTGCGCACGCCCGACGGGCGGCTGTGGGACCCGATCGACGAGGCCCGCCGCTGCTACGCGGGCGACGGCTCGCTCCGGCTGCTGTGCCGGGACGCGGCGGGTTTCGGCAGGAGTTGACGCCGGCCGGGTCGGGGCGAACGCCCCTCGCCCGGGCCGGACATACGACGACCGGGGCCGGGGCCGGACATACGACGACCGGGGCCGGGGCCGGACATACGGCGGTCGGGGCCCGGCATACGGCAGCCGGGGCCCTGTAGGACAGGACCCCGGCCGGTCGTGCGCTGTCGGTACGGTCGGCGCCGCACCGCGCAATGGCGTTGGAGCCGCACCGTGTTGGGCCTCGGCGCCGCACCGCGTGACGGTGTCGGCGCCGTGCGCCGCTACGGCGTGAGCACCTGGCCCAGGTGGACCGCCGTCGCCGTACCCAGCTGGGTGATGCCGTAGTACGCGGACTTGGCCGTGACGACGGAACCGTTCGCCACGGGCACGTACAGCAGCGTGCCGGTGCCGGTGTCCTCGCCCTCCGCGCCGATCACGAGGTCGGCGAAACCGTCGCCCGTGAGGTCGCTCAGGGAGAGCGCGGAGCCCAGCCTGTCGTCGGTCTCCGTGGAACCCGGGATGTCGGCCGTGTCCTGCGAGAGGGCGACCGAACCGGTGCCGGTGAGGCCGGCCGTGGCCCCCTTGAGCAGCCAGACCGAGCCCGCGTTGGAACGGTTCTTGGCGTCCCGGGTGATGTCCTCGTCCGGAGCGCCGGTGAGGACGTCCGCGTAACCGTCGGCGTTGACGTCGCCCACCGAGACCGAGGTGCCGAAGGCGTCGCCCGACTCGGCGGCGCCCTCCACACCCGTGGTGCCCTGGTGGATCGTCGTCAGGCCGGTGGTGGTGAAACCGGTGGACGTGCCCGGGACCATCGTGACCTGGCCGCCCGCGTGGGCGCCGGACTCGGCGGTGTAGGGCTGGCCGACGACGATGTCGTCGTAGCCGTTGCCGTTCACGTCGCCCGCGGCGATGGAGCGGCCGCCCTTGACGGTGAGCGTGGACACCTTCGACAGACCGAGCGCCTTGGAACCCTTGAACCAGGTGACCTTGCCGGCGCCGGACGCGTCACGGTAGGTGAGGGCGACGTCCGCGTACCCGTCCCGGTTGAAGTCGCCGGAGGCGGCGTCCGCGTAGGCGAGGGCGCCGCTGACGGTGGTGAGGTCGCCGGCGACCTCGTGGCCGTCGTCGAAGCGGGCCGCCCAGTTGCCGCCGGTGCCGGTGGACGCCGTGAAGACGTCGGCCTTGCCGTCGGCGTTGAAGTCGCCGACGGCCACCGTCGCACCGAACTTGGCGCTGTTCGGGTTGTAGTCGTCGCCGAGCGCCATGGTGTCGGCGCCCGTGTCGAACTTGGGCCCGTACAGGATCGTCACCGCGCCGCGGTCCTTGTGCGTGGCGTCGTCCTCGCCGGGCGCGCCGATCGCGAGGTCGGCGACCCCGTCGCCGTTGATGTCGCCCCAGGCGGTGGCGGCGCCCCACTGGTCGCCGGACTCGGCGGCACCCGGGACGCCCGTGCTGCCCTGGTTGAGCTTCAGCTTCGAGGCGGAGACGGGGCCGTTCACCCCGCCCGGCACGAGCGTGAGCCAGCCGCTGCCCTGCTGGGGCGTGGCCGCGACCAGATCGGTGACGCCGTCGCCGGTGTAGTCGGCGGTCGGGATCGCGGAGTTCCTGCCGGGGCTCGACGCGTACCGGCGGATCTCGGCGAGCTTGCTGTACAGGTTCTTGCCGGGGGACGTCGTCGTGTCGACGTCCTTGTGGCCCGCGATGGTGTTGACCGTGGCCCGATCGCCCTTGTGGTACGTGCCGGTGTCGGCGTCGGCGGTCAGTGTCACCGAGCCGCTCGGGGCGCCGTCGTACTGGCCGAGCTTCCACGCGGCGAGACGCGCCACCGATTCCACGGCGGCCCGCGACGGCTTGCCCGCGGCCTTCACCGGTGTGCTGGTCGGGTCGCCCTCGAAGTCGCCGAGGACGGCGATGCCCGTGGAGTCGCCGTTGAAGCCGTACGTGCTCTCGCCGCGCACCGGCAGGTCGACGCCGCCCGCGCGGCCCTCGAAGATCCGGCCGCACTTGTCGACCAGGAAGTTGTAGCCGAGGTCGTTGCGCTGCTGGACCTGGATGTCGTACGCCATCAGACCGCGCACCAGCGACGCGGACTGGGCGCAGCTGTAGTCGTTCGTGCCGCCCGTGTGGTGGACGAAGACCGCGCTGATCTTGTCGATGTACTCCGGCGCGTCCGCCACCGTCGACTCGTCGGCGCCCCAGCGGGCCCGGGGGACGACGGGCGGCTCGACGACGGTCGAGGCGCGGGGGGCGGGCGGCGCGGCCGGGCCGTCACTCGCCGAGTCGGATGGGGACGCGGATGCCGAGGCGGACGCGGACGCGCTCGCGGACCCGGACGGCGAGCCGGAGGCGGTGGCCGTCGCGGGATCGCTCGGATCCTTGGCGACGAAGGCGGCGTTGCTCAGCGCGCCGGTGTCCGTCGTGCCGCTCACCCTGCCGGCCGCGACGGAAGTGCCGCTGCCGGACCCCGGGTTCGCGGCCTCGGCCGCGGTCACGCCGGGGTCGACGAGGTTGACCTGGAGTCCTGCGGGCAGCCCGTCGCTCGCGGAGCCGTCGGCGGCGACGACGCGGGCCTCGACCCCGTCGCTGGCCCCGACCCACAGCGGCTGGGAGGCACCGCGTGCGTCCTTGGCCCCCGGCTCGGCCCGGTCGACGGGCCGGAACCCGAGATCGAGGCTCTGCCAGCCGCTCCACTTCCCGGTCGCGCTGCTGCGCGTGCGCACCTGAGCGGTGCCGTCGAGTTCGGTGGCCGCCGCGGTCCAGGAGATCCCGACCAGCGAGAACGCCTCGGTGCTCGTCCGGTCCAGCTCGCGTGCGCCGGCGCCGCCGCTCTTCAGCGCGAGGCCGTGCACCGCGACGGGCCGCTTGCCGCGCGCGGCCCCGGCGTTGGCGTCACCGCTCGGATTCGCGACCGCGTACGTCGCGACACCCGCCCCGCCCAGCACGACGGCCCCCAGCGTCAGCCATGTCCGCCGCTTCAGACTCAGCGGTTTGTACGCATGGGTCTTTCGTCGACTCAAATGCCCCACCCCTAGTGAAACTTCACACACAACACACCCGTCGCGCGGGCGACCTTCTATTTGAGCCCACAAGGACGCTCCCGTCACCCGCATTAGGTGTGCCGTACATCACTCCGGCCTGGGCGTGACGTTCCGCGGGCCGGATCCGCTTGGTCTGAAGAGGCATGCGCAGTCGTACGGGGGTGGGACGGATGCGAGGGGAACGCGTGGGGCGGCGGAGCGGGATCGAGATACGGATGCGGTGGCAGGCAGGGGAGTTCGTACGACAGGTCACGGCGCGCAACCGGCTGCCGCTGGACTACTCCGTGGACAGTCTCAGAGTGGTCGACTTCATCGTGGACGGGGTGCGCAAGGGGGAGCCCGAACGGGCGCGGGCGCGGCAGGTGTTGTACGGCCTCGGGATCTACGTCGGTGAGGTCTTCGTCCGGCGGGCCGGGGGCGTGTGGGTCGAGTTCGACGCGCAGCAGCGGGAGTTGTTCGGCCAGCCGGTCGGGGTACGGATGCCGGACGGGCGGCTGTGGAATCCGCTCGGCAAGGTGGTGAAGCGGTTCGATGCGGGGGCGTCCGAATCCGTACGGATGCTCTACCTCCAGGTGCACGGCCGGGAGGCGCGGCCCATCGGGTGCGGGCGGCGGACCGCCTGATCGAGTACGGTGCGGCACCAAGTAGCCCTGAGCAAAGGGCTTCTGACGAGCTGTGACATTTATCTGGGGCCGGACGCTGATGACCATGGGGGCGTGGACACGGTCGGCCGTGTCACACGGTGTGCATCCGTGACGACTCGGTACGAACGAGGACAGTGTTGGGCCAGGGAGGGGAACCCCGCCGCGTGCAGGCGTACGACGGGCAGTTGGGCACGGCCGTCGCGCGGGCGCAGGAGGGGGACGAGGCCGCGTTCGCGGCCGCGTACCGGATCGTGCAGCCCGGACTGCTCGGATACCTGCGGGGCATCGTCGGGGACGAGGCCGAGGACGTGGCGTCCGACGCCTGGCTGGAGATAGCGCGGGATCTGGGGCGCTTCAGGGGCGACGGGGCCGGGTTCCGGGGCTGGACGGCGACCATCGCCCGGCACCGGGCGCTCGACCATCTGCGCCGGCAGCGGGTGCGGCCCCGGGCGAGCGCGCTCGAACACGACCTCCTGGAGCTTCCCGGGACCCACAGCACGCACGACCAGGCCCTGGAGTCCCTCTCCACCGAGTACGCCCTGCAGCTGGTCGCCGGGCTGCCCCGCGACCAGGCCGAAGCCGTACTCCTGCGGGTGGTCGTCGGGCTCGACGGTCCCGCCGCCGCGCGCGTCCTCGGCAAGCGCCCCGGCGCGGTCCGCACCGCCGCCCACCGCGGCCTGAAGCGGCTCGGCCGGCAGCTCGGGGCCGAAGGTGTGACGCCTGAGGGCCCGAGGACGCTGGGGGAGTCGGGATGACCGCGAGGAAATCGACGGCCAGGAACGGACACGGACATGGGTGAACGGCAGAGCGACGGGGGGACGCCCGCGCACCGGGCCGCCCCCCGGGCCGCCTCCCGCCCGGCTCCCACGGGCACGGGGCCCGGCTTCCCTGCGGCTGCCGGGCCGTCTCTCGGCCTGGGGCCCGCGCTGGACGCCCTGGTTGCCGCCGTGCGGGGCGGTCCGGTGGATCCGGCGGCGGAGGGCCGGGCGGTCGCCGCGTTCCGGGCCGCCCGGGAGCAGGGGGCGCACGCGGGCCGGAGCCGGCGGCGGGACGACTGGCGGCCGCGGGAACAGCGCCGGGCGAGCCGCTCGTTGCGGGCGGCGCTCGCGGCGCTGATCGCCGGTCTGGCCCTGGGCGGGGCCGCCTTCGCGGGCATCGGCCCGGCCGGTCTGTCGTTCGACGACGACGAGCACCGAGGGGGCGGGCCCTCCAGCGGCACCACGCGCCCCGCCGATCGACCGGGCCCCTCGGCCGGCCCCACCGGCACGACCCCCCTCGGCCGCCCCCCGGCCACCCAGCACAGCGGGGAGAAAAAGCCCAAGGAGCCCAAGGAGCCCAAGGAGTCCGGGAAGGAGCAGAAGCCCAGCAAAGAGAAGAAGCCCAAGAAGCCCAAGAAGGAGAAGAAGGACAAGAAGGCCGGGACGGCAGGGGAAACCGAGGCGACGGAATCGGCCACTCCGGCCACTCCGGCCGAGACGACCGAGCCGAAGAAGCCGAAGAGCGGCGCCGTCGCGACGCAGTAGGCCGCCCGCCCGCCTGCCCGCCCGCCTGTCGGCCGGCGGAAGCGGAATGCGTTCGGAACCCGTCCGCGGCGGGGCTCGCCGTCGCCGTCCGGCGCCGGGCTCATTGCCCCCGATGGCCAACGGCCGGGGCCGCCACTCCTGGCCCGGCCACCTCATAAAGGGCCTCTGACCTGGCGCTTTGGCGCCCAGGTGCAGTTTCTTTGCTGCCCGGATCGGCCCGCATCTGGGCTTTTCTGACTGTCCCTGGCCGCTGCTGGTCGCTGGTCACGCATTGGTCATGCGGCCGGCCGTCGGGTGTCACCGACTCAGGGACAATTCCAGTACGACGCTTTCTGTCGAAGTATACTTAGACGCATTCCGTCGCAGTCGATGTTGTGGGTGAGCGAGTGAAAGAGAGCCTGCCGGTCAAGCCGGACGACGTGGTCGACCGGGACCGGGAGTGGGACCTGCTCGCGGAGTTCCTCACTGATCCGGATCCGGCGATGCGGCTCGGCATCGTGTCGGGGCGGCGGCGGCATGGGAAGTCGTACCTTTTGCAGGCCCTGTCCGAGCAGGTCGGCGGCCTGTACGTCACAGCGGTCCGGGAGGAGGGGCGGCTGCCCGCGATCCAGCGGTTCAGTGACGCGGTCGCCGCCCACGCCGGCTTGCGGCCCGGGAGCCTGCGCCTCACCGACTGGCGTGACGTCCTGTCCAACGCCCTTGAGGTGACCGCCCGTTCGTCGCACCCGCTCCTGGTGATCGACGAGTTGCCGTACCTGCTCCAGCACTCGCCTGAGATCCCGGGGCTGCTGCAACAGCTCTACGACGAACGCCAGCGCGGCGCACGGCCCGGTGCCGGGCGGGGGCCGCGGCTGATCCTGTGCGGCTCCGCGATGAGCGTCATGCACGAACTGCTCTCGGGGACCAAGCCGCTTCGCGGACGTGCCGTGGTCGATCTGCGACTGGGTCCCTTCGACTACCGCGACAGCCGGGCCTTCTGGCGGATCGCCGACCCACTGACCGCGCTGAAGGTGCACGCGGTTCTGGGCGGGGCACCTGGCTACCGGCCGGTGGCTGCCCGGCCGCATCCGGACGACGGCTTCGGTACCTGGCTCACCCGGACGCTTCTCGACCCGGGGCGGGCGGTGTACTCGCGTACCGAGACCGAGTACCTGCTGCGCGAGGACCCGAGGATCACCCAGCACACGCTCTACTACGACATCCTCACCGCGATCGCGAACGGAGCCACCACCCCCAGCAAGATCGGTGCCGCCCTGGAACGCCCGCGCAACGCCGTCGCCCACCCGCTCGGAGTACTGGAATCCACCGGCTACATCCAGCGGGAACAGGACATCCTCCGCTCCAGGCACCCCGTCATCACGCTCGCCGACCCGGTCATCCGCTTCAACCAGCTCATCACCCTCCCGCAGGCCGCCGCCGTGGAGCAGGGCTTCGCCGAGCAGGTATGGCAACAGGCCGCTCCGACCTTCAACTCCAAGATCCTCGGGCCGCACTTCGAGGACCTGGCCCGCGACTTCACCCGTCGTTACGCCCACACCCTGTTGCCCGGTGGCCTGCCCGGCCCGGTCGGTACCACCGAGGTCGCCGACCAGGCCGCCCGGACGAAGCACGAGGTCGACGTCATCGCCCTGGCCGCCGGTGAGCGCCCGCAGGCTCCCCGCGCGAGGATCGCGCTGCTGGGCGAGGCCAAGGCAACTGCCGCCCGTCGTGGGACCGGTGACCTGGAGCGCCTGGAACGTATCCGTGGTCTCCTGGCTGACCAGGGCTACGACACCGCGGCCACCACGCTGGCCCTGTACTCACTGCACGGCTTCCATCCCGACCTGGTCGAACGGGCCGACCGCCGTGACGATCTCCTCCTGGTCGACCTGGCCACCCTCTACGGCAGCTGAAGCCGGGCCGCCGAGCCGCGTTCACCGATGAGCGGCCGGCTGCGGAATCTGCGCAAAATCCCAGGTCAGAGCCCCGAAACCGTGGCAACGGCCGGGGCCGCCACCCCCCACAGGAGAGGCCCCGGCCGTCGCGCGGCACGGGCCGCGCGGCCCGTACTCTCTACAGCGCCGTACGTGCGTTTTGTGTCACACCCCACTGCATCACGGGTTAGTTGCATCTTGTACGGACATGGACGGAGAGCGGTTTCAAGCCGTAACGTTCCTTTCGCGCCGGACTGCGGCACAGGCCACGCTCAGGAACGGGCCCCACGACCGCGGCGACCATCAAGTGAGAGACCACGACGGCGAGAACCCGGTCCGCGAGAGCGGTGCCGGCTTAGGCGCAAGAGGGGCGCGGTGCTGGGGGACGACGCGGAGCTGACCGCCGCGGTGCTTGCGGCACAGGACGGGGACGAGACCGCGTTCCGGACTGTGTACCGCGCTGTGCACCCGCGGTTGCTCGGGTACGTACGGACACTGGTCGGCGACCCGGACGCCGAGGACGTGACGTCCGAGGCCTGGCTGCAGATAGCCCGGGACCTGGACCGGTTCAGCGGAGATGCCGACCGGTTCCGCGGCTGGGCCGCCCGGATCGCCCGCAACCGCGCGCTCGACCATATCCGTATGCGCGGGCGCCGTCCCGCGATCGGCGGCGACGAGACCGAGTTGACCGGGAAGGCCGCCGAGTCCGACACCGCGGGCGAGGCCATCGAGGCCCTGGCCACCGGCAGCACCCTCTCGCTCATCGCCCAGCTCCCGCAGGACCAGGCCGAGGCCGTCGTGCTGCGGGTCGTCGTCGGCCTCGACGCCAAGACCGCGGCCGAGACCCTCGGCAAGCGCCCCGGCGCCGTCCGTACGGCCGCGCACCGCGGTCTGAAGCGGCTCGCGGAGCTCCTCGGCGCGGATGCGGAATCCGCGGAGGCACTCGGCGCCGTACCCCCGCAGAGAGAACCGTGCACACGCGCGGTGACGTCCGCCGGTGTGACGCATACGCGCCCGCGGACGCAGAAGGACATGTGATGGCCGACGAGCAGTACGAGTGGCTGGACCGCGACGCCGCGGAGCGTCTGCTGCGCGGAGAGCCGCTGGAAGCCGTCGACGCCGACGCCCGCAAGCAGGCGGACCGACTGGCCGAAGCGCTGGGCACGCTGGCCGCCGAAGCCGGTCTGAGCAGCGCCGAACTCCCGGGAGAGGCCGCCGCGTTGGCCGCTTTCCGCGGTGCGCGCACGGGCCCCGACGGCGAGGACGCGTTCCTCGGCCGCCGCGGCCGTACGCACTCCGCCGCCCACTCGGGCGACGCCGGTCTGGTCCGGCTCGGACGTTCCGGGCCCTGCGGACGGCGGGCCCGCTGGGGCCGGCCGGTGCGGATCGGACTCGCCGCCGCGCTGGCCGCCGGGATGATCGGCGGGGTCGCCGTGGCGGCCGGAACCGGAGCGCTGCCGACTCCGTTCCGTGATCACGCGCCGACGCCCGGGACTTCGGTTTCCGCAGCCGTCACGCCCGAGCAGCCGCTCCTGTCGCCGTCGCCCGGTGTCACGGCGGAGGGCGGAGCCGGTGCATCGACGCCGGACGGCACCACGACCGGACCGGCCGCCGGCGGCTCCGCGCCCGACGAGGCCGAGGACGACGGCGTCGCGAGCGGACGGCCGGGCGCGGCCGGCCGCGGCAAGTCCGGCCGCTACGGCAAGTGGCGCGGCCTGCTGTCGTCCTGCCGGGACCTGCGCAGGGGCAAGGAGCTGGACCGGGAGCGCAGACGCGCCCTGGAGGACGCGGCCCGGGGTTCCTCGCGCGTAACGACGTACTGCGCGGCCGTGTTGGGGAGCGATGGCCAGGGCCGCGAAAAGAGCTCCGGCAAGAGCGGCAAAGGCGACAAGGCCGACGGCGGCCGGATATTCCGGGGCAGCGACGACCACAGCGGCGACGGCGGGGTGCTGACCCCCGCGCCCACCGTCGTCCCCCTCGTCAAGTCGCTGACCACCCCGAAGGCTGCCCGGAGCGCCACACCGCCGGCCGGCCCGAACCCGTCGCCGACGTACAGCGCGCTGCCCCTGCCGTGACCCTCCTGAGCTGGGAGAACTCTCCGGGCTCGGCGCGCAGGAAGTCGCTGACCAGCGGTTTCTTATTTCTTTGAACTTTCTCCGGCTCGGGTGTGACATTTTCGGCCGCCATGGCGCAGTAATGAGTGAGCCGACTGGTCATCGGCCGACGCATCGAGCCGGGGTTCCCCCCGTACCCACGGCTTGGTGCACCCAGGCGCGGGCGGGACACGTTCCCCCGGTCCCGCCCGCGCCCCACACTTCTCGCCGCGCCCTCCGTCACCAGTAGACGACGACCTTGTCACCCGTGCGGACCTGCGCGAACAGCGAAGAGATCTTCCCCTCGTCCCGGACGTTCACGCAGCCGTGCGAGCCGCCCGCGTAGCCGCGCGCCGCGAAGTCGTACGAGTAGTGGACCGCTTGGCCGCCGCTGAAGAACATCGCGTACGGCATGGGGGAGTCGTAGATCGTCGACACATGGTGGCGCGACTTGAAGTAGACGCTGAACACACCCTCGCGGGTGGGTGTGTACTGCGCCCCGAACCGGACGGCCATCGTCGAGACCGTCCTGCCGTCGATCATCCAGCGCAGCGTCCGGCTCGTCTTGCTGATGCACAGCACCCGGCCGGTCATGCAGCGCGCGTCCGGCTTGGCCGCGGGCTGCCCGCCGAACGCGTACAGCTCCCACTTGCCCGGCTTGTGCGTCATCCCCACCAGCCGCCGCCAGGTCACGGTGTCGGTCCTGCCGGTGCTCGGCAGCCCGCGCTTGCGCTGGAAACCCTTGACCGCGGTGACGGTGGAGCCGTCGTACGACCCGGTCGGGCCCTCGAACAGCCAGGCGAGCTGGCTCAGTCGGGCCTGGACCTCGCGGACGTCGACGCCCTGGTCGCCGCGGGACCAGAGGACCTTGGGGGCGGCGGTCGGTGTCGGCGCCGGCGTCGCCGACGGGGCATCACTGCCCTTCCCGTCGCCCCTGCCGGCGCCCTTGTCCTTGCCGCCGTCCGGTGCGGACGGGATGTCGATGTGCACCGGCGAGCGGTGCCCGTCCGTGCCACCGGCCTGGGCCGTGCAGCCGGTCACGGCGACAAGCGCCACGAGGGTGGCGATCCATCTCCCCATGCCAGTGGTACGCATTCCCGCCCCCGTCGTCTCACGGATCGCCGCAGCACGGCTGTGTCACCTGAGATGTTCCCCGCACATGACCGGTCGCGAACTACGCGGCATGGTGGTGTTGTGGCCCCCGCCGGGTCTGTGAGGAAGCTCCCAGCGCGGGCCCCTCCACCGGGCGCATGCCCGCCGCTACAGTCCGTCGCGAAGGTCGTCAGTACCAGCCAGTAACCAAGCAATGCGGAGGCACCCACCATGGCGCGCGAGTCGGAGTCCGGACTGCCCATCGAACCGGTCTACGGTCCGGACGCCCTTGCGGACTGGGACCCGGCGGACAAGCTGGGCGAGCCGGGGAAGTACCCGTTCACCCGCGGTGTCTACCCGTCGATGTACACCGGCCGCCCGTGGACGATGCGCCAGTACGCCGGATTCGGTACGGCCGTCGAGTCCAACGCGCGCTACCAGCAGCTGATCGCGAACGGCACCATGGGCCTGTCCGTCGCCTTCGACCTGCCCACCCAGATGGGGCACGACTCCGACGCCCCGATCGCGCACGGCGAGGTCGGCAAGGTGGGCGTGGCGATCGACTCCGTCGAGGACATGCGGATCCTGTTCGGCGGCATTCCGCTCGACAAGGTCTCGACGTCGATGACGATCAACGCCCCCGCGGCCCTCCTGCTGCTCATGTACCAACTCGTCGGCGAGGAACAGGGCGTCCCGGCCGACCGGCTCACGGGCACGATCCAGAACGACGTCCTGAAGGAGTACATCGCGCGCGGGACGTACATCTTCCCGCCCAAGCCCTCGCTCCGGCTGATCGCGGACATCTTCAAGTACTGCCGGACCGAGATCCCGAAGTGGAACACGATCTCGATCTCCGGCTATCACATGGCGGAGGCCGGGGCCTCTCCCGCGCAGGAGATCGCGTTCACGCTCGCCGACGGCATCGAGTACGTGCGGACGGCGGTCGCGGCCGGCATGGACGTCGACGACTTCGCCCCGCGGCTGTCCTTCTTCTTCGTCGCCCGTACGACGATCCTGGAGGAGGTCGCCAAGTTCCGTGCCGCGCGCCGCATCTGGGCGAAGGTCATGCGCGAGGAGTTCGGGGCGAAGAACCCCAAGTCGCTGATGCTGCGCTTCCACACGCAGACGGCCGGCGTGCAGCTGACCGCCCAGCAGCCCGAGGTGAACCTCGTGCGGGTGGCGGTCCAGGGCCTCGGCGCGGTGCTCGGCGGCACGCAGTCCCTGCACACGAACTCCTTCGACGAGGCGATCGCGCTGCCGACGGACAAGTCCGCGCGTCTGGCCCTGCGGACGCAGCAGGTGCTGGCGTACGAGACCGATGTGACCGCCACCGTCGACCCCTTCGCGGGCTCGTACGTGATCGAGCGGATGACGGACGAGGTCGAGGCGGCCGCCGTCGCACTCATGGACCGGGTCGAGGACCTGGGCGGCGCGGTCAACGCCATCGAGCACGGCTTCCAGAAGGGCGAGATCGAGCGCTCCGCCTACCGCATCGCCCAGGAGACGGACTCCGGCGAGCGGGTCGTGGTCGGCGTCAACCGCTTCCAGCTGGACGAGGAGGACCCCTACGAGCCGCTCCGGGTGGACCCCGCGATCGAGGCCCAGCAGGCCGCCCGGCTCACCACGTTGCGAGCCGAGCGCGACCAGGAGGCGGTGGACTCGGCCCTGGCCGCGCTCAAGAAGGCGGCGGAGGGCACGGACAACGTCCTCTACCCGATGAAGGACGCGCTGCGGGCCCGGGCGACGGTGGGCGAGGTGTGCAACGCCCTCCGGGAGGTGTGGGGGACGTACGTGCCGACGGATGCCTTCTGAGCTGGGGTGGTCATCCGAAGGGGTGATCGGAGGCGGAAGCCGCACGTCTCCGGATACGCTCGTGGAGGGTGTTCCCCGAAGGAGGGTGCCGTGGCCGTGATGCTGCACGAGTCGTCGCTTGCCGAAGCTGCCGACCGGCTGTGGGAGGAGCTGCCCGGGCACCGGGTGGAGATCCTCAACGGGAGCATTGTTGTGACACCGCCGCCGGATGGCGCCCATCAGGAGACGCTGACCTGGCTCGTCGAGGAGTTCGCACGGGCGAGGGCCAGGCAGGCAGGGCTCAGATATCTGCAAGGGGTCGGCCTGTGGCTGCCTACAGGACCCGACGACTATGCCGTGCCTGACTTCTCTGTCGTCGATGCGGACTACAAAGACGCGCTCGTCGAGAAGAACTGCTACGCGCCACACGTCTTCCGGCTGGTACTGGAAGTGACGTCCTCCAACTGGACCAACGACACGGCAACCAAGGTCGACGTCTACGCGCGGGCCAACATCCCCGCCTACCTGATCGCCGATCGCAGGCACGACGAGGTCCTCCTCTACGCCGACCCGACGGACGGCAAGTATCCCGACCCGGGGACCTTCAAGCGCGGCCAGAGCGTCCCGGTCCCCGAGGCCGTCGGCGTCACCCTCGACCTCTCCGTGGACACCCTCCTGGACGGCGGCGGCTGACTGTCGTACGCCCGTGCGACACTCGTCTGCATGCTTGGCGTCATCGACCTCCCGACCTATCTCGCGGGCCTCGTCCTCATCGTGCTGCTCCCGGGCCCGAACTCCCTGTACGTGCTGTCCGTCGCCGCCCGGCGCGGGGTACGGACCGGGTACACGGCCGCCGCAGGTGTCTGGTGCGGGGACACCGTGCTGATGACCCTGTCCGCCGCCGGAGTCGCCTCCCTCCTGCAGGCGAACGCCGTGCTCTTCGGAGTCGTGAAGTACGCGGGCGCCGGCTATCTGACCTGGCTCGCGTTCGGGATGCTGCGGGCCGCGTGGTCGATGTGGCGGACCCGGCGGGACCGGGCGGAGGCCCTGGACGCGCAGGCCGCCCCGGCCGCGTCGGCCGCCGAGGAGCGGCCGTTCCGGCGGGCGCTGGTCGTCAGCCTCTTCAACCCCAAGGCGATCCTCTTCTTCGTCGCCTTCTTCGTGCAGTTCGTGGACCCGGGATACGCCTATCCCGCGCTCTCGTTCGTCGTGCTCGGCGCCTTCGCCCAGGTCTTCAGCTTCCTCTACCTGACCGCGCTGATCTTCGGCGGTACGAAGCTCGCGGCCGCCTTCCGCCGCCGCAGGAGTCTGTCGGCGGGTGCCACCTCGGCCGCGGGCGCGCTGTTCCTCGGCTTCGCGGTGAAGCTGTCGCTGGCGAGCTCCATCTGAGACCCAGTGAGCTCCGCCTGGGGCGGGGCGGGTTCCGTCCGAGGCCGCCTCACCGGCCCGGCGAGCGGGACCGCCGCTGTCCCGTGCTCATGGCAGGTCAGCGGCCCAGTACTCGCGTGAGGTAGCCGGCCACTCCGTCCGCCGTCCCGCCCGCCCAGGCCAGGTAGCCGTCGGGGCGCACCAGGAACACGCCGGTGCCGTACGCCTCGTACGCGGGGATGCGGACCGGGTGCACCAAGTCGCCGTCGAGGGGCGGGAGTTCGGCGTCCGTGCCGACGGCGAGGAGGGTCCAGTGCGGGCCCCGGAACGCGTCGAAGAGCCGTACGCCGCCGCGCCGGCCGTCCGGTGCGCGGTCGCCCGCGTGCAGCGCGTCGTCCGCGAGGCCGGCCCGGGTCTCCTCGGTGAGCGCGGAGTCGCGGTAGCCGAGGCCGAGCTGCCGGGTCTCCTTCCCGCGCTGTGTCTCACCGCGGTGGACCCGGGTGGACAGGCCGAGCATGGCGGCGGCGTTGGCGCGCCGTTCCTCCTCATAGGAGTCGAGGAGGGACTCCGGAGCCTTGCCGCTCAGCACCGCACCCAGCTTCCAGCCCAGGTTGTACGCGTCCTGGACGCTGGTGTTGAGGCCCTGTGCGCCCGCGGGCGAGTGAACGTGCGCAGCGTCGCCCGCGAGGAAGACGCGGCCCACGCGGAACCGGTCCGCGAGCGCGGCCCGCGGCCGGAAGTTGGAGGCCCAGCGCAGCTCGGTCACGTCGTCGGGACTGAGGTGCGTGCGCGTGGCGACGACCTTGCGGACGCCGTCCAGAGAAAGATCGATGTCCGTCCCCTCCGGGAACTGGGCGATGAACTGGAAGTCCTCCGTCCCCGCCAGCGGGAAGATCACCGTGAAACCGCCGTCGTCGCCCCGCGGCGGGAACATGTGCAGATGGTCGCGGTCCAGTCCGGTGAGGCGGACGTCGGCGACCAGGAACGGGTTCGGATCCACCGTCTCGCCGGTCATGTCGATGCCGAGCTCACGCCGCACGGTGGAACGGCCGCCGTCCGCGGCCACGGCGTAGCGGGCGCGGACCGGGGGGCCTGACGTGAACGACGCGCTGACCCCGTCCGTGTCCTGAGCGATCGCCGCCAGCTCCCGGCCGAACACCACGTCGCCGCCCAGCTCCCGCAGCCGCGCGTGGAGGATCTCCTGCGTACGCCACTGCGGCAGCATCCAGGTCCCGGCGTACGGCTCGGCCTCCGTCGGCTCGACCTCGTCGACCATCCGGTGCTCGCCCTGCGGGACCCCGTCCTGCCAGATCAGCCCCACCGGGTAGGGGCCGCCGGCCGCCCGCACCGCGTCCAGGACCCCGAGGTCGTCCAGTACCTCCAGCGTGCGGGGCTGGATGCCCTTGCCACGCGACCCCGGGGAGAGCGCGTCGCCGCGCTCGACGACCAGCGCGCGCACTCCGCGCCGGGCCAGGTCGATGGCGAGGGCGAGACCGGAGGGACCGGCCCCGACGACGAGTACGTCCGTGTCGACGACATCCATGGGGATCTCCTTAACGTCGTTAAGTTGCGTTGCTCCCGAGCGTGCCCTTAACGGCGTTAAGCTGTCAAGCGTGGCTACTCAGAAAACCCCCAAGCTGGACAAGCGTCTGGTCAGCGAGACCGCGCTGCGGCTGCTCAACGAGGTCGGCCTCGACGGGCTCACCCTCCGGGCCATCGCGAAGGAGCTCGACGTCCAGGCGCCGGCCCTGTACTGGCACTTCAAGAACAAGCAGGAGCTGCTCGACGAGATGGCGACGGAGATGTACCGCCGGATGGTCGCGGCGGCCGGGCGTCCGGGGGCTGTCACCTGGCAGGAGCGGCTTCTCGCGGCCAACCGCGGCCTGCGCGCGGCCCTGCTGAGCTACCGCGACGGCGCGAAGGTCTTCAGCGGCTCCCGCTTCACCAACACCGAACATGCGGCCGACCAGGAAGCGGTTCTCCGCTCCCTGGTCGAGGCGGGTTTCGAGCTCCCGCAGGCCGCCCGTGCCACCTTCACCGTCTTCCTCTTCACCGTCGGCTTCGTCACCGAGGAGCAGGGCGTCCGCCCGGTGCCGGGGGAGCCCCGCAGGGGCTACGACGTCGAGGAGCGCGCAGCGCGTATGGCGGACTTCCCCCTCGCCGCCGCAGCGGGCACCGAGCTGTTCCAGACCTACGACGAGGGTTTCGAGGAGGGACTCCGGCTGCTGATCGCCGGGATCGAGGCACGCTACGGGATCGCCTGAGTTCCAGGTCGCTTCGTCAGCCTGCCGCTCGGTTGCGGGGCCGGCGTCCTACCGGCGCGCCGCCGACAGGACCGCGCGCAGCCGGGGCGCGAGCAGGTTCTCCACGTAGCGGTTCAGCAGCCAGGCCAGCAGCAGCATCGTCGTGACCGTGAGCAGGAAGGTCCCGTACGACGGGATGTGCAGGGTCTGGTGGTAGGCCTTGATGGCGACCCAGCCCAGATGCTCGTGGATCAGGTAGAAGGGGTACGTCAGGGCCCCCGCGACCGTCAGCCAGCGCCAGTTCACCCGGTTCAGCCCGCCCAGCGCGATCGCGGCGACCGCGAGGTAGCCGAAGGTGACGACCAGGATGATGCCGAACGAGGTGCGGTAGGAGAAGAAGTCCGGGTTCGGCGCGTGCCACAGGCGCATCACCGCGTAGTGCTGGCCGATCAGCCAGCTCACGCCGACGATGCCCCAGGCGTACGCGTCCCGCCGGTTGCGGTGGACCAGGTACAGGCCGACACCGCCGATGAAGAACGGCGCGTACTCCGGCATCAGGATGATGTTCAGCAGGGGCTGGTTCGCGGTCTGCGCGATGGCCGCGGCGAGCGTCCAGCCCGCGCAGAACAGGATGACCCGCTGCCGGTTGGCGCCGGGCAGCACGATGCACAGGGCGAACAACGCGTAGAAGCGCACCTCGGCCCACAGCGTCCAGCAGACCCCCAGCACCCGGTCCACGCCCAGCGGCTGCTGGAGCATCGTCAGGTTCACCAGCGCGTCGCTCGGCGAGACCGCCTGATAGGCGACGACGGGCAGCGCGAACACCGCCGTCACCAGGATCACCGCCGCCCAGTACGACGGCAGCAGCCGCGAGGCGCGGGAGGCGAAGAACGCGCGCAGCGGCCGGCCCCAGCCGCTCATGCAGATCACGAAGCCGCTGATCACGAAGAAGACCTGCACGCCGAGACAGCCGTACGCGAACCACTCGTGCAGCGTGGGGAACTGGTGCTTGGGCGAACTGCCCCACGCCTCGGTGACCTCGCCGTCCCGGCCGCCGTAGTGATACCCGGCGACCATCAGCGCGGCGATCAGCCGCAGCCCGTCGAGCGCACGCAGGCGAGGCGCGTGCGCTCGGGGAATTATCCGCGGGGGAACTCCGACGGGCTCCGCGTCCGCCGGGGACGCGGGCGACGCCGGGAGCTGTGCTTCGACGGAAGGCTCCACGGAAGCGTTCATCCGAGGGCCGCCCGCTTGAAGGAGCGCGCACGGCGGGCCACCCGGCGGACCGTCGCGTTGCGCGGGATGAAGGCGAGCTGGGCCGGCACCGCACCCGGCAGCGCGAGCGAGGTCAGCCGTCGCCGCTTGAAGTAGCGCCAGGTGTGCTGGTCCAGCCGCTGCGTCAGATACCGCTCGGCGTGCGGGCGCAGCTCCGGGTAGATCTTCGGCTGCATCGCGAACCCGACGGCCTGGACGAGACCGTTGAGCGCCGCCACGTCCAGCCCGGAGCGCTGTCCGGTGACCGCCGCCCGGTCCGTCAGCTCGGGCAGCAGCGCGTCCACGACGGTGACGGGGACGCGGTTGCTGTTCTCGTACGGCGTGAGGCGGTCCAGCAGCGTCCCGGTGCCGATCCGGGCGACCGGCAGGCCGTACAGCGCGGACGCGGTGAGCAGCGCGGTGGAGAAGCAGCCGACGACGAGGGCGGGCCGCATCCGCTGGTAGAGCACCTCGGCGAGGACCGGGGTGTCCACCACCGTCAGATCGGCGCCCAGCTTCTCGGCCTCCTTCTCCAGCAGCCGCGACCAGCGGGCCGGGGCCGTGGGGTGCGGCTTGAACACCACCCGGGTGTGGCCGAGCGCGACGACACCCTTCAGCATCCGTACGTGGAGGTTCTCCTCCTCCTCGGCGGTGAGGATGTCGAGCGCCGAGAGGTACTGGCCGAGCAGCATCGCCGGCTCGTCGAGCGCGGGCAGCTCGTCCCCGGTGTCCTCCAGCTCGGCCAGCACCTTCACGAACGCGTCCGTCGGCACGATCTCGGGCCCGACCTCGAACTCCGTGAGCAGCAGCGGCTTCAGGCCCGGCACCAGGTCCAGGTGGAGCAGCCGGGTCACGCGGGTGCCGACCAGCGGGTCGATCTTGTTGCGGGTCGGGCCGTAGCTCATCAGGCCGTCCGCGTAGACGGTGACGGGCGCGCCGGTGAAGATCTGGGCGATGCCGAGGGCGGGGTTGACCTGGATCGACTCGACGGCCAGCTCGATGTCGTCGTCCCCGAGGTCCCAGGCGAGCCGCAGATGGCGCTCCCACAGCGGTACGTCGTCGAGCCGCGGCGCCCAGCCTCCCGGGTGGAAGGGGGAGATGGTCTCGTTCCACGAGATCACCTCGTCGAACCGGCCGCGCAGGTGCTCGAAGCCGGGCATCTCGTCGATGGACGGCGTCGTCTCGGGCGTCGCCGCGTTGTTCGAGACGAGCAGGATGCGCCGGTCCGCCGGTCCGAAGCACTCGCTGTCCAGTGCCGCGGCGAGAGTGGCCGTGCCGTACAGCGTGGACGTCAGGAAGATCTGGGTGGTCACGCGGCCACCCCCGCGGCGGGAGCCGGACGGCGGCGCAGCCGGCGCAGCCGGGTGGCCCGCTGGATGTCCATCGAGTCGAGGGCGTCGTCGAGCACGTCCTGCGGCATGCGCCGCAGTGCGACCGCGCTCATCGACTTCAGTTTCCGTGCCACCGCAGGCTCGAACCTTTCGATGGATCCCAGATGATGGGAAATGATGGCGCAATACGTACGCACGGCTTTGGGCAGCAGTTTTTCCGCGTCGCGGTCGGCAGCGGTTTCGCTCACCACCTGGTCGAACGCGCGAATGAAATCCAGTTGCCGCACGTCACCGATCTGGGTGAGAGAAGAGGCGACACCGCGCCGGTAGAACACACCGAGGAGCCCCACCGTGGCGAAGGATTCCGCCTCCCGGTGCAGCTTCCAGATCCACGGCCGGTCCTCCGCCGTCCGCAGTCCGTCGGTGAAGTGCAGCAGACCGCGGTCGACCAGGCGGCGGTGGTAGATGCCCGCCCAGGCGTAGGCGTAGTCGACGGAGGTGGACCGGTCGGTGGGCAGGATCGCGTCCCGCGGGCGCATCACCACGCCTCGCCGGCCGTGCGGGACACGGTGGATGGAACGGGCGCGCGCGGTGCACTGGACATGGTCCGTACGGACGAAGTCGCAGCCCAAGTCCTCGATGGAGGCCAGGAGTTGCTCGTAGTATCCGGGGGCGAGCCAGTCGTCCCCGTCGAGGAACGTGAGGTACTCGCCGCGCGCCGCGTCGATGCCCGTGTTGCGCGCGGTCGCCAGTCCTCCGTTCTTCTCGTGTCTGACATGCACCGCGCCCGGGAGCTCGCGCTCCGCGCGCGCGAGGATGTCTGGTGTCTCGTCGCGCGAGCAGTCGTCGACGAGAATGAATTCGAAGTCCTGGCGCGCGTTCGCCCGCAGACTCCTCAGAGTGTCGGGCGCATATTGCTGCACGTTGTAGAACGGCACGATGACGGAGAGCTTGACCACCCCTGTGACGTTAGGCGGCGGCCCGGCATTCGTCTTGACCGTTGGTGAGATGTCAGGTGAACGACGCGTGGCGAAGCAGTGAACCCAACTGATTTCTGTGCCGATCATGGGCCGATTCGCCATTCGTCGATGTGCTGTTAACCGTTTGTTGCATTCAGGTTGGGCCGCACCTCGAAATGGGTTCCTAGCGTCGTTGACGTGCCAGCAAGTACCACGAAGTCCCTGCGGGTCGCCGTACTCGCGGATTCCGATACCCGGTGGAAATGGGGTTCGCTCACCGCGAACCGCATTTCCCCTGCCGAATCGGACATCCGCCTCGACGGCTTCCTCCTGCGCGGCCGTGCCACCCCCACCCCCCGCCAGCTCGAAGAGGTCGGCGTCCGTGCGGACACCCTCCGCGAGGTCACCGGCGTCGAGTTCCTGCGCGCCCTCGGCCAGGAGACGTACGACATCGTCGTGCTGGCGCTGGTCGGCGGTGCCGTCCAGGCGATGCTGCACGGCCTCGCCCACGCCTGGGACGGACGGACGAAGCGGCCCGTGGTCGTCACCGGCTATGTCGGTGTCGTCTACGAGAAGCTCGCCGACGGCCTGCTGCTGCGGCACGGCGCCGACCTCGTCCTCGCCAACTCCCGTCAGGACGCGGACCGTTTCCGTGCCGTGTACGAGGGAGTGGGCGCCGACGCCGGGTCGGTGACGGAGGTGGCGCTGCCCTTCCTGGGCGGCTCGCGCTACGAGGAGCACGACCCGTACACGGTCGTCTTCGCCGCGCAGCCCTCGGTGCCGGAGACCCGCAAGGACCGTAGGTATCTGCTGAACCGGCTGATCCGGCACGCGCGCCTCCACCCGGACCGCGAGGTCCTGCTGAAGCTGCGCTCCAAGCCGGGTGAACACACCACGCACATCGAGGAGTTGCCCTACCAGAAGCTGGTGCAGAAGGCGGACCCACCCGCCAACTTCCGTCTGGTGTACGGGCACATGGGCGAGGTCCTGGACCGCACCGACCTGCTGGTCACGATCAGCTCCACGGCGGCCCTGGAGTCCCTGCACCGCCGCGTCCCCACCGTCGTCCTGACCGACCTCGGGGTGCGCGAGGCGCTCGGCAACCACCACTTCGTGGGCTCCGGCTGCCTGGCCTCCTGGGACCAGCTCGACGCCGGCCACCGCCCGGTGCCCGACGCGGCCTGGGTGGCCCGCCAGGGCGTCGCCGCCGACGGGGCGTACGACACGGCCTTCGACGTCGCCCGCTGCCGGATCCGCGAGCTGCTCGAAGCGGCCGGAAGCCCGCCCCTCGCCCCCTACTACACGCCCGCCACCGCCCCCGGATATCTGCCCGGCCTGCTCGCCCGCCACCACCTCGGCCCCGACGGCAGCCCGCTGCCGGGCGCCCCCGCGGCCGACCGGGAGCCCAGTCCCGTACGGCAGATCGTGCGCCGCGCGGCCCGCGGCGCCTACCGCCACGGCGTTCAGCGCGTCGCGCCCGTCATCAGGCGGATGGGGGAGCTGTGAGCCACCGGATCCCACGTCAAGGAGTACAGCCAATGTCCAACCCGGAAGCGGGCCGAGCGGCGACGGTACGCCGTGTGCTCGCGGTGATTCCCGCGCGCGGCGGCTCCAAGGGCGTGCCCGCGAAGAACCTCGCCCCGGTCGGCGGCGTACCGCTGGTGGCGCGCGCCGTGCGCGAGTGCCGGGCCACCCGGCTCGTCACGGACGTCGTGGTCTCCACGGACGACACCGCGATCGCCGCGGCCGCCCGGGCGGCCGGCGCCGAGGTCGTGCTGCGGCCCGCCGCCATCGCCGGCGACACCGCGACCTCCGAGGCCGCGGTCCTGCACGCCATGGAGGCCCACGAGGCCCTGCACGGCGCCGCGGTCGACGTGGTCCTGCTCGTGCAGTGCACCAGCCCGTTCATCGTCCGCGAGGACATCGACGGGGTCGTGAACGCGGTCGTCGAGAAGGGCGCGGACACGGCGCTGACCGTGGCCCCCTTCCACGGCTTCGTCTGGCGCGACGGCGACGACGAGCCCACCGCCCCGGTCGCGGCCGGCGGCGGTCGTACGGCGGCCGTGGGCGGCACCGACACCCTGGTCACCGAAACCGGCACCGCCACCAGCGGCGGCTACGGCATCAACCACGACAAGTCCTTCCGCCCCCGCCGCCAGGACCGCCCCCAGGACCTGCTGGAGACCGGCGCCGTCTACGGCATGGACGCGACCGGCTTCCGTACCGCCAAGCACCGCTTCTTCGGCCGTACGGAACTCGTCCGCACCGACCCGGCCCGGGTGCTGGAGATCGACGACCCGCACGACCTCGCCCGCGCCCGCGCGCTGGCCCCCCTCTTCGACGCGGGCCGGCCCGGCTCGCTCCCGACCGCCGCCGACATCGACGCGGTCGTCCTCGACTTCGACGGCACCCAGACCGACGACAGGGTGCTGATCGACTCCGACGGACGGGAGTTCGTCTCCGTGCACCGCGGGGACGGCCTCGGTATCGCCGCCCTCCGCAAGAGCGGACTGGCGATGCTGATCCTGTCCACGGAACAGAACCCGGTCGTTGCCGCCCGGGCCCGGAAGCTCAAGATCCCGGTCCTGCACGGCATCGACCGGAAAGACCTCGCACTGAAGCAGTGGTGCGAGGAGCAGGGCATCGCGCCCGAGCGCGTGCTCTACGTCGGCAACGACGTCAACGACCTCCCGTGCTTCGCCCTCGTGGGCTGGCCCGTGGCGGTCGCGAGCGCCCACGACGTCGTGCGCGGCGCCGCACGCGCGGTCACCGCCCTCCCCGGCGGCGACGGCGCGATCCGAGAGATCGCCAGCTGGATCCTCGGCCCCTCTCTCGACTCCCTCGACAAGTAAGGAACTTCCCCGCCATGAGCACCAACTCCCGTCTGCGCACCTTCGGTTCGAAGACCGCCGGCCCCGGCCACCCGGTCTACGTCGTCGGTGAGATCGGCATCAACCACAACGGCGAGCTCGAGAACGCCTTCAAGCTGATCGACGCCGCCGCCGAGGCCGGCTGCGACGCCGTCAAGTTCCAGAAGCGCACCCCGGAGATCTGCACCCCGCGCGACCAGTGGGACATCGAGCGCGACACGCCCTGGGGCCGCATGACCTACATCGACTACCGCCACCGCGTGGAGTTCGGCGAGGACGAGTACCGCCAGATCGACGACTACGCCAAGAGCAAGAACATCGACTGGTTCGCCTCCCCGTGGGACACCGAGGCCGTCGCCTTCCTGGAGAAGTTCGACGTCCCCGCCCACAAGGTCGCCTCGGCCTCCCTCACGGACGACGAGCTGCTGCGCTCGCTGCGCGGCACGGGCCGTACGGTCATCCTCTCCACCGGCATGTCCACCCCGAAGCAGATCCGGCACGCGGTCGAGGTCCTCGGCTCGGACAACATCCTGCTCTGCCACGCCACCTCGACGTACCCGGCGAAGGCCGAGGAACTCAACCTCCGCGTCATCAACACGCTGCAGGCCGAGTTCCCGAACGTCCCGATCGGCTACTCCGGTCACGAGACGGGCCTGCAGACCACCCTCGCCGCGGTCGCCCTCGGCGCCGCCTTCGTCGAGCGCCACATCACCCTCGACCGCGCGATGTGGGGCTCCGACCAGGCCGCCTCCGTCGAGCCGCAGGGCCTGACCCGCCTGGTCCGCGACATCCGCACCATCGAGGCGTCCCTCGGTGACGGCGTCAAGAAGGTCTACGAGTCCGAGCTCGGCCCGATGAAGAAGCTGCGCCGCGTCCCGGGTGTCGTCGCGGAGGCGGAGATCGCCGCCGCGGCGGGCGAGCCGGTCGCGGTCTGAGCCTCTTACGACGGGACGGTCGTACACCGATGAGCCCTCGCGCCGGTTCTGCCGGCCCCCACACTCTCGCCTTCGTCGAGAGTCCGGTACAGCTGCTGAACGTGCTGGAGTGGGCGCACGCGAACGCCCTCGGCACGGCGGAGGGCAGCGCACCGGCGCCCGGCGCGGGGCTCACCCTGGTAGTGCTCTCTCCCACCGACCCGATGACCCGCGGCCAGCTGCGCCGGATGGCCGAACTGGCCCGCGACGAGGGGTATGCGGTCCGCTGGGAGGAGGCCCGGGGTGGTACGACGGCCCCGTTCCACACGGTGGGGGGCCTCGCCCGGCTGCTGCGCAAAGCCCGGCGCATCGTGATGGGGGACCCCTTCTCCCGCTACGTACAACTGCTGCTGTCGATCACCCGCGCCCGCGAGCTGGTGGTCGTCGACGACGGCACGGCGACCATGGAGTTCGTCGCCCAGCTCGCCAGCGGTGAGCGCCTGGTGCGCTGGCACCGGCGCGGTGGCCGGCCCGGCGTCCGCGACGTGCTCTTCGCGCCCGTGTCGGGAATCGCGCGCCGCCGCCTCACCCCGACCGGCCGCCGCACGGTCGAGGTCTTCTCCTCCATGCCGATCGACTCGGCGCCGGACGGCGTCCGCATCACCTCCAACGACTTCTCCTGGACCCGGGCCCGCTTCGGCCCGCCCCGCATCACCAAGGGCGCCGACCTGGTGGGGACCTCCCTCGTCGAGACGGGCGTGGTCGACCCGGACCGCTACCTGGAAGCGGTCCGCTCCCTGGCCAAGGCCCATGGCGCGACGCGCTACTTCGCCCACCGCCGCGAGAGCGTGGACAAACTCCACCGCCTGGCGGTGGAAACCGGCCTGGAGATCGTCCGCCCCGACCTCCCCCTCGAACTGATCGCCCGCCGCGGCCCCATCGGCCGCACGATCCTCAGCTTCCCGTCCACGGTCGTCCACACCCTCCCCCTGGCCCTGGCCGGCACCGAGGTCCGCGTCGCCGTCTGCGACATCGACCCCGCCTGGCTGACCCAGAACGCCTCCCCCCGCGCCCAGGGCTTCCTGTCGGGGGTCACGGGGACGGCCCGGGATGTGCATCGGTTGTCGGCGGTGAGCGCGGCGCTCTGAGTGACGTGCCGCATGGGAACTGTCACCGTCACCACGTACGATTTCCCGGTACGACACGTGGGTTGAGGGATCTGTGTGACGGAGACGGGGGTACACAGTGGGTTCCCACGGACAGCAGGGCGGACAGGGCGCTCGGCGTGATCTGCACGCCTCGCACGACGACCTGACCAAGCTCGCCGACGATCTCGACGACATGCAGGATCACCTGGACCAGCAGGTCAAGCGCATGGACGCGGTCGTCGACCGGATCGAGGCGGGCTGGCGCGGCCCGGCCGCGACGGCGTACCGCGAGTTCCATCGCGCCGCAGCCGAGGATGCCGTACGCATCCGCGACGTGATGAAGCACCTGGAACAGGCCGTACGGCTGAGCCGGGACGGCTTCTCGCGGCACGACCTGGACGTGCTGGAGCAGATGCGGCGGATTCAGGTGGACGTCGACAGCGAGGTCGACAAGCTGTCGACGCCCCATCCGGACGCCGCGCCGCCCGCCGTACCCGCGCGCCCGCGCAGCGGTCTCGACGCCTTCTGAACCCCGCGCCCGCAGTCGCTGACCATCAAAGGGGGATTCATGCCGACGCCGACCGGAGAAGCCGATGACGACCACATAGCCGTCTCCTTCGCCACCCTCCACGACCTCGCCGCCGAACTCGAGGACATCCTCAAGAAGCTCAACGGCAAACTGGACGGCCTCTACGACCGCGCCGTACCCGTTGTCCTGTCCTGGCAGGGCGAGGCCCGCGAGGTCTTCGTCGACAAACTCGACGAGTGGGACCACTTGGCCCAGGACCTCCAGGCAGCGCAGAAGTGGCTGCACGAGTACGTCACCACCGGCCACACCAACTATGCGGCCGCGCATCGGGCGGTGCTGCGTGGGTGGGGAGGCGGCTGATGGCTGACCGCCCCAGCGATGCCGAACGCCAGCAGGAACGGGACCAGTTGAAGCCACCGCCGCCCGACAGCGGCGGTGGGTTCGACGTGAAGCCGCCGCACCTGTACTACACATCGGCGGTGGTGCGCGACGGGCAGTTCGACTACGACAAGGGTGCCACCCAACTCGTCGACGCGCTCAATGAGTACAGCCAGTCGGCAGGCGCCGGATGGGGGCCCGACTCCTTCGCCAACGTGTACATGCAGATCACCGAGAAGTTCTTCAAGGCCTGGGCAGCCAGCGTGGTGAGTGTTGGCGGCGTCGCGGTCGGTCTGACGGTGACGGCCAACAACTACGCGTCGGCCGATTGGTTCGCGCGTGGCATGCAGGGGCCGCCACCACGCCGCACGCCCCCCGTCGTCATCGACAAACAGCCCAACTACGGCAAGGTCAACGACATCAAGTGGAGCGGCACCGGTGAGGATGCCGACTCCTGGGCGATCTCCGGGGCGTTGGGCGAGATCCCGGACTTCCTTGCGGACGTCATCCGGCCGGCCATCGAGTACGGGCTCAATCTCGGCAAGACCCACGAGATCACCCCGGGCGCCCATGAGGACGACCTCAAGGGCATGGCCACCGCATGGCGGCAGACGGCGAGCACGGCCTTGAAGGCGGGCGACACCTTCACGTCCGCCATCAGCTATATGACGGACCCCGGGGGCAACAGCGAGTGGCAGGGCGCGATGAAGTCGTTCTGCCAGTCGATTTGGGGAACGACCGCATGGGGCCGCAACCGCGACGCGCAGGGCAACATCGCCCAGCAGGGCGGCCGCAGCTGGAAGACCTCGGGGACGGTGGCGCCCGCCCAGCGCCGGCCGATCCTGGAGGTCCTGCACCACACCGCCGACACCGTCCAGAAGACCTGCGACGAACTGGCCCAGGTGGTGAAGACCTGCCGGGAGACCAACACCAACCTGGCGAAGAACGCCGCCAAGGGGATGGTGGAGGACCTGACCACCGGACTCAACCCGATGGAACTGCTCAAACTCACCGGCACTGCCATGTTCGGCGAGCTGGTCATGACCTTCCGCAAGCACATGGACAGGGAAGCCGTGGACCGGGCCGTCGGGATCTACCAGCAGAAGTTCAGCGACGCGGCCAGCACGCTTCTTCAGCTGGAATGGGAACTGGACGAGGCGATCAGGAGCGCCCCCACGTTCATCGCCGCGGAAGCCAGGGCCGAGGCCTTCGGCGGCCGGTCGATGAACGAGTTCAAGAAGGAACACAAGCTGCTGAACGGGGCGAACCCCATCCCGTACAAGTACACGATCGACTTGGCCATGGCCGAGGACCTCGGCGGCGGCCACACCATCGACAAGCACGTCGGCAAGACTGACGACCAGCTCCTGCAACGGCTGCGCGACCAGGCCAAGGGGAACGGCGAGCCGAAGATCCCGGCGGCGTCCACCTTCACGGACCTGACTTCGGCCCAGAACTACACCCAGGACTGCATCCGGCAGAAGAGCGGGGACATCGACGCGTGGCTGGCGACCGGGCCCCCGCCCACCCCGCCGAGCCAGGTCTTCGAGGTCAGCTCCGTGGGTGCGGCCGCGAACGACCCGCTGGCCGTGGCCCCGGTGACCGGACGCACCTCGCGGGTGGTCAATGGCCAGGCCACGCCCGTGACGGACGCGCACGGTGTGCAGACCCGCCTCTCCTACGACCCCAGCCTCGACCCGCCGTTCGTCGTGGTCACGTCCATGCCCAAGTAGGCCGCGAATAGGCTGAACCCTCCCTCACAGAACACGACAGTCGGAAAAGGAGCCGTGATGTCGACGCCGGATGCCGAGGCCTGGGCCGAGGCGCTCACCATGTACGAGCGGCGGTACTCGTACGTCCTGGTGGGTCCCCGCGACCACGAGGACTGGGTGCGGGATGTCGCGGCGGTCATGCGTCGGGAGACGGCGGATCCCCGGTCGTGGAAGTGGATCGACGTCGACGAAGGCGAGGAGGAACGCCTGGAGGACCCGTTCTTCCCCTTCGTCCTGCCCCCCTCCGACCCGGAAGAAGCGGTGGCCTGGCAGAAGGGACTGCGCGCGGTGCCCCGGACGTCGGTGGAAAGGCTGCTCGTCATGCTGTCCACCACGTGGCTGAACGTGCCCAGCGAACGCGCCCACAACGACTTCGAGACCCACCGGCCGGAACTGGAGCGGAAGGCGCGGGTGATCCTCTCCCGCTTTCCGGTGGAGACGTCCTTCCACACGAACGCCGGCTACCCGGGAGCGCGCACCGGAAGCCATACCGACCCCCCGGACTTCTACGAGGCGATCACTGGCTGTACCCCCCTTTCCCAGTACGACTGGGATCTCGGCCTGATCGCGGTGTCCGGGACCGAACTCGGTCTTTTCTGGTCCTTCGACGCCACCTGAACGGAACGTCAGGAAACGAGGAGCGCAGGCGCGAGCGGCACGCGCCTCACCGGGTCGCCGCGTACGTCGCAAAGTCAGGAGTCACGCATGCGAACCCGATCCGCCACCTACCCCGACCGGGAGACCGCTCAGTGGGCCACCCAGCAGGTCGTCACCGCCAACGAGCAGGTCATTCACCGCTGGCTGGCCCGGTCCACGCGGCCGCGGCTGAGTATTGAGGCGGCCTGGCCGAGTCGGCCCGACCCCGTGGGCCGGGTTCTGCTGCAGGCGATGATGCTGGCCGGCCGTGAACCCGTCGACGTGCGCGCAGCCCGCGTGGTGCTCAAGCGCGACGCGGCGAGCCCGCACGGCTTCGTCGTCCACGCCACCTTCCCCGTCTACCTGTAGAGACCTGCCCGGTAGAGACCCGCCCGGTAGAGCCCCGCCCGTAGAGACCCGTAAAGCCCCGTAGAGATCTGTAGAGGCTGATCGCCGTGCCCTTGAGCCCCCTCGAACACGACCGCCGTTACGGCGAGTTGGACCAGGTGGTCCGCGCCTACGCCGGGCAGCCGGCGGACGACACCCCGGACAGGCCGAGCCAGGCGCTGACCGCCTACCTGCGCCACACCTGGCACACCCGCCCCTGGGCACTGGCCACGGCTCAGGAGCAGCTGCGCGAGTACTCCCGCAATCCGCCCGGCCGGCTCCGGCTGCGCCTCGGCGAGTTCTACGCGATCCCCGACGTGGGCCTGCCCGAGTCGGACATCCAGGAGTGGCTGTCCTGCATCGCCGATCACATCAAGCACAGCGTCGAGACCGGCGAGGCCCCGCCGCCCGCCGCTCCCGCCACCCACTGGGAATGGCACGCCCGCTTCCCGGAGCTCGCGCAGTTCCTCGGCGGCTGGTTCTCCCAGGACATGCCCGACGAGTTCGACGACCACGACGCGGCCGTCGGGGACTACGTCACCGGCACGCACCCGCAGCTCGTCGCCCGCCTCGCCGGCGAACTGCGCGAACTCCTCGCCCTGGACCTGGACGAGAGCGACTACGCGCTGGCCGTCGCCGAACTGGGCATGGAAGTCGACCCACCCGCCCCCTGCACGCCCAGCGGCTGGCTCGCCCTCGTCGCGGACAGGCTCAGCAGCCCGGCCCCGGACTACGGACCGCCCGGACCCGGGTGATCTGCGGCCGCCGGGGGGCGGAGGGATGTGTTCTTCGCCGCACCCGGATCCGCATCCCCTTGTGCATCCCCATCCGCATCCGCATCCGCGGGCTCGTATCGGCCCACCTCGCCGGAGAGCACACAGGTCGTCACGGAACGTATCGAAAGCGTCGCGTGGCGGTGCTGGTTCCGGAGCGAAGAAGGGGCGCGGGCGTGATATCCGTGGAGGTGCGGGAATGCGATGGGTGTTCCCGAGCGTTGAGAACAGGGGTCACGCGGTCAGCCCGCGCCGGCCGCCGGTTCAAGATCAACCGTCCGGAAAGCCGGGCGAGTTTACCCATCCCCGCCGATACCTATGCGCCGGGCGGCCAGTTTTTCTTCCCCTAACGGGCTGAAGTTTTGTTGATCGTGGGTTAGTTGGCCGCCCGGTCGCCCTACCCTTCAAAGGGTGAACCAACTGATGTCCCGAGAGTCCGAGGCCGATCACCCCGGGGAAGCCGTGCTCCCCGGCGCGCTGCCGGAGGCACTGCGCGCCGAACTCGTGGCGTTCCGTCGCGACTTGCACATGCACCCGGAGCTCGGCAACCAGGAGTTCCGCACCACCGCGGCACTCAAGGCCCGCCTGGAGCAGGCGGGCCTCAAGCCGCGTGTGCTCGACACCGGGACCGGCCTCATCTGTGACATCGGCTGCGAGGACGGGGTGTGGGCCGGCGGGCGGCCCATGCTCGCCCTGCGGGCGGACATCGACGGCCTGCCCATCCCGGACACGAAGACCGACTGCGCGTACCGCTCGACCGTGCCCGACCGCGCCCACGCCTGCGGCCACGACGTGCACACCACCGTCGTCCTCGGCGCGGGGCTCGTCCTCGCCGAGCTGCACCGTACGGGCGCCCTCCCGCAGCCCGTGCGGCTGATCTTCCAGCCGGCGGAGGAGGTGCTCCCGGGCGGGGCGGCCGACGCCATCAAGTGCGGGGCGCTGGAAGGGGTCGCCCGGATCATCGGCGTGCACTGCGACCCGAAGGTGGACGCGGGCCGCATCGGTCTGCGGCACGGCCCGATCACCTCCGCGTGCGACCGGCTGGAGGTGTCGCTGGACGGCGCGGGCGGACACACCGCGCGCCCCCACCTCACCACCGACCTGGTCACGGCCGCCGCGCGCGTCGCCATCGACGTGCCCGCCCTGGTCGCCCGGCGGGTCGACGCCCGCAGCGGCCTCTCCGTGACCTGGGGACGCATCGAGTCGGGGCACGCCTGCAACGTGATCCCGCAGCACGCCGAGCTCTCCGGGACCGTACGGTGCCTGGACCTCGACGCGTGGCGCAGCGCGCCCGACCTCCTGCACGCGGCCATCGACGAGATCGCCAACATGCACCGCGCGAAGTCCGAGATCAACTACGTCCGTGGCGTCCCGCCGGTCGTCAACGAACCGGTCGTCACCGAGCTGCTGCGCGGCGCGATGGCGGCCCGCCGCGGCGCCGACTCCGTCGAGGACACCGAACAGAGCCTCGGTGGCGAGGACTTCTCCTGGTATCTGGAGCATGTGCCGGGCGCGCTGGCCCGCCTCGGGGTCCGTACGCCGGGCGACCGCACCACTCGTGACCTGCATCGCGGCGACTTCGACGTGGACGAGTCGGCCATCGAGGTCGGGGTCGAGCTGTTCACCGCGGCCGCCCTGCTGGACGCGGCCCGACCGTGACGCGGGGGGTGCCCTTTGGGTACCCCTTCGTCCACTTGCGTCACCCGTCCGTAACCGGCCGCGCGCAAACGTAACCCGTGGGCGGCACGAATCGGTAACGGCCGGGCGAAACCCCGTTCCCCTCCTCTTCTACGCGCGTTACTGTGCGCCGCAATCGCTGCGGTGACGGCGTACTGGGGAAGCGGACCGGCGACGGTGCCGTAGGGATGAAGGGTGCTTGTTGTGCGTCTGATATCTCGGAGGACCAGGTTCTCCCAAGCGGCGGTGACCGTCGCGGTCATCGCCCTCGCGGCCGCCGGCTGCGGCAAGTCCAGCGACGAGGCGAACAGCGATTCCGGCAAGAAGACCGGCTCCGGGTACTCCGGGAAGGGCATCGGCCTCGCCTACGACATCGGCGGCAAGGGCGACCAGTCCTTCAACGACGCCGCGTACGCCGGACTCCAGAAGGCCCAGAAGGAGTTCAAGATCGGCGGCTCGGACATCGAGCCCCAGGACGGCGAGTCCGACGCCGACAAGGTGCAGCGCCTCGAGCAGCTCGCCAAGTCGGGCTACAACCCGGTGATCGGCGTCGGCTTCGTCTACGCGCCGGCCATCAAGGAGGTCGCCGCCAAGTTCCCGAAGGTCACCTTCGGCATCATCGACGACGAGCAGGACAAGGCGGCCAACGTCGCCGACCTGGTCTTCCACGAGGAGCAGGCCTCCTACCTCGCGGGTGTCGCCGCCGCCAAGACCACCAAGAAGAACCACATCGGCTTCATCGGCGGCGTGGACATCCCCCTCATCCACAAGTTCGAGGCGGGCTTCAAGCAGGGTGCGCGGTCCGTCAACCCGAAGATCAAGATCGAGTCGCAGTATCTGACCGAGACGGCCCAGGAGGGCGGCTTCTCCAGCCCGGACAAGGGCAAGGACGCGGCGAGCGGCCAGATCGAGACGGGCGCCGACGTGATCTACCACGCGGCAGGTCTCTCCGGTCAGGGCGTGATCTCCGAGGCCGCGAGCAAGAAGGTGTGGGCCATCGGGGTCGACTCCGACCAGTACCAGCAGAAGGCCCTCGCCAAGTACAAGGACTACATCCTCGGTTCCGCGCTGAAGAACGTCGGCGGCGCGGTGTACGACCTGGCGAAGTCCGTGGTCGACGGCAAGCCGCTCTCGGGAGTCGTGCGCGGTGACCTGAAGTCCGGCGGCGTCGGCTTCGCGGACAGCAACCCCAAGTACAAGGCCATGACGGACGTCGTCGCGGCCGTCGACAAGGCCAAGCAGGACATCATCGACGGCAAGGTCACCGTCGACACCAAGTGATTCCCGGCGGCCCGTCCCCACGCTCCGCGCCGCGGCCGGCGTGGACGGACCGCCCCGAGTGACCCGCGCCACCTTGTGCGGCGCGTGAACCGGAGGCCTCGCGCGCGTCCCCGGGGACGCCGCGCAGGTCGTACGCCCCTTGCCTCCCGCAAGGGGCGTTCCGCGTTCCGTAGGCTGTGCCCCGACTGTGGCCACAGCTCGGTAACGGACCGGACAGAAGGGGTTTTCCGTCTGGTCTACGCGCGTTACGCTGCGGCGGAACCAGCGCCTGGTTTGGGCGCTTGCACAAAGGAGTCACGTTCCATGCGCCGGGTGTCCCGAATCGCGGTTGCGGGCGTTGCGACCGCTACCATCGCCGTTTCCCTCTCCGCCTGTGGCGGATCGTCCACCGACGCCTCCAGCAGCTCCAGCAGCGGGAAGGGCAAGGGCCTCGCCCTCGCGTACGACGTCGGCGGCAAGGGCGACCAGTCCTTCAACGACGCCGCCACCGCCGGCCTGGACAAGGCCGACAAGGAGTTCGGCTACACCAGCCAGGCCGTCGAGCCGCAGGACGGCGAGTCCGACGCCGACAAGGTGCAGCGCCTGGAGCAGCTCGCCAAGTCGGGCTACAACCCCGTGATCGGCGTCGGCTTCGCCTACGCGGCCGCCGTCAAGGAGGTCGCCGCGAAGTACCCGAAGGTGACCTTCGGCATCGTCGACGACGAGCAGAACAAGGCCGCGAACATCGCCGACCTGGTCTTCCACGAGGAGCAGGCCTCCTACCTCGCGGGTGTCACCGCTGCCAAGGCCACCAAGTCGAACACCGTCGGCTTCGTCGGCGGTGTCGACGTCCCGCTGATCCACAAGTTCGAGGCGGGCTTCAAGCAGGGCGTCGAGGACACCAAGAAGGGCGTCACGGTCAAGTCGCAGTACCTGACCGAGACGGCTCAGGAGGGTGGCTTCTCCAGCCCGGACAAGGGCGAGAGCGCCGCCGAGGGCCAGATCGACGCCGGTGCCGACGTCGTCTACGCCGCCGCGGGCCTGTCCGGCCAGGGCGTCATCAAGTCCGCCGCCGCGCACAAGATCTGGGCGATCGGCGTCGACTCCGACCAGTACAAGCAGGACGCGCTGGCGAAGTACAAGAAGTACATCCTCACCTCGGCCATGAAGGACGTCGCCGGCGCGGTCTACAACCTCGCCAAGTCGGTCCACGACGGCAAGCCCGAGACCGGTGTGGTCCGCGCCAGCCTCGCCACCGGTGGTGTCAGCCTCGCGGACTCGAACCCCGCCTTCAAGAACAACGCCGACCTGCAGGCCGCGCTGAAGAAGGCCGAGGCGGGCATCAAGGACGGTTCGATCAAGGTGAAGACCTCGTAACGAACCAACGTCAAGACGTTGCACCGAACGTCGCGGCCATGGCCAAGGCAGCGCTGTAATGGCAGCGTTACGGCCACGGAACGGGGTGTGGGGAGGATGACCTCCCCGCGCCCCGTTCGCGCGGCAGACTGCTCGGGAGGGTCAGGCCCGGGCACTATTTAAAGCAGGGGCGCTACGCGCGTAGATCGGCCCCTTTTCCAAGGAGAGTGCGCCATCGACGCGTCCAGCAGCCCTCCGCTCACCGCACAGTCGACCGCGGTCGAGCTGGCGGGGATCACCAAGCGTTTCCCCGGAGTGGTGGCCAACCACGACATCCACCTCAGCGTCCGCAAGGGCACGGTCCACGCCCTCGTCGGCGAGAACGGTGCCGGCAAGTCGACGCTGATGAAGATCCTCTACGGCATGCAGAAGCCGGACGAGGGCACGATCGCCGTCGACGGTGAGCAGGTCACCTTCTCGTCGCCGGCCGACGCCATCGTGCGCGGCATCGGCATGGTCCACCAGCACTTCATGCTCGCCGACAACCTCACCGTCCTGGAGAACGTGGTCCTGGGCAGCGAGAAGCTGCACGGCATCGGCGGCGGCGCCCGCAAGAAGATCAGGGAGATCTCCGAGCGCTACGGGCTGAACGTCCGCCCGGACGTCCTCGTCGAGACCCTCGGTGTCGCCGAGCGCCAGCGCGTGGAGATCCTCAAGGTCCTCTTCCGCGGCGCGCGCACGCTGATCCTGGACGAGCCCACGGCCGTACTGGTGCCGCAGGAGGTCGACGCGCTCTTCAGCAACCTGCGCGAGCTCAAGTCCGAGGGCCTGGCGGTCATCTTCATCTCGCACAAGCTGGGCGAGGTGCTGTCGGTCGCCGACGAGATCACGGTCATCCGGCGCGGTACGACGGTCGGCACGGCCGTCCCCGCCGAGACCACCTCCCGCCAGCTCGCCGAGATGATGGTCGGCAGCGAACTGCCCACCCCGGAGACGGCGGAGTCCACGGTCACCGACCAGCCCGTCGTCGAGGTCAAGGACCTCACCGTCTACGCCAGCGGCGGCGCCTCCCTCGGCGCCGGGGCGGAGCCCACCGCCGGCGGACTGCTCGGCGACGCCGCCGTCGGGGGCGACGCGAGGCGCGTCCTGGACGACGTCACCTTCACCATCCACGCCGGTGAGGTCATGGGCATCGCCGGCGTCGAGGGCAACGGGCAGACCGAGCTCATCGACGCGCTGATCGGCCTGAAGGACGCCGACTCCGGCACCATCGGCTTCCTCGGCGAGGACATCGTCCCCTGGCCCACCCGCAAGCGCCGCGAGGCCGGCATCGGCTACATCCCCGAGGACCGCCACCGCCACGGCCTCCTGCTGGAATCCCCGCTCTGGGAGAACCGCATCCTCGGACATGTCACCGAGAAGCCCAACACACGCGGCAGCCGGGGCTTCTGGCTCGACATCAAGGGCGCCCAGGCCGACACGCGCCGCATCGTCAAGGAGTACGACGTCCGGACCCCCGGCATCGACGTCACCGCCGCCTCCCTGTCCGGCGGCAACCAGCAGAAGCTGATCGTCGGCCGCGAGATGAGCCACAAGCCGAAGTTCCTGATCGCCGCCCACCCCACCCGCGGTGTGGACGTCGGGGCGCAGGCCGCGATCTGGGACCAGATCCGCGAGGCCCGCCGCGAGGGCCTGGCCGTGCTGCTGATCTCCGCCGACCTGGACGAGCTGATCGGCCTGTCCGACACCCTTCGGGTGATCTACAACGGCAGGCTCGTGGCGGACGCCGACCCGGCGACCGTCACCCCGGAGGAGCTGGGCTCGGCCATGACCGGCGCCGCCTCCGGACACCTGGAGCATGTCGAGGAAAGTGCCGCCCCGGAGGACGAGGCCCGATGAAGAAGTTCGACAAGGAGCGGGTGCTCCTCGCGCTGGCCGGCCCGGTCATCGCGCTCGTCGCGGCGATCGCACTGACCTCGGTCGTGCTGCTCGCCTCGGGCAAGAGCCCGTTCGAGCCGTACTCCCTGATGCTCCAGCAGGCGTCGTACTCCGACGTCCAGGTGCTGATCATCAACCAGGCGTCGATGTACTACCTGGCGGCTCTCGCGGTGGCCATCGGCTTCCGGATGAACCTGTTCAACATCGGTGTCGACGGCCAGTACCGCCTCGCCGCGATGATGACCGCCGTGGTCGGCGCGCACATCGCGCTGCCGTCCTTCCTGCAGATCCCCGTCCTGATGATCGTCGCCATGTGCACCGGCGCCTTCTGGGCCGGTATCGCGGGCGTTCTCAAGACGACCCGCGGAGTGAGCGAGGTCGTCGCGACGATCATGCTCAACGCGATCGCCACCAGCGTCATCGGCTACCTCACCCTCTCCGATCACTTCGGCGTGCAGGTCGGCAACAACATGACGACCGGCATCATGAAGAAGTCCGGCTGGTTCCCCGGCCTCGACCTCGGCGAGAGCGTCGGCGAGATCTACGGCATGGTCTTCCTCGCGGTCCTGGCGGGCGTCCTGTACTGGCTCGTCCTCAACCGCACCCGCTTCGGCTTCGACCTGCGCGCCACCGGCGCCTCCGAGTCCGCCGCCGCGGCCTCCGGCGTCGACGCCAAGCGCATGGTGCTCACCGCGATGCTGATCTCCGGCGCGGTCGCCGGTCTCTCCGGGCTGCCGCTGCTCCTGGGCGACGCCCACACCTACAGCCTGAGCTTCCCGACCGGTCTCGGCTTCACCGGCATCACCATCGCCCTGCTCGGCCGCAACAGCCCGGTCGGCATCGCCTTCGCCGCGCTGCTGATCGCCTTCCTCGACAAGGCGTCCCCCGCTCTCGACTACGCGACTCCGGTGGCGTACGAGAAGGAGATCGCCACGATCATGCAGGGCCTGATCGTCTTCGCGGTCGTCATCTCCTACGAGGCCGTCCGCGTGTGGGGCCTGCGCCGCCAGCAGAAGCGCGTCGGTGAGGAACTGGCCGCGGCCGCCGCCAACAACAACTCCCCGAAGGAGGTGGCTGCCCGATGAGCACCGCGACCGTCGCCAAGCCGCAGGCGCAGCAGCCCGGCAAGGGCAGCCGCCGTATGTCCCTTCCGGTACTCCTGCTCGTCATCGCGGGCGTACTGATCCTGACCTCGGTCGTCCGTCTGATCACCGGCGCGGACGGCATCACCTCGACCGGACAGATGTCCACGGCGCTGCGCCTCGCGGTGCCGATCGGGCTCGCGGGCCTCGGCGGTCTGTGGGCCGAGCGCGCGGGCGTCGTCAACATCGGCCTCGAAGGCATGATGATCCTGGGCACTTGGTTCGGCGCCTGGGCCGGCTACCAGTGGGGCCCGTGGACCGGCGTCGCGTTCGGCATCGTCGGCGGCATGCTCGGCGGTGTGCTGCACGCCATCGCCACGGTGACCTTCAACGTCAACCACATCGTCTCCGGTGTGGCGATCAACATCCTGGCCCTCGGCACCACCCGCTACCTCTCGAAGTTCACCTTCGAGGGCGTCCCGCAGGGCTCGTCCAAGCAGTCGCCGCCCATCGACTCGCTCGGCACCTTCGACATCCCAGGTCTGTCGAGCGGTCTGAACACGCTCAACGAGAAACACTGGTTCCTCGTCTCGGACCTCGCGGGTCTGATCGGCGGTCTGATCACCAACCTCTCCCCGCTGACCGTCGTCGCCGTCGCACTGGTGCCGGCGACCTGGTGGGTGCTGTGGCGTACGGCGTTCGGGCTGCGGCTGCGCTCCTGCGGTGAGAACCCGGTGGCCGCCGAGTCCCTCGGCGTCAACGTCTACAAGTACAAGTACCTGGCCGTGATCATCTCCGGCGGCTTCGCCGGACTCGGCGGTGCCTTCCTGTCGATCGTCGCCTCGAACGTCTACCTGGACGGGCAGACCGCCGGCCGCGGCTACATCGGTCTGGCCGCGATGATCTTCGGCAACTGGATGCCGGGCGGACTCGCCCTCGGCGCCGGTCTGTTCGGCTACACCGACAGCCTCAACCTGCGCGGCGGCGGTACGAACGTCCACGCGCTGATCCTGCTCCTCGCGATCCTGCTGGTCTTCGGCCTGGCCTACCTGCTGTGGAAGAAGCGGTACGTCCCGGCCGTGGTCACCGCGGTGATCTCGGTGCTGATGTTCGTCTGGTACCTGACCACCAACGAGGTACCCAAGCAGGTCGTGACCGCCACGCCGTACATCGTGACGCTGCTGGTGCTCGCCCTGTCCGCGCAGCATCTGCGGATGCCCAAGGCGGACGGCATGCCGTACCGGAGGGGGCAGGGCAAGTGACCTCGTCCTCCACGGCCGGGTCCGGCTCCGCGTCGGGGCCTGGGTCCGGCTCCGCGGACATCGACTGGGACGCGCTGCGCGAGACGGCACGCGAGGCCATGTCCCGTGCGTACGCCCCGTACTCGGGCTACCCGGTCGGGGTCGCGGCCCTCGTGGACGACGGCCGGACCGTCTCCGGCTGCAACGTCGAGAACGCCTCGTACGGGCTCGGGCTGTGCGCCGAGTGCGGTCTCGTCTCCGAGCTGCAGAACACCGGGGGCGGGCGGCTGACGCACTTCACGTGCGTCGACAGGAACGGCGAGATCCTGGTGCCGTGCGGGCGCTGCCGGCAGCTGCTCTCCGAGTTCGGCGGCCCCGGCCTGCTCCTGGAGACCCCGGCGGGGATCCTGCCGCTCTCCGAGATGCTGCCGCAGGCCTTCGGGCCGGGCCATCTCACCAAGTAATTCATGTACGGCCCCTCCGCGGTGACTCGTCGCCGGGAGGGGCCGCTGCTCTTCGGAAGGAAAGCCATGGCCATGGACGCCATCTCCGTCATCCGCACCAAGCGGGACCGCGGTGAGTTCAGTGACGAGCAGATCGACTGGGTCATCGACGCGTACACCCGCGGCGAGGTCGCCGACTACCAGATGGCCGCTCTCAACATGGCGATCCTGCTCAACGGCATGAACCGCCGGGAGATCGCCCGCTGGACCGCCGCGATGATCGCCTCCGGCGAGCGCATGGACTTCTCGTCGCTGTCGCGTCCGACCGCCGACAAGCACTCCACGGGCGGCGTCGGCGACAAGATCACACTGCCCCTCGCGCCCCTGGTGGCCGCCTGCGGCGCGGCGGTTCCGCAGCTGTCCGGCCGCGGCCTCGGCCACACCGGCGGCACCCTCGACAAGCTGGAGTCGATCCCGGGCTGGCGCGCGCTGCTCTCCAACGAGGAGATGCTCGCCGTACTGGACGACGTCGGCTCGGTCATCTGCGCCGCCGGCGACGGCCTCGCCCCCGCCGACAAGAAGCTGTACGCGCTGCGCGATGTCACCGGCACGGTCGAGGCGATCCCGCTGATCGCGTCGTCGATCATGTCGAAGAAGATCGCCGAGGGCACCGGTTCGCTGGTCCTGGACGTGAAGGTCGGCTCGGGCGCCTTCATGAAGACCATCGAGGACGCGCGCGAACTCGCCTCCACGATGGTGGGCCTCGGCACGGACCACGGGGTGAGGACCGTGGCCCTGCTCACGGACATGTCGACCCCGCTGGGCCTGACCGCGGGCAACGCCCTGGAGGTCCGCGAGTCCCTGGAGGTCCTGGCCGGCGGCGGTCCCGCGGACGTCGTCGAGCTCACCCTCGCGCTCGCCCGCGAGATGCTCGACGCGGCCGGCGTGAAGGACGCCGACCCGGCCAAGGCCCTCGCGGACGGCTCCGCGATGGACGTCTGGCGCCGCATGATCGCCGCGCAGGGCGGTGACCCGGACGCCCCGCTGCCGGCCTCGCGCGAGCAGCACGTCGTCAAGGCCCCCTCCTCGGGTGTCCTGACCCGCCTCGACGCGTACGACATCGGGGTCGCCGCCTGGCGGCTGGGCGCCGGCCGTGCCCGCAAGGAGGACCCGGTGCAGGCCGGAGCCGGCATCGAGCTGCACGCCAAGCCCGGTGACCCGGTGACCGCGGGCCAGCCCCTGCTCACCCTGCACACCGACACCCCCGAGCGCTTCGAGTACGCCTTGGAGTCGGTGGAGGGTTCCTACGACATCGCGGCTGCGGGCGCGGACTTCAAGCCGGCCCCCATCGTGCTGGAGCGCATCGCCTGACCAGGGTTTTCCCGACTGGTTGAGCGGGATCGGCGCATCCCCGCCGGTCCCGCCCGGCCGGAGGCCGCGGGGGCTCCGATGAGTTCCGGTCCGCCCGGCGGTCTACTGATGGTGGATGCAACGACACCCGCAGTACTCATGCTGCCAGGACCCGTCGCCCGGGACGAGGTGCCCGGGCTCTGCGACGACGTGCGCGCACGGCTGGAGGCGACCGGGGCCGGTGTCGTGGTCTGCGACATCGGAGGGCTCGGGCCGCCGGGCCTGACGACCGTCGACCTGCTCGCCCGGCTCGAACTCGCCGCCCGGCGCGCCGGGGGACGGATACGGCTGCGGAACCCGCACCCGGCGCTGCGGGGCCTACTCGACCTGGTCGGTCTGCGCTTCGAGTCGGAGGGGCAGCCCGAAGAGCGGGAACCAGCGGGCGGTGTCCAGGAAGCAGTGGAACCCGGTGATCCGCCCCTTTGAGATCTCCAGCACCTGCACGGCCCACGGCACGAAGCCGCCCGTCTCCGGATCGGGCTTGTACTGGGCGAAGCCCGGCAGGCCGTTGACCTCGACCGGCACCAGGTGCGAGCCGGCGCAGGGGGCGCCGAGCGTCGTCATGAAGCCGGTGATGTCGTCCGTGCCGCGCAGCCACAGGTCGAACGGCGGCATCGTCATGATCGCGTCTTCGTGCAGCAGCGCCGTGAGCGCCGTCATGTCGTACCCCTCGAAGGCGGCGACGTAGCGCTCCAGGAGCTTTTGCTGCTCCTCGTCGAGGGGGTCGGAGGTGGCTGCGTCCGCGCCCGCGCCGTCGCTCTCGGCGAGCGTGGCGCGCGCCCGCTGCAGGGCGCTGTTGACCGAGGCGACCGTGGTGCCGAGCAGCTCGGCGACCTCGCTCGCCTTCCACGCCAGGACCTCACGCAGGATGAGCACCGCACGCTGCTTGGGCGGCAGCTGCTGCAGGGCGGCCATGAAGGCGAGGCGCACCGACTCCTTCGCCACCGCCGCCTCGGCCGGATCGGTCACCGTCGGCAGCACACGCGCGTCGGGCATCGGCTCGAGCCAGGTGTTGTCGGCGCGCGGGGTCAGCGCCGCCTGGGCCAGCGGCGAGGGAGCGGTCAGGTCCATGGGACGAGCCCTTCGGTTGCCCGCGTTGAGCATGTCCAGGCATACGTTCGTCGCGATCCGGTACAGCCAGGAGCGCATGGAGGAGCGGCCCTCGAACTTGTCGTAACTGCGCCAGGCGCGGACCATCGTGTCCTGCACCGCGTCCTCGGCCTCGAAGGACGAACCGAGCATCCGGTAGCAGTACCCGGTCAGCTCGACCCGGTGCTTCTCCAGCCGGACATCCAGGTCTGTCGTGGTCGCCGTACCGTCGCTCATAGCCAACCCACCCCTGTGGCCTTTTCCCGTCGCACCTTTGCGCCAGCACTTCGGAAGCTACCGCAGCCCACTGACAATGGCGCCCGGAGTGGGGAAAGCCGCAGGTCAGGCCGATTGCCGCACGGGTCGGCCGAGGGGCCGGGGCGTGGTCAGTGCGCGGGGAGGGGGTCCCGGCGGCTCTGTGCGCGGGCCGCGTGCGAACCGAACACCGTGATGGCGACGACGCCGAGCACCGCGAGCAGGCCGAGCGCGACCGTCCCGGCCCAGCCGCCCGCGTGGAAGGCGACGGCACCGAGCGTGCTGCCCACGCTGGAGCCCACGTAGTACGCGGACTGGTAGAGCGCCGAGGCCTGGGCCCGGCCATGGGTGGCCGTGTGGCTCACGGAGGAGGACGCGACCGCGTGGCCGGCGAAGAAGCCCGCGGTGATCAGCACCAGACCGAGCAGGACGAGGGGGAGGGAGTCGGCGAGCGAGAGCAGCAGCCCGGCGGTCGTCGTGCCGGCCGCCAGGTACAGGGAGCCGCGCCGGCCCAGGCGGGCGACCAGCTTCCCCGCCGTGGACGCCGAGACCGTACCGACCAGATAGACCAGGAAGACCGAGCCGATGATGCCCTGGGGGAGCGAGAAGGGGGCGTCGGTCAGGCGGTAGCCGATCACCGTGTAGACCCCGCCGAAGACCATCATGAACAGCGCGCCGATCGCGTACAGCCGGCACAGCAGCGGGTTGGCCAGGTGGTCGCCGACCGTGCGGGCCAGCACCCGGGGCCGCAGCGAACCGCGGGTGAAGTGCCGGGGCGCCGGGAGCAGCAGCCGGAAGGCGACCGCGCAGGCCACGGCGAGTACCCCGATCACGCCGACGGCGACCCGCCAGCCCCACTCCTGCGCGACCCAGCCGGTGATGACCCGGCCGCTCATCCCGCCGACGCTGTTGCCCGCGACGAACAGGCCGATCGCGGTGATCAGCGCCTTGGGGCGGACCTCCTCGGCCAGATACGCGGTCGCCGACGCCGGCAGCCCCGCCAGGGCCGCGCCCTGCACCGCCCGCAGCGCCACCAGCGCGCCGATCGAGGGGGCGAAGGGGACCAGCAGACCGACCGACACGGCGACCACCAGGGACGCCGTCATCAGCGTCCGCCGTCCGAAGCGCTCCGACAGCGCGCTCATCGGGAGGACGAACAGCGCCAGCGCGCCGGTCGCGGCCGACACCGTCCAGCTCGCCTCGCTCGCGCTGACCCCGAAGTCTTGGGAGACGAGGGGCAGGAGGGCCTGCGTGGAGTAGAGGAGCGCGAAGGTCGCGACACCCGCGAGGAAGAGGGCGAGGCTCATCCGGCGGTAGCCGGGCCCGCCCGGGGCCATACGGGAGTCAGGAGCGGAGAGGGACGGTACGGCGCCCACGGTGGTGGACGCCCCGGTACTGGCGGAAGGCATGCTTCGAAACTAAAGATCCCGTACTCATCCGTCCAATGCATGGAAACCCCATAATCGTTCCCATGGTGCATCAGCAGAGGTCAGAGGCGCGTCTGTCACCGTCCAGTGACACAGAAGACATCGTCGCGGTGCTCGCCCCGCGGCTCGCGTACTTCGCGGGAGTGGCCCGCACCGAGCACGTCACCCGGGCCGCGCAGGAGATGCAGGTGCCGCAGTCGACCCTGTCCCGCGCGCTGGTCCGCCTCGAACAGGACCTGGGCGTGGACCTGTTCGCCCGCCGCGGGCGGACCCTGTCGCTCACCCCGGCCGGCCGTACGTTCCTCGGCTCCGTCGAACGGGCCCTCGCCGAGATCGGGCGGGCCGCCGACGAGGTGCGCGCGGACGCGGACCCGGCCACCGGCAAGGTTGCCTTCGGCTTTCTGCACACCATGGGCTCCGAGACCGTCCCCGGGCTGATCCGCGCCTTCCGCGCCGACCATCCGCGGGTCCGCTTCAGCCTTGTCCAGAACTACGGCGAGGCGATGATCGAGCGGCTGCGCTCCGGCGAGCTGGACCTCTGCCTGACCTCACCCGTGCCCGACGCGCCCGACCTGGTCGGCCGCCGGCTGGACGAGCAGACGCTGCGGCTCGTGGTCCCTGTCGAGCACCGCCTCGCCGGCCGTAAGCGGGTCCGGCTCGCCGAGGCCGCCGACGAGACCTTCGTGACCCTCGAACCCGGCTACGGCCTGCGCCGGATCACCGACGACCTCTGTCAGGAGGCCGGCTTCCGGCCCCGGATCGCCTTCGAGGGCGAGGAGGCAGAGACCCTGCGCGGACTGGTCGCCGCCGGCCTCGGAGTGGCCCTGCTCCCGCCACCGGCCGTGCCGCGCCCGGGAGTTGTCGAACTGACGGTCACCGCTCCGCGCGCGGTGCGCGAGATCGGCGTCGCCTGGCTCGACGGCCACCCGGACACCCCGCCGGTGGCGGCCTTCAAGAAGTTCCTGCTCTCCCGGCGGGGCCGGCTCCTCCCGGACTGAGGAGCCGCGGACGTCGCATGGCCGGTGCTCCCTCAGGGGCGGCGCAGGGACTGCCCGAACCCCGCGGCCAGCGGCATCCGCAGACCCAGCGGCGGCGGCGCCGCGAACGCGTCCTCCACCGGCCGTGAGAAGCTCCGCCCGAACAGCGCTCCCAGCACGAAGTCCTGGGCCAGCGCGTGGACTTCGGACCGGTGCTGATGCAGGGTGTGGCCGTCGGAGTGGACCTCGAAGCGGCAGATGTCGCGGTTGGCCTTCTTCGCGCGCGCGGCGAGCCGGAACGACAGCTCCGGATCGGTGCGCTCGTCGTTCGTGCCGTGCACGATCAGCACCCGTCGCCCGGCGAGGTGCTTCACCGGTTCGGGCGCCGCGGCCACGTCCTCCTCGGGCAGCCAAGGTGCCAGCGCCAGTACGGAGTTGACGGCCGAGTGCCCGCCCGCGTGCAGGGCCGCACGAGCGCCCATGTCCACTCCGGCGAGGCAGACGGGGACGTCCCCGTAACGGCGTACGGCCTCGTCGGCGGCCCAGGCCGCGTCGCCCGCCAGATGCGCCTCGGTGCCGTTCCAGCCGCGGTAGCGGTAGTGCACGACGTGCGTGGCCAGACCCTCCGTGCGTCCCGCGCGCGTGAGGCGTCGCCCCAGCGCGCGGACGGAAGCGGCCGCCACCATGGGGGACGGTCTGCGGGCCGAGACCTCGTCGCCGCCGGGGAGCAGGAGCAGCACTCCGCTCACCGCCGTCGGCTCGGGGCCGAGCGCCCTCCCCAGCCGGGCCCTGCGGACCGGCGTCGCTTGCTGTGCCATGACAGAACAGTGTCAGAAGCAAGGGTGTACGCCATCCGTCGTGGGGGTCACCGTTGGATATCGACGGTTCGTCACGCCGAGAGCTCTACGCGCGTAGGCGTTAGAGTGCGGAAATGACGAGCCAGCACCAGAACACCCCGAGCTCGGACCAGATCCGCCGGGCGCCCAAGGTCCTGCTGCACGACCATCTCGACGGGGGCCTGCGCCCCGGCACGATCGTCGACCTCGCCCGGGAGGCGGGCTACGCCGATCTCCCCGAGACCGACCCCGACAAGCTCGGCGTCTGGTTCCGCGAGGCAGCCGACTCCGGTTCGCTGGAGCGGTACTTGGAGACCTTCGCCCACACCTGCGCCGTCATGCAGACCCGCGAGGCGCTGGTGCGGGTCGCCGCCGAGTGCGCCGAGGACCTCGCCGAGGACGGTGTCGTCTACGCCGAGGTCCGGTACGCGCCCGAGCAGCACCTGGAGGCCGGGCTCACCCTCGAAGAGGTCGTCGAGGCCGTCAACGAAGGCTTCCGCGCGGGCGAGCGACGGGCCCGGGAGAACGGGCACCGGATCCGGGTGGGCGCCCTGCTGACCGCCATGCGGCACGCGGCCCGCGCCCTGGAGATCGCCGAACTCGCCAACCGCTACCGGGACCTGGGCGTCGTCGGCTTCGACATCGCCGGCGCCGAGGCCGGGTTCCCGCCCACCCGGCACCTCGACGCGTTCGAGTACCTCAAGCGCGAGAACAACCACTTCACCATCCACGCCGGTGAGGCCTTCGGACTGCCGTCGATCTGGCAGGCGCTCCAGTGGTGCGGCGCCGACCGGCTCGGCCACGGCGTGCGGATCATCGACGACATCGAGGTCCACGACGACGGCACCGTGCAGCTCGGGCGCCTCGCCTCGTACGTCCGCGACAAGCGCATCCCGCTGGAGCTGTGCCCGAGCTCCAACCTCCAGACCGGGGCCGCCGACTCGTACGCGGACCATCCCATCGGGCTGCTGCGGCGGCTGCATTTCCGGGCGACCGTGAATACGGACAACCGGCTCATGTCCGGTACGAGTATGAGCCGGGAATTCGAGCACCTTGTCGAGGCGTTCGGTTATTCACTCGACGACATGCAGTGGTTCTCGGTCAATGCTATGAAGTCAGCATTCATTCCTTTCGATGAACGACTGGCCATGATCAGTGACGTGATCAAGCCCGGCTATGCCGAGCTGAAGTCCGAATGGCTGTTCCAGCAGACGGCCTCCACCAGCGGTTCTATCGCTGGTTAGGGTCGCGTGTGATGTTCGGGAAGCGGTCGGGTTCTGGCGACTCGGCCGCTTTTCGATGTTTGCGGACGGTGCGTTCGCGTGTTTACGGTTTCGGACCGCTCACATCCCCGTCACACGGATCCAAGGACGCATTAAAAATGAAGCAGTCTGCTGCCAAGACCCTCGGTGTCGCCGCTCTCGGTGCCGCCTTCGCCGCCGCGGGCGCGGGTGCCGCGAATGCTGCGCCGGCCGTGCCGGACGCCTCCTCGGCGCTGGACACCGTCACCAGGACGCTGCCGGCGGAGAACGTCTCCCAGGCGCTTCCCGGTGCCGGCGACGCGGTCGCCCACGCGCAGGGCGCCGTGGGCTCGGGTGTGGCCGCCGCTCAGCCCGCCGTGGCGCGCGTCCTCGCCGACGGGCCGACCGCGCCGGTGGCCGGGCTGCTCGGTGGTCTGCCGCTGGCCGGGGCGCTGCCGACGCACGGTCTGCCGGTGAACGGGCTGCCGCTGGGCTGATGCCCGCGTCCCGGCGGTCTTCGTGCCGCTGGTAGCTGTGCCGTTGGGGCGCACCCGGATCCGGGTGCGCCCCAACGGTGTTCCTGTCGTATGCCTCTTGTGTGTCCGGTCGCACGGGTCACCAGGCCGTGCGGGCCTTGTCCTCCGACGGGAACAGGATCCACAGCGCGATGTAGAGCAGGAACTGGGGGCCCGGAAGCAGGCAGGAGACCAGGAAGATCACCCGCATCGTGGTCGCGGAGGTGCCGAAGCGCCGGGCCAGCGCTGCGCACACTCCGCCGATCATGCGGCCTTGGGTGGGGCGGGCAATGGCGCTCATCGTGGCTCCTTCGTGAACCGTCGCTCGAGGCTTCCCCTGTGGCTGCCCCGTCGACTTCCACGCTACGGTCACGAATCGGGCGAAGCGTCGCTCTACGGTGCGATCCCGACCCTGGGAATCGTCGGGGTCAGACCCTGAGTCGACTCCTCCCGGCGGAGGGCCGCGCGGCGCCGCGTCTCGGCCTGGCGGCGGAGGCGGGTGCGGGCGGCGGGCACGAGTGCCATGTGCGCCAGGGCCACGCCCACGGTGTTCAGCAGCAGGGAGTCCACGTCCACGACCTGCCCGGGCACGCCTGTCTGCAGCAGTTCGATGCCCAGGGAGATCAGGGTGCCGGCGGCGACCGTGCGGACCAGGGAACCGAGCGGGGAGGCGATGAGCTTGCCGCCCGCCAGTGGGAGCAGGACACCCAGCGGGGCGAGCAGGGCCAGGCCCTCCGCGATACGGCGGGCCGCCTCCCGGGGGCCGAGGGCGAGGTCGGCTCTGATCCCGGCGAACGGCCGCAGGTTGGCGGCGCTCACCCAGGGGACGTCGAGGGGGCGCAGCGTGATCCAGGCGACGAGCACGAGGTGTGCGGCGAGGAGGACACCTCCTGCCACACGGACGCGGGTCACGGCGATGCCGCCGTTCGAGCCTTGACGCTGCACGATCCCCTAGACGCGAGGGCCGGTGGGATCGGTTCCGGGTGGGGCGGGGGTCACACTCGTTCGCCGTTCGCCGTTCGCCGTCCGGTGGTGGGTGGGTCGGGTCCGTGGGCGGCTGCGGGTGCGTGGGGGGAGCGGGCCATCATGGCGGCGTGCGGCCCGCTGGCTGGTCAGTTCGGGTTGACCTCTGTGGACGGAGGAGATTCCGTGCCCGGGCGGGAGCGGACCTCTGTGGTGCATGTGTAGCGGTGGAGGGGCTGGGTGGAGGGGCCGCCGAGGATGACGGAGCCGTCGTCGGCGGCGGTGGCCTCGGAGTTGGCGAAGGTGCAGATGATCTGGGCGAGGGCGTACGACGTGAGGTTTTCCGGGGGTGTGCTCAGCCGGAAGGTGTTCTCGGGGTCCTTGGGACCGGGGCCACTCACCCGCGTACCGCCGTGTACGTCCGTCGTGTAGCCGGCCTGCGTCTCGGGCGTCGAGGGCTTCTCCGCGAGCTTGTCCAGGAGGCCCTGGGCGACCAGCACCCGGCGCTGCGCCTCCGCCGTACCGTCGGGAATGCGGACCGAGCGGTCCACGGTGACGAGCTGGGAGGAGCACAGCAGGAAGACCTGGACCGGGACGCCGGGCGCCGACTGGGTGGAGATGTCCGTACCCGACAGGGCACACGGGACCCGGGAGGGCGCGGGCCCGAAGTCCGTGGGGACCTGCGTCGACCGGATCCCGCACCCCGTGAGCAGCGCGGCCAACAGCGGAAGCGCGAGCAGGGGACGTACGCCTCGAAGTCGTGCCCTCATCCGGCGTTCCCCTCCGTGCCGTTCGCGTCCCGATGGTCGTCGGCGAGCAGTGCCGAGGTGTCCTGGGGCAGGCGCAGGGTGAAGACCGCGCCGCCCTTGGGCGAGTTCGCCGCCGTGATCTCGCCGCCGTGGATGTGCGCGTTCTCCAGGGCGATCGAGAGGCCGAGGCCGCTGCCCTCGGAGCGGGGGCGGGACGCGCTCGCCTTGTAGAAGCGGTCGAAGACATGCGGGAGGACGTCCTCGGGGATACCCGGACCGTGGTCCTGGACCTCGATCACCAGATCCGTCTCCTCCCTGCGGACGGAGACCCGGACCGGGGAGCCGCCGTGCTTGAGGGCGTTGCCGATCAGGTTCGCCAGAATGACGTCGAGCCGGCGCGGATCGAGACGGACCATCATGCCGCGCTCGGCGTCCAGGTCCACCGCGTCCAGCCAGGCCCGCGCGTCGATGCACGCGGTGATCTGGTCGGCGATGTCCACGTTGTCGACGACCAGGCGCGCCGTGCCCGCGTCGAAGCGGGTGACCTCCATCAGGTTCTCGACCAGGTCGTTCAGCCGGCGGGTCTCGCTGACGACGAGGCGTACGGCCGGCTCGATCATCGGGTCGACGCTGCCGGTCTCCGCGTCCAGTTCCTCTTCGAGGATCTCCGTCACGGCGGTGATGGCGGTGAGCGGCGTACGGAGTTCGTGGGACATGTCCGCGACGAAGCGGCGGGACGCCTCGTCCCGGGCGCTCATGTCGGCCACCCGCTTCTCGAGCGCTTCCGCCGTGTGGTTGAACGTGCGGGAGAGATCGGCGAGTTCGTCCGTGCCGGACACCCGCAGACGGGTGTCGAGCTTGCCTTCGCCGATGCGCCGGGCGGCGATGCCCAGGCGGTGGACCGGCTTGAGGACCGTGGTCGCGGCGGCCTGCGCGAGGAGCGCCGAACCGATCAGTGCCAGACCCGTGGCGATGCCCAGAGACCAGGCGAGAGAGTTGAGGTCCTTCGCCTCCGGCTCCAGGGACTTGAGCAGATAACCCGTCGGGCCGCCGCCGATCACCTTCGTGCCCGCCACCAGATACGGCTTGTCGTGATCGACGATCCGCTGCCAGTACAGGTGGTACGCGTACTTGTTGTTCGAGGAGATCGACTGCTTCTTGTTGACCGCCTTCTGGAGGGACTTCGGTACGTCCTCCAGGGTGAAGGCGTCCAGATCGGAGTTCCCGGTGACGACCTTGCCGTCCTCGTCGTCGGCGACCAGCAGCACACTGAAGCGCTGACTGCTGTTCGCCATCTGCCCCGCGGTGTGCTGCAGTTCGTCCTGCGTCGGGTGCAGGCGCAGCGCGCTCGCGCGGTTCTGCATCTCCTGCTGGAAGTCGCGCAGCACCGCGTCCTGGGTGCGCGTCAGCACGGCTTCCCGGTTGAGCCAGTAGGCGATGCCGGACGCGGACACGGCCGCCGTGAGCGCCACCAGCCCGAACACCAGGACCAGGCGCAGCCGCAGGCTGGTGAAGCGCAGACCCGCCAGTATCGCCTTGCGCGCCGCGGCCCAGCCGCGGAGCTTGTCCTGCGGTTTGGTCACTGAGGGCTGTCCAGCCGGTAGCCGACGCCGCGCACGGTACGGATCAGGGTGGGCGACGACGGGACGTCCTCCACCTTCGCGCGCAGCCGCTGGACGCACGCGTCGACCAGACGCGAGTCGCCCAGGTAGTCGTGCTCCCAGACCAGCCGCAGCAACTGCTGGCGGGACAGCGCCTGCCCGGGCCGGCGGCTGAGCTCCAGGAGCAACCGCAGCTCGGTGGGCGTCAGTTGCAGATCCTCGCCGTTCTTGGTGACCGTCATCGCCGCCCGGTCGATGACCAGGGAACCGAACGAAGCCGAGTCGTTCGCCTCGCGCTCGCCGCGCCGCAGCACGGCCCGGATCCGGGCGTCGAGGACACGCCCCTGCACGGGTTTGACGACATAGTCGTCGGCGCCGGACTCCAGTCCGACCACCACGTCGATGTCGTCGCTCCGCGCGGTCAGCAGGATGATCGGCAGCTGGTCCGTGCGCCGAATGCGCCGGCACACCTCGAATCCGTCGATGCCGGGCAGCATCACGTCCAGCACGATCAGGTCCGGCCGCTGCTCGCGCAGCAGCTTCAGACCGTCCTCGCCGGTGGCAGCGGTGGCCACCCGGTGTCCCTGGCGCGTCAAAGAGAGCTCCAGGGCCGTCCGGATGGCGTCGTCGTCCTCGATCAGCAACAGGGAAGGCACGGACGTCATTCTGGCCCATCGAACGGTGGTGTATCGACCGTTGGAGCGCTCCCATCCATCTCCTGCACAGAAGCAGGGCCTCGGGGGCTGTCTGCGTAGTCATACGGCGCTTCTCTGTGATCGCCCTGTGACGCGCCTGGGGAGGACCCCTGTGACACGTCTGTGACAGTCGGCGGACACGTCCATGAAGTGCCCCGGGCAAGCTTTTCGACACAAGCACGGCAGGCAGGGAAACCGGACTCCACGACGGGGGGCGCGAGATGAACACGCTGCACAGCACGAGCACAAGCGCAGTGGTCACGCGTCTTCACGACGTCGTCCGGAGCGCAGAGAAGTCCGGTGCCGTGAGCGGGCGGGGGTGCGCTCGCGGCACCGGGCGTCAGCACACCGGGTCGTACATGACGGTGGTTGACGCGGGGGGACAGGCTCACGGGGGAGCCGCGTACGGGGAGGTCACGGGGGAGCGGCGCTCGGTGTCGGAAGCGGAGTTCACCGCCTACGTCCAGGAGCGCCGCGCCTCCCTCTACGCAACCGCCTATCACCTGACCGGTGACCGCTTCGAGGCCGAGGACCTGCTGCAGAGCGCGCTGTTCTCGACGTACCGGGCCTGGGACCGGATCAGTGACAAGGCCGCGGTCGGGGGCTACCTCCGCCGCACCATGACCAATCTGCACATCAGCGCGTGGCGCCGCCGCAAGCTGAACGAGTACCCGACCGAGGAACTGCCGGAGACCGCCGGTGACACGGACGCGATGCGCGGCACCGAGCTGCGCGCCGTGCTGTGGCAGGCGCTCGCCCGGCTGCCCGAACTCCAGCGCACCATGCTGGTCCTCCGTTACTACGAGGGCCGCACGGACCCGGAGATCGCGGAGATCCTCGACATCAGTGTCGGCACGGTGAAGTCCAGCATCTGGCGGTCGCTCCGCCGGCTGCGCGAGGACGAGGTCCTCAGCTTCGGCCGTGACGAGGAAGAGTCCTTCGGGGAGCTTGTCGCCTGAAGGTCCGGGGGGAGCAGGTAACGGGGGAAGTACCGGGGGGAATCGGGGGAGCGGTACCGGGGGGAACCGCCGGGGTCGGGGGACCACGGGGGTAAGCACGGGGGAGCACGAAGAGGCGGGACTGGAGGGCCGGGGGGTCCGTCCAGTCCCGTTTTCGTGTGCGTTCGTGTCGGGGGCCGGTGACGGTCGTGCGTGTCCCGGTGGTGTCACCGGGGCGCGCGTACGTCCGTCAGACCGCGCTCCTCGTCATCACGCACCGTCCCGCCGCCGCGTTCGCCAGCCGTCCCAGTGCCTCGTCCCGGTCACACGCGTGGGCGCCCAGGGCTCGCTGCCGGGCCACGATCGAACGCTCGGCGCGCATCAGCCGCCAGCCGCGGCGCAGCAGGAACGGGACGGACTTGCGGCCCTCCCTGAGATCCCGCAGGAAGCGGCGCCGGAAGGTGGTGACCGGGCCGCGGGTCAGGCACAGCGCGTCGGCCAGCACGCCGAGTTCCCGGCAGCGCCCGACGATCTCGGCGGCGAAGATGCCCTCGGCGATGAACAGCGGGGTCCGGTCGAGGTGGAGCGTCTCCTCGCCGGTGCGCGCGCTCAGCGAGATGTCGTACACGGGGATGGTCGTACGACCCGTGCGGCACAGCTCGGTGACGGCGGCGACCGCGGTGTCCGCGTCCCAGGACAGCGGGTGGTCCCAGTCGATGTCGGAACTCCCCTCCACCTGGGGCAGGGTCGGGTCCGTGCCCTCCTTGTAGAAGTCGTCGAGCCGCAGCACGGGCAGGCCCGAGCGGGCGGCGAGGAGGGACTTCCCGGAGCCGGACGGGCCGGAGAGCAGCACGACGCGGGCGGGTATGGGCGGATGGGAACTCACGAGAGTTCAGTGTGCGGCATCACGCCGTCCGTGCCGACCCCGCGGGTCGCCGTTGGTGCGCACATCACACCTCAACTACCCTACGTGTCGACCTGATTACCTTGCGCAGCAGAAGGTGGCACCAGCCATGGCACGACACGCACCCCTGAAGAAGCAGACCGCCCAGCGCGCTCTGGCAGCCCTCGCGACGGCGGGCGCGGCCCTCGGAGCGGGTGCGGGCACGGCCGCCGCGGACGCCGAGCCCGTCCTCGACGTGATGCGCACCCGGCCCAGCTCGCTCGGCAACATCGACCCGCAGGCCGGGCTCGCCGCGCTGACCGGGACGGTGCGGTACGTCACGGGACCGCTCGAGGGTCTGAAGCCCAACCCGCTGGCGGGTACGGGAGTCGACCCCCTCGACAACGGGATCGGTACGCAACTCGCCGACTTCAAGCCGCTGTCGTCGCAGGCCCTCACGGGACCGCTGGCGCAGGCCCCCTCGGTGAGCAGCATCCCCGTGGTCGGCCAGGTCGCCGGGCTGCTGCACTGAACGAGCAGAGAGCCGCGCTCCCCCTGGACGGAGGGGAAGCGCGGCTCTCCGGCGAACGGGACCCCGGGGACACGGATCGGGGTCCCGGAACCAGGGAGGCCGCGAACGGCCTCGTACGGCTTGCCGGGTGCGGCTCAGGCCGCCGTGGTGCGGCTCAGTAGGACGAGCCGGAGACGCCCAGGGCACCCGTCGGGTGCCAGACCGTCTTCGTCTCCAGGAAGGCCGTGAGGCGCTCGATGCCCGGTGTCGCCGAATAATCCACAGCCTGTGGACGGACGACCCGCTTGAGGTTGTCCGCGGCCGCGATCTCCAGCTCCTTCGCGAGTACGTCGTCGGCGCCCGCGAGATCGATCGCGTTGACGTCCTGGTGCGCGGCGAGCGGCGCGGCGATCTCCGCCGTCCGGCCGGACAGGACGTTGACGACTCCGCCGGGCAGGTCGGAGGTGGCCAGCACCTCGCCCAGCGACAGCGCCGGGAGCGGGGAGCGCTCGCTGGCGATCACGACGACCGTGTTGCCGGTCGCGATCACCGGGGCGATCACCGAGACCAGGCCCAGGAAGGACGACTCCTGCGGGGCCAGGACGGTGACCACGCCCGTCGGCTCCGGGGTGGAGAGGTTGAAGTACGGGCCCGCCACCGGGTTGGCGCCGCCGGTCACCTGGGCGATCTTGTCGGTCCAGCCCGCGTACCAGACCCAGCGGTCGATGGCCGCGTCGACGACCGCGGCCGCCTTCGCCTTCGACAGGCCCTCGGCGTCCGCGACCTCCCGGACGAACTGGTCCTTGCGGCCCTCCAGCATCTCGGCGACGCGGTAGAGGATCTGGCCGCGGTTGTACGCGGTCGCGCCGGACCAGCCGCCGAACGCCTTGCGCGCGGCGACCACCGCGTCACGGGCGTCCTTGCGGCTCGCCTGCGGCGCGTTGGCCAGCCACTTGCCCTTCGAGTCCGTCACCTCGTACACCCGGCCGCTCTCGCTGCGGGGGAACTTGCCCCCGACGTACAGCTTGTAGGTCTTGAAGACGCCCAGACGGTTCTGTTCCGACTTCTCGGGCTTCTCGGGCTTCACAGTCTTCTCGGACTTCTCAGACATCGAGGTACGCCTCCAGGCCGTGGCGGCCGCCCTCGCGGCCGAAGCCCGACTCCTTGTAGCCGCCGAACGGCGAGGTCGGATCGAACTTGTTGAACGTGTTGGACCAGATGACGCCCGCGCGGAGCTTGCCCGCGACCGCGAGGATGCGGGAGCCCTTCTCCGTCCAGATGCCGGCGGAGAGGCCGTACTGGCTGTTGTTGGCCTTGGCCACGGCCTCGTCGGGCGTCCGGAAGCTGAGGACCGACAGCACCGGGCCGAAGATCTCGTCGCGGGCGATGGTGTGTGCCTGGGTGACGTTCGTGAAGAGCGTCGGGGCGAACCAGTAGCCGGCGGAGGGGAGTTCGCAGGGCGCGGACCAGCGCTCGGCGCCCTCCGCCTCGCCCTGCTCGACGAGCGTGGTGATGCGGGACAGCTGCTCGGCGGAGTTGATCGCGCCGATGTCCGTGTTCTTGTCGAGCGGGTCGCCGAGGCGCAGGGTCGACAGCCGGCGCTTGAGCGAGTCCAGCAGCTCGTCCTGGATCGACTCCTGGACGAGGAGCCGGGAGCCGGCGCAGCACACCTGGCCCTGGTTGAAGAAGATGCCGGTGACGATGCCCTCGACGGCCTGGTCGATGGGGGCGTCGTCGAAGACGATGTTCGCGCCCTTGCCGCCGAGTTCGAGCGTGACCTTCTTGCGCGTGCCCGCGACCTGGCGCGCGATCGCCTTGCCGACGGCGGTGGAGCCGGTGAAGGCCACCTTGTTCACGTCCGGGTGCTCGACGAGCGCGGCGCCCGTGTCGCCGTACCCCGGAAGGATGTTGACGACGCCCCTGGGCAGACCCGCCTGGCGGCAGATGTCCGCGAAGAAGAGGGCGGAGAGCGGGGTCGTCTCGGCCGGCTTGAGGACGACCGTGTTGCCGGTCGCCAGGGCCGGGGCGATCTTCCACGCCAGCATCAGGAGCGGGAAGTTCCAGGGGATGACCTGGCCCGCCACGCCCAGCGGGCGCGGGTTCGCGCCGAAGCCGGCGTGGTCGAGCTTGTCGGCCCAGCCCGCGTAGTAGAAGAAGTGCGCGGCGACCAGGGGGAGGTCCGCGTCGCGGGTCTCCTTGATGGGCTTGCCGTTGTCCAGGGTCTCCAGGACGGCCAGTTCGCGGCTGCGCTCCTGGATGATCCGGGCGATGCGGAACAGGTACTTGGCGCGCTCGGAGCCGGGCAGCGCCGACCACTTCACGAAGGCCCTGCGGGCGGCCTTCACGGCACGGTCGACGTCTTCGGTGCCGGCCTGGGCGATCTCGGAGAGGACCTCTTCGGTGCTCGGGGAGACGGTCTTGAAGACCTTGCCGTCGGCGGCCTCGGTGAACTCGCCGTCGATGAAGAGCCCGTACGACGGGGCGATGTCGACGACGGAGCGGGACTCGGGCGCCGGTGCGTACTCGAATGCGGATGCCATGGTGATCAGTCCACCGTCACGTAGTCGGGGCCGGAGTAGCGGCCGGTGGCCAGCTTCTGACGCTGCATCAGCAGGTCGTTCAGGAGCGAGGACGCGCCGAAGCGGAACCAGTGGTTGTCCAGCCAGTCCGCGCCCGCGGTCTCGTTCACCAGGACCAGGAACTTGATGGCGTCCTTGGAGGTGCGGATGCCGCCGGCGGGCTTCACGCCGATCTGTACCCCGGTCTGCGCGCGGAAGTCGCGGACGGCCTCCAGCATGAGCAGGGTGTTGGCGGGCGTCGCGTTCACCGCGACCTTGCCGGTCGACGTCTTGATGAAGTCGGCCCCGGCCAGCATCCCGAGCCAGCTCGCCCGCCGGATGTTGTCGTACGTCGACAGCTCGCCGGTCTCGAAGATGACCTTCAGACGCGCGGCGCCGGAGGCCTCCTTCACGGCGACGATCTCCTCGTACACCTTCAGGTAGTTGCCCGCGAGGAAGGCGCCGCGGTCGATGACCATGTCGATCTCGTCGGCCCCCGCGGCGACCGCGTCGCGCACGTCGGCCAGCTTCACGTCCAGCGCGGCGCGTCCCGCGGGGAACGCGGTGGCGACCGAGGCGACCTGCACGCCGGAGCCGGCGACGGCTTCCCTGGCGGCGGTCACCATGTCGGGGTAGACGCAGACGGCGGCGGTGCTGGGTGCCGTGCGGTCCGTCGGGTCCGGGTGGACCGCCTTGGCGCCGAGCGCCCGCACCTTGCCTGCGGTGTCCGCGCCTTCCAGCGTCGTCAGATCGACCATCGAGATGGCGAGGTCGATCGCGTACGCCTTCGCGGTGGTCTTGATGGAACGGGTGCCGAGCGAGGCGGCGCGCGCCTCCAGGCCGACCGCGTCGACGCCGGGCAGCCCGTGGAGGAAGCGGCGCAGCGTGCTGTCGGACGCGGCGACGTCCGTGAGTGCATGAGCAGCGGATGCAGTGGTGGGCATGGTCACGAGGGGAGCATATCTACGCGCGTAGCGGCTGTACACCCCGGTGGTGGAAGTGAGCTCGGCCACCGGATACGGGCACAGTCACCCCTGTCGGGCAGAATCGAGGCCATGACGACCCCGGACCACCAGTCTCCCGCATCCGACGCCTCGCGACCCCAGTCGCCGGACCGGATCTACCGGTCGCCCGCGGGTATCGCGGGCGGCGTGCTGCTGCTCGCCATCGCGGGCTGGCTGGGCATCGACGCGCTGATCGCCGGGCACGGGCGCACGCCCTGGCTGGCCCTCGCCTCGCTGATCCTGCTCGTCCCGCTGGTGGTCGCCTTCACCCTGCGCCCGGCCGTCTACGCGAACGAGGACCGGCTGCGCGTGCGCAATCCGTTCCGCCTGATCGTGCTGCCCTGGGCCACCGTCGCCTCGCTGCGCTCCGGATACTCGAACGAGGTCATCGACGCCTCCGGCACCAAGTACCAACTGTGGGCGGTACCCGTCTCGCTGCGTGGCCGCAAGCGCGCGGCCAGGCGGCAGGCCCGCGGCGCAGCGGCGGACAGCAGCGGCCGTACGTCCGCGATCGCGACCGAGTCCCCCCGCGCCCAGGGCGACCAGATCATGGACGACCTGCGCGAACTCGCCGGCACCCGGGCCGCGGCGCAGACCTCCCAGGGCGAGGTCACGGTGCGCTGGGCGTACGAGGTGGTGGGACCCGCGGTCGCGGGAGCGGTGCTGCTGGTGATCCTGCTGCTGATGGGCTGAACGGCCTGTGCCGGGTTGAACCGGCCGCGGGTCTCGTGTTGAACGGCCTGTGCCGGGTTGAGCCGGCCGCGGGTCTCGTGTTGAACGGCCTGTGCCGGGTTGAGCCGGCCGGTGCCGGGCTGAGTGGCCGGGGGCAGCCGGTCGCTCGGTGGTTTTTGCTCAGCTGCCCGCAGGGGCCGGGTGCCGGGTTCACAGCTCCCCCGGGGGCCGGGACGGTGATCGGGGGCCAGCAGGGCCGTCTCGGGTGCCATCGCGGGCCGTCGGGAGCCCAGGACGCGGTCCGGACCCGCCACGTCGGAGTCCCGAGGGTCTGGAAAGCGATGCATACGAATCTTGAGGGGGAGCCGCTGCGGCTGCCCCGGTCCGCGGTCCCCGACGGCTGCCGCGCCTGGGACGGTGAGCGGGCGCGCGGCTGGACGGACGCGCTGCCGCCGGGCTGGGTGCCGGTGGGGGCCCGGGCGCGGTATGTGACGGCGCTGACCGTCCTCGCCCCGCTCGCGGGCTACTTCCTGACGACGCTCGCGGACGTCCGTCCCTGGGTGGCCGCGCTGCTCGCCCTCCAGGTGGTCTGGGCGGTGGCACGGCCCGAGATCGTACGGTTCTCGGCTCCCGCGCTGGTCGTCCTCCTCATCGCCCTCGCCTGGCCGCGGCCCGCGCTGCCGTGGGCGGTGGCCGTGCCGTTGGCCGCGGTGCCGGTCGTCTCCTGGGTGGTGGCCGAGGCGCGGCTGCGGGCACGGACGCGGCAGCGGGCGGCGGCCCTGGCGGCGGCCGGGGGCGTGACGGCGGAGCCGCCGGGCGCCGGCCAACCGCTGGAGCGGGGGACGTTCCTGCTCTCCTCCGGGCTGCTGCTGTCGGTTCTCGGCGGCGCGGTGGCGGCGACCGCGGGCCGGTGGGAGCTCGCCGGCGACGGACAGGGCATCCGGACGGCCGGATGGTTCGTGATCGGCCTGGGGCTGACCATCGCCCTGTCCGGTCTGCTGGGCCGCCGCCGGACCGTCGTGCTGCGGCGGGCCCCGGGGCCCGTTCTGCGGGTGCTCGCGCGCCATGACGCCGACGGGGACACGGAGATCTTCGCCGCGGACGACAGCGCGGGCCGGCGACCGCTGTTCACCGTCTCCCTGCGGGACTGGGACACGGCCGACGCCGCGGATGAAACGGATGCGGACACAAGGGATCCGCTCGAAGGGAATCCGCTCGAAGGGAATCCGCTCGAAGGGGATCCGCCCGAACTGGATCTCGACGCGCTCCTCGACGGCTTTCCCGGTCCGCTGCGCGAGGCCGTTCTCCACGGGGCGCCCTGGGACGGCGCCGAAGTCCTCCTCGTCGGCGCCGCGAAGGAGCCGGGCAAACGGCCGGTCACGGCCTGGTCGACGGGTCCGGTGCGTCCGCTGTCGGAGGGTGCCGCCCGACGTCGTAGCACCGCGCAGTCGCGTGCCGCGGCCCGCGAGGCTGCGGACGAGGAGCGGCGCGCGGCGGCCGTGGCGGCGGTCGAGGCCGGCGCCGGGCCGGTACGGCGCTGGCGGGCGGGTTGGCCGGACCGGCTCGGCGTCGCGTTCCTCGTGCTGTGGGGCTGCCTCCTCTGCTGGGGCCAGCCGGGCCTGTGGCGCTACGGCCCCGGTGCCGTGCTCGGCCTCGGCGGCGCACTGCTCCTGCCCCGCAAGCTCGCCTGGCGCATCACCGCCGACGCCTCGGGACTGTGGTTCAACGGTCTGCGCCGGACGCAGCACATCGCCTGGGAGCACATACGGACCGTCGAGTGCCGGGGCACCCGGCTCAAGCTGGACAGCCGCCGCGCCTCGTTCGCCGAGTGGACCGCCCACGGTCCGCGGTGGCCGTGGCTGGAGCGGCGGCTGCGCTCGGTCCACCCCTACGAGCGGGTGGCCGCCGAGATCACCGCCCTGTGGCGGGACCCGGCGCTGCGGCCGACCGGCGAGAGCGCCGAGCGGGAACGCGGGCGCCCGCTGTGGCCGCTGGGCCTGGCCGGCGCGGTCGTGTGGGCGGCGCTGCTCGTGTTCGTGCCGTAGACGGAGCACCTTGCCCGTAGGAACCGCGGAAGCCCCGGCCGATCCTGCTGGCCGGGGCTTCCGCGGTGCGGGGTTTGCGTGGTGCGGTGGCTCAGATGCCGGCTGCCGCCGCCAGGTCCTGCTTGATCCTGGCCAGCAGGTCCGCGGCCTTGGCGCGGGCCTCGGGGAGGTCGTCGTGGGTGGCCACCGGCACCACGACCTCCAGGTAGCACTTCAGCTTCGGTTCCGTGCCGCTCGGGCGGACGATGACGCGGGCGCCGTCCAGCGTGTAGCGCAGACCGTCCGTCGGCGGCAGCTTGTCCGTGCCCTGGGTGAGGTCCTCGGACTTCGTGATCGCCAGACCCGCGAGCCGCGTCGGCGGCTCCTCGCGCAGGCGCTGCATGGCCCGCGCGATCAGGGAGAGGTCCTCCACGCGCACCGACAGCTGGTCCGTGGCGTGCAGGCCGTACGCGACCGCGATGTCGTCGAGCAGGTCGAGGAGCGTACGGCCGCCCGCGACCGAGCCGTCGGCGGACCCGGCCTTGAGCTCCGAGGCGAGCTCGGCGATGAGCAGGGCCGCCGTGATGCCGTCCTTGTCGCGGACGCCCTCGGGGTCGACGCAGTAACCGAGCGCCTCCTCGTAGCCGTACCGCAGGCCGTCCACCCGGGCGATCCACTTGAAGCCGGTCAGCGTCTCCTCGTACGGCAGGCCCGCCTTCTCGGCGATCCGGCCGAGGAGGGAGGAGGAGACGATCGACTCGGCGAACGTGCCGCGCGCGCCCCTGCGGACCAGGTGCTCGGCGAGCAGCGCGCCGACCTCGTCGCCGAGGAGCATGCGCCACTCGGCGCCGTCCTTCACCGCCGCCGCACAGCGGTCCGCGTCCGGGTCGTTCGCGATGATCAGGTCGGGCTCGACCTCGCGGGCCTTGGCGAAGGCCAGGTCCATCGCACCCGGCTCCTCCGGGTTCGGGAACGCGACCGTGGGGAAGTCCGGGTCGGGTTCCGCCTGCTCGGCGACGAGGACGGGCTCCGGGAAGCCGGCCCGGGCGAAGGCCGCGAGGAGCGTGTCCTTGCCGACGCCGTGCATGGCCGTGTAGACGGTGCGCGCGGTGCGGGGGGAGTCCGGGGAGAGGACGGCGTCCGTGCGGGCCAGATAGGCGTTCAGGACGCTGTCGTCGAGGGTCTCCCAGCCGGAGTCCGGGCGGGGAACGTCGGCGAGGGCGCGGACGGCGTCGATCTCCGCCGCGATCTCCGCGTCCGCCGGGGGCACGATCTGGGAGCCCGAGCCGAGGTAGACCTTGTAGCCGTTGTCCCGGGGCGGGTTGTGGCTGGCGGTGACCTCCACGCCCGCGACCGCGCCGAGGTGCCTTATGGCGAAGGCCAGGACCGGGGTGGGCAGGGGGCGCGGGAGGACGGCGGCCCTGAGGCCGGCGCCGGTCATCACGGCCGCGGTGTCGCGGGCGAAGTCGGCGGACTTGTGCCGGGCGTCGTAGCCGATGACGACCAGGCCGTCCGTCTGCCCCTTGCTCCTGAGGTACGCGGCGAGGCCGGCGGCGGCGCGGATGACCACGGAACGGTTCATCCGCATCGGGCCCGCGCCGAGTTCGCCACGCAGGCCCGCGGTGCCGAACTGGAGGGTGCCGCTGAAGCGTGCGGTGAGCTCCGGGGTGTCCTCGGCGTCGATGAGCTTGGCGAGTTCCTCGCGGGTCTCCTCGTCGGGGTCCTCGGCCAGCCACGCCTTGGCCCGTGCGATGAGTTCGTCCTGCACGTCGGGTCAACCTCTCTGTTCTTCGTACGTTCGTCGTACGTCGCTGTGCCTCGCGGGGGTGCGGGCGGGGGGTCTCGCCCCCTCCGCCCCTACCCTTCCCGTATCCGGGGGCTCAGCCCCCGGACCCCCGTATCGCGCTGACGCGCTCGTCCTCGAACGCCGGACGGGCTGAAACTGCCCGGCGGGGACGGGACTAGAGGCGGTCCAGCACCTTGGTGAGGAGCGCGCCCATCCGGGCGGCGGAGTCGCGGCCGGCCTGGAGGACCTCCTCGTGGTTGAGGGGCTCCCCGGTCATACCCGCGGCGAGGTTGGTGACCAGCGAGATGCCGAGCACCTCGGCCCCGGCCTCGCGCGCGGCGATGGCCTCGAGGACGGTCGACATGCCCACCAGGTCCGCGCCGATGACACGGGCCATCCGGATCTCCGCCGGCGTCTCGTAGTGTGGGCCGGGGAACTGCGCGTAGACGCCCTCTTCGAGGCTGGCGTCGATCTCCTTGCACAGGGCGCGCAGGCGCGGCGAGTACAGGTCGGTGAGGTCGACGAAGTTCGCGCCCACGATCGGCGAGGTCGCCGTGAGGTTGAGGTGGTCGCTGATCAGGACCGGCTGGCCGGGGCGCATGCCCTCGCGCAGACCACCGCAGCCGTTGGTCAGCACGATGGTCTTGCAGCCGGCGGCGACGGCGGTACGCACCCCGTGCGCGACGGCGGCGACTCCACGGCCCTCGTAGTAGTGCGTACGGCCCAGGAACACCAGCGCGCGCCGGTCACCGGTCCGGTACGAGCGGATCTTGCCGCCGTGGCCCTCGACCGCCGGGGGCGGGAAGCCGGGCAGGTCGGTGACCAGGAGCTCGGCCTCGGGGTCGCCGAGGGCGTCCACGGCCGGTGCCCAGCCGGAGCCCATCACAAGGGCGACGTCGTGGGTCTCGGCGCCCGTGAGCTCACGCAGGCGCGTGGCGGCGGCGTCGGCGGCGGCGTAGGGGTCGCCCTGGAGGTCGTCCGGAAGAAGAGATGCGTTCACGCGCAAGAGCGTAGCCGGTCCCGGCCTACGCGCGTAGATGACAGAGCTCACGGTCTTGCGATCGTTGTCTTGTCGTTTCCAACAAGGGGAGGGAAAGGTCCGGCAACGGGCGGGAACAGGTCCGGTCGTCGGGGCCGGCCGGCGCGGGCGTCCGCCGGTGGCGGCTCAGCACGGCCGCTTGCGGAGCTCCATCACGTAGTCGTGGGGAGCCCCGGCCGACTCCGCGGCGTCGGCGAGCTCACCCAGGTAGCGCGCCGACGGCAAGCCGCCCTCGTAGCCGTTCAGCACGTACACCCACGCGGGCTCCTCGCCCTCCATGGTGTCCACTCGTACCCGCATACGGCGGTAGACGTCCAGGCCGACGCCCTCCCACCGGTCCATCGAGTCCTCGTCCAGGGACGCGATGTCGTACAGCGCCACGAACACCTGCGAGCGCGGTGCCTCGACGATCGTCGCCAGTGCGCCCTCCCAGCCCATGTGCTCGCCGCCGAACGTCAGCCGCCAGTCGTTCAGCCAGCCCGTGGCGCGCAGCGGCGAGTGCGGGGCGCGGCGCGTCATGAGCCGCGGGTCGAGATTGCCGGCGTACGCGGCGTAGAGCGACATGGGGTCGAGGGTACGGCAGCGATGACATACGTCTCTCGTGCATCAGAAGTCGCTCGAATGCACGGGCGGCGGCCCCCGGGGAGAAGCACCTTGGCGCGTGCGGGACAATGGAGTACGTGACTCGGATCGTGATCATTGGTGGCGGACCCGGCGGATACGAGGCGGCCCTGGTGGCCGCCCAGCTCGGCGCGGAGGTGACCGTCGTCGACTGCGACGGCCTGGGCGGGGCGTCGGTGCTCACCGACTGCGTCCCGTCGAAGACCCTCATCGCGACGGCCGAGGTGATGACCACCTTCGATTCCTCGTACGAGGAACTCGGCATCATCGTCGCCGACGACACGCCTCCCATGGAGCAGGCGGCCCGGGTGGTCGGGGTCGACCTCGGCAAGGTCAACCGGCGCGTGAAGCGCCTCGCGCTCGCCCAGTCGCACGACATCACGGCGTCCGTGACCCGGGCGGGTGCCCGGGTGCTGCGCGGTCGCGGCCGGCTCGACGGTCAGCAGGCCATGGACGGGTCCCGGAAGGTCGTCGTACGGGCCGTGGACGGGAGCGAGGAGACCCTCGTCGCCGACGCGGTGCTGATCGCGACCGGCGGGCACCCCCGTGAGCTGCCCGACGCCCAGCCCGACGGCGAGCGGATCCTGAACTGGACCCAGGTCTACGACCTGGACGAACTGCCCGAAGAGCTGATCGTGGTCGGCTCGGGTGTCACCGGTGCCGAGTTCGCCGGCGCCTATCAGGCGCTCGGATCGCGCGTCACGCTCGTTTCCAGCCGTGATCGCGTACTGCCGGGTGAGGACCCGGACGCCGCGGCCGTCCTGGAGGACGTCTTCCGCCGCCGCGGCATGAACGTCATGGCACGCTCCCGCGCCGAGTCCGCCAAACGGGTGGGCGACCGGGTCGAGGTCACCCTCGCCGACGGCCGGGTCATCACCGGCTCGCACTGCCTCATGGCCGTCGGCGCCATTCCGAACTCCAGCGGCATGGGGCTGGAGGAGGCCGGCGTCCGGGTCAAGGACTCCGGACACATCTGGACCGACAAGGTGTCGCGGACGACGGCGCCCGGTGTGTACGCCGCCGGTGACGTCACCGGCGTCTTCGCCCTCGCGTCCGTGGCCGCCATGCAGGGCCGCATCGCCATGTACCACTTCCTCGGCGACGCGGTCGCCCCGCTGAACCTGAAGACCGTCTCCTCGAACGTCTTCACCGACCCGGAGATCGCGACCGTCGGCTACAGCCAGGCCGACGTCGACGCCGGCAAGATCGACGCCCGGGTCGTCAAGCTGCCGCTGCTGCGCAACCCGCGCGCCAAGATGCAGGGCATCCGCGACGGCTTCGTCAAGATCTTCTGCCGCCCGGGTACGGGGATCGTGGTCGGCGGTGTCGTCGTCGCGCCGCGCGCCTCCGAACTCATCCATCCGATCTCGCTCGCGGTCGACAACAACCTGACGGTCGAACAGATCGCGAAGGCGTTCACCGTGTACCCCTCTCTGTCGGGGTCGATCGCCGAGGTGGCACGACAGCTGCACACCCGGAAGTCCGGGGACGAGGGCTGACGTCCGGACGCGACGCGGTCTGACGTCCTGTCCGGACGTGACGCGGTCCGAACGTCCGGAGTGACGCCGCCTGGCGTCCGGACGTCACGTGGTCCAACGGTCCGAAGTGACGCGGCGTACGGAAACGGGTGAGGTGCCGTACGGCCGTGGGAGGGTTCTGTGCGACCGCCGGGCGGGCGCCGCGGGGTCCTGCGCGGGGCGTCGCACGGGGCGCCGGGCCGGCTGAGGTGATTTCCCGCTGGTCACGGGGAGTTGCCGACCATTCTCGCGGCATAGGCGGGCGGAGTAGGCGCGTATACCACTCCCAGGGCTGGTGTGCGAACAACTTCTGTTATTCGGCGCAAACTGCTGAAAGCAGACGGTCGTTGGGGTTACTGTCAGTTTCGTGTTCGCTGCAGAACGTCGCCAATTGATCCTCGAAATGGTGCGAGCGAACGGGGCCGTGTCGCTCCGTGAGCTCGCCCGCGTCGTCCAGACCTCCGAAGTGACCGTACGGCGGGACGTGCGCGCACTGGAGGCAGAAGGACTCCTCGACCGCCGGCACGGCGGTGCGGTTTTGCCGGGCGGGTTCACGCGAGAGTCCGGCTTTCCGCAGAAATCACATCTCGCGACCGCTGAGAAGACGGCCATCGCCGACCTCGCCGCGGGTCTCGTCGAAGAGGGCGAGGCCATTGTGGTCGGGGCGGGTACCACCACGCAGGAGCTGGCTCGCCGGCTCGCGCGGGTGCCCGGGCTGACCGTTGTCACCAACTCCCTGTTGGTGGCCCAGGCGTTGGCCCACGCCAACCGTGTCGAGGTCGTGATGACCGGCGGCACGCTGCGCGGATCCAACTATGCGCTGGTGGGGAGCGGTGCGGAGCAGTCCCTTCAGGGGTTGCGGGTGTCCCGGGCCTTCCTCTCCGGGAGTGGTCTGACCGCCGAGCGCGGGCTGTCCACCTCCAACATGCTGTCGGCGTCCGTCGATCGCGCGCTGGTGCAGGCGGCCGCGGAGGTCGTCGTCCTCGCCGATCACACCAAGCTCGGTACCGACACGATGTTCCAGACGGTGCCGACGGATGTCATCACCCGGCTGGTGACGGACGAGCCGCCCGGGCACGACGATCGTGCGGCCACGGAGTTGCAGGCCCTGGCGGACCAGGGTGTGCAGATCGCGGTGGCAGGGTCGGCGGCGGGAGGTGCGGGTGGCGATTCGGTCCCGGCGGGGCGCCAGCCGCGCCGGGATGTGCCGCTGCCCGGTCCGCGCCGCGGGCAGGTTCCGGGTGCGCAGCTGCGCAGCGCGACCGTCCTGGGGGAGCAGCCTCCGGGGGAGCGGGCGCGGGTTGCGGACTTGCGGCGCCGCTAGCGGTTTGCTGGCGGGGGCGCCTTGAGCGGGGTTCACCTCGCGCCGGTGAGCGGTTCGCCCTTGCGCCGGGTTCGCCCTGTGCCGGTGGGTGGGTCGCCTTGCGCCGGCCCGGTGGGTGGGTTGCCCAGTGCGGGCCCGGTGGGTGGGTTGCCTTGCACCGGCCCGGTGGGTGGGTTGCCCTGTGCGGGCCCGGTGGGTGGTTCGCCGTCCGGTGGTGGGTGGGTCGGGTCCGTGCCGGTACATCCGCCCGTCGCCCTACCGGCTGTGCTGTCTTCTGGGGGCGCTCTCTTGCCTGTCCTGACGTATGGCGACGGGCATTTGATG
>NZ_JBHVXW010000018.1:0-199148 GCF_042881375.1 Streptomyces sp. NPDC058274
TTTGGTTTGTTTTTTGTGGGAGGTTTCTTCCCGTCGGGGCCGGGGTGGGGGCATCACGGGGCGGGTCGCTGGGTTAGACCTGGGGCGGGGGGTTGTTGTGCCCCCGCGGCCCGCTGCTCCCGTTCTGCGACAATCGCCACTCCCCCTCACACGGCCTGCCGTGCGGGCCGCCCTACGCCCAGAGGGACCCGCGACCATCCAGCTGTCGCGGGTCCCTCGACCTCGTGCATGCCCTGTGCGCCATCTGGCGCGGGAGGGCTACTTGATTTCTACGAAGAAGCGGTCGTTCTTGATCTGCTCGGGCAGTGTCGGGTCCCAGGACAAGACACGGTCGTAGACGTAGTAGTCCTGCAGCTGACTTCCCGCGATCCGGTTGTCGTCGATGGTGACTGCCTTGACCGAGAAGTCCCAGTCGGGGTGGGCGGCGCCTTCCAACGTCGAGGCGAACGGGTATTCGTCGCATTGCTCGAGGCCGGAGATGGGCGGGTTGGGCAGTCCGGTGTCCAGGTACAGGTCCTTCTCGGGGCCCTCCTTGTAGCACGCGCCCCGCACATGGTCCCGGTTCCACTTGTACCAGCCGGGTTCGTGCTTCTCGGTGATCCGGTGCAGACCGGCCGCATTGGGGTCGCTCGGAAGGTACTTGCCCGGGATCTTCTTGTCCCTGGGCTGCGGTTGGCCTTCAGGGACGAGTTTGGGCCAGGTCGCATTGGGCGTGTCCTGAGCGATCCGTATGTGGTTGGCGACCTCGTCCACGTCCGCAATGGCGGAGTCGTAGGTCAGGCGGGGGGTCACCTCGGCGAAGATGCACGCCTTGGGATAGGTCGTGTTCGGGAATTTGGTGAAGTAGTCGCCGGAGTCGCACCGCATCAACCGTCCTGCGCTGCGACCGGTCTGGATGGTGGTGTACGGCGGGTCGGGACTGTTCCACTCGAGGAAGAACTGGTTGAAGGAGATCTTGTCGCGGCCGACTCCGGGAGCCTCGCGGTTGTAGACGTCCCAGTAGAACCAGTTGGTGCTGTTGTCCCAGACCGCGTAGGGCATGGTTGCCGCCCCACGGGTGCCGCTGCAGATCTCGAACGCTTCACCGCACTGCCCGATCAGACCCAGTCGGATGTTGGGAGCCAGCCAGATGTTGTCCCACCAGCCCCAGTCGTAGTCGACAGAGTCTTCCTGGACGCGGGCGAAGAGCCTGATCCTACGGTCCTGGGAGTCGCCGAGAGCGAACATCTCGTAGGTGAAGGAGGTCGTTCCCACCTTCTTCGGCGGGCGGTTCGGACGGATTTCGTAGTAGTCCGCTTTCGTGGGGAACCGCTTGCAGTAGGTGAAGCGGTTGTAGACGTGTCCGAACTCGTTGTCGGCCGCGCCGTCAGCGAAGCACTTGTCCACCGCGGACTGGTCGGGCGTTTCCCCGATAGCCGGAGGCGGTTCGAGAGCGAGCACATTCTGAGCGCCCTGGTTTTCGGCGCCGTGCTCCGCGGCCGATTGGCGGGCCCTCGATTCAGCGGCGCCGAAGTAGTCCTCCACCGACTCGACCCGGGAGGACGGGGGTTCGGCATCCGCAGCCGACGACCGGCGAGGAGCCTGCCCGGCGGTGACATCGCGTGCCGATTGCGGTCCGGTGCGGCCGGCGGCGCGTGCTGCCGCCTCCTGTTTGCGACCTTCGGCGCGAAGGGCGTCGAGCTTCTCGCCGTTCAGATAGACCTTGATGTCGCGTTCTTTGCCGAAGTCGGCGGTGGCGGTCGGAGTTGCGGGACTTGATGGGCCGTCCGCGGCGGCGGTCGGGCCCGCGAGGGGCAGTACGGCGAGCAGTGTGCCTGTGGCCAACGCTGTCGCCGTGCGGCCTAATCGTCTGCGAAGTGGTTTCACGCTTCTGCCTCCCCGTCTATGCACCGCCAGGTGCACGTCAATACACATCAACTCCGGCAGACTAGCCAGGCACCGGAAGGCGACGGAGGCGTCAAGGCGGTCCTTCGGCCCACTCCCTCACACCCGCCGCAAGCCGCCCTGCCAGGGGTCATCGAACATCGCCCGCGTCAACCGCACGCCTGTCAGGGCCTCCAAGGCGCACGCACAGCGCTGTCCCACACTCAAAGGCAGCAGGTCCTCGCCCTGATCCTCGACACCAGACAGGGAGAACCCCAGGGCCTCGGCAACAGGGCCGAACTTGTCCTGATGTGCCCCCCAACGGTGTCCTGTCGTCGGGTCGAACCCGCCCAGGATTTCCCCGTCCTCGGCGTAAAGCACCTCTTCGTTGTTGGGACTGCGCCACAGCGAAGCTGCCGCCCCACCTCCCTCGGACAGCCTCTCCAGTACGTCCCGCTGGGCACCCACCCACCCCGTCCAGCCGTCCACCTCCACCACCACCGTCCAGCCAGAGGGCAGCGACCTGGCCAGCATCATTACGGGAAGATCCCTCAACTCCGCTCGTGGCAGCTCTCCCAAGCGGTCCGCAACCTCAACCCACCGCACCTCCCGCACCCCTTCCACGCCCATTGCGGACATCACCTCGATGAGCCCCCGCCGGACCAGCGTCACGCATCCGCCCTCACCCAGCACGTCTGTCAGATCGAGCAACTCCGCCAAGACCACGCCTCCTTGTCCATCGATCCCAACCTTGCACGTGCCTGCTCCCGGTCGACGGAGATCCGCGACAACCGCCTCGCCACATCGAGGGCAACGACGTGCCGAGAGTCCCGGATGCATCTGGTTGTGGGTGTGCTGGTGGATCACCGAGGTGCGGAATCCGACGGCGTCGCGCCGCGCGGTGAACTTGTCCATCCGAGGATCGGTTCCGCCGGGGACCGACAACCACCCACGCCATGGCAAAGGAGAGCTGACAACATGTCGAACCGTTGGGCCGGAGTGACCATCGACTGCGCCGACGTCGAAAAGGGGGAGGCAACGGACGCCGTTGCTTTTGTCCTCGGCACCGTTGCGTGCACGACCATGTCTGAACAAGGGGCGTGTGGTTCGGTCCGGGCGCGTCCCTTGCGCATCTGCGCGGCACGGTGTGTTTTCAGCTACAGCCAACGGCGTGATAGCGCGCAGGGGTTGTTACCAAGCGGGCTGGGCGTTTGCGTGCAGTGAGGGTGGAAGCGCGTCCTGCCCCGTACTGGATTTCGCCAGATGGATCTCATGGGCTCCCCGACTGCGCGAGGCCCTCCGCGAGTTGGCCCACGACGTTCAGGATTCCCTGACCGAAGGCCGTCGGGGCAATCAGCACACCGAATATCAGCACGATGACCACGGTCATCTTCTCGTCCGACCGGCTTCGGGCCTCTGTGCGCCGCATCAGGCGCACGACGATGATGACCGCTAGCAGAACCGCCACGTTGATCGTCAGTAACACCCGGCCAGTCCTCCCGTCAGGAATGAACATCCCTGCTTTCCTGTGTAGCTCGAACTACGCGGTGCGGTAGCCCGGTTGCCGGTGGTTGACGGCAAAGAGCTTCTCTGAGGCCGAAAGCCTCCCAACGCGCCGGCGGGGACGAAGTCGAGTCGGACAGGTGACCATCCAGTGCTGGTGACGGGCGGTGGCGAAGGGCAGCGACGTTGTGGCCTCGCTGCAGCAGCAAGCAAAGGCGCTCGTGGCGCATGGTGGCGCGGGTGGAGGTCTTCTCCGAGGAGACCCGGGTGACTCCGGCCCCGGCGAGCGAGTCCAGCTGCGCGTCCAGGGACTGCCGGGCCGTCGAGGCGCGTGCGTAGCCGAGGCGGGCGTGTCCGACTGGGGTGATGTCGACGCTTACGGGCCGGGGCGGTTCGGTTCCGTGTTCGCCACCATCGCCAAGTTCCAACGTCAACAGATCGTCCAAGGCCACCCGCGAAGGCCTCGACGCCACCCGAGGCCGCGTCGGCGCGGCCGTCCTCGCGCCCCGACCTCCGAACAGACCACCGACGCCCGCATCCTGCCCGGCGCCGGACAAACCCGAACCGCCGTCGTCGCCAAGCCACGCGTCTCCCGATGAACACTCAGCCGCGCCCACGACACCGCGCCCCGCTGACACCCGCCACCGGGCGCCAACGCCTGACCGCAACGGACAACCCCAACCCCCCTGCACGGATCGCAGAAAAGGACGGTCCAGTTGTAGAAGGGCCGAACGTTGGTAACGCCGTTCTTGAGGCGTGCTGCGGGCGGCAGGCTGCCCGTTCCGCTGTGCGGGCGGTGGTAGTTGTAGTGAGTGTTTCAGTTGCTGAGGGTGGCGGCGCGGTCTTCTTCGCTGGTGAACTCACGGGCGTAGAGGATCTCTTCGGCCATGATCCGTTGGTGGCGTTCCACCTTCCCGTTGTGGCGGGGCGTGTAGGGCTTGGCCTTCTGGTGCCGGGTTCGGTTGCCGATGATGCGGGCGAAGTCGCGCGAGCGGTAGCAGGCGCCGTTGTCGGTGACGACGCGCTGGAGGTGGTCGATGCCGTGGGCGGCGAACCAGACCTTCGCCCGGGCCAGAAAAGCGGCTGGCGTGGCGCCCTTCTCGTCAGCGAGCGGCTCGGTGTAGGCGGAGCCGGGAGAAGCCGTCGATGGCGGAGTGGAGGTATATGTAGCCACGCTTCGCGCCCGCTGACTTTGCGCGGCCTGCTGCCTTGGCCTGTTTGGAGTCGCGACCGTGGATACGCCAGCCGCCACCGTGGGGAATCCGTCCGCACTTCTTCACGTCCAGGTGCACCATGTGGCCGGCCCAGCGGGCAGTGATCTTGACTGGCATCCGGCTGCTGGCTCCGCACGGATCGAGGAACCGGCGGCGTCCGAGTCCCAGCCGGTCAGATGCCGTGTGACGGTGCGGCGGTTGACCGTGAAGCCAAGCTCGGCCAGCTCGTGGGTGATCCGCTGCGCGGACCACTTCTTCTGGCGTCGCCAGGATTCGATCTTCTCGATGCCCCATGCCGGGGTCGCAAGCGAGATGTGGTGTGGGGTCGACGGACGGTCGAGCAGACCGAGGTCACCATGACGGCGCCACCGGTTGACCCACTTCGAGGCGCACGCCCGAGAGATGCCCATCTCGGCGGCGACGTGCGCGATCGGGCGGGCGCTGCAGCGTTCGACGAGGCGACGCCGGCGTTCGATGGTCAGTGGCGCGTTGGTGCGTTGGTGCGTTGGTGCGTTGCGGTGCGGCGACGTCATCGGGTGATCGGGGCGGTGCCGGTCGCGGCGATGGACAGGTCCCACAGCCGTGCGGCTGCATCGGGGTCGACGGCGTAGGCGCGGACGCCGCCGTCGTCCATGGACGCATCGGGGGCGGAGCTGCCGGCGATGTCACAGTCCTCCAGGTAGAGGCCGCCGCAGTCGGCGAGGAGAGGGGAGGTGGCGGCCCACAGGCCGGTGGCGGCGCCCTGGGAGGGGGTCTTGAAGTCGGTGGCGATCACGTTGCCGTGCTCGTCCACCCACCCGCGGTCGACCTGTTCTTGGAGTGCCATTTCCCGCTGCAGCCCGGTGATGATCTTGCCTGGATGAAGTGAGAAGGCCCGGACGCCGTCGCCGCGCCCGAGCGTGTCGAGGTGTACGGCGAAGAGGGCGTTGGCGGTCTTGGCCTGGCCGTAGGCCAGCCACTTGTCGTAGCCGGTGCGGAAGTGCGGGTCGTGCCAGCGGATGTCGGTCAGGGTGTGGCCGGCGGAGCTGTTGACCACGACGCGTGCACCGTCGGCGGCGGCCAGGAGCGGGTAGAGCTCGCAGGCGAGGGCGAAGTGCCCGAAGTGGTTGGCGGTGAGCTGGCCCTCCCAGCCGGGTCCCACGCGCCGTTCGGGAGTGGCCATGACTCCGGCGACGGCCATGAGCAGGTCGAGCCTGGCCAGGGAGTCGCGGATGTGTGCGGCGGCGGCCCGTACGCTGGCGAGGTCGGTCAGGTCCATGGGGACGACCTCGCAGCCCTTCACATGCGCGAGTGCGGCCCGCGCGATGTCAGGCCGGCGCGCCGGAACGATGACGCGGGCACCGGCGGCCGCGAGGGTACGAGTGGTTTCCAGGCCGAGCCCGGAGTAGCCCCCGGTCACCACGGCGTTCGTGCCGGACAGATCGAGGCCCGCGGTGACGTCCTGGGCAGTGCTGGTGGGGAAGAAGGGCGAGCCGAGCGGCTGCTGATCAATGCTGGTCATGCCTCGAAGCTACGATCTAGAGCGAGGTCTAGATCAAGTCCTAGACTGCGACGCATGGCTAGCACCGAGACTCCTGCAACACCACTGAGCATCGGCGACGTGGCCGAGCAGACCGGACTCAGCGTCCACGCGCTGCGCTTCTACGAGCGCGAGGGACTGCTCGTCGGACCGGTCCAGCGAACCTCCGGAGGCCGGCGACGGTACAGCGCACTCGACGTCGACTGGCTGCTGATCTGCGTCAAGCTACGGGAATCCGGAATGCCTCTGGCCGACCTCAAGCAGTTCGCCGAGCTGGTGCGGCACGGTCCGGGAAACGAGGCGGAACGCCTGCAGCTTCTCGAAGCCCACCGGCGGCGCGTCGACGCACAGATCCAGGCACTGGAGGAGTGCCGGTCCGTCATCACCTGGAAGGTCGGCGTCTACGCCGACCACCTAGCCCGCGGCAAGGCCGAAGGACTCTGGGACCCGACGACCTGAAACCTCACGGCAGCGTCAGCAACCTTCTGCCCCGCAACATGTAGTCGTCGCCTCAGTGTCCGTCCCGGACCACCGCTAACCCGCCGACCCGGGTCGTGATACCCGCCGGCCCGCGTCGGGCCGAAGCGAGCACGCTGGCCGGTCGACCGAGGCTGTCACCCTGCTCCACCTCGATCGCTACCGTCTGCGCCCCTGTCGTGTCGAGCAGGTGGGCGGCCAGGCAGCCGGTGCTGTTGGCGTTGGCGACGTCCTCGTCGACACCGATCGCCGGCGCGAACATCCGCGCCGCACCCGGTCGGTCGCCCACCGGCGGTACGTACACGAAACAGCCGAGGAGCCCGTACCGCTGACACGCCACTGCCAGCCTGCCGGGGTGTGGGTGAACCCGGAGCAGCGCCGACCGGTCGTGGACCGGCACCAGCATGCGGGGTGCGCCGGGCGCGGCGATCCGTGGCGCGTCACTCGGATGCGGGTCGTCCGCAGTGAGCCCCAGCGCGGCAACGATCGCGGCCCGCTCGTCCGGTGCCGGGTGACGCAGCGCAACGAAGCCCTGGTCGAACCACACCTCGATACCGGCCGGGCGGCGGATCGCAACGGTGCCGAACGTACGCCCGCCGGTGTGTTGGCGATCATTCAGCTCGCCCAGCGCGGTACGGGCCAACCGGACGGCCTGCGCGGCCACGGTGCCATGGCCACAGCCGGACAGTTCGACGGAAGCGGTGAAGAACCGGACCGGCCAGCCACCGCCCGGCGTACGCCCCGGGCCGAGGAACGCCGCGTGCGAGGTGCCGGCCGCAGCAGCGACCGCACGCCGGTCCGCATCCGTCGCCGCCCGGTCGTCGTCAGTGACGGCCGTGGGACTGCCACCCCGGCCGTCGCGCCGCACGCACGCATCAACCACCGTGACATCCGGCCAGGACATCGGCCCACCTCTGACGCTCAACGAACCGGCAACCGCGAACGGCGTCCGCCGATAGCCGGACCTGGCCGCAACGGCCGACCGAAGGCGTCCCGGAACGTACCGGCCTGCCTCAGCCGGTGCCGTCCTGCACCGGATAGTGGATGATGACCGCACCGCCGGTGGCGTAGTTGGCAACATCGGCGGCCACTCGCCGGCCTTGCGGCGACGCCCGCGCCGCGGCCATGGCGGCGGCGTCGGCGAAGTCGCCTTCGAAGACCGCGAACGGCGCTTCTCCCTTGGTCGCCGCCACCTCGAAGCTGTAACGCCACGCAAGCAGGCCGGGCCAATTCATGACCAGTGGAAGGTGGTTGGTCACGTAGTAGTCGCGGAAGTGGTCAGGATCGGCGGGCTCGGAATACAGGACCACCAACTTATGCATGACGAACTCCGTCCAGATCAGGGTCGGCGGGCTGCCTGAGTGCGATGACCAGGACCGCGGTCAGTTGAATCGCCATATGCGCAGGTTAGGGCTCGACGTGGGGTCGAGGGAAAGACCGGTACGGGATAGACTCAGAACGGATCGTTATCAATCGCCACGGAGGGCACATGGCACCGGATACGGTCAGCCTGCGGTACTTCCTGGTGCTGGCACAGGAGTTGAACTTCACCCGCGCGGCCGCCCGAATCGGAATCGCACAGCCCGCACTCAGCACCCGGGTTCGCCGATTGGAAACGGAACTCGGTACGGCCCTGCTGGTCCGCAACACGCGTAGCGTCGTACTGACCACGGCCGGTGCGGCCTTGGCGGAGTCCGCGCCGCCCGCGCTGGCGGCGCTGGACCGGGCATGGGACACCGCCCGAAGCGCGGCGGCCGGTGAACTGGGCACGCTGCGCATCGGATACAGCCTCAGTGCCGGGGCCGAGACGGCACCGGCCCTGGTGGACAGGCTGATTCGCAGCAGTCCCGGACTCGAGGTCCGCGCGGTCCCGATGGCGACACCGGAGATCTCCCCCGCCGTCGCCGACGGCCGCATCGATGCGGGGATCACCCGCGGTGAACAGCCGGGCCGTGGCGTGCGCCGGTTCCTGCTGCGGCGTGTGCGCACCGGGGTCCAGCTGGCGCAGCACCATCCGCTGGCCGAACACCCGGAGATCGAGATCGCCGACGCGGCCGCGTATCCGCTGCGACTCCCGGACCGTGCGGCCAACCCCGTGATCCACGACCAGCTGTCCGCACTGTTCCGAGACACCCGACCACACCCCCGATTCCACACGCCCGCAGTCTCTTTCGACATGTCTCAGCGCGACCTGCGCGACGGGGTCACCCTCGCCCCGGCCGGAGAAGCCGCCGTCACGGCATCACCGGCCGGTCTCACCTGGCGACCGCTGCGGGGCGCGCCCAGCCTGACGCTCCATCTGGTCCTCCCACGCGAGCAGTCGCCACTGCACCGCCGCATCCGTGCCGTCGCCAAAACCCTGGCGCACGAGCTGCACTGGCTGCCGGAGTGACGCGCAAGAGGTCAAGCGAGACGGACGTCTGCGGTGGCGAGGCCCAAGTCCCTTGAGCCGGGCGGCCGTGGTGACGGCGAGCTCATGTTCGGTCGGCGCGAACCGGGCCACCGCGTCGGCCTCGCGCACCACGGTCGCCGGATTGTGCGGGCCGGGGCCCCCTCGGGGCCATGGCTCTCGCAGCAGGAGCCGTACTGCTCCCTCAAGAGCTGCTGGCTCGCTGCCCACCTTCTGGGCACAGACGTGGCGGGCCAGGTCCGGGACGGCCGGCACCCACCGTGCCGCCGGTCCGTCAACGCTCAAGACATGCGTCAGGCAGGGCAGGCCCGGAAGGTGTGCGGCCACGTGCTCGCGCAGGTCGGCCAGATCGGGCACGGCACCGGTGCTGCCTGCTCAGCGCCTGTCGGCGTTGCCTGGACCGTGCGCGGGTGGTGGGTGCGAGTGCGGGCGGCGAAGGCGGCCATGCCCAGTGCCGCCACGCCGACCGCCCAACCCGCGCCCAGCAACAGGCAGTTGGCCGGAGCCACCTGCAAGCCACTCGCGGCCACCGACGTCTGCACCGCCCCGTAGGCCGGCAGGAAGCGCACCACCGCACTGTCCGCCCCCGGGTTGACCAGCGGGTTCTGCAGCACCAGATCGATGGAGCTGATCATGATGGCGAGGAACATGCCGGCCAGCTCGCTGCGCACCACAGCCGCCAGCACGATGCCGATGCCGCCGTAGACCAGAGCGCCTGTGAACATTCCCGCGGCAAGCACCAAGGGCTGCTCGGGACGCCAGAACAGGCGCATCCACGCGGTGGTATAGGCGGCAATCACGGCCGCAACCAGAAAGAGCGCGGCGCATTTCGCGAGCGCGAGGCACGAAGGGGGATAGCCGGCGCGCACCAGACGCTGGTCGAACAGCGCACAGCGGACCGTGGCGACGAACATCATGAAAATGTTGCCTGATGCGGCACTAGCTCAACAATGCACCGCAGCCGCGCTCGTTGGGCCGGACACCGCTGTCACCGCAGCGTGATCCGCTCACCGACCGACTGCTCGTAGGCCATGGTGACGACCAGGCCCGCGGCCGCGGCGTCCTGTACAGCCACGCCGACTCCCTTGTACAGGGTGATCTGGTTCGGCGAGGTGCGCCCTGGTTTGCTGCCGAGGATGAGTTCGCCCAGCTCGGCGTGCACGTGATCCGCCGTGATGACGCCGTCGCGGATCGGCACCAGCAAGTCGTTGCTACCTGAGGGAAATGGGGCCAGCGCGGCCTGCCGTGATTCCACGCACACCAGCGCCTCCGCGACCGTGGCGTCGTCTACCTCGCGTCCAGCCGGGTTGTAACCCACGGACGTGATGTGCACCCCGGGTGCCAGCCAAGGACGACGGATCACGGGCTCGGGGGAATGGGTCGTCGCGGCGGCGATGTCCGCCCCGTCGAGCGCCTCGGCGTAAGTGGACGCGACCCGAACCTCGGCATCCACCACGGACGACAGGTCATCGGCCAGCGCGGCCGCCTTGGCCAGATCCCGGCCGGCGACCCGAATCTGCCGGATCGGACGCACCCGGCACATTGCACGGGCGTGAGACCGAGCCTGTACCCCCGTGCCCAGGACCGCCAGCACCGTCGCGTCCTCGCGCGCCAGTAGTCGCGCCGACAGCGCAGAGCAGGCACCGGTCCGCGCCGCGGTGATGGCCGTACCGTCCAGCAGCGCGGTTGGCTCGCCGGTCGCCGGATCAAACATGACGATGACCGCCTGGTGGGTTGGCAGGCGCGTCCCCGCGTTGCGCGGGAAGAGGGAAACCAACTTGCTCATGAGGGCACTGGACGACGGCACGTAGCCGGGCATGGCCGCCAGGAACCCGTCACGTTCGGGCACCAGCGCGGCGACGCGGTCAGGCGCTGAGGCGCGGTTCGCGCTGAGGTCGGCCATGGCCAAGCTCAAGGCGTCGATCAGCGCGTCCAAGTCGAGTAGGGCTTCTACCTGTGAGCGTCCGAGAACAAGCATCCGCCGCACCCTCGTGGAAGTTTCACTGGCCAACGGCCGTTTGGCCGAAGCATTGCCCGCACCCGCTTCGCCCCCGGCTGCGACACGCCATCCCTGGGGCATGTTCATCCCTTCAGCACCCGAGCAAGTTCGCACGTGCATCGACAGATCGGCCAAATCTTGAAGGCAGCCCGCCATCGGATGGCTCCGAACCTTGGCGTACGGAAGGGAGGCGGCACCGGCGTGGGGAACGAAGCTGAGCGGATCGCCCCATGACGAAGCAGGGGTGGGGATTTTCAATGATCCTCAACGACCCTGCGCGCCCTGCCTCCACGATGCCCGCCTGGCGGAACGCGTCGGCGAACACGATCTCGGCTGGCTACAGGTCACTGGGAACATCAACCCCCCGCACCGTCGCCGCGGCGATCTATCTGCGTACGGTCGGCCGCGACCCTCATATGCCACCGCAGGCTCACCAACTGTATGCCGGCTTACAGTTGGTCCCCCATGCTGGCTGGTTCCGGAGGATGCGGGCCGCCACCGTCCTTGATGTCCTGCTCGCAGGTTCGTCCGTCGGAGGACTGGTCATTGGGGATCAATAGCACTCCGGCAGCCTGCTCAGGGTGCTCGACGGCGAGCCAGGCGTCGCCCGTGAGGTCACCGTCCGGCCCGAACGCCTGGGACGAATAGACCGTCTGGCACCCCATCGCCACGCGTTCCTTATCGACCGCGCAGGCGTCCACTGCGGGGCCGGATGCCTCGTCGGCGCCGTCGAAGCGGTAGTGGAAGTGGACCTGGTCACCTTCGGAGGGCACCTGCGGGTGGGGCTCAAGGCGCCAGTCAACGACCTCGGCGGTGACGCCGAGAGGCCGCCGGGACGTGTCCTCGACCTGCACCCTGACACCGGCCTCACTCCGCTCCGCAGTCGTGTCGGTGCAGCCCCAGTGGGAAGAGCAGCCGGACACGGCGAGAATCACCAGAGCCAACGGAGCGCCGGCAAGTACCCGTGCGGGAAACACTCAGATGACCTCCAGTCAGGGTGGAGCGGAGCAGTGTATCCCGGGGCATGGCAGATGCGGGTGATAGCGACGAGTGCCTGCGGCGGTGAATCCTCGCCTTCATCACCATCGCCACCAGCCTCATCAACTGTCTCCGACTCACCACCGAACAGTCACACGGGGTCGCAACCTGGGAGCCTCGACATGGTGAACGCCCGGACATACCCGATGTGGCAGGAGTTCGCCAGGTCAGGAGTGAGACCAAGCACTCAGCAGAGCTTGCCGGTGTACCAAGCGTTGCGGATCTGCGACGTGGTACCGAGTTGAGTGATGCCGGGGCGGACACAGTGCTTGGTGTCCCACTCATTGATCCGGTCGATCTTGATCTCGATGACGGAACCGTCAGTGGTGCAGTGGTTGTCGCCCCGTTGCTCACAGTCCCCTCCACAAGTCGGCCCATCCGGCACCCCTGGCCCCCGGCAGCGGACTGCCTCATCTGTCGACATGTGCGGGAACTGCCGGCAGGTTCTGGACTTCCGTGCGGAGTTCAGCGCGCCGCTGCGTCACCAGGACTCGGCTTGCAGGAAGAGCGTGATCACCGTCGCGAAGAACCAAATGGAGAACACCAGACACGCAAGCCACAGTCCCCACAAGACCCAACGGACCTCTCGTCGGACGCGCATGAGCAGATCATCCCCCGTCGCAGTCCTGGGTCCCGCCCAGTCCCCCATCTCACAACTCACCCCGGCTCCCCTGCACTACAGGCAGCCCAGAGTGGGTGGTTGACATCCTAGGTCGCCGCTGCTGCTTGCTGTGCCACCTGGCCGGAGCCAGCCGATTCCGCCGTCGACCCCCGACGCGGCGGCAGGCGCCGGCGCCGGTCATCCCCTTCGCGATGGTGGTTGCTGGCTTACCGCATATGAGCGTCAAATCCTGGGGATGGGATGGGATGGGATGGGATGGGGATGACGCCTCACGCTGCGCCGCGACCGTTACGAAGCGAAGCTTCTTGACTCCGCTCACGGGACCGCTCAAGAGAAGTCCGCGGCGGTGAGGCCGTCGGGGTGTCCAGGCGGCCACTCCACCAACTCGATCCGGTAGCCATCCGGGTCGGTGAGCCACGACGTCTTCGGGCCGCGGGGGCCGCCCGGGTACTGGACAGGTCCCGGCTCCAGGCCGGCGTCGGTCAGCCGCTCCAGGGTGACGGCCAGTGTGTCCACCTGGATCGCGAGGTGGTCGAAACCGCTGCCCACGTCGACGCGTCCGCCGAGGGGACGGTGGACCAGTTCAAGCGAAGCAGCCGGTTCACCAGGGAACTTGAGGATCACGAGGTGACTCCCGTCGCCGCCGTCGACCCTGCCCAGCTCGACGTAGCCCAAGGCGGTGTAGAAGGCGAGCGAGCGGTCCAGGTCGGAGACGCGGTAGCTGACGAAGAGTGTCTTCATACGGTTTCCTCGGGTCGACGTACCCGGTAGCGGAGGTGTGTGACGTCTCGGTCCTCGAGCCGTCGGACGAGGTCGAGTTCGATGTGATCACCACCGAGGTGGTCGAACAGCCGTCGGCCGTCCCCGAGGAGGACCTGAACCAAGTGGATCTCCATCTCGTCGATGTGCCCTGCTCGGAGGAGTGATTGGGCCGCGCCCGCCCCATGGACCATGACCGGCCGGTCCCCGGCGGCCGCACGAGCCTGACGGGCGCAGTCCTCGACGTCAGTGACAAATCGCGCGTGGCCGGGTGGCACGTCACCGTCGTCCACATGGTGGGTGAGGACGAAGATCGGCACACCGTCGTGATGGTCGCCCTGCCAACGCCCGGCGAGTTCGAAAGTCCGACGGCCGGAGATCACCGCACCAGTCGCCAACGCCTCGCGATAAACCTGTCCGCTGGGACCGTCTGATTCCCGGTCATCAAGCCAGTTGAAAAGACGTCCACCGGAACGCCCGAGCTCCTGTCCCGGTCGGTCGTCCGGACCGGCGACGTAGCCGTCGAGCGACATCGACATGTACAACCGAATCGGATTGCTCATTCTGGCCTCCATCGCTCCTCTATCACTCCTCCATCGCGTAGAGATGCTCCGATCCCCGCGTCCGCACGGATGGGATGTCAAAGCGGAAGACTTCAGGCAGCACGCAAACTCATCGCTCTGGCGAGGAGTAAATCAAGAGCAGTCGATCAGTTGAGGCGGTTCAGGCTGGGTGAGCCTCGGAGTGTTCGACGAGCCGACCGCGTTCGAAGCACGCTCCGGCCCGCACAAGGCGACCAGTTGGGGCGCGTTCACGGCCCGCCGGCACGTCCAGGCGGACTCGACGATCTTGAAGACCATGGCAAGCGCGGCGACCGCACTGCCAGCACTCTTAATGACCTTGGTCCCCCGCCGTACCGTCGCGAAAATTGATTCGATGGGATTCGTCGTGTACTTCACGTCACCACAGGGGGTTGTATGAGCGCGGACAGCCGGATAGGACTGTCCGCGTGACTGATCAACGCAGCGTCGCCCGTACCGTCATCGCGCTCTCCCTGGCCGTGACCGCCTGTTGTGCGCTCACTTTCATCATCATGCTGCTGGCTGGGAGTCCCGCCGTGCAGCCGCAGCGCGTGCTGGATCAGGACGCGCTGGCGCGGGCGGTGCTCAACAACGTCAAATCCGCCGACTTCGCCCAGCCCCCGACCATCGACGATGTCAGCTGCCCCGCGTCTATCCCCGTCGAGGCGGGCCGGGAGTTCGAGTGCAACGTCGACGGCATCGGCGACGGCAACAGCAGCGGCCATGCCTGGGTCAAGGTGAAGATCAAGGACGATCAGGGCGACCTGTCACTGGGCTGAGGAACGGCAGAGCGAGCGGGATCGCAGCCGTGACATCGGGGCCGTCCCTGCCCCTGCCGGCGACAGTAGTGGACCACATGATCTTCAGGTGGTAGATGTGATCAGGGCGTCGGAGCCGTCCTGGCTAGCCCCGTTCTGCGGGCTGAGCCCACGTCAGTTCCGCATTATCGACAACCTCGGACCGTCACTCGCACTCCGGCCCCGCAGACGGGGCTGGTTCCTCGTAGGACGGTGAGGGCGATGAGGACGCGGCGGTCAGGAGGAGGGCGCTCGTCGAGCGCGAGGAGGTTAACGCGGCATAACCGGCCTGCGGGACTTCTACCGTCCACCTGCGGTGGGCTCTGTTGTCCGCCACCCGGGAGAGCCGGCTGTCCCTTGACAGTTGAGGACGATGAACCGCCACGACCCGTCGGCCGACCGGCGGGCGACGGCCGTCGTCGTTCCGGTCGGCGAGATCCGGGTGCCGTCCGGCAACGTCGCCTCGAGGTTCCAATCAACGATGATCAGGGCCGTGTCGCCGCCCCTCCCTCGCATGACTGCAACGGACGCGCGACCAGGTGGGGCGCGCACCGCGGCGAGTCCTGGGGCTGCTGGGCGCCGCCGTGCCCGTGCTGTTCTCCGTATGGGCCGTATCGGGCCTGTTCGGGGCGTTCGGCCCGCACCTCGCCGCCCTGCTCACCGGGTCGTCATCCCCCATACTCGGCGCCCTGCCCATCGCGATCGTCGGGGCGGTGGCCCCGGTGGTCGCGTTCTCCACCGCCGGGCTGGCCGGGCGTAGATCGCTGACGTACGGCATCGCGGGCCTGCTGATAGCGGTCATGATCACCGCGTATTCGCTGCTGGTGGGCCAGATGTGGCTCCTGCTGGCGGGTGCCGTGGTGGCGGGCGCCGGATTCGGCTTCGGCTTCCGCGGTGCTATGGACCTGGTGCTGCCCGCCGTCGACGAGTCCGAGCGCGCGGGCACGTTGTCGCTGCTCTACGCCGCTTCCTACCTCGGGTTCGGCGGACCGGCCATCGTGGCGGGCATCGTGCTGCAGAGCACCGGAAACCTTACGGCGACGACGCTCGGCTACACCGTCGTCCTCGCGCTGCTCGCCGCGACGGCGGCCGGCGTCCTCCGCCTGACCGGCGACAACGAAGGGACGAACTCGTGACCACTCACATCACCAGCAAAGCGGCGGCGCGCTCCCCCCGCGAACGCCTGCTTGCCTCCGCCGACGAGCTTTTCTACAGCGAGGGTGTGCACACCGTCGGCATCGACCGCGTGATCGAGCACGCCGGGGTGGCCAAGGCATCGCTGTACCGCCTGTTCGGCAGCAAGGAAGAGCTGGTCGCCGCGTACCTGGGCGCCCGGCACGAGCGGAATTTGGCCGAACTGCGCACCGCCGCCGGGCGGCTCTCGGATCCTCGTGATGGCATCCTCGCGGTGTTCGACACGCAGGCTCGCTGGCTGCGGCGCCGTGCGTATCGTGGCTGCGCGTTCGCACGGGCCAGCGCCGAGCCCGCGGCGGGCGTGCAGGTCCAGCGGGCCACCGACGCCTACCGTGCCGCGGTCCATGAGCTGTTCACAGAACTGGCTACCCGGGCAGACGTGCGGGATCCCGAACTGCTCGCCGTCCAGCTGGACATGCTGTACCACGGCGCCGGTGTCGTGGTCAGCAGCAGCAGTCGGCGCAGCACGCTGATCGCCGCCACACGGGCCGCCGCCGAAACGCTGATCGCCGCCGCCTAACGTCGCCAACGAAAGGTCATTGGGAACGTCACTGATGCGACGCCGCAGGTCACGCTCGTGCCAGACACCCTCAAAAAGATCTGCAGCCAAACAGGTTGGCAGTCGACCGTACATGCTCGGGCCGCAACTCGATGTATGTAAGCGTCTGCACCTTCACGCCGCACAGCGGTCACCAACTTGCCGAACTGGCGCGGGTTCAGCCCCCTGAAGGGCACCATGCGTGTACGGACCTGGTCGGCCTTCCCCGGGATGGTGCACTGAATCTTGCGTCCCCGCAGGTAGGAGCGGTTCGGGCGCGGGCCATGGGCCCGGTCGGCGCGGACTCGGTCACGTTGCAACTCCTTGCCTCGTCCACCCGTTGCTTACGGACCCGGCCAGCAGGTGCATGCCGTGGTCGAGGGGATGCCGCTCAGCCGAGCCACCGTCGCCCTTGCCCAGCGAGGACCCGTCCGAATTGGAGTTCCGGGAAGTGCGCACCGGCGCCGAGGGTCCTGCCGTCCTCCAGTTCGCGGAACAGCCGATCGCGGACCCGTTGCGCGAGTTCGGGGTCGACGTCACCCATGGAATGCCAGGTGGGCTCGTCGAGCTGGACCGGGCAGACGATCGCGTCGCCGAGCAGCATCGCGCGCTGTTGCCCGGAGGAGGTGATGACGCACAGGTGTCCGGGAGTGTGTCCCGGTGTCATGGTCAGTGTGACGCCCGGGGCCATCGTGGTGTCCCGGTCGACGAGCCGTAGCCCCTCTCCGCGTTCGGCGACACCGCGGAGGCCATGCCGGATGTGGTCTTGCATCCCCTCCGGCGGCCCTTCCACGAAGTGGTGCCAGTCCCCCGCGCCGAACCAGATCGTGGCGTTGGGGAACATCGGGGCGGCATCGAGGTCGAAGAGCCAGCCGCAGTGGTCGGAGTGCAGGTGGGTGCACACGACGTCGGTGATCTGGGAGAGGCCGACGCCGATGGCGCGCAGGCCCAGCGGCAGTTGGCCGCCGATGAGGAAACGGCGGGGGCCGGCATCGTCGATGTCGGGTCCCATTCCTGCGTCGACGAGGATCGTGCGGTCCCTGGTCCGCACCAGGAAGCAGCCGATGGGCAGCCAGGCCATGCCGTGGCGGGTGAAGAGGTCCTCATGGCCGTCGGGGCGGACATGGTCGCCGAAGTAGCCGGGCGAGGCCCGGAAGACCCCGTCGGTGAGAGGGTGGATGCCGATGTCACCGACCAGCATGTGTCTCCTAGAGGTGAGGCCGAACGTGCGGGCTCGCTCGGCGAGTTGGAAGGGCTGGGAGCGGAACGCGGTGAGCAATCCGACGCACAGCGCGCTGTCGTATGGCACCGCGCCAAGGCCGGTCCGTTGAGATCGCCAGGCCCGAAGAAGTCGGCGTCCGCGTCGACGGTGAACAGCACGGCGACTGCGACCGGTCCGCCACCCGGCCGACGCTCGGGTCGAACCTCTCGACCCACCTTTCTGACGTGCAGAGCCAAGTACTTCTACTCCGGCCGTGGGCGCCATGTGCCGTCGAGAGGAACGCCGGCGGCCGCCGCGATCCGGTTGCGTGATTCGACCAGGCGGGCCCTCAGTGCCGCCAGGTCCACGTCGACCAGCACGCCGTCGCGCTTGACCACCCGGCCGGCGACGAGGACGGTGTCCACCAGGCCGGGATGGCCGGCGCTGACGATGGTGGCGACGGGGTCGGTGACCGGGAACACGGTCAGGTCGCCGGCGCGCAGAAGGATGATGTCGGCGTCCTTGCCGGGCGTGATGCTGCCCGTTCGGTCGGCCAGCCCACACGAATGCGCGGCATCGACGGTGGCGAACTCCAGCAGGTCCCGGGAGCGCAGGCCGCCGTCCAGGCCGCGCTGTACGGCGAAGGCGGTACGCATCGTGGAGAACATGTCGCCGCCGGCCGACGGGACGTCGTCGATGGACAGCGTCGGGCGCAGGCCGGCGGCCAGCGCCCGGCCGGTCATCGGCGATCCGAACCCCATCTTCAGCTCGACGTCCGGGCTGATCGACAGCGAACTGCCCGCGTCGGCGAGCATCCGCAGCTCTTCGTCGCTGATTCCGTTGCCGTGTACGAACGTGGTGGTGTCCCGCAGCAGACCGTGCTCGCGCAGATCGGCGACTGGGCGCTGCGTCCCGTCGGAGACGATGTGCAGGCTGGTGCGCAGGCCGAGTTCGGCCGCCAGCTTCAGCTCCCGGGCGACGGTGTCCATGCTGGTGTCCTCGGGTCCGCGCAGCCCCAGCGCCATGGTGACCAGGCCATCCCCGGCCAGGGCGGAGCGGACGCGGCGGATCCCGGCGTCGACGGGGTCGGGGGTGCCCCATCCGGCGCCCAGGCAGAAGATCGACCTTCCCGGCGCGTCCCGCAGCGCGGCGACAGCGGCGTCCTCGTGCTCGTGGCCCCGCGCGACGTGGTACCAGTCCAGCATCGTGGTCACGCCGGAGTGCAGGGCCTCCAGGCGGCCGAGCAGGGTGCCCGCATAGACGTCCTCGGGCCGGTAATGGGGCTTGACCGTGCCGTGCATGGCCACCGCCCACTCGGGGAAAGTCCAGTCCGCGCCGACGCCTCGGAACGCGGTCTGCCAGGTGTGGCGGTGGTTGTCGACGAAGCCGGGCATGACGATCCGGTCGGTCGCATCGATCACTTCGGTGTCCGGGGCGTCAATGCGCTCGGCCACCTCGACGATCACACCGTCCTCGATCAGCACGTCACCGCGGTCGAGATCGCCGACAACCGGGTCCATGCTGACCACGGTGCCGCCAGTGAGCAGGATCTTCATCGGACGAACTCCTTCACAGACGCTTTCGGAATGCTCAAGATCATGTGGTGGCGGCCGCCGCAACTCTGCTCGTGGCCGCGCAGTTCAGCCGCGGGCACTCAGGGCCTTTCTGCTGCAGGTGGCCGACGAGGGAGGGCGCCACCGCAGAGCCGCCGGTGCAGGGAGGCGCCGTAGAGGGTGGCGTTCATCTCCGGCGACAGGCCAACCAGTACGACCCCCGCACGTGAGGTGGCAGGCGCCCGGGGTGTCGAGATGCTCGCGACCGCCACGTACGGACCGCTTGTGGTGACCGAGGTGAGCGGGTCGACGAACAGGCCGGCGCAAGAACGGTCGCTCAGGTGGTCGCGGATTCGGCGTGCACCGCGTCGGCCGCGGCGAGCGCGTCGGCGACCAGGTCGGCCGTGTCCTCCGTGCCCGCGGCCAGCCGGATCAGGCCCAGCGGAACGGATTCCGCTATCTGTTCCTCGCTGAGCATCCCGCGCCACATGGACGCCGGATGGACGGCGAGCGATTCCACACCGCCGAGGCTGGCTGACCGGCGGGGGTAGCGCAGCCGGCCGAGGAAGGCGTCGGCCATCTCGAAACCACCGGCGAACTCGATGCCGAGCACCCCGCCGAAACCACTCATCTGGTCGACGGCCAGCTTGTGTTGAGGGTGAGTCGCCAGACCCGGGTAGTGCACCTTCACCACCGCCGGATGCTCGTTCAGCGCCTCCGCGACTGCCAGGCCGTTGGCGTTGTGCCGCGGCACCCGCAGCGGCAGGGTGCGCATGCCGCGCAGCAGCAGCCACGCGTCGATCGGGCCGAGTGTCGCACCGGTGAGCAGGCCGACGTCCCAGATGCGGTCCAGGATCTCCGCCGGCCCGGCCAGCACTCCGGCGGAGACATCGGAATGGCCGTTGAGGTACTTGGTCGCGCTGTGCCAGACCAGATCGATGCCGAAGTCCGCCGGTCGCTGGTTCAGTGGCGTGGCGAAGGTGTTGTCCGCCATGGTCAGCACGTTGTGCGCGCGGGCCAGGTCCGCGACGGTGCGCAGATTGGTGATCTGCAGCAGCGGATTGCTGGGAGACTCGACGAGGATCAGGCGGGTCTGCGGGGTCAGCGCCTTCGCGAACGACTCCGGGTCCGTCTGGTCGACCAGGGTGGTCGACACGCCGAGGCGCGGCAGCAGGTTCAGCAGCACCGACGCTGTGCCCCCGTACGTGGACTTCTGCCCGATGACGTGGTCACCGGCTGACACCAGGGCCAGCACGGCCGTGGTGAGCGCGGCCATCCCGGAAGCGGTGACCATGGCCGCCTCGGTGCGCTCCAGCTCGGCGACGACGGCGGCGACCTGTGCGTGGTTCGGGTTGCCGAAGCGCGTGTAGAAGTCCTTGCCCCGCGGGTCGACGGCGACCTGCGCGAACGTCTCCGCGTCCTCTGCCGAGAACGCCGCCGTCTGGTAGATGGGCGGCGCCACGGCACGGCTGGGACGGGCGTCGCGATCGGCGTGAACGGTGATGGTGCTGTTGCCCGGCATGGCTGCCCTTCCGTGGACCGTCGGCGTGACTCCCTCAAGCGTGGCCGACCGACGCTCCGGCGTGACCGGATCTCGGCAACTTTGGCAACAAATTGCGCCCAGACCAGGCGTACGATTGTGGTAGACAACCCTACTGAGCAATAATCTGCCACTATGGACGAGGTGGACCGGTCGATTCTGGCCGTGCTCGAGCAGCACGGTCGCATCAGCAACAGCGAGCTCGCCGCCCGGGTCGGGCTGTCGCCGTCGCCATGCCTGCGGCGCGTGCGTCAGCTGGAGGAGGCCGGGGTCATCCGCGGTTACCGGGCGCTGATCGATCCCGCCGCGGTCGGCCGCAGCCTGCGGGTGTTCGCGGGTGTCCGGCTGATCCGGCACACCCGCCCGGACGTGGTCGCGTTCGAGCATGGGGTCACCCGGCTGGCCGAGGTGGTCGCCTGCCACCACATCACCGGCAACTTCGACTATCTGCTCCAGGTCGAGGTGACCGACCTGCCCGCCTACGAGGACTTCCACGCCAACCAGTTGGCCACCCTGCCCGGCGTGGCCACGGTGACCAGCTACGTCACCATGAAGACGCTCTCCGCCGACACCACATGACGGGCCCGTCCCGACCCCGGTGGTCCGGCGCGTGCGGCGCCGCGCAGCTGCCCGCGCTCAGGCAACCACTGCGGGAGCGCGGGCGCCGGGGCGGTCAGAGCGTGATGGTGCCGCGGATGCAGACGGTGGCGGCGCCGCTGACCCAGACGGTGCCGTCCGTGTCGGCGGTGATCTCGATGCTTGCGGCCCGGTCCAGCCTCGTGCCCTGGGAGACCCGGTAGGAGGAGGGTGCGGCGCCGGTGGAGGTGAGCCACTGGCCGACGGCGGCGTTCATGCTGCCGCACGCGGGGTCCTCGGGCACACCGACGCCGGGGGCGAAGGTGCGCAACTCGAAGTGGTGCCGGTGCCCGTGAGGGTGGGCCCCGATCGCCCCGACCATCGCGTCCGGGATGAGGGAGAGATCGGGTTCGAGGGCCAGGACCTCCTCGGCTGTGGACAGTTGGACCACCGCCCAGCCGGGACCGTTGTCGACCCACTGGTGGGCAACGACTCGGTCACGCGTGATGCCGAATGCGGCCACGATCCGATCCAGATCGTCGTCGTCCAGCGCGCCCTCACGCACACGAGGCGGAGCGGCAAAGGACAGAGTGCCCTCGCCACGGCGCACGCTGACCAGGCCGGCGGCACACTCCTGCACGATGCGGTCGGCACGCTGCGGTGTGCCGCCACCGTCCAGCCAGGCGCGCGCGGAACCGAGGGTGGGGTGCCCGGCAAACGGCAACTCTCCCTGCGGAGTGAAGATCCGCAGCCGGTAGTCCGCCTCCGGGACGGTGGGGGGCAGCACGAACGTGGTCTCGGACAGGTTCGTCCAACGCGCCAGGCGCTGCATCTCCTCATCGGTCAGGTCCGTCCCGTCCAGGACGACCGCGACCGGGTTGCCGGAATAGGGGGTCGGGGAAAACACGTCGACCTGCACGAACGAGCGTGTGCGCGGCATGGGCATCAGGGCCTTTCAGGCAGCTGCAGCGGATCCTGCGCGTCCCACCCGTCGGCGGAAGCACGTCCATCCAACGGGTACCCGCACGGCCGGGACAGGGCCAGCCACCACAAAGTGGATTGATCGACCGGGGCTGAGGAAGATCGGGCCCCAACCCTTGAGCTGAGTCCTGCAACGCTCTGCGGGACCCGGCTGCTGATGACGGCCGGCCTGATCGACGAGCACCTACCGATGGTCCGCTCCCTGGGTCGCGTCGCACCCGGCAGGGGCTGTGACTGCCGTCGCAGACGTTGTTGTGTCGAGAACACTGCGCCAGCTCCGTCCCAGGGGCACGAGAGGCCACGACGGACCGCGTGACAGGGGAGGAACGATGATCTACCGGGTGGATCACGCCGGACATCGCCCGCCTCACCCTCGTCGTCGATGCCTCGACAACGTCCTCGACCGGCACCTCGCCCACGGCGCCCAACTCGTGGGCGAGATGGGGCAGTACGGGGACATCTACCGGTACTGCTTCCTCCGCGGCCCCGGCGCGACAACCATTGGGCTGGTCGAGGAGGCAACTGCATTTGATCGCCAGTCAGCCCGTTACGTACCCGATTCCCGTTTCCAGAAAGGACCGACCGTCATGGCTGTCGCCGATGACCTTGACCACGCCACCGACTCGCAAGGGGACTGGGTCGCTGAGCAGACCCGTACCTATCTGGCCTCGGGTGGCACCGAGGGACACGAATCGAACGGCGTCTGCATGCTCGTGCTCGCCACGACCGGACGCAGGACCGGGATTCCGCGCCGCATGTGCCTGATCTACGGCACCGCAGGCGAGGACTTCGTCGTCGTCGCCTCCAAAGGGGGTGCCGACGACGATCCGGCGTGGTTCAAGAACCTCCAGGCGGCCGCGAGCGTCGGGGTGGCAGCCCACAGGAAGGCGCGAACTGCGAGCAGGCGTGGCTTCAGGGGGCGCAAACCCCGCTGCACGGTCCCAGCCACAGGGGACCGCAGCCGTAGTCGGTCCAGTTGCACCACCACGGTGAGGCGTAGCACACCATGTCGCAGCTTCCGCTCCCCGCGCACTGGGAGTTGCAGTCCATGACCTGGGTGCCCTGATCGCTCCGTGGCGCCGCGCTTTGCGTGTCGGCAGGGCCCAGCGTCATGAGAATCGCCCGCGCCTCGCTCTCGCCGAACGCCGCCACAGCTGCCGTCTGCAGCCCCTCGGCGGCTGCTTCCGGTTGGCGCCCCGTGATGATCTGCGGTGCCAGCCGCGTCGCGCCGTCCAGGGCAGCGGACTGCTCGGCCGACAGACTGGGGTGTGTCTTGCGGTAGTTCGCGAAGTGCGCCAACCACAGATCACTGCGAGCCGAAGCGGACAGCGCGCCGTAAATGGCGCGCCGATAGTCCGCGGGTTGGGAGACGAACTCGGCGTAGCCGGAGGGCAGCCGGTCTCGGTTGGCCGCCACCCAGCGCGACGCCTTGCTGCCCTTGGTGCGGGCCACGGCCTGCGCGGGTGAGGCTGCCAGGCCGCCGGTGACCAGAAACGTTCCCAGGGCCAGTCCCGGCACGGCCTTGAGGATTCCTCGACGGCTCGGGGACCGCAGCACATCGACGTCGCGCAGCGCACGCACCACCCGCAGCGAGTCCGACGGCCCCAACAGCCGCGCCAGGCGCAGGGACAGCGCGGTTCCGGTCCAGGCCCGCACCTGGTCCCCGTTGACCGCCAACAGGGTCGGGGCCCACTCGGCCCCTTCCCCCAGGGCGCGCACGCGCAGACGGCGAATACGGTGTTCCGTGAGGCCCGCAGTGGTCAACTTGCCGTCGACGGACCCTCGAACCCGGTCCACCACTTCTTCGCAGAATCGACAGTCGGCGTCGAATGCCAATATCCACTCGGTCACAAGCTTCTCCCCACGTTCATCTGACGTGAAAACCCGTCGCGTAGTGCCCGCCTGATCCTCACGCCCACCTCAGGCGTGTCGTGCGAGGTCGTCAGTTTCCGGTTCCGAGCCGACGCGGAGCAATGCTTTCAATGGTGGTCGAATAGTTGGCAGAAGCGGCGGTGGCGCTTGCGCTGCGACGGACGGCTTCATCGCTCGGATGGTGACCGTGCCGCCCAGGGTCTTTCGTCCGGATGCGTCGGCAGGCACAGCTTCCACTCGGATCACGGGCGTCGAGAACTCCATGATCTCGGAAGCCCGCGCCTGTCACGTTCCCAGAACTGGTCGAACTGACAGACCGTCATGCGGGTGTCAAGCGGCTGCGGTGAAGCGCTGGCTTCCCGCCCAGCAGCGGCCCTCACTCTTCCGCGCTGGTAGGACAGGCGTTCACCCGCCCGCGGCGTCCTCGGCCTCCCAGCGCAGCAGGTCGCCCGGCTGGCACTTGAGCACCTCACAGAGCGCGGCGAGCGTCGCGAAGCGCACCGCCTTGGCGCGGCCGTTCTTGAGAACTGCCAGGTTGGCGGGCGTGATCCCTACGCGTTCCGCGAGCTCGCCCACGGACATCTTCCGCCGGGCCAGCATCACGTCGATGTCGACGGTGATCGGCATCAGATCACCTCGTCCAACTCGGCCTGCATCTGCGCCGCTTCGACGTCGCGTGCGACAGCCTGAGCGAGCAGCATCCGCAGCACGAGCACGATGAGAGCGACCCCCAGGATGGCCAAACCGATCCCGCCCATGATGACGGTGACGCCCGGGTCCTCCCGCTGGCCCGGCGCGTTGATGGCCGTGACCGCGAACCACACGAGCGCAACCGCCACGATCGCGCCGATCACGCCGTCCACGTACCGGAAGGCAGCGTCGGAGAACACGGTGCCGCGTCGCACCATCGTCACCAGCCGCCATACGCAGACCAGGGCGACCTGGACCGACACCATCCCCAGGATCGTGACCCCGCGCAACGGGGTCAGTGGTACGGACCCGTCCTCCGGGTCGCTCCCACTGACCAGCGCCCACACCATCAATGCCTGCACCAACACGGTGCCGACGAGCACCACCGCGAGCACGGCGCGCAGCGCACGCACTGTCAGCTTTCCCATGACCCATCCTTTTATCGACTTACGATTGGAACCTATCGAATGTCGATAGGTTGAGCAAGACCCGGGGCGGGAGGTGGGCGACGGTAGGCGGACGGGGCCGTCGCGGGTATCCAGGGCGAGCCGGTGGTCGGGGGCGCGGGTCATGCGACGGTCTCCCAGAACACGCGGTCTGTTCCAGCAGGCGCCGGGTTCCCGCCACCGGCCCGCCCAGCTCACCGACCAGGTGTGCCGGCCGTCCCGAGGGCGGCGCGCAGTGCGCGCCGCGCGTTGCGCTCCACCGCGGCCACGTCCCGCAGCGTCACCGCGGCGATGGCAGCGACCTCGCCGGTGAGCCGGTCGATTTCGCCCAGCGCCTGGCCGGCGCGTCTCCGCAGTGTGCGGGAGATCTGCTTCAGGCGGCGGCCTGCTGACCGGGTGAGGTCCCAGAACCGGGTGCGACGGACGGCGCCGCCTTGATCCGGCGCACCAGCCGGCCCAGCGTGCGCACCCCGTGTTCCAGCAGGTCGGCGTCCGTGGGGTGGTCGATGTCGGCTTCGATCACGGTGGTGTCGAAGCGCAGCTTGCGGCACCGCTCACCAACCGCGGTTTTGGGTTCGCGGGGCGTCACCCAGTGAGAGGGGCGGGGCGGTCGGATTCGAACCGACGTCCTCCGAGATGATGTCGCGGCGCACTACCTCTGTGCTACGACCCCGCCTTGCTGGTGATCATACGTCCCAACTCCACTGATGCAGAAGGGTGATCACAATGCCGAGGGTGCCATCAGCGACCGGGGCGCGCTGAGTCCGGAGCTTGCTCCCCAGCCGTGGCACAGGGACGACGCCGTGCCGCCGGTTCCGCCGTGGGCGAGGACCGTCCCGTTGCCCCGGTCGTCGGGGAACGCTGCCGCTCGATCCTTGAGGTACCGCCGGACCTGTCGCCTCGCCTGCGGCGCACGCCCGTGGTGCGATGGAACTGGGGGCGGAAAGGAGAGCGATCATGCCCGCAGCGAAGCGAACGCGTGTCGCCGCCTCGGTGTCGGTCCGCCCGTTGGTTGAGCCGGACCTGGAGCGGGCCGACGAGATCTTCAGGGTCGCCTTCGGGACCTTCCTCGGGGCCCCTGAGCCGGAGACGTTCTTCGGGACCGCCGACTATGTCCGCACCCGCTGGGCGGCAGATCCACACGCGGCCTTCGCAGCCACCGTCGGGGGCGAGGTCGTCGGATCGAACTTCGCCGGCAACTGGGGCAGCGTCGGGTTCTTCGGCCCGCTGACCGTACGTCCGGATCTGTGGGACCAGGGCATCGGCAGGCGCCTCATGGAACCGGTCATGGCCTGCTTCGACACCTGGGAGAACCGCCACCTCGGCCTGTTCACCTTCTCGCACAGTCCCAAGCACCTCGAGCTCTACCGCCGGTACGGTTTCTGGCCCCGATTCCTTACAGCCATCATGAAGAAACAGGTCGCCGTCAGTGCCGCAGTCCCCGGCCGAATGCTGTACGGCGAGCTGACCGCCGCTGAGCGGCCCGACGCACTGGGCCTCAGTCGCGCACTGACGGGGGGCGTGTACGAGGGCCTGAGCTTGGAGCGCGAGATCATGGCCACACAGGCGCAGGGGCTCGGTGACACCATCCTCCTCGAGGGCGCCGACTCCGACCTCGACGGTCTGGCTGTCTGCCACTGCGGAGCGGGGTCGGAGGCCGGTGAGGACGTGTGCTTCGTCAAATTCGGCGCCGTACGCCCTGGCCCGGACGCCGCGGACCGGTTCGAACGACTGCTGAATGCGTGCGAGCACCTGGCCACCGAGAAGGGACTGGGGCAACTGGACGCCGGAATGAGCCTGGCCCGCCAGGATGCCTACCGGCGGATGGTCGACCGCGGTTTCCGTACCTGGCTACAAGGCGTGACCATGCACAAGCCCAACGAACCTGGCTACAGCCACCCAGACGCCTACGTGATCGACGACTGGCGCTGAGTCCACCGCCATACTCGGCTTCGGGGAGGACCCGATGCCGTCAGGAGGTGACTGACACCAGGACTCCACACTGAACGACCTGCCGCTGACCGCCCGTCACCATTCCTACCTGACCTTGAATGCGTGATGTCGTCGTGGTGACTGGCGTCGGAGGCCGGTGCCGGTGATGCAGCCGTCGAGGACGTCGTGGCGGTACTGGAGTTGGCGGAGGCCGCGTCGGACGGGCCGTCCTGCGACCAAGCCTTGCGCCAACGCGTACCGACCGGACGCTGACCCGCAGGTCGTGAGCGATGACCGTGTTCTCGTCGCCCTGCCGGAACCGCTCGGCCGCCTCCAACCGCAACTGCTCGCGGAAAGCACGCCGTTCGTCGGTCAGTCAGCCCGCCCCTTGCGCACACCTCATGCACGAGAGGTCGGCCTCTACGACACCACGCTTTGAAGGTCAGCAGTCGGCAACCCGAACCGCTGCTCAATGAATGGACAGCACTTGTTGATCACAGAGCCGAAGCCTGTCCAGATTCCGCTTTGCGGATTGCGTCTTTATCCAAGCGTCGAACGGGGGCCCACCGATCGGCACGCCGCCGAGGAATCTTCCGTATCGAGATCATGGTCCCATGGGCGCGGCACCCAACCCCTGGCCTGGACCACGCGGTCAAGTTTCGATCTCCCTGGCTCAGGCCAGGGTCAGAAGTGGGTTACCGGCGGTAAGTTCTCGCTGCCCTACCCCACTTCACAGGAGTTCCGTCTATGCGCCGTGCCCTCGCGTGCCTCGCAGCCGTGGCCATCACCTGCGGCGGGTTCGTCGTGAGCGCGTTCCCGGCTGCCGCCGCGGATGCGGCCTCCGGGTCCTTCAGCACCCTGACCTACAACGTGGCGGGCCTGCCGGAGATCCTCTCCAGCGCGTCCACACCCCGCGAGTCCAGCACGAGGGCCATTGGCCGGCGCATCGCGCCCTACGACATCGTCAACGTCGAGGAGGACTTCAACTACCACGCCCACCTCTACGCCGGCGACATCGCGCACGCCTACCGCACCCCCACCAGTGGTGGTGCCGCCGTCGGCAGCGGACTCAACACCCTGTCCAAACTCCCCTACGACACCGACGACTTCGAGCGTGTGCACTGGAACTCCTGCCAGTACGACTCGGGCGACTGCCTGACGCCCAAGGGCTTCGCCTTCATGCGCGAACGGCTGGCGGAAGGCGTCTTTGTCGACTTCTACAACCTGCACACCAACGCCGGTACCAACGACGGCGACGAGGCGTCCCGCGCGGACAACCTCAGCCAGCTGACCTCGTTCATTCAGTCCCACTCCGCGGGCAACGCGGTCGTCGTCATGGGTGACACCAACACCCGCTACACCCGTTCCGGCGACACGATCGCCGAGTTCGGTGCTGCCAACGGGCTTACCGACGCCTGGGTCGAGCTCATCCGCGGCGGTACTCCGCCCGCCAAGGGCAGCGAGGCGCTGGTGTGCGACGAGACAGGGACCACCGTGCCCAACACCTGTGAGGTCGTGGACAAGGTCCTCTACCGCAGCAGCAAGCTGGTGACGCTCAACGCGACGTCGTACAACAACGAGCACGCCAAATTCCTCACAGATGACGGACTCATGCTCTCCGACCACGACCCGATCACGGTCGGCTTCACCTGGTCGCGCAATCCGGACTTCCAGCTCAGCGATCAGTTCGGCGGACCCCACGGCGACCACTACACCGACATCGATGCCATACCGGCAGGCGCACGCCCTACCGGCCTCTCACTGCGCAGTGGCTCCCGCATCGACGCCGTCGGCCTGACACTCGGCAACGGGACGGTCCTCGCCCACGGCGGAACCGGCGGCACGGCGTCGTCCCTGTCCCTGGGCAGCACGGAGTACGTCACGTCCGCCCAGCTGTGCCAGGGCACGAACGACGGCCACACCCGGATCTTCTACGCCAAGTTCACCACCAACCTGGGCAACACCCTGGCCGGCGGATCCACCACCTCCGACTGCGTGACCCGCACCGCCCCCTCCGGCTGGCAGATCGCCGGCTTCCACGGACGCTCCGGCAACGAGATCGACAAACTCGGCTTCACCTACACGAAACTCTGAGCTTGTTCTTCAACCTTTGAGCCCGTCAGTTCAACAGCTGAGCACGTCAGTTCAACAGCTGAGCCCGTCAGTTCAACAGCGGAGCCAGGTATCCCCCACCACCCGAGTCTCCGGAAGAAGCCGCGATCGGCCGAATGCCGTCTGTTCACGGGTAGTTGAGCGCCATACGCTCTGCGGCCTTCGCGCAGTGGGAGGTCTCGTACGGGACGGCCATCCTGCGCTGGAACGGCAGGAAGTGGCAGGACGCGCAGGTGCCGCTGCCGCCGAACGGCAATGTGCATACGGTCGTGCTCGAACCGTCCGGCCGGGTCACGATCGGCGGCAGCCAGTACACCGACGGAGTGGCCCGCACCTACCTCATGACCCGCAAGGGTCCCGCCTGGCGCACCACCTACCCACCGCTGGGCGACACCTCCACCGAGGCCATGGTGCGCGGCCCGGACGGCGCGCTGTGGCTGCCGGTACGCAGTGACCGCGCGTTCCAGTCGAAGTACGCGCGGGTGGACGGCTCCCGCACCACCTTTGCCTACGGCCCGGAGCGCACGAATGCGATCGACGTCAAACCGCGTGCGCTGGCGAAGGCCGGGTCCTCACTGCTGTCCTTCGGGACCGCCGAGATCTACGGCTCGAAACCCAACCTGATGAGCGAACGGCTGGGAGGCCGACCATGACACGCCGACTTCTCATCGCGGTCCTCGTTGTCGCCATGACCATCATGACGATCATGGGCTCGGCCGCGGCCGAAACCCGGTCCTGGCTGCACGTTCCGGTCCCGGCACAGGTACGCCCACAGGTCGGGCTGAATGAGGCCGTGGCGTTCGGGCCGGACCGGGCGTGGGCGGTGGGTGCCGACGCCGTCGGTCGCGAGGCGCCGGGCTTCCCGCTGGTGCTGCGCTGGGACGGAACCGCGTGGCAGCGCCAGAGTCTGCCCGGCATCGGCTGGCAGGGAGAGCTGCTGTCCATCGCCGCGACGTCACCGACCGCGGTCTGGTCGGTCGGCCGCGACTCCGCGGGCGGCGCCCACCTGCTCCGCTACGACGGCATCAGCTGGCGCGAGAGCCGACCGCCGAGCGGTGTCGTGCTGACGAAAGTCGTCGCCGGCGGCGGTGAGACCTGGCTGATCGGTTCGCGCGCCGGCACGCAGGTACTGCTGCGCTGGGACGAGGCCGGCTGGCGGGACGTGCCGGTGCCGCCGGGTGCCGTGTACGGCCTGCACATCCTGGCGGCGAACGACGTCTGGGCCGCGGGCGCCACCGACTCCGGTGCGGCCGTGTCGCACTGGAACGGGCAGGCATGGCAACAGACAGTCGTGGACGGGTTTCCGCGGTCGGCCGTGAGCAGTGTGCTGGCCATCTCGCCGACGGAGGTGTGGGCGGGCGGCACGGCCGGGTTCGTCGGCGGCCCACCGGGCCGGCCGATTCCGCCGCTGCTGGTCCGCTGGGACGGGCAGGAGTGGGGGCGGGTGAACGTGCCCACCGACTTCGGCTCGGTCAGCTCACTGGTGCCCACCACGTCCGGCGAGCTGGCCTGGGTCTCGGTGGCCCGCTCGCAGAGGTGGGGCCCGCCGGGCAGCACTCCGCCGCTTGTCCCCGGGCCGGATTTCCTTTCCTGGAACGGGCAGTCGTTCGCCGAGTACAGCGAACCGGCGGTGTCCGGGGAGGGCGATTCCTCGGTGCTGCGGCTGGCGCCGGTGCCGGGCACGACGGCCGTGTGGTCGGTCGGCCGCGCCGACGGTCCCGAGGGCACCTTCGCCCCGCGCATCCTGCGGTTCGGCTGAGATGACGGACGGAGGCTCCGTCCGAGGTAAGGCAACTTGGTCGCCATCTCACCGGCGTCGCGCCTCCGCAGCGGACAGGCCCACGGAAGAGACGTCCGCGCAGGCGCTCGGGGCCCGACACCTGAAGATCTCGACGAGCCAATCGAAGACAATCGGTCCTGCCCTTCGAGGGCCGCAGCATAGGGAGGCGGGCCCCCGGACAGTGGATCTCGCCTCTCGCCCTGTCGTGTGGCGGCGAAACCGGCTCTATGATCGGGCCCGCCTTCCAATGAGGTGCGGGCCCGCACCCGTTCAGGGCCGGTGCCGCACGAAGGTGATGTAGGCGAATCCCTCGCCCTCGCGTGGCTCCCGGGTCCAGGACCGGGTGGTGAAGGTGCGGAGCCCGCCTTGGGTCAGCGCGAAGCGCGGGAGCGAGAGCCCGAGCTCGGTGTGCAGGGCCTCCAGCACACGCAGCTCGTTGTCCAGTTCGGTGTCCTGTGGGTGGAACAGCCGTGCGGGGTCCAGCGCCTCGGGTATCGCGCCGGAGCGCTGGATCTCCGTACCCCGCACGGTGAACGCGTAGAGCTCCTCGTTCTGTTCGGCCACCGACAGGTGGAATGCGGCCGGGTGGTCACCCGGAGGCGAACGCCTCGGCTCGCGCCACACCACGACCGCGCGGCCGGACGAGGAGGCGGCCGGAGCGGGAGACAGGAACAGCTTGTTCAGGTAGTGGGGGTAGCCGTCGAAGGCGAAGACCCACCCTTCGGTGGTACGCCCGACGGCGACCAGGGCCCGGTCCTCCCAGAGTTCCACGCCCTCCCGCTCGCGAGGCCGGGGTGTCCTCAAGAACGCTCTGCGCTGATCCGTGGGCGAGCTCAGGCCGGCGCCTTCCTCCCCGATCAGGGCGGGCAGTCGGTCGGGATCGGTCCCCTCCACCCAGACACAGCGGTATCCCTCGAACGGCCGTCGGCTCGCCGCAGGCTCCGCCAACCAGGCGAGTCCCGGCGGGTCGAGGTCGGGCGCCGGCTCGGGAACGGGACCCCGCTCCCCTGCCCGTGGTGTCGCGAGGATTTCCCGCCCGCGCTCCGGGGTGATCAACGGACCCAGGACCGGATCGGCGAGCAGGCCGATCGGGGCGATCAGCAAGGGCCCCGGAGCCTCCCACAGCGGGAGAGCGTCCCGCAGCACCCGCCACGCGGCGTCGGTCTCCCCCCAGCGGGCAGATTCCCGGGCCTCGGCGACGGCCCGGCCCCACGGACCGGGAGGCGTGTAGTGGTAGGTGCCGTCCCGCATCGTGTTCAGTACGGCTTCGAGGGTCTCCCGGGCGGCCCCGCGCGCGGTCATCATCCCGATCCAGTGGTCATCCCCGCCCAGCCGCCATTCGCCGCGTGCCGGCGCGATGGCGTGCACCGGCAGAAGCTCGGGCAGGTAGTCCGGGTCGGCCACCAGGTTGCCGTAATCCCGGGAGCTGCCGGGAGCCAGCAGATGCCGGAGCTGGTTGAGGAGGACGGCGCTCCGTGGCCGTCCGAAGGACAGCGCTTCCTCGAGCAGGGGCAAGGCCTCGCCGTACCGTCCGCGCAGGGCCAGCAGGCGGGCGTCCTCCACCTGGGCATCCTGGGCGCGCGTCGTCGCATTGACGAAGTCGGGCCGCTCCACCCGGTCGGAGTGGAAGCTGCGGTACATGGCCTCCATGTACGCGCGAAACGACGGGTAACGCTCAGGCAGTTCGCCGCCCCAGCCCTTGTAGAGGTAGAGCGCCCACTCGCCGTCCTGGTCACTGTCGCCCGGATCGAGCAGCGCGTTCGACATGTCGGAGTCCGTCTCCAGCTGTAACGCCCGTTGCCACATCCCGGCCAGCAGGATGTCCTCCTCGCGCGGGTTGTCGCCCAGGTTCTCCTCGTACAGCGGGGTCATGTCGAACGGATCCTGGAACCAGCCGATTTCCGCGGCGCCGCCGAGTTGGTAGACGCCGGCCGTCTGGTCCACGTGCCACCCGTCGCTCACGGCCAGGAATTCCCGGTACGAGGGCGGCAGCCGACGGCTCAGCCGCTCCTCGGCCGCGGCGATCGCGGCCTCGTCCGCCCCCGGCCTGCCCGGGCGGACGAGGGCTTGCGCGCCGTCCTCGTCCGCACGCGGAACCCACTCCTCCTGCCACCGTCCCAGGAACTCGTGCCAGTCGAAAGACTCATCACTCATGGCGGGATGGTGTCATCCGGCACTGACAACGGTTCCGGCCCTGTTCCGAACGGCTGCGGCCGGGTGCCATCTGCAGCCATCAGACTTGACCAGCGGCCTGGGTCGCAGATCCCGGCACTGACGGTGGACGGCTGCATGCTGCGGATGCTGTCGGTGGCGGCCGAACCAGTTTGGTGCCGGCCATGCCGAGGAGCCCAGATGCACGTCAGGCGCCGTTCTCGGCGCCGCTACTGCACAGGGACGGTGCCGGGGCACCGAGTCCGCGGCTTACGTGGGTGGTCGGGGCGGCAGGGGCAGTGAAGTCGCGGGTGCGGCTTCGGGGACGCGAAGCTCCGCGCGGGCCTCGGCGTCGCCCGCGTACCGCTCTCGGCTGGTTGGAGCAGAGCCGCGCGCGGGTTCCTGACCGACGGGTGAAGCTGAGCCTCCCACCGCGCTCACGTTCAGGAGTCCTTCCGTGCGAGTTCCCAGCTCTCCGCAGGTCCGCCTGCCCCTTGTCGCTCTGCTGGCCGCTGCCTGCATGGGCGGGCTGGTGCATGCCCCGGCCCAAGCCGCCGATGTCCCCGCCGACGACAACCGCGCACTGCGGCGGCAGCTGCAGGAACTGACCACCGCGCCCGGCGGACCGCCCGGAGCGATCGCCGTGCTCAAACGCGGGTCCCGCACCGAGGTCTACCGGGCCGGTGTCGCCGAGACCGGCACCGGCCGTCCGATCGAGATCACCGACCACATGCGCATCGCCAGTACGGCCAAGGCGTACAGCGGCGCGGTCTCCCTCCAGCTCGTCGACCGCGGGAAGCTGCGTCTGAACGACACCATCGGCAAGGTGCTTCCCCAGCTGCCGCGTGCATGGCATCGGGTCACGCTGCGGCAGCTCCTGAACCACACCAGCGGGCTGCCGGACTTCTCCGCGGACCCGGAGTTCCTGGCCCTGGTGACCGAGAACCCGCGCCGCCACTTCGACTCCCGCCGACTGCTGGACTTCGTGGCCGACGAGCCGTTGCTGTTCCGTCCGGGGTCCCGGTACGCCTACTCCAACTCCGACAACATCGCCGTGGCACTGATGGCGGAAGCCGTGACAGGCAGCCGCTACGAAGACCTGCTCGCCCAGCTCGTGTACCGCCCGTTGGATCTGCGCAGCACCAGCCTGCCGCAGGGATACCGGATGCCCGAGCCGTACATGCACGGCTACGACGTCACCCCGCCGAACCCGCCCGAGGACATCAGCGAGGTACTGAGTGCGTCGGGCGTATGGGCATCGGGCGGGATCATCTCGACGCCGAAGGACATGACGGCCTTCATCCGCGGCTACGCCGGCGGAAAGCTGATCTCCGACCGGACACGCCAACAGCAACTAGCCTGGGTGAACGGCGCATCCGAACCCGCCGGTCCCGGCAAGAACAAGGCCGGGCTGGCCATCTTCCGGTACACCACCCGCTGCGGCGTGGTGTACGGCCACACGGGCAACTTCCCCGGTTACACGCAGCTGATCGCAGCCACCCCGGACGGCAAACGGTCGCTGACCGTCTCCCTCACCACCCAGATCAACAAGACCAACAAGCCGGAACTGCTCGAGCGGCTGCGGACCGTGGAGGAGAACCTCGTCTGCGCGCTGTTGCGCAAGCAGTAGGCAGGACGCGGTCGGAACTGCCGGGCCAGGCGGGCACAGACGGCGGTTGCATCTGCCGGACGCCGTCATCGAGGAGGGCCGGGGCCCGTCCTCGATGAGCGGCATCCTGGCCGACAGCGCCTACCGTCTGCTGCCGGCCTGACGGCGGGGGTGGTCGGCGGCTAGCTCAGATGCCGGGTGAAGAACTGGGCCGCGGCGTCCCCCGCGAACTGCGGGACGCCGGTGTGCCCGCCCATATTCGCGTGCAGCGTCTTCTCCTTGGAGCCGAAGGCGTCGAACAGGTCCAGGGCCGCCTGCCGGTCGTTTCCTTCGTCGTCCCACTGCAGCAGGACGTGCAGCGGAATGGTGACCTGCCGGGCCTCCTCGAACAGGGCGCGAGGGACGAAACTCCCGGCGAACAGAACGGCGGCCGAGATACGCGGCTCGACCACCGCCAGCCGGGTCCCGATGGCGATCACTCCCCCCGAGTACCCGACCGGGCCGCCGATCTCGGGCAGCGAAAGGAGGGCGTCCAGGGTGGTCCGCCACTCCGGAACCGCCTTTTCGACCAGTGGGAGGACGAGCCGGTCCACGATCTCGTCGTCGACCGGCTCGCCGGCCTCCAATGCCCGGCGCAGGTCGGCGCGGGCCTGCTCGGCGGCGGCGGAACGGGGCCGGTCACCGCTTCCGGGGAGCTCGATGGTGGCCGCGGCGAAGCCCTCCGCCGCGGTTTGCCGGGCCCGGGCCGCCAGTCGGGGGTACATCTTGTGCAGTCCGCCGGGGTGGCCGAGAAGGATCAGCGGCGCCGGTGCGGATGCGGATCCGGGCGTCCACAGGATGCCGGGGATCTCGCCGAGGGTGAATTCGCGCTCGAGGACGCCGTCGTCGAGGCGTTGTTCGGAAGTGAAGTGCACGGTCGTGCCTTTCGGGAGGGCTCAGAGCGGCGCTCCCGGACGACCTATCGCCCGACCGTGACCCCGGAGGGGAGCACCCATGTCGATACTGCGTTCACGGGTACCACCTCCTCGTTCTCTCGCACGGCCTCCGGAAAGGTAGCAGCGGCCGCCGTGACCCGCCAACGGGTTTTTTCGGTGGCTCCGTGGCCGGATGCCACGGAGCCACTCCACCCGTGCGCGTACGGAACTCGGTGCGGCGCCCCGGACACAGGGGCAGGCGGTGTCTTCGCCTGCCGGACGGCGACCGGTACTGGCAACTGTCGTGTTCTGGATGGCGAGTTGACGGCCTGCGTCCATACATCCGGCTGTACTTGGTCCTCGTGGCAGGCCAGACTGTGCGCCGAACAAGCGCCCCCCACCTAGGAGTAGCACTCATGCGCATGCTCGCCAGACAACGTTGTCACACAGCATTGGCCGGTCTCGTCACCCTCGCCACGGCCGCCGTCCTGTGCGTCTCCGCCACCGCGTCCGCCGTTGCCGCCGACACCTGGACCGAGGTGGGCTCGGACCGAGCGGACCCGCTGAGCGAGAGCCAGGGCCTGACCTCGGTCGAGGTACCGGCCGGAAACCCGAACCGCTACACGGGCGTCGGCACGATCCCCATAGACGTCTACTCCCGGGGCTGGAACCACGTCGGCGACCCGGACGCCTCCTACAACGGCTACTACATCGAGCCGTACCAGGCCGACGGCGGCACCGCCAAGATGTTCCGCGTGCAGGCGCCGGGCGGCGCGTGGTCGGAGTACGTCCACACGCTGAACTCCGGAGAGGCACTGAACAACTCCTGGGTCACCATCTCACCGAGCGGCTCATGGATGGTGAACGGCGAGTACGGCACCATGAACAGATTCCTGGTGTTCCCGACGCCCGGCGTGAACCCGAGCACCTCCCCCTCCGTGAACCTTCCGCAGGCGTCCACCATCACCCTCGACCATGCCGTACGCGACGTACAGGGCTGCGACTTCGTCACCGCGACGCAGCTGCTGTGCTCCTCCGACGACCCGGCGGGCACGCTCTTCGGCATCACCAAGCCGCTGCTCCAGATCGACCTGTCGGCCGAGCCGAACGGCACCTCCAACGTGACCGGCCACGTCACGGCGCTGCGTCAACTCCCGCTGCGCAGCGGTTGCACGGGCACCTTCGAGGCGGAGGGCATCGACTACGACCGGCGTACCGGAACTCTGCGCGTGATCGTCGTATCCCCCGGCTCGTGCGTCCTGACCGACAGCATGACCTACAAGTTCACCAAGAGCTGATCCCGGCAGCGGCGGGGCGGAGTCGTCGCGGCGCAGGTCCGCCGGCTTCGCCTCGCTGTGCGAACGAGCGTCCAAGGCGTACGTGGGTTCCGGGGCCGGCATGTCGGAGGCGGCCAGTAGCCTCCGGAACCATGGGCATTCAGATCGATGTAGTGGTGGGTTACCCGATCAACGACGAGGTGGAGAGGGTGCTCGGGCCGGCCGAGGCGGTCGGCGAGCCCGTCACTGTCACGTTCATGTGGGAGGGGCGCGCAGAGGCGGAACGCAGGGTGCTGGTGCCCGCGGCAACGCTGGCGCTCTGGGAGCACTGGGCCCCCGCCGCCTACCCGACGAGTGACGCTGGGGAGAACCGGGCCGTGGCGGAGGAGCAGGGGCTGGCCCACCCAGCGGAATTCGGCGCGTTCACCCTCTGTCGTCGTCGCGCGGGAGGACGTACGGCGGTGGTTCGCCAAGGCGTGGTGGTCGCCGAACTGCTGGACCCCGACGAGGCGCACTGGCTCCAGGAGAAGGCCCGCGAGGTCCGCCAAGGCTTCATGGATCCGAAGCAGAAGGCGGCGTTCGAGGAGTTCCTTGCCCGGCAGGCGCCCCTGGCCTCGACGGAGGATTGAGCGCGGGACCGGAGGACCGGCCGACAACACCGGTCAGGATTCAAGAAGCGCCGGCCGCCGCAGGTCGCCTAGCGTGAAGGGCATGACTTCCATCGACTGCATCACCCTTGAAGTGGCCGACCCGGCGGCCGCCGAGCAGTTCTACTCGGACGCCTTCGGCCTGGGCAAACAGGTGCGCCTGCGGGCCTCAGCGGCACCGACCTCCGGCTTCCGCGGGTTCACGGTCTCGCTCGTGGTGTCCCAGCCGTCGATCGTCAATGGTCTCTTCGGCTCCGCCCTCGACGCCGGTGCTACCACGCTGAAGCCCGCCAAGAAGTCGTTGTGGGGCTACGGCGGCGTCGTACAGGCCCCGGACGGAACCATCTGGCAGATCGCCACCTCCTCGAAGAAGGACTCCGGCCCGGACAGCCGACAGATCGACGAGATCGTTCTGCTGCTGGGCGTCTCGGACATGGCCGCGAGCAAGCGGTTCTATGTCGACCGTGGTCTCACGGTGGCGAAGAGCTTCGGCAGCAAGTACGTGGAGTTCGACGCCTCGTCGAGCCCCGTCAAGCTGTCCCTGTACGGGCAGCGCGGCCTGGCCAAGGTCGCCGGCGTACCGCCGGAGGGCGCCGGCTCGCATCGGCTCGCGATCGGCAGCGACGCCGGGCCCTTCACCGACCCGGACGGATTCGCTTGGGACCGTGGCCAGGTCGAGCAAACCCTCGCGAACTGAACCCTTGTCGGCCGCACTCGGCCCATGGGATACGTCGGCCGGGTGCCCCGCATCGCCGCCGTACGGCGGCGGTCTGCGGACCGGATCCGCAACCAGGCCGGCGACGTCGCATCGGCCACCGAGACCCTGCGGGTACTGGAGCAGCAACCGCGGTCACGACTTGCGGCGTACCGTCGCGCGGTCTCGACCTGGCCCAGCACACGAGCGGGCGCCGGGAGACGGGAATGGTGCCCGGGAGACGGGCTGTTCGCGCAGGCGCCCATCCGCGTCGACACGTCTCACGCCCCTGTGACCCCGTCAATGCTCTCTCGAAGCACATCGGCATGCCCATTGTGACGCGCGTATTCCTCGATCATGTGGACCATGATCCAGCGCAGTGAAACCCCTTCACTGCCTGCCTGGCCGGCTTCCTGTTCAGACAGGTGCCCAGAATCCTCCAGTGATGCGTCGGCGGTGAGCTGACGGCCTCGAGTGATTTCCGCCTGCCAGACCGCCAGCACCTCGTCGAGCCCTCGGTCGGGCTGAAGGGCAAAACCGTCGGCATTGCCCTCCCCGAAGACCGGGGGCACATCCTGGCCTGCGAACACACGCTGGAACCAGTTGCGTTCAACCTCCGCCACATGCTGGACGAGACCCAGCAGCGTCATCGACGAGGGCGCCGCCGACGCCAGACGCAATTGATCGTCTTCGAGGTCCGAGCACTTGAGGGCGAGAGTGGCACGGTGAAAGTCGAGCCAGGCTTCCAGCATCGCGCGCTCATCGGCATGCGGGGGCGGGATGGGGCGTCCATCCGGCGTCGTAGTCATGACTGCACCCTGACACAAGCAGCCCAGCCTGGGACAGGGAGATGATCTCCGCGTGCCTTCGCCGGCGACGAACGTAAAAGCGTCCCACGCCAGAGCCCATGCCGCGCTGCTGGCAGCGACGATGATTCCGCCGACCACCGGGACCAGCACTTGGCTAATCTGCACGGATGACCACCGACCTGACCCTGCTCCCGCGTGTCGCCTATCGCGGGCAGGAGGTCACCGCGCCCCGGCTCCGCGGTCTTCTCGCGCTGCTCGCGGGCGACTTGCGCACGGGGTGCAGCGTCGAGCGGCTGGTGGCCGGGCTGTGGCCGGAGGAGTTGCCGGAGCGGCCGGGAAAGGCGGTGCAGGTCCTGGTGTCCCGGGCACGGGCGCAGCTGGGGGCCGATGTCCTCGCGAGCACGCCGACCGGATACCGGCTCAACCTCGCCGAGGATCAGGTCGACAGCTCCGCTCTGCTGCTGCACGCTGCCGCGAGCGCGGACCGGGCCCGGGCCGGGGACCACGCGGGGTCGCTGGCCGCGGCCGAGGCTGGACTCGCGCTGTGGGAGGGCACGTCTGACGAGACCGGCGTCACCGGCGACCCCGTAGCCGCGTTGGCAGCTGAGCGCGCCCCCGTCCGCGCTGCACTCGTACGCGCGCGGGCGCTCGCGCTCGCCCGGCTCGGGCGGCACACGGAGGCGGCCGGGCCGCTGGCGGTGGCCGCCGCTGAGCATCCGCGCGACGAGGAGGTGCTCGCCGAGCTGCTGCGCGGCGAGGCGGCGACGGCGGGCCCGTCTGCAGCGCTGACGCGGTACGAGGCGTACCGCCGTGAGCTGCGCGAGACTCTCGGCACGGATCCTGGCGCCGGGCTCGCGGCCGTACAGCAGGAACTGCTGCGCGGTGACGCGCCTGTGGTCAGGCATGGCGTGCCGCATGAACCGAATCCGCTGCTCGGACGGGACGAGGACATCGCGGCGGTGGAGCGGCTGCTGCCCGCCTCCCGCGCGGTCACCGTCGTCGGTCCCGGCGGTCTCGGCAAGACCCGGCTCGCGCACGCCGTGAGCCGCCGGGCCGAACAGCGCGTCGTGTATTTCGTGCCGCTCGCCGGCGTCACGGCGGACGAGGACGTGGCCGCGGAGGTGGCTTCCATGCTCGGCGCGGGCGAAGGGCGGCCCGGCGCCAGGAGCGGCCACGCCCCGGCGGACCCGGTGCCCGGCATCCTCGGCGTGCTCGGCTCCGGGCCCGCGCTGCTGGTGCTGGACAACTGCGAACAGGTCATCCGGGGCGCCGCTGGCCTCGTACAGGCCCTGGTCTCGTCCTCGAAGGACCTGCGGGTGCTCGCCACCAGCCGGGCTCCGCTGGGCCTCACGTCGGAGGCGGTGTACGCGCTGCCGGAGCTCGGTCTCGACACCTCGGTCGAGCTGTTCACGCAACGGGCCCGGGCCGCCCGGCCCGGCGTGGAGTTGCCGGCGGACGCGGTGGCCGAACTGTGCCGCCATCTCGACGGGCTGCCGCTTGCCGTGGAGTTGGCCGCGGCGCGGGTGCGGGTCCTTTCGGTGCCGGAGATCGCCCGCCGCCTCGGCGACCGGTTCGCGCTGCTGCGCGGCGGGGCGCGGGACGCGCCGGAGCGCCACCGCACGCTGCACGCGGTCGTGGACTGGAGCTGGAACCTGCTCGCCGAGGACGCCAGGGCCGCGCTGCGCACGCTGTCCGTGTTCCCCGGCGGCTTCTCCGGCGAGGCGGCGGAGCAGGTGCTGGGCGAGGATGCGCTGCTTGTGCTGGAGCAGTTGGCCGATCAGTCGCTGATCACCGTCGCCGACACCCCGGCCGGCGTGCGGTTCAGGATGCTGGAGACCGTCCGGGAGTTCACCGCGGCCCGGCGCGCGGAAGCGGGTGAGGACGAGGAGGCCGTCGGCCGGTTCCTCCTCTGGGCACGGGACTTCGGGGTCGCGCACCACGACTGGTTCTTCGGCTCGGAACCGCGGACCGCCTGGGAGCGGATCAGGGCCGAGCAGGACAACCTCGTGCTGGCCCTGCGGCACGCCCTGGCCCGTACGGACGGTCCCACCATCGCCGCCCTCACCGCCGTCCTCGCCGCCCTGTGGTCGACCGGCTCCCACTACCCCCGCCTCACCGCACTCGCCGCGGACACCGGCCCCCCGCTGTCGCACTACTACCCCGAGCCCGAATACGTCGAAGTCGCCCGCGCCGCCGCGGTGTTGTGCACGACGACCCTGTTCATGGGCTACGGCCCGCACGTCGTTCGCCAGCTCGTCACCCTGCGGCGGCTGCCACCGGCCCCGCCGGACACGCTGCTGCGCGCCGTCGCGGTAGTGCTGAGCGCGATCCCCGAGATGGTGCCTCCCGACTACGAAGTGCTGCGGGGGCTCTGCGACAGCGAGCAGCCGCTGCTCGCCGGCGTCGCCGAGTGCGTCGCCACCTACGTCTGGGAGTACGAGCACGACATCGACCGCGCGCTCGCCTCGGCTCGGCGGATCATCGCCGTACTGGCGCCGGTCGACAATCCGTTCCTGCAGGTCATGGGCCACGCCCGGCTGAGCGAGCTGTGCTTGCAGACGGAGCGGGGCGAGGCCGCGTACGGGCACCTCAAGGCGGCGCTCGGGGCGCTGGCGCGGCTCGGCGACGAGCACGACTCCATCGGCGTCCGCTGGGGTCTCGTCCTGGCCTGCCTGCAGCGCGGCGACCCCGACGAGGCCGAGTACTGGCTGCGGCAGGCGGAGGACGTCAGCACCGGGCAGAAGGACGACGCAGACGGCACTGACCTCGGCGGCCGCGCCGAAATCGCTCTGGCCCGCGGACTGACGGAGGTGGGGCTCGGCTTGTGGCGCGGCGCCGTGGAGCGGATGCCCGAGGCCGGCTCGACGCACAGCGGCGACCCCTTCCTCGACCGGTGGGTGCTGGAGCTCCGGTCCGCGGCGGTGACGGCACACGCGCACGCCGACCGTCTCGAGCTGGTCGCGCAGCAGGTCGACCAGCTGCGGCAGGGGCTGCGGACCCTGCTCTCCGGTCCGTCCCTGCCCATGGAACTCCCGGTGTTCGGGACGGTGTTGCACGCCCTTGGCATGGCGGGGCTCGCGTCCGGCGACGCCGGTGCCGTACGGATGATCGCGCTGGCCGAACGGCTGCGGGTGCTGCGCGACTATCAGCCGACGATGTCGGCGGACCGCGCCCGCAAGGCGGCCGAGGACGCCGACAGGGCGGCGTACGCCGACGCCGTGTCGGAGTACGCCGCCCTGGAGCGGGACGAGTTGCGGGAGGCGGCCCGCGTTGTCATGGCGGCTACTTCGGGTCGCGGTTGAACTGCGAGGTCGACCAGTAGTAGCCGAGCGCGGTCAGGCCGATGCACCAGGCGAGGGCGATCCAGCCGTTGTTGCCGATCTCGGTGCCGAGCAGCAGGCCGCGCAGGGTCTCGATGGCCGGGGTGAAGGGCTGGTACTCGGCGATCGGCTGGAACCATCCCGGCATCGTGTCGGCCGGGATGAAGGCGCTGGAGATGAGCGGCAGGAGGATCAGCGGCATGGCCATGTTGCTGGCGGCCTCGGGGTTGGGGCCGGCCATGCCCATCCCGACCGCGATCCAGGTGAGCGCGAGGGCGAACAGTGCGAGCAGTCCGAACGCGGCCAGCCATTCCAGGGCCGTGGCGTCCGCGGAGCGGAAGCCGATGGCAACGCCGACGGCACCGACGAGGACCAGGCTGGCGAGGACCTGCAGCACGCTGCCGACGACGTGTCCGATGAGCAGCGACCCGCGGTAGACCGCCATCGTCCGGAAGCGGGCGATGAGGCCCTCGGTCATGTCCATGGAGACGGACACCGCGGCCCCGATCACGGTACTGCCGATGGTCATCATCAGGAGGCCCGGGACGATGTAGGCGATGTAGTCGGAGCGGTCGGCGCTGCCGCCACCGATGCCCGCGCTCATCACGTCTCCGAAGATGTAGACGAAGAGCAGCAGCATCATGATGGGTGTGAGCAGCAGGTTGAGGGTCATGGACGGGTAGCGCCGCGCGTGCAGGAGGTTGCGGCGCAGCATCGTGTTCGAGTCGCGTACGGCGAGGGAGAGGGCACTCATCGGACAGTCTCCTTGGGCTGGTTGGGGACGTTGGTCGAGCCGGTCAGGGCGAAGAAGACGTCGTCGAGGTCGGGGGTGTGCACGGTCAGTTCGTCCGCCTCGATATCGGCGGAGTCCAGCCAGTCGAGGATGGCGCGCAGTTCGCGCTGGCTGCCGTCGCTGGGAATCTGCAAGGACAACGACTCGTCGTCCGCCGTGACCTCGCGCAGGGCGACAGCCGCCGACCGGTACGCGGCCGGGTCGGTGAACCGCAGCCGCACATGCCCACCGGGGACCAGCCGCTTCAGCTCTTCGGCGCTCCCCTCGGCGGCGATCCTCCCGTCGCTCAACACCGCGATGCGGTCGGCGAGTTCGTCTGCCTCCTCCAGGTACTGGGTGGTGAGGAAGACCGTGACGCCGCCGGAGACCAACTCGCGGATGATCCCCCACATGTTGTGGCGGCTGCGCGGGTCGAGGCCGGTGGTCGGCTCGTCGAGGAAGATGATCCGCGGGTCGCCGACCAGCGTCATCGCGATGTCGAGCCGGCGCTTCATGCCCCCGGAGTAGGTGGAGGCGGGCTTCTTCGCCGCCTCCACCAGGTCGAAGCGCTCCAGGAGTTCGGCGGCGGTGCGCCGGCCCTCACTGCGGGAGAGGTGGTGCAGGTCCGCCATCAGAAGCATGTTCTCCTCGCCGGTGATCAGCCCGTCGACGGCGGAGAACTGCCCCGTGACGCCGATCGCGGCCCGCACCGCCTGCGGATCGACGGCCAAGTCGTGGCCACCGACGTGCAGTTCGCCGGCGTCGGCGGAAATGAGGGTCGAGAGGATCTTTACGGCAGTGGTCTTGCCCGCGCCGTTCGGACCGAGCAGCGAGAAGACCGTTCCTGCCGGCACCGCCAGGTCGATGCCGTCGAGGACCGTCTTGTCACCGTAGGACTTGCGCAACCCCCTGGCCGCGATGGCGAGTGAGTGCGATGTCGTTGTCGTCATGCCGCAGAGCGTGCGGGAGCGCGCATTCAGCCCGGTTTCACGATGGTTTCAGCGCTCTGGAACCAGGCGGTGCGACCTGGTCGGGGCGGTGCGCAGTTCCGGCGCCGGGCACCACATTTCGTACCCCTCACCACCGGCGAGAACGATCACATCGACATGAGCGTCGCGCATCCCTCCGCGAAGCCGGATCTCAACCGAGCGAGGAAGCAGAAGGGCCCGCCGCTTGGAAGCGCGTCGAACCGCCACCTCATCCGTCACTTGTGTCACAGGCCTCGGCGTTTCGGCCAACTCGCATCACTGCGGAGGCCGCCCGGCACGGCGACCACATGGCCGACGCCTTGAGATTCCGCCCCGGCTCTTCGTCCGGAATCGAGCGCGTTCGATTCACTCACCGTCTCGTTGAGCCTGGCGCCGCCGGACCAACCAGGTGCGGCGCCGACTCCCGAGGAGGCATGCAGGTGACCGCGACCGACACCTCGACCGAAGATTCCACACCGCCCCCTCCACCTCCGGCCACCATCAGCTTCGCGGGGAAGCACGGAAAGAATCCGCTGGCAGAGGCCGGCTTTTCGACGATGTGCGGCCGGCTTCCAGCAGTCCTGGGGCACACCGCGCGGATGGCCTGGGCCGTGGACCGGCCCGCCGCCGTGCTGCTGCTCGCCTGCCAGCTCCTTACCGGAGCCGCAGCCGCCACCGTCCTCGCCTTCACCGCGAAGGCCATGACGCACGTCCTCGGATACGGGCCGGTCTCCGAACGCCTGCACGCCGCGCTGCCCGCTCTCGTCACCGTCACGGCGGCCGCGGCGGCCGGCCGGATCAGCAGCGCCCTGTCCTCCTACGCAGACGGGCGCATCACCCCGCTGCTGATGACCGAGGCGGACGTCGCCCTGGTGTCCGCGGTGTGCCGCGTCGAAGCCTCCGCGTACGGGGAGGACGGCTTCTCCGACCGGCAGGAGGCCGCCGAAGTCGGCGTGACGCGCACCCGGATGATGGTGCAGGACGCCCAGCGGTTCATGGCCGCCCTCGTGCGCATGATCGCCGCGAGCGGTGTCATCACGGCGCTGCACTGGATGATGCTCCCACTGCTGCTGCTCGCCGTCCTCCCGGCCGGCTTGGGGGCCGTGCTGTCCGCGCGCGTCGACTACGAGACCCACTACGCCAACGTCGGCGACCGCAACGTGCGGTCCATGATGCGCTGGTGGGCGACGTACTCCCGTTACGGCGACGAGGTCCGTGCCAACGGCATGACCGGCTACCTCGTCTACTGGTACCGGGCCCTGTCCGATCGCATCGACGAACGCACCCTCACCGCCGCACCCCGCATGCTGCGCATCGCCCTGGCGACCAGCGCCCTGGGCGGGGTGTTCCTGCTCGGTACCTGGGCGACGCTCGCGTGGCTCGCCACCACCGGCCGCGTCGCCCTGCCGGTCGCGGCCACCGCGGTGGTCGCCGTCCAGACCACCCTGGCCGCGCTCTCGCAGTTCGTCATCCACGGCGCCGCGATGTTCCACACGTCGCTGTACCTCGCCGATATGCGTTCCTTCCTCGACATGGCCGCCGAACGCGCCCCCAAGCGCGGAGAGCAGACCATCTCGGAGCAGGTGGCGGAGATCCGTCTCGACGAGGTCTCGTACCGCTACCCCGGCAAGGAGGAGCCCGCCGTCGACGGGGTCTCCCTCACCCTGCGCCGGGGCGAGATCCTGGCCGTCGTGGGCGAGAACGGCTCGGGCAAGTCCACCCTCGCCAAGCTCATCACCGGCATCCTGCTCGCCGACAAGGGCCGTGTCCTGTGGGACGGCACCGACCTGGCCGCCACTCGCCCCGAGTCCGTGTGGTCCCGTACCGCCCTCGTCCCGCAGAACTTCGCCTGCTGGCCGCTGCGGGCCCGCGAGAACATCACCCTCGGGCAGCCCAAGACCTTCGACGACGGGCCCGTATGGGAAGCCGTCGACGCTGTCGGCATGCGGAAGGCGATCGAGAAATTGCCCAGGCAGCTCGACACCCTGCTCGCCAAAGAACTCTTCGGCGGCGCCGAACTGTCGGGAGGCCAGTGGCAGCGACTCGTGTGCGGCAGGGCCCTGTACCGGCAGACCCCACTGCTGATCCTGGACGAGCCGACCTCGCAGATGGACCCGCGAGGCGAGCACCAGATCTTTCTTGAGATCAAGCGCATCGCCGCCGAGCGCATGACGATCGTCGTGACGCACCAGCTCGAGAACACCCGTCTCGCAGACCGGATCCTCGTCATGCGTGACGGCCGCATCATCGAACAGGGCCGGTACGAGGAGCTTGCCTACGGCGGCGGGCTCTTCGCTGAGCTGCTCGCCCTGGCCAAGGACCGCTGAGGAGGAGGGCAGGGCCGTGTTCCCCGGGTGACCGTGATCGCCGGACTGGTCGGGGCCGGCGGCTTTCTCCAGGTCAGCCCCCTCCCCCGGCCGGTCACGGCGCCTGATCCCACCCGCCGGCCTGCGGCGCACGACGGTCCCGATACCTCCGAACGAGGTAGCGGGGCCGTCGCGGGAAACGCACGCGGTCGCGGCCCACCACCCCGCTGTCGTACGAGCCGGAGACGACGTCCGCCTGCGCCCCTACAGGCGTCGGCGGCCCCGCGACAGATCCTGATCCCGCGGCCACCCTCCACCACCGCCGACGGCACCGGCACGTGCCCGGTGGCGCGTCGGCCCGGCGCGCGGTGGGATCAAAGATGTGCGAGACGCGGGCCCTGGGGCAGAGGGAACCTGGGGGCCAGAAAAGTCTGCAGCCTGTGAAGGGATGGACATCGTGGCACGACCGAGGATCTTGGTGGTGGGAGCGGGCTTCGCGGGAGTGGAGTGCGTACGACGCCTGGAGCGCAAACTCAGGCCCGACGAGGCCGATCTTGCGCTGGTGACGCCCTTCTCCTACCAGCTCTACCTGCCGCTGCTGCCACAGGTCGCCTCCGGCGTCCTGACCCCGCAGTCGGTCGCGGTGTCGCTGCGCCGCAGCCGCAAGTACCGCACCCGCATCATCCCGGGCGGCGCCATCGGAGTGGACCTGAAGGCCAAGGTCTGCGTGGTCCGCAAGATCTCCGGCGAGATCGTCAACGAACGCTACGACTCCATTGTGCTGGCACCGGGCAGCATCACCCGCACCTTCGACATCCCGGGCCTCGCCGACCATGCCCGGGGCATGAAGACGCTCGCGGAGGCCGCGTACATCCGTGACCACGTCATCTCGCAGCTCGACATCGCCGACGCCAGTGAGGATGAGGCGGAGCGGGCGGCACGGCTTCAGTTCGTGGTGGTGGGCGGCGGTTACGCCGGTACCGAAACCGCCGCGTGCCTGCAACGCCTGACGCACAACGCCGTCAAGCGCTACCCCCGGCTCGACCCGAAGCTGATCAAGTGGCATCTGATCGACATCGCGCCGAAGCTGATGCCCGAGCTGGGCGACAAGCTCGGTCGCAGCGCTCTGGAGGTCATGCGCAAGCGGGGCATCGACGTCTCGCTGGGTGTGTCCATCGCGAAGGCTGGCGCCGAGGAGGTCACTTTCACCGACGGCCGGGTGATCCCGACCCACACACTGATCTGGACCGCCGGCGTCGCGGCGAGCCCCCTCATCGGCACGCTGGGCGCCGAGACGGTCAAGGGTCGGCTGGCCGTCACCTCGGAGATGTCCCTGCCCGGCCACGACGGCGTCTTCGCCCTCGGTGACGCCGCCGCCGTACCCGACGAGGCCAAGGACACGGAAGGCGCCGTCTGCCCGCCCACCGCCCAGCACGCGATGCGCCAGGGCAAGCACGTCGCCGACAACGTCATCGCCTCGCTGCGCGGACAGCAGATGACTCCCTACGTTCACAAGGACCTCGGGCTCGTCGTCGACCTCGGTGGCCTGGACGCCGTATCCAAGCCGCTCGGTATCGAACTGCGCGGCCTGCCCGCCCTGATCGCCGCGCGCGGCTACCACTGGTCGGCACTGCGCACCAACGTCGCCAAGGTCCGCGTCGCCACGAACTGGGCCCTCAACGCGGTGGCCGGCGACGACTTCGTCCGCACCGGCTTCCTCACCCGCACACCGGCCACCCTCCGCGACTTCGAGTACACCAACGCCTACCTGACCCCCGAGCAGATCCAGGAGCACGTCCAGAGCCAGTGACACCAGGCCGGACCCCGGCCCCACCTCCCCGGGCGCGGCTCCGCCAGGAAGCGAGAGGTATCCGTCAGCACGACACGTCAGCCGGAAGACGGCGCTTCCGGGGCCGGGACGGCTGACTGGGAGGAAGCGCTCGTCGGCCGCGGGACACCGCGCCGGCCGGTCAGTCGGCACCCGAAGCAGCTTGCGTGCCCCGCACACGCCGGCTGCGGCGCGTCGCCGGACTCTTCACGCGCCAGACCCCCGGCGAAACGGCCGAGATCGCCGACTGGTTCCAGCGCGCCGCAGCACTCGCACGCGACTGCCACGAAGAAGCGTGCGCGGACCCTGCCACCGACCCACCCGAATGGACCAGGTCCTGGAGGGCCAGCAGCCGTACCTCGGCCGCCTCGACTCGTGGGAAGCCTCGGCAGTGGCGGGACGTGGTGATCGAGCGCTACGAAGTCCAGGGGAAGAGTGTCCGCTCGGATCACTGTTCCGTCGGGTCGGGCGCCCGACTCCCGGCACGCGGGCGCAGGTGCCACTGTGCGACGCGAAAAATGGACTGGCAAGTCCACATTTTTGGGGGGACTTACGGAGCTGATCTGATCGGCCTGGAAGATCCGTCAAGGTGCTCGGGAGCGTCCCGCGGTGTCGGCGTCGCGTTGATGCGGCTCGACCGCGAGCGCGGTGCGAGGGTGCTCTCGCCCGCAGGGATCACGTGGGAGAGATCGTCGTGCACCCCTTCCAGGCACGGCCGCTATCGTTGCGTCGCATGCCCGACACCGAGATCGAGATCACCGCCGAGTTGATCCGGGATCTGTTGCGCGACCAGCACCCCGACCTGGCCGACCGCCCGCTGCGGCTCGGTGCGCGTGGCTGGGACAACCAGCTGTGGCGGCTCGGCGACGACCTCGCCGTCCGGTTGCCCTGGGCGACGCAGTCCGCGGACGCGCTGCTGCGCAAGGAACACGCCTGGCTGCCCGCCCTCGCCCCGCGCCTTCCCCTTCAAGTGCCCGTTCCGCAGCGCCTCGGTGAGCCCTCCGAGCGGTTTCCGCGCCCCTGGCTCGTCACCACCTGGGTACCGGGCGAGCCTGCCGACCGCGCCCCCGCTACGCGCGCCGCGGAGGCGGCCGTCACCTTGGCCGCCTTCCTGACCGCCCTTCACCGCCCCGCCCCCGACGGGGCGCCCGCAGGCCGAGACCGCGGTGGCCCGCTGGCCGACACCGCTGAACCCTTCGCCCAAGGGCTCTCCTCGGCCACCGAACGGGGACTGATTCGCGATCCGGACGCCGTCCGCGCGGTCTGGGAAGACGCCGCCGCCGCACCCGAATGGGCAGGCCCGAGACTCTGGCTCCATGGCGACCTGCACCCAGCCAACATCCTGACCGCGAACGGCACCTTCTGCGGCGTGATCGACTTCGGCGACCTCTTCGCCGGCGACCCGGCCTGCGACCTCGCCGCCGCCTGGATCCTGCTACCGGACGGCGCCGCGGACCTCTTCCACGCGACCTACCGGCCGACCCCGGACGCCGCGACCCTGCGTCGCGCTCGCGGCTGGGCGGTGTGGCGCGCCCTCGGCGGCATCCACATCGGAGACGCCGGCGTCCACGGCCGCCCCGGCGGCAAGGCCACGTGGGGTCCACCCGCCCAGGCCGCGCTGCGACGCCTCATCGCGACGGCCCACTGAGCGAGCGGGAGCGTACGGGCCGAGCAGGTCCGACCGGCTCGGGTTCGGCTCTGATGAGAGAGCGCCATGGCGTGGGGTGCGGTGATCGGGACGGCCCGCGATGAAGTGGCGGCATCCCGTGCGGGGGGATGCCGCCTCTTCATGCGTACGTCGACCAGCGCACCCGTACGGCGACCGCTGCGGTCGTCAGAGGGTGACGGCGTTGGCGCTGAACGTCGTGTCGGGCGTCTGGGGGCTGGTGAAGCGGGCGTTGACGAGATACAGGCGGTTGCCGAAGACCGCGCCGGTGGTGGGGACGTCGAAGCGCGGGTCGGTGATCGTGCGGCTCAGGGTGGCGGTGGTCACCGCGGAGTCGAGCGTGAACACGCTGACCTTGTTCAGCCGGTTCTGTACGACGTACAGCGTGCGGCCGATGCGGACGAGACCGTCGCCGGTGGAGACGTCGGCCGCGCCATCCAGCACGATCCCGGTTGCCACACCGGTCGCCAGGGCCACGCGGTAGAGCTTGCCGGAGCTGACGACGATCAGGTCCCGCCCGTCGGGAGTGCCGACCAATCCGTTGGCGTTCAGCGCATTCGGTGTCTGCACCCAGTCGCCGCTGAGCGGCAGGACGCGCACCTCGCCTGTGCCACCGCGCGGTACGCCGTAGAGCACCGCAGCCCGGGAGTCGGTGAACCAGGCCCGGTCGCCGAGCAGCACGACGTCGTTGATGAACTGGTCCGGGGCGGTCAACTGGTACGTGGTGACGAGGCTGCCCGTCCGGGAGTCGACGACTCTCGCGGTCCCGCCCGCGGCTCCGGCCAGGTAGAGCAGGCCGTCGTGGTCCAGCTTCAGCCCGTTGGTCACGGTGCCGGTCTCGCCCGCGTAGATCACCGAACCCGTGCCCGTACGCAGGTCGGCCCGGTAGACGGCGCCGTTGGCACGCGAGCCCATGAACGCGTACGGCTCTCTGCCGATGGTGATCCCCTCGCAGAGGAAGCCGTTCGGGAGCGGGATTTCGGTCGGCCATGCCGAAGTCGCCTTGGAGGACGCGGCGTTCGCCGAGCCGGCGCCGGCCGCCACGGTCAGCGTGGCGAGGGCGGCACCGCCGAGGAAGGTGCGCCGGGACGGCGTGGAGTGGTTCCGGACCATGGGTCGGACCTCCGAGAAAGGTGGGGGGTGAGACATGGTGAGCACAGCGAATCAGCGAACCCTGTGAGACACCTGAGACTTGCTTTACCTTCGCAACGTGCCCCACCGGCCACCGGCCCAGGGTGCCACGCGACCTCACTCACCGCTTGACGAAGCGTCAACTCACATACAGACAGCAGCATTTGACGCCTTCACAGCCGCCGGAGCTGAACTGCTCGGCTTCCGCGACCGGTTCGCTCGACCCGGCGAGGAGGTCGGCGTAGGCGAGGAGATCTCCTTCGCAGGGACGTAGCGTGTGTCCCCAGGCGACGCATCCAACGGCACGAGGACGAGTATGAGCAACCCGCTCCAGGGACCGGAGTTCCACCGCAATCCCTATCCGGCGTACGCCCAGCTGCGAAGTTCCGCGCCCGTACAGAAGGTCCCCACCGGCAACGGTGCGTACAGCTATCTGATCACCGGCTACGCCGAGGCTCGCGCGGCCTTCGCCGATCCGCGCCTGTCGAAGAACACCGCGCGCTTCTTCGCCGACAAGCCCACTCAGCGCAACCTGCACCCGGCCGTCGCCCAGACCATGCTGGCCACCGACCCGCCCCAACACGCCCGGCTCCGCCGTCTGGTGACCCAGGCGTTCACGCGAGGCACCGTCGACCGGCTTCGCCCCTACATCCAACGGGTCACCACCGAGCTGGTGGACGCGTTCCTGCCTGAGGGCCGTGCCGATCTCGTCGAGGACCTCGCCGTTCCCCTGCCCGTCACCGTGATCTGCCACATGCTCGGGGTACCGGAAGCCGACCGGCCTGCCGTGCGCCAATGGTCGAACGACCTGTTCGCGGCCGGGCAGCCGGCGCGGATCGACGCCGCCTCGCACGATCTCGCCGAGTTCATGGCCGGCCTCGTCGAGACGAAGCGTCGGGTCCCGGACCACAGTCTGCTGACGGATCTGATCGCCGCCCGCGACGGCCGGGACGAACTCGACGAGTCCGAACTCGTCTCGCTCGCCGTCCTGCTGCTCGTCGCCGGCCACGAGACCACCACGAACTTCATCGGCAATGCGACCCTCGCCCTGCTCCAACACCCGGATTTCCTCGCTCAGTTGCGCGCAGATCCCCAACTGATGGACACCGCCCTCGACGAGTTGCTGCGCTTCGACTCCCCGGTCGGCATCGCGACCTTCCGCTACACCACGGAGGCGCTCACCCTCGGTGGCACCGACATCCCGCCCGGCGTCCCCGTGCTCATCGCCCCCGGCGCCGCCAATCGCGACCCGGCGCACTTCCCCGACCCCGGCCAACTCGACCTCGACCGCGCGGCCAAGGACCACCTCGCCTTCGGCCACGGCATCCACCGATGCCTCGGCGCGCCCCTCGCCCGGGCGGAAGCCGGGATCGCTCTCGACACCCTCCTCACCCGCTGCGGCCGGCTCCGGCTCGCCGTACCGGCCGAGGATCTCCAGTGGCGGCATACGCGCCTGATGCGAGGACTCGAGTCGCTGCCCGTGGTGTTCTAGCTCGAGCGGATTCCTGGCGGTCACGTGGAATCGGCCCCGGAAACCGCCCCGGTCCACCGCGGACGTGAAGGCCGCAGGCGAGTGTGCGACCGCGAGCCGTCGGTGGCCGAGCGCGGCTGAGCCCGGCCGAACCCGAGGGCTAGTCGGTGGAGATGGCCTCCCGCACCGCCTTGGCGGTCGCGGCGGGGTCGTAGCCCTCTGGGACGCCTTCGACCAGGATGGTGTCGCCCTCGATGTGCCGGGAGCGCAGGGGTGCGATCTCTTTGTACGCGGGTGAGTCCCACCACGCCCGCGCCTCGGCGATCCCGGGGAAGCCGATCACCACGACGTGCCCGGGCCAGCTGCCCTCCTTCACCTCGTGCTGCGTGACGTGCACGAGGAAGCGGCCGCCGTGGGGCGCGAAGGTGGCAGGGATGCGCTCCATGTACTCGGCGATCTCCGGGTGCGGGGCGGCGTCGCGCAGGTGAGCTATGGCGTAGGCAGGCATGGCGTCCTTCCGGTCTGTCGGGGTTCCGTACGCCGCCGATCGTGGCATGCGGCCCGCGCGGGGGTCGATTACCTGGCAGGTAAGCCGCCGGAACCTTACGGTCCGTCAAGTGGCCCACTGCGCGCGCCCGCCGGGGCGCTTCGAACAGCTTGCGCGCAAGGTGTTGGGCGTGGCGTGACCGAACCGCTTGCCCCCCACGCCGCTGTGGCGCCGCGGTCATGCGCTCTCCCCGGGACGACGGCGTCAGTTCGCCACTGCCGGTCCACCGGAGCACGCTGCGTGAACGTGGGCCGGTTCAAGGACGGACGCGGGGACGACGCGACGGTGCGGACATGTTCCGCGTACGCCCCTGGGCCTGAACTTGCCGACAAAGCACAACCATTCCTGTGAGTCGCAGGTCACACAGGGCAGGAGCAACCGACTCCAACACTCACAAGGGGGAAATATGCGATTCACCCGTTCCGTCCTGGGCGCCACCGCAGTAGCGGCCCTGTCGCTGGGGGCCACGACCGCCCTGGCGGGGACCGCCTCCGCCGCACCCAACACCACGCCGCAGAAGGTCTGTGGAAGCAGCTACAAGACCGTGAACTCGGCCCCCATCGGTTCGCGGGGCACGGTCTACCTGACCTACAACGCCTCGAACGGCAAGAACTGCGTCACGACCATCCGGAACACCCCGGGCACCGCCGTGGACATGTCCGCATGGATCTACGTCGCCGACACCGACCAGGGCGACGAGGACTACGGGACGTACACGTCGTTCGCGGGGCCGACGTACGTCTACGGCAAGGGTCACTGCGTCGACTGGGGCGGCAGCATCGGCAACGTGTACGTGCAGATCTCCGGCTCCAACTGCGGCGCCCTGAAGGAGAGCCGGGTCACCTACACCCGCTGACCCGGCCCACGGCCGCCACGTTCGGCATGGCCCCGCACCGCAGCGCGCCCGTCCGAAGTGTCGGCTGCCGGTGATCGGGACGGAGCCCGCGCCGCAGGCCGTGCGGACTCCTGGTGATACCGCTCGCCCTGGTGGAACTCGCGCAGTTCCCACCGGGGCGAGCGCGCATGTCCGGCCACGGCCCGTCCAGTGGGCGCAATCCCCGAGGGGCTGCACACCGACAGAAGGCGGCGCCCTCCCCTTCCAAGCTCGGCGACACGCCCGTACGGTCCGCGTGCATATACGCAGCCGTCTCGCCACCGGCAAGGCGCCCCGGCCGTACGCACTCCTCGGCTCCTCCGCCCGCTTCTTCGCTCTCTGCGCGCTGCTGCTCCAGGCGGCATCCACCCTCACTGACCGAGTGCTCGGCGCAACCTGGCTCGGGACGACCAGTACGCCTCATCAGGCGATGTCCCTGATGGACTGGTCCGGACACGGTCCGCTCATCGCCGTCCGGACCATCACCGAGTGGACCCTTCCGCTCTTGTGGACCGTCGGCTACTTCGCCCTCGTCGGCGGCCACCGTCGTCTGGCCCGTATGTCCGTGGTCCTGGCCGCGCTGCCGACCGTGAGCACGCTCCTCATTCAACTCTCCGAGGGGAGGGTCCCGGCCGAACCGGCCTACACCATCACGACCATGCTCTTCGCCTGGCTGACGGTCGTCGCGGTCTACGCGGCCTTCCACCGCGATGCCCCGCCGGCCCGCTTCCCCGTGGGCTCCCCCGGCCTCGTCCACATGGCCTGCTGCACTCTCATCGGTGCCTCCATCACGCTGGCGCCTGCCGCGGCCGATGCCGCCTGGGGACCCGCGACGGGCTTCCTCGTCCTGGGTGTCGGATGGCTCGTCATGCGCAACCGCGACGCCGAGAAGAGCGAGGCCAGGGGCAGGGCGATCGGCCTCGCCGCGCTCGGTCTGGTCATCCTGGCCAACCGCCTGAGCGGCTTGCTGTTCTGGCAGGGCCTCAGCATCTCAACGCCCGTACTGGGCGGCACTCTCGCGCAGGCAACCGCGGTCACCCTGACGGTCCTCGCGCTGACCGCCATGGGCGTCCGAGGGCTGAAACAGACCACGCCACTCCAACGCCCCGTGGGGATCCGGCCATCGAACCCGTCAAGTCAGCGGTCGTCGCCCTGCGTCGGCCCTGGGCGGCTCCCGGAGTGGCCGGATCTGATCGTGGATCCGCGCCGTCGACGGGGTGTGGGGCCGGTGTTGCCCGGCCCCACACCGCTGCGACGCGGGACCAGGGAGACGAACCCCCAGGTCTCCCGGTACACCCGCAGCCACTCGGAGCGTCGGATGGCGGCTGTCTCGAGTACGCATGGGCGATCCTGGAGAACTGTTCGCGGTTCACCTGCGCACCTTGTCAGCGCCGGTGAACCGCGTGCACCTCGTCTTTGTGGTCGGCGCCAAGCGAACCCGGGGTGGCCTCCGGGCCGGAGGCCTACGCCGTCCAGGCCGCCTGCGCGTTCCGCAGTGCCGTGGCGGCGCTCTGCTTGCCCTCGATGGCCAGGGCGAGTTGGTCGACGAGTCGCTGCAGGTTGCCGGGACCGGCAGGGCCGTTGGGCCAGACCATCGGCGTACCGTCGAGGCCGGCCCGGATCAGGTCGACCGCGGACGGCGTGTTCGCGGCGTACGCGGTGGAGTGCAGGACGCTCGTGCGGTTGGGGTCGATGGCGCTGTTCTTCTGGGTGGTCTCCCGCAGCATCTCGTCGGCACTGGTCAGCCACTTGAGGAACTCCAGCGCCGCGTCCCGGTTCTTGGAGGCGGCGGAGACGCCGACGCCGTAGCCCCCGTTGAGCGGGGTGCGGCGGCGCGTGTTGCCCCCGCCGAGCGGCAGCGCCGTCACACCCCACTTGCCGACGACCTTCGACAGCGCGGGGTCGGCGGCCCGCTGCGCCACACCCGTCCAGGTCTCCACCAGCGCTGCCCGACCCGCCATGAAGGCGTCGGTGGCGGCGCCCAGCCCGGTCTCGGTGGGTGTGGGCAGCGCGTACGGCGCGATGTCGATCAAGTGCTGGGCGGCGGCGAGTGCGGCGTGCGTGGTGAGGGTCGGCCGGCCGCTGCGGTCGACGAGATCGCCGCCGTAACCGACGAGCCGGTTGATGAACGCGGGGCCCAGCACCATGGGGTCCGGCTGGCCCGTCACAGCGGCTCCGTAGTACGCGCCACCACCGCCCTCGGTGATCTTTTTGGCGGCCGCGTCGTAGGCGTCCCAGGTCCTCGGCGGCTTCAGCCCGTACCTGACGAGAAGTTCCTGGTTGTAGAAGATCAGGTGCTGGTCGCCGTCGTACGGCAGTCCGTAACGTCGGTTCCGGTGGACGGTGTACGGGTCGTAGACGCTCGGCAGGAAGTCACCGGTGTTCAGGTCCGGCTGTCCGGCGATCCAACTGGTCAGGTCGACCAGCGCTCCGGCATCCGCGATCGTCCCCAACAGGTAGTAGTAATAGTCGAAACAGTCGAACTCGCCCGTGCCGCTCCGCACGTCCTGGATGATCGTGTCCGCCAGCCGGGTGTAGTCGACGGCCGTCGCGCGCAGCGTGCCACCGGTCGACTGCTGCCAGGCCGGGGCCAGGAAGTTGTTGTACATGGATACGTGCGGGCTGTTGCAGAGAACCTTGAGCGTGACTCCTTCGAAGTCCAGCGATGGACCGGCCTTCGTGGTGGCGGCGGCCGCAGTCGTGCTCCCGACGGCGGTCAGCGCGGAGCCGAGGAGAGCCAGCGAGGCCGCTTGCCGCAGCACGCTGCGGCGCGAAACCGCCGGGCTCCCGACCGAGAAAGACCCGCTCCCGCGCACATCCAGCAGCCGAATCATGACCACCCTCTCCGTCGCGTCATCGCCAGTGAGCGGGGGACCGTAACGCCCACAACTGACCACTGGTCTACGCGGGTACCGCGAAGGAGATCAAGCCTGATGACGGAGTTCTGGGCGAACACAAAGGAACCCCAGCCGTTGAAGTGCGTACGCACAGGAATTCCCCAGGACAGCCCCTCCCCGCATATGGGCGCAGCGTCGGCTTCAGAGTGGCTGCGGTTGCTGTAGCCCCTTGAGGAGCAGTTCGACCAGTCGGCGGGGGTCATAGCGGGAGTCGCTGTCACGTCCGATGCAGAGGTTGCCGATTCCTCGCATCAGTTCGTAGGCGTGCGTACCGGGCCTGATTTCACCGGTGTCGACCGCGGCGTCGAGCAAGTGCGCGCAGACGGGCACCAAGCGGTCGAGGAAGTAGGTGTGCAGCGCGTCGAATCCGCTGCTGTCCGACTGCATCGCGTTGGCGAGTCCGTGCTTCGTGACCAGGAAATCGACGAAGAGGTCGACCCACTGACGGAGTGCCGCGAGCGGCGAGTCGGCGCTTGCCAGCAGGGTCGGGCCGGCCTCGGCGCAGGCGTCGACCTGGTGGCGGTAGACGGCGACGACGAGATCGGCACGGTTCGGGAAGTGGCGGTAGATCGTCCCCATCCCGACGCCGGCTCTGGCCGCGATCTCACGGATCGGCGCGTCGACGCCGGAGGAGACGAACACCGCGGCGGCAGCGTCGAGCAGCGTCTGCTGGTTGCGCAGCGCGTCGGCCCGCTTGCTGCGGGCCGGCACCTCCCCGCCGGACCGGCCTGTACTGGGCAACGTGCCCTCCCTCCGATGATCGTTGACAAAGCGGAACAGTGCTCCGTATATTAAACGGAACGACGCTCCGCTTTGAGTCTAGCCGAAGCGGGACGCCCCTGAGCGCCTGACCCGCCGCCGGCCGATCGAGGCCGGCGGCCGAGGCCATGGAAGGGAATACACCTCATGAGTGAACCCACTTGCACAGCCGACGCCGTCAGCCCGCCCACCGCTGTCCTTTCGGTCAGTCCGGTGGTGCTGCCGGCTCCCGGCCGAGCCGTGGACCTGGAGGTGCGGGTCTCCGCGCCCGTGACCGGAAGCGACCTGCCGGTCATCCTCCTCTCGCACGGCCAGGGCCTCTCGAACCACCCCTCCTCACTGAACGGTTACGCCCCACTCGTCAACTTCTGGGCGGCGCACGGCTTTGTCGTGATCCAGCCCACCCATCTGAGCTCGAGGACGCTGAGCCTGGATCCCGGCGATCCCGAGGCGCCTCTGTACTGGCGATCGCGGGCCGAGGACATGACGCGCATCCTCGACCAGTTCGACGTGATCGAGGCCGCCGTCCCGCAGCTCGCCGGGCGCCTGGACCGGAGCAAGGTCGCCGTTGCCGGGCACTCGATGGGCGGGCACACCGCGAGCCTGCTGCTGGGCGCCCGGCTCACCGATCCGCTCGACGGCACGGAAGTGGACCTGGCCGAGCACCGGATCAAGGCAGGTGTGCTGCTTGCCGCGCCTGGCAGAGGGGGCGACGCCCTCAGCGAGTTCACAGCCGAGAACTACTCCTTCTTCTCGACCACGGACTTCTCCGGGATGACGACACCCACGCTCGTGGTCGCCGGCGAAAAGGACGCCTCCACCCACCTGACGGTCCAGGGACCGGAGTGGCACACCGATCCCTATCTCCTCTCCCCCGGCCCCAAGTCCCTGCTCACCCTGTTCGACGCAGAACACGGACTGGGCGGGATCTCCGGATACGACGTCGCCGAGACCACGGACGAGAACCCCGAGCGGGTGGCCGCCGTCCAGCGGCTCACCTGGGCCTATCTCCGCAGCGCGCTCCATCCCGGCGATTCCGCTTGGCAGACGGCGCTCGACGCGCTGTCGGCGAGTCCCGGCCCACTCGGGCGGGTCGAGTCCAAGTAGGCCCGACGAGGCAGCAGTTCACACGCTAGCTGACCCAAGGCGGCCCGACGAGGCAGCAGTTCACACGCGAACTGACCCAAGCAGGCCCGACGAGGCAGCAGTTCACACGCTAGCTGACCCAAGCAGGCCCGAAAAGGCGCCAGTTCCCCAGCGGACCTGACCTTGTTCTCCGTGCAGGCAGTCAGCGCCGACGCCACCTCGCGCGGGGCCTCCCCGTAATCGTCCCGCTGCTATCGAAAGGCCTCGGGCCTGGGCCATGTCCGGCGGACCTGGCCGTCGGACATGGCGGAGGTGTGTGCCGGCGGGGACTGCTCCAGGCCGAAGCCCATCAGCAGGACTTCGGCGTAGCGGCGCCAGGCGTCGGGCGCGATGTCGTGGGTCCGGTCGGCGATGGCGCCGACCATGTGCAGGAAGGCGTACACGTCGGCGCTGGCGAAGTCCTCGCGGGCGGCGCCTGCTGCCACCGCTCGTTCCACCAGGCCGTCCACGAGGCCGCCCAGGTCGTCCCGCATCTGGGCGATCGGCCGCGTGTCCATGCTCGCGTTGGCGAGGATGACGTCCAGTGCCCGGTCCCGGGCTCTCCATTGCGCCGCCTCGAGCAGGTACTGGCGAAGCGCCTGACCAGGGTCCGAGTGCTGCTCGGCCGCTGCCGCCGCCAGCTGCAGGAACACGGTGAACCGCTCGGTGAACAGGGCGTCGATCAGCGACTGGAGGTCCGGGAAGCGCCGGTACACCGTGCCGACTCCGACGCCTGCCTCGCGCGCGATCTCGTTGAGGGTGACGGAGACACCCCCCTGCGCGAACATGCGGTCAGCCGTCCGCATGATCAGCCGGCGGTTTCGTGCCGCGTCCGCTCGCAGTGGGCGTTCGATGTCCCGGGTCACACCGACACACTCTCCACCATCGCGGCGCGGCGCCGGTTCCGCACCAGGAGAACGGTGCCCGTCACGACGCTCCACAGCAGCCAGGAGTACACACCGCCGCGCTCGAACACCCCTGCCGTGCTCGCCGACACACTCACGAAGCCCTCGCTCAACAGGCCCAGGGCGCCGACCGTGATGCTGAAGACGCGGTACGCCGGCGGCTGCCCGAGGCTCCGCAGGGACCCCGCGATGATCGCGATGGTGTTCGCGCACAGGATGCCGACTCCCGCCCCCGCGACGTGGATGACCAGACCGGCGCTCGGGCCGTCCGGGGAGCCGTGGAACAGCCCGACCAGCACCATCCCCACGCCATGCGCGATGGCGAGGGCGATGATGACGCGCCGCGCGCGGCCCTCGACCAGGCGCGCCAGCAGCACGACCGCGGTCGCGAACAAGATCCCTTCGACCATGAACGACGCGTTCATCAGCGAATGTGCCGGCGAGCAGATGTCGCGGCCCTGGAACTGCGTACCGCAGTCGGGTACGCCGAGGTCGCTGATGTAGTTCGCGGCGTAGCTGTAGGGCGGATCGGTCCAGGCCGCCGCGGTGACGGCTTCGGCGACCACCCACTGCACCGCGTTCACCACCAGGACCACCGCGCCCAGCGGGAGCCAAACCCTGCGCGACATTCGAACTCCTCCCGTGGCGTGATGGGCAACGCCGACGGGAACCACCCTAACAGCAAGTGGATGCATCTATCCGCTTAGCTGTCCTGGTCACCTACGTCGCATCGTCCAGCGACCGTCGGCTGTCGGCTGTCGGCTGTCGGCAGTCGGCTGTCGGCGGGAGAAACCCTTCGTCCTGTCGCCGCCGCGTCGGGGCGGCCCGGGTCCAGCCGGAGGTCCTGCCCCCTCCGCGGTCGCCGCCGGCCGGTGCCGTGGCCGTGGCCAGGCCGGACCTTGCCCTGGCGGACCACACCGATGTCGTCTCCTTCGGCTGGCTGGCCGCCACCGCCTGGGGGACACTGGCAATGCGTCGCCCCCTTCACCCTGGGCACAACCAAGCGCCAGACGCCCGCGAGTACTGGGGGCATGCCGAATTTCCTCCGGGTTCCTCCGGGTTCCTCCGGGTCAATAACCACATCACCTCGGCGTGGGGCGCGGGCTTCACCTTCATCGGCGTCAGTCTGGCCATCTGCGGCGCGGGGGACGCCCCGGCCTGCACGGGCATGGCCGGCCTCGTGGGTCCCGCCATTTTCACCAAGGTGCGTCTCGCACGTGCCCAGGCGCGGCTCCTTGCCCAGGCCCAGGCCCAGGCCCCGGCGACGGCCTCGCCTCAACAGGCCGTGCCTTCCACACCACTTCCGCGACCTCGGACGAGCGACAGCCCGTCCCATGAAGGAGTTGGTCCCTCGTGAGCGCGACCCCGGAAGCAAGGAATGTCGTTCTCGTCCACGGCGGATTCGTCGACGGATCGGGCTGGAGGGGGGTGTACGAACTGCTGCGCGCGGACGGCTACGCCGTGAGCGTGGTCCAGAACCCGACGCTCTCCCTCGCCGGCGATGTCGCCGCGACCAAGCTGGTACTCGACGCTCAGGACGGCCCGACCGTCCTGGTCGGGCACTCCTACGGCGGCGCGGTGATCTCCGAAGCGGGCAATCACGAGAACGTGACGGCCCTTGTGTACGTCGCGGCGTTCGCGCCCGACAAGGGCGAGTCCGTCAACACCCTGATCGCCGACCCGCCGCCCGGAGCTGCCGTTCCGCCGATCCTGCCGCCCAACGAAGGTTTCCTCTTCCTCGACCGGGAGAAGTTCGCCGCGGCGTTCGCCGGGGATCTGCCCGCCGACGAGGCCCAGTTCCTGGCCGACTCCCAAGTGCCCTGGGGCCTGGACGCCGTGGGCGAGGCGATCGTCAATCCGGCCTGGCGTACCAAGCCGAGCTTCTACCTGGTGACCACCGACGACCGCATGATCCCGCCCCCGGCCCAGCGCGCCATGGCTGAGCGGGCCGGCGCGACGGTGACCGAGACCGGCGGCAGTCACGCGGTCTACGCCTCCAAGCCCGGTGAGGTCGCGGCACTCGTCAAGAAGGCCGCCTCGGGAGCGACTGCGTGAGGAATCTCCGCAAGCCGGCGTGAGCCCTGCCCACCGCGGCCGCGCCCTCCTTCCCGGTCGGCGCCGGCACGCGCGGCGACTCGGCGAAGTAGCCATCCGTGGCCCGTCCATGACTGTGCCGGCGATATCCGGATCATCGCCGTCCCCCTGTGGATCCCGTGCCTCGCGCGGGGCCACAGGGGCTCGACAAGGAAAGCGGAATGATCCACGAGACAGCTCTTCAAGGCGTTCGTTGGACCCCATGGCCGAGGACGACCTCGACGGCTGGCGGCTGCTCATGGCCCGGCTCGGGGACCGCTGCCAGCTCACCGGCGACGACGTGTTCTGCACCAACGAGACGCTGCTGCGCGAGGGCATCAGCAACGGCGTGGCCAACTCCGTCCTGGTGAAGGTCAACCAGATCGGCACCCTCACCGAGACCCTGGCCACCGTCGGCACCGCCCACCGGGCGGGCTACACGGTGGTGATGTCGCACCGCTCCGGCGAGACCGAGGACACCACGATCGCCGACCTCGCCGTGGCCACCGGCTGCGGTCAGATCAAGACCGGGTCGATGTCCCGCTCCGACCGGACCGCCAAGTACAACCAGCTCATCCGCATCGAGCAGGAACTGGGCGCCCAGGCCCGATACGCGGGCCGGGACGCCCTCGGTCTGCGCCGGTAGGCCGACGGGCGTCGGGCAGACCGAGGCCGAGCACACCGGTCCCGAACGTCTCGTGACCTTCGGGTGGCCCGCATCTGCGGGCCTTCCGCCCTTCGGCTCGCGGATGCGGCAGGTCTCGGAAAGGCCGCGGCCTGTCGGACTACGGTGGGGTTCACAGCAGGCCCAAAGCCTGACAATCCGCAACTTTCTCTGTGAGGCCGTACGTCATGAGCTTGAGCATCCGCAATCAGATCCCCGGCACCGTCACCTCCGTCACGCCGGGCGAGGTCATGGCGACCGTCAAGGTCCGGCTCGACGGCGGTCAGGACATCACCGCGGCCATCACGCTGGACGCCGTCAAGGAACTCGGCCTCGCCGACCGTTCGGCCGTGCGCGCCCTGGTCAAGTCCACCGAGGTCTCCCTCGCCACCGCAGCGGTCAAGGGCCTGTCGATCCGCAACCAGCTCCCCGGCACCGTCAGCGACATCGCCACCGGCGGCGCCATGGCCTCCGTCAAGGTCACCGTCCCGGGCGGCGAACTGACCTCCGTGATCACGAAGGACGCCGTCACCGACCTCGGCCTGACCACCGGTTCCTCCGTCGTCGCCCTGATCAAGTCGACCGAGGTCTCCCTCGCGGCCGTCTGACCCGACGATGCGGACTTGATCCGCACGGTACGAGTGCAGTCCCACGCCACGGGGCTGCACTTCTCACTTCTCCCTGTCACGGCGTCCGTCACGAGTTGATCGGCCCGGCGCCTTCGCGGAGCGTCACGGCCGGGCGTCGGTCGAGCGCGGCGAGGATCTCGGCGCAGATGGCCAGAGCCGTTTCCGCTTCGCCGCGCGCAAGAGCCGGCTCAACAGCACGTGCGCGCCCGGAACAGCAGAGCGTACGGATCCGGCCAATCCGTTCAAGAAGGCAGCCTCCCGGGCGAAATCGCCAGGCCAGAGGCGCTTCACGGATAGGGATATCCCCACGTTCCGAACAAGGTACTGAAGACTTCAAGTATTTGCCCTACGCTCCCCTCTCGTACCCCCCACGAGCATTGGAGCCAGGTCAACATGTCGACCTCAGCCGACTTTCCGAACTTATCGGACGAGCACTGTTGCACTCCCCCAACGGTTCTGATGGACCATCAGGCACTCGACGCGTTCCTCACCGCGGCGGTCGGTGAGTATCAGCTCATCACCCCTGAGGCCCCCCTCCCCTGCTTCGCGCTCCTCATGGGCAGCGCCGACCGCGGCACGCTGCACGTCGAGCGCGTTGCCTTCGGCCGTAACGCCCGCACCACGGATCCGGCGGCCCGCCTCGAGTTCAGCGAGACGATCGTGCCCCGTTTCGGACCGGCCTACGAGAACGAGCACCGGGCCTGGTGGATCGACTCGCGCGACCTCCTCAAGGCCTCGAGGGAGGCCGACGCCCTGGGCCTGGACCTGCTGGGTTCCATCCATATGCACCCCGACTGGCACCGCATAGGCCCGCCACAAGAACGCGACTTCGTGCTCAGTGAGCGCCCGACCCCCATGGACCACCACATGTTCGGCAACACGACCTGGCCGATCAACATCATCTGCTACCTGGAGCGCAGGGCCGACGCCTTCTACCACTCACTGGCGGCATGGGCCCCGCCCCGGGCGGCGTCCCCCGGAAGTCCCTGCACCGAACTCCCCCTGCGCGTCCGCACCAGAACGACGGCGGGGGTGTGACCGGCATGACGACGACCGATGACGCTCCCTTCCGCGCCCTGTGGGCGACGATGTCCCGCGCCTGGGCGGCGGGGGACGCCGCGCTCTTCGCCTCGAACTTCTCTCCCGACTGCGACTTCACGACCGTACGAGGGGACAAACCGCCGGGCCGCGCGGGCATCGAGGCGGGCCACGACCGCTTGTTCCGCACCCTGTATGCGTCAACTCGCCTGGATGCCGAGGTCGTTGCCGTACGTCAGCTGCGTCCTGACCTCGCGACGGTCGAGGCTACGTCGACGATCCGGACCCCCGACGGCACGGCGCTGGCGACGACGCATGCTCTGGCCGTGGTGGAACGGACCGGCAGCAGGGACTGGCAGATCACCGCGTTCCACAACATGATCCCGTCCATCCCGAAGGAGACCGCAGAAGTGCCGGAGCCCACTACGCCCGAACCGGCCCGCCCCGCCCTGCGCCACCTGGCGATAGTCGCCCGGGACCCCGAGAAACTGGCCGCCTTCTACACCTCGGTCTTCTCGATGGAACTCTTCCACCGTGACCCGGACGGCAGTTGCTTCCTCTCCGACGGCTACCTCTCCCTCGCCCTGATCAAGCATCAGCTCGACGGCGACACCCCGGTGGGCATGAATCACTTCGGCTTCCACATCGCCGATACGGCGGCCACAGCGGAGTCGCTGGTCGCGGCGGGCACTCCGAAGCCGGCCGAGCGCTTCACCAACCGCCCCTTCGCGGAGTACCGGGCCATGGACCCCGAGGGCAACTGGTTCGACCTCTCGGAACACGGTTTCGGCGGCCCCAAACCCCCGCCTGCCTCGGCCAGTAGCTGACCCCGCCCGCGCCCGTGCCCAGTTCACCGTCCGGGCACGGGCGCGGGACACCCCGGGCCTCTGACATTTTCTGGCGAGCACGTCGAGCACGTCGAGCACGTAACGCACAGCTCTCGCGACAGGCCGGCCTGCGCACTCCGGGACCAGGACCGCCAGGACGAGGCCGACCCGGTCGGCCCACCCGCCGAACCGCCGCCCGTGTGCACACCGAGCAGGACCGGTCTCGCGGCGCAGCCGCCAGGGAGGCCACGAGGCGTGGTGGCTCAGCAGCTACCGGGCATGATCAACAGGGTTACCATACGGTCATGACTGAGAGTTCCCGGGCGGAGAGCGCGGCGGAGGGTGGACGCCCGTTGAGGCGCGATGCCGCTCTCAACCGGGAGCGTGTACTGCGTGCGGCACGTGAGGTCTTCGGCGAGCGAGGGCTGAACGTCACTCTTGATGATGTGGCCCGGCACGCCGGGGTCGGCGTCGGCACCCTCTATCGCCGCTTCCCCACCAAGGAAGCCCTGATCCGCGCCGTCTTCGAGCAGGACGCGGAGGGGCGCATGGAATCCGCGGAACGAGCTCTCACCCACCCCGATCCGTGGCAGGGGCTCGTCGACTTCCTCATGGAGATGTCCGCCGACCTGGCCGAGAACCGGGGACTGCACGAGGCGGTCATGCTCGGCAGTCACAGCTCGGGTCCCATCGAGACGACACGCGCCGGAATGCTCCCCTTCCTCGAGGCGCTGGTCCGGCGAGCGCAGGAAAGCGGCCAGCTGCGGCCGGAGGTCACCGCTTCCGACATCCCGGTGATCCAGCACATGCTCAGCAGCGCGGCGCAGTTCACCCGGGGGACGCGCCCGGAGATCTGGCGGCGCTACATCGAGGTCCTTCTCAACGGCCTGCGCGAACGCCCCGACAATCCCCCGCTGACGACACCGAGCCTGAGCAACGAGAGCGTCGAGCAGCTGATGGGACTCGTCAGGCCCGAGCCCGGGACGGACTAGCCAGGCCACCGGCGCTCCCCAACTACCTCTCACGCGCGGGCACGCAGATGGTGAGCAGTTGTCATGCCATCCGGTTCGTCGGCTTCAGCGCGGTCACTCGTGGGCGCCACGGAAGGACGTCGGGCTGCCTGACACTGATGGGGCGCGTTGGGCCGCAGAACCGGCAGGCGGAAGGCTTCGCAGCTATCCCTCTTGACAGGCAGTAGTGATGCTGGGTTACTTGGCCGCACGCTAACCGAATGTTCGGTCAGTTCACGGGCGGTGACGGCTGACGCGGGACTTCGGCGTGACGGTGGAGTTGATGGTCACCGCCGTCCAGGCGCCTCAGGGGCTCGGGTCCAGCTGCGCGAAACGACGTTGCAGCGCCGACGCGCTCCAGATGACTGTGCCCCACAAAGGTCAACGGACATCGGACATCGGACAGCCCCACGGATAGATCACGCGCGCCGACCGCTCCTTGGTCCGCGCGTTCAACAGCCATGAGCCCGGAAGAGTCACCAAGGGTGCCGCATCGCGGGCTCAGCCGCAGCAGCCCAACGACGAAGGAGTCGCCATGAGCAGCGAGCCGACGGCCGGGGCGGCCATGGGTTCCCGCAGGGGGCAGCCGCTCCCGCAGGATTTGCTGGACGACGGTGAGCGCCTCGACTCCGAGCGGCTCAAGGAACTCCAGCTGGACCGCCTGCGGACCACGCTCCAGCGTGCGTATGCCCAAGTGGGGCTCTACCGGCGGAAGTTCGACGAGGCCGGTGTACGGCCCGACGACTGCCGTTCGCTCGAGGACCTGGCCCGGTTCCCGTTCACCACCAAGGCGGATCTGCGCGAGACATATCCGTTCGGGATGTTCGCGGTCCCGATGGCGGACGTGCGGCGCATCCATGCCTCGAGCGGCACCACCGGCCGGCCCACCGTGGTGGGGTACACCGAGAACGACCTGTCGATGTGGGCCGACGTGGTTGCCCGGTCGATACGGGCCGCCGGCGGCCGGCCCGGGCACAAGGTGCACATCTCCTACGGCTACGGCCTGTTCACCGGCGGACTCGGTGCGCACTACGGTGCCGAGCGGGCGGGTTGCACGGTCATTCCGGCGTCGGGCGGCATGACGGCACGGCAGGTCCAGATCATCCAGGACTTCAGGCCCGAGATCATCATGGTCACTCCGTCGTACATGCTCACCCTCCTCGACGAGTTCGAGAAGCAGGGCATCGATCCGCGCTCCACGTCCCTGAAAGTGGGGATCTTCGGAGCGGAGCCGTGGACGGAGGCGATGCGCCGGGAGCTCGAGGAGCGCATGGACCTGCACGCGGTCGACATCTATGGCCTGTCCGAAGTGATCGGCCCGGGCGTGGCGCAGGAATGTGTCGAGACCAAGGACGGACTGCATGTGTGGGAGGACCACTTCTACCCCGAGGTGGTCGACCCGTTCACGGACACCGTGATGGCCCCGGGAGAGGACGGTGAGCTGGTCTTCACCTCCCTGACCAAGGAAGCCCTGCCGATCATCCGCTACCGCACCCGCGACCTCACACGGCTGCTGCCCGGTACCGCACGGCCCGCCTTCCGCCGCATCCAGAAAATCACCGGCCGCTGCGACGACATGATCATTCTGCGTGGGGTGAACATCTTCCCCAGCCAGATCGAGGAGATCGTGCTGCGGACCCCGGACGTCGCTCCGCACTTCCAGATCGAGCTGGCCAGGCGTGGCCGGATGGACCACATGACCGTCCGCGTCGAGGCACGTCCTGGCACGGGCGGGGTGCGGCGGGAGAGCGCCGCCCGGTCCATCGCGCAAGGGGTCAAGGACGGCGTGGGTGTGACCGTCGACGTGATGATCGTCGACCCGGAAACCCTGGAGCGCTCCGTGGGCAAGATTCAGCGGGTAAGGGATCTTCGCTGCCTGTGAATGCAGACCTTGTCAGAATGGAGGCATGAGTAGAACATCCGTGCAGCGCTCCACTGGGCCTCGCAGCCGCCCTGCCTATGACCGTGACTCCGTACTACAGGTCGCTGTCACCGTTTTCAATGAGCGCGGTTACGACGGCACCAGCATGGAAGAGCTGGCCAAGCGCCTGGGGCTGAGCAAGTCCAGCATCTATCACCATGTCTCGGGCAAGGACGAGCTGCTCGATCTCGCGGTGGGCCGTGCGCTGGACGCCCTGTTCGCCGCCCTCGACGACGAGGACCGCTCTCCCGCGCTCACCGCCACCGCCCGCCTCGAGCACATCGTGCACCGGAGCGTGGAGGTCCTGGTGGCCGAGCTGCCGTTTGTCACCCTTCTCCTGCGCGTGCGCGGCAACAGCGCAGTCGAACAGCGGGCGTTGGAGCGCCGCCGCGAGCTGGACCACCGGGTGGCCGAACTCGTGGCCCGGGCCGCAGCCGAGGGAGGCGTGCGCAGCGACATCGATCCCCACCTGGCCAGTCGCCTGCTGTTCGGCACGGTCAACTCGCTCATCGAGTGGTACCGCCCCGAGGGAGGGCTCCCGGCTGCCGCGCTGGCGGACGCGTTGACGGCGGTGGTGTTCGACGGGTTGCGTGACCGCTCGCCGCGCTGACCGGACCACCACCCCCAGCGTGGGTGCGCCCCGAGACGTGCTGCCTCGATGTGGCCGGGACACAAGCGCCGGATGCACGGTGACGCGCCCTCGCGCGCACCGTCGGTTGGGGCTGCCCAGTAGCCGGCCGGCAAGCAGGGCAGCCGTCCGACGGGACCGAGTGAAGAATCCAGGCCCGACCGAGCGCACGAACGGCAGACACCGAAGTCATCACCGGATCCCGGCGCGGAGACTTCCCGGACGGTGAGTGGTGTCCGCGGTGGGTGACTGTCGGCGGCGGCTCCCGAGGACACCACCGTCTGCTCGTTATGGAGAATATATCTCCAGTTTCTGTCGCCTGTGAAGCCCTTCGACACCGGTCTCCCGGGCTGCCGGCCATCGCCCGCTGCGCCACTCGGACAAGGGGCGACGGGACCCTCCCCCACCAGGGGCGATGCCCTTGGATCCCCATCAAGGGGGCCGCCGCAGAGGCCGCTCCCCGCTCCGTCACTCGGCTGGCGACGGCCCGAGTCGAGGCGGTATCAACCCGTTTTCCACTTCGGTTCGATCCCTTGACAGCCCCAACCGCCCTCCACAAACTACCGACCATTCGGTTGACTACAGAGGCCGGATGCACCCGCTGTCGACCTTTCTGAAGGGTGATCACTGTGACTGAAGTGACGCTTTCCCACGCCCAAAAACTGCCGGCCGCGACTGGCACCACGTCCCCTATCGGTCACGCAACAGCGGTAGGAGCAGCTGGGTTCGCCTGGTGCTCGCTCATCCTGGGCCTGCACACCGCCGGCATCATCGACGCGGCCGACGGCACGATCGTGCTGGCCGGCACCTTCTTCTACGGCGGCATCGTCCAACTCGTCGCGGGATTCTTCGCCCTGGCCGCCGGCGCGACGTTCGCGGCCGCCTTCCTGACGGCCTACGGGGCGTTCTGGCTCGGCTACACCGTCATCGAGTTCTGGGCAGCACCTCACATCGCAGGAGCTGCGGCCGCCGCGGCAAAGGCCAACGGAGCGTCAGCGGAGGCCGCGGCGGCTGCGGGTGGACATGCGGTGATGCAGTCACTGGGGCTGTTCCTCGTCGCCTGGCTCATCGTCACGGTGGTCTTCGCCGTCGCCAGTCTGGGCACGAACGCGGTGACCGTGACGGCGTTCGCCTTGCTGACACTGACGATCGTGCTGCTGGTGATCGCCTACCTGGGCGCCACGAGCGCGGGTGTTCCGAGCGAGCCGGTGCTGCACACCGCGGGCTACGTCGAGATCGTGCTGGCCGCCGTCGCCTTCTATCTGGTCATGGCGGAGCTGACCAACGAGGTACGCGGGCGCACGGTGTTCCCGCTCTTCGCTCTGAACCGCGCCCAGCAGACCGGTCCTGTTCCTCACGCCGCGTGACGGGAAACCGTCACCAACCTCAAGGAACCCGCATGAAGAAGCCCAAGGCCCGAGCCCGGGTCGGACGGCCCCACCGGGCCTCCGTACTGAGCAGTGCTTCCGCCGTGCTCCTGCTCGTGGCGGCAGGACAGACCACCAGCACGGCCCTCCCCGCAGGAGCCACCACCTGGCAGCCGCCCGCAGCCTCCTACGCACCGAGCGAGCCGGTCCACACCACCGTCGTCATGGATGACGGCGTGAAGATCGCCGTCGAAGTCGTCTATCCGACCGACCCGACCACCGGCGAGCGCGCTTCAGGCACGTTCCCGGTGCTCGTGACCCAGAGTCCCTACGGCACAGCCCGTTCCGACCCAGCCGACAACGGCACGTACTTCGTGCAGCGCGGCTACATCTACGTGGCCTCCGCGGTCCGCGGCACCGGTGAATCCGGTGGCCAGGTCGACTGGTTCGGCGACCGGCAGGGCAAGGACGGAGCCAACCTCGTCGACTGGGCAGCACGCACCCTCTCCGGGTCCAACGGCAAGGTGGGACTTGAGGGTTGTTCCTATCTCGGGGTGAACCAGTGGTTCACCGCGGCGGCCGTGGGCAAGAACTCCGCGCTCAAAGCGATCGCGCCCTTCTGCACCGACTCGGACTTCTACAACGACCTCACCGCCAATGGCGGAATTCCCACCAACTTCGTGGCGGGCATCGCCCAGGCGGAGCCGCGTGGCCCCGAGGACGACCCTGCCACCGACCCGCAGTCCGTGACCATCGCCCAGCAGGCTACGGGTGGTTCACGCTCGTACAACGACGCGTACTGGCAGTCCCTGAACGTCCAGAAGCTCATGCCGGGGATCGTGAACAACGGCATTCCCGCGCTGACCGAGGCCGGTTGGAAGGATCTCTATCCCGGCGGGAACCTCGGCGCCTACCTGGCTGCGCAGAACGCCTACTTCCACCGGCCGTTGACCGCTCCGATCGCTGCCGGTGAACCCGTCACCGGCCGTTACCAGGCGATCGTCGGGCCCTGGACGCACGGAGAACATGTCGACGAAGCAGTGCTGCAGGCCATCCGCCTGGAGTGGTTCGACACCTGGCTCAAGAACGCGCCCACTGGCATGGCCGCTACGAAGGCGCCCCTGCACCTGTTCGAGAACGGCGCGAACACCTGGGTCGACAGCGCCGCGTGGCCGCTGTCCTCGGACGCCCGGACCTACTACCTCGGCAGTGGCTCCCTCACCTCCGCCAAACCGGCGGGCCAGGGAGGTGACCCTCTCTCCTGGAGTGCGGCGACCGCAGCCAACACCCTGACCTACACCACCGCCCCGCTCGCCGACGCGGCCCTGCTCGACGGGCCGGCCGACGTCACCCTCTACGCCAAGTCGACGACCACGGAGGCCGAGCTGACGGCCACGCTGAACATCGTTGCCCCGGACGGGACGGTGACCAAGCAAGCCGACGGAATCCTCCTGGGCAGTCAACGCGCCGTGGACACCCAGGAGAGCTGGTACGGCGCGAACAATGCCTTGCTCAAACCCAGTCACCCCTACACCCAGGCGTCACAGCACCCCGTGACACCCGGCCAGACCACCCGGTACGACATCTCTCTCCTGTCGAACCTCACCAGGATTCCAGCCGGGTACCGGATCCAGCTCACCGTCAACAGCCAGCCGCCGGCCGACTTCCACTTCCCCGTCGCCCCCACCCCGCAGCAACGGTCGAACCTGGCCGGCGGCATCTACACCATCGAACGCTCCCCGCAGGCAGCGTCGTTCGTCAATCTGCCACTGACGGCGCCCAGTTCCGCCATGCCCAGCCGCGACGACTGGGGCCCGTCCTCCTGAACACCCGGCGGGGCGGCACGCGCAGGCAGTGGGGACCTCGACCTCTACGGATGCCCCTCGCACACGGACCAGACCTCCCGCAGAAGCGCCCGGTAGTCCTCGCCATAGGTGACCACGGCCGCGTATACGGCGTCGAGGGCCGCCCGGAGCGGGTCGGCCTGGGCGGCGCCGAGCAGTGCGGGAAGGGCCATGTGCGGCTGGGACATCCGTAGAGGTCGATCCGGTGCGCCGACGGTGATCGCCAAGGTGTGGGGCGTCGCTCCGTCGGGCTGTGGTGCCGGCACGCTCGGCGACTGCGTCGCAGTGGCCACGAGAGCCGCGGGACCCACGATCGGTGGCACCTGTGCGGGCATGGGCATCGACGTCTGCGCGCCGTCGCCGGTGGACGGCCGGGAGGGAGGCCGAGGGGGCGGGACAGCCTCCCCGACGGTCCTGTCGGGAACGCGCGGGTCGGATTGCAGTGTCTGCCACACGCGGTCCGGGTCGTCGAGGGGCGGTGGCAGGGGACGCCCCTCGGCCACAGCGGTGAGACCGGCGGCGACCCAGTCGAGCTCTGCCAGACCGGCCGCCCCGCATGCGTGGCGCGCCGCCAGCAGGGCTGCCGCACGCTGAGTGGCGGGCCCGGCGGCATCGAGGGCATGGACAAGGGCTGGGTCGAAGCGGAGCAGTCCGCGTACGTCGCCACCGACGTTGCGCAGGGATTCGCTGGGCAACTGCCCGCCCCAGTCCCATCGTTCATGGGCGAGCCGGCGCTCCCGTGCTGCCTTTTCCTCTACTTGGCGGGCGAGACGTTCTGATTCCGCGCGTTCGGCCGGTGTGGGGGGCGGTGGCTGCCGGCGGGCGTAGTCGTGCCGGTAGGCGGCGACGGCCGAGGTCTGCCTCAGGACGCGGTCCGGCGCCGGCGGTGCGGGCCAGAACTGCAGCAGGTAGCAGTCCAGTTGAGGCTCACCGCTCAGTCGGGTGTCTTCCGCGCGCGCCGCGTCCATGCCTCTGGCGCAGTAGCGCACCCGGTAGTCAGTCCTCTCCAGACCCAGCTCCCAGGAATCCTCTCCCGCCCATTCCACGAGCGAGCTGACGGCCGACACGGGACGGAAGGACACCTCCACGACGTCCTCCCACACGACGTCCAGCGAAGGGGCCCGATCGTGCACTTCGATGGTGAAGCCGACGTTGCCCGTGTGCAGCCCGGTGGTCAGCCACAGCGCGCCGGGTGTCGCCGCCCCGCACAGCCCGGCGCGCTGCCCGGCGAACGCCTCTGCGAGACCGGGGCCGAAGCTGTCCGGATCGCTCTCGACGTAGATCTGGCCGTAGTGAACATGAACCTCGCCCTCGACCGGCGTACGCACTCTTTCCCTACCCCCAACGCTGCCAGGAACAAGACATGCGAGCAGCCTAGAGAGCGGCACTGACAGTGCCCGCACTTCTTTGTCCTCCGCCGCCGGACGTGCGCCGGGCCAGGGCAAGTACGGGGTCCTGACGAACGGTCTTCTCCTGCTCGGCGTCGTCGACTTCCAACGCCGGATGAATCACCGGGATCGCCGCCGACGGCGACTCCTACCGCGGCCGCCTCGCCCACCGCCTGCCGTACGGGACCTGTCCCAGCCCCAGCGCCGCCGCCTCACAACGCTCCTTGAGGCTCACCGCTCGACCGCTCGGAGCAGAGGCCGCCGTCACATGCGATGAGGGGGCCCTATGCTTCGGTCGCGCTCAGCCATGTGCTGATGCCGGCCAGCGCGCCGGGGCCGTAGTCGGATTTGACGCCGCGGGCCAGGTCGGCCACTGATGTTGCTCGCAGGGCGTCGCGCCACGCCCTCTCGGCGCCGGCCATGGCGCGGGTGATGGCGCAGGGCGCGGTGCAGGACTCCGGCGGGGTGGCCATGGGCCCCCGCTGGCGGATCTCGGTGCAGACGAAGGCCGGGCCGGGCCCGTCGACGGCCTCTACGACGTCCAGCACCGTGATCAGATCGGCGGAGCGGGTGAGGACGTAGCCTCCCGCCTTGCCCTGGACCGACCGTACGAGTCCGCCGCGCGAGAGGGCCTGGAGCTGCTTGGCGAGATAGCTGGGCGAGACGTCGTGCAGCTCTGCCAGCCGCGCGGCCGGCACCGGCTCGTCCACCGCTGTCAGCACGACACAGCAGTGCAGCGCCCACTCGACCCCTCCTGACATCTTCACTTCTCCACTCTAATCCACTCCCCCCTTGACTCGGACATGCGATGTCCGAGTATTATCTCGGACAAGAAGTATCCGAGTTAGATCTGCGTGCATCCAAATCACGCAGGGCGCCTACAGCGGGCACAGATCATTCAAGAAGGGCAGGACATGCCATGAAGTTCGCAGTCATCGGCGGCACTGGACTCATCGGCTCAAAGGTCGTGGAGAACCTGAACGCGTCCGGGCACGACGCGACGCCGCACGCGCTGTCCACCGGGATCGACGTTCTCACCGGTCAGGGACTGGACACAGCTCTCGCCAACACCGATGTGGTCGTCAACCTGACCAACTCGCCGACTTTCGACGAGGCGTCCCCCGCGTTCTTCCAGACCTCGATGGACAACCTGCTGTCCGCCGCCCAGCGGGCGGGAGTCGGGCACTTCGTCATCCTGTCCATCGTCGGCGTGGACCAGGTACCGGAGCTCGACTACTACCGGGCCAAGACCCTCCAGGAAGACCTTCTCAAGGGCGGCCCCGTCCCCTATTCCATCGTCCGCGCCACGCAGTTCATGGAGTTCATCGAGGCCGTCCTCTCCTGGACCGCCGACGACAACACGGTCCGCCTGCCCCGTACTCGGCTCCAGCCGATCGCCGCGGCCGACGTGGCCGCGGCCGTCGCCGACGTCGCAGCCGGGGCTCCGCTCGACGGCACCCTCGACGTCGCGGGTCCCGACGCCTACCCGCTCGACGAACTGGGCCGAATCACCCTCTCCTTCAAGGGCGACACGCGGCCGGTGACCACCGATGACACCGCCGGTATGTTCGCCGCCGTCCACGGCGACGTCCTCACCCCCAAGAGCGACGCCCGCATCGCCCCCACCCACTACACCGACTGGCTGAAGTAGGCGCCCGAGTCGGGGCCTTGAGGGCGAGGTTGTCGCCTGGGCCTTGAGGACGACGCCATCGCCGGGGCCTTGAGGACGGTGTCGTTGCTGGGCCCTGAGGGCGATGTCGTCGCAGTATTCGCGCGGGCCGGGCAGATCGCCTCCCGCCGCTGGACGATCGAACGCGGCCACGCTCACCGCCGCCCCCGGCGGCAGTCGGCCCGCATCGCGCCGCCCGACCGCCTGAGCCACCCCTCGACGTGGAGCGGCCCCGCAACTCGGCCACGCTCACCGCCGCCCCGGCGGCAGTCGGCCCGCGTCGCGCCGCCCGACCGCCTGAGCCACCCCTCGACGTGGAGCGGCCCCGCCGGATGGCGGGGCGTGACAACCACCCCTGGGTGGAGGGTGGTTGATCAACCAGCCGCGAGGGGCGACCGCCCCCGCTCGCCCGCCCTCACTCGCCGGCAGCCACCGCCCTGAGCTCGTCGACGGACTCCCGCAGGAAGTCGGCGAGGGTGCGCTCCCCACTCTCGCTGACCCAGCGCTCGAACCCGACCTTGAATACGGCGATGGCCGCCTCCGCGGTGAGGCTCGCGGCCGGTTCCCTGACGCCGCGCAGGCGCAGCGTGGCAGCGAGGGCCGAGGACAGTGACGCCAGTTTGATCAGCTCGCGCTCGCGCAGCTCCGCGCTCGCCATGATGACGGCCTGGCGCTGCCGGGCGAACTCGTGGCGCTCCAGGAAGTAGGCGGCGATGGTCTCCAGGGTCGAGGCCATCGCGTCGAGCGGCGCGGCCGTGCCCGGGGTGCCGGAAAGGGTCTCCACGAAGGCCTCCTCCAGCGCGTGGGCGTTCCCGAACAGCACCTCGCGCTTGTCGGCGTAGTGACGGAAGAACGTGCGTTCCGTGAGCCCTGCGCGTTCGGCGATCTGTGCGGCGGTGGTCTGTTCGAACCCGCGCTCGCTGAAGAGGTCCAGCGCCGCCTGTTCGAGGCGCCCGCGCGCGTTCGGTTCCCATCGACCCATGGCCCCGATCCTACGCGATGACAGCGACTGACATCAGGTGCTACGGTTGATGACAGTTACTGACATCGGTTCGATCGTCATGTGTGCCGCCCACTGCGCGGGGCCAGGTCGATCGACGTACCCGGAGGTCCTCCTCATGCGTGTGTTCATCACCGGCGCTTCCGGCTGGATCGGTTCAGCCGTCGTTCCGGAGCTCATCGGCGCCGGCCACCAGGTCGTCGGGCTCGCCCGCTCGGACGCCGCGGCGGCCGCCCTCACCGAGGCGGGCGCCGAGGTCCGCCGCGGCACGCTCGACGACCTCGACACCCTGCGCACAGCGGCCGTCGAATCCGACGGCGTGATCCACCTCGCTTTCAAGCACGACATCGCGTTCAGCGGCGGCTTCGACGCCGCCGCCGCCGCGGACCGGCGTGCCATCGACACGTTCGGCGAGGCGCTCGCCGGCTCCGACCGTCCGTTCCTCATCGCCTCCGGGACCCTCGGGCTGGCACCGGGGCAGATCGCGACCGAGCAGGACGGACAGGCGTCCGCCTCCGTCGCCGCCTCACTCGCGTCGAGCGGCCCGGTCAAACGGCTGGCCAACGCGCACGCGACGGCCGCCCTCGCGGACCGCGGCGTGCGCTCGTCGGTGGTCCGGCTTCCGCCGACCGTGCACGGCGACGGAGACCACGGCTTCATGGCCACCCTGGTCGCCATCGCCCGCGAGAAGGGCGTCTCCGGCTACATCGGAGACGGCGCCAACCGCTGGCCCGCCGTGCACCGGTCCGATGCCGCGCATCTCTTCCGACTCGCGCTGGAGAGCGCTCCGGCAGGCTCCACGCTGCACGCGATCGCGGACGAGGGTGTGCCGATCCGGGCTGTCGCGGACGTGATCGGACGCCACCTCGGCCTCCCCGTGGCCTCGGTCCACCCCGACGACGCGGCCGCGCACTTCGCCTGGCTGGCCGGCTTCCTCGGCATCGACAGCGCCGCCTCCAGCGCGTACACCCGCGACCTGCTGGAGTGGCAGCCGACTCACCCCGGCCTCATCGACGACCTCGACAAGGGCCACTACTTCGCCACCTCGTCCGCCTGACCTGCCCGCCGGTCGGGCACTGGGCCGGGTCTCGCCGTCACGTCCGGCCTACTGTGCGCCCTGCACCGCCGGCATGCCGACTTGGTACACGAGTTCCGCCTTGACCAGCGGCGGTTGGCTCCACCACCGGCACCAGCTTCTCCGGCAATGACTTCGGCGTCGTCCACCGTTTCACGACTAAAGATCACGATCCTTCGGCCCCGACGGCCAGAATGACCCACCTCCCGCCGCTGCACCGACGCCGCCACCCCGAAATCGTGTGACCTGCTGTGACTTCACCCACCTCCTCTTGCCCCAAGAAGAAAGGGTTCCCTAAGTTCGGTCTCATGTCCCCGAACCACTCCAGCCCCTCCCCCGGCCCGGACGGGTCGCCCTCCCAGGGTCCGACTGGCACCGGCCATGAGGCCAACTCCGCGCCGGTCGGCTTCGCCGTCGACCTCACCGATCACGAGGTGAGACGACGAGCCCACGTCCTGGAAGCCCTCGGGCCGGACTGGGATCCGATCGCAGTGCTGCGTGGCGAGGAAGCGGCGTACGACCTGCTGTATTCCGGGCTCGACGACGAGCAGCAGCGGCTGTACGAGGAACTGGTCGCGGCGGGCGTGCTCCCCGAGCGAGGGAGCGGCCGTGCTGCCTCTTGATCCGCAGGCCGAAATCGGACGCCGTGCCTGGGTGGCCTGTCCGAGCTGCGCCGACAGCCAGGACTGCACGCCATGCGCGCAGCGCCGGTCGTGCTCCGACCATTGGCGCTACCTGCTCTCCCACACCGGCAGCCTGCTCCATCTGCAGTGCCCCTCGTGCCGGCACGTGTGGACTCACGAGACCGGCTTCGGCGCCACTCGCTCCCGATGGAACCGCATCACCAGCGGACTGCGCCGGCTCTAGCCTCCACCGGCAAACGCCCGAAGCCGGCCCGTCCTCCAGACCGCCAGGCCGGTCGTCACGACACCAAGACTGACCGGCTTGCGTACTGATCACCCCCCAGCGAGCTGCCCAGTGCGGTCTGCGAAGCTGCCCGAGTGATGGATGAAGCGATCGTCGACGCTGTCCGTGCTTGCGCTGATGCGGGCGGCCTCCCCGTACCGGCGACGCAGGAGGCAGTTACGGAGGCAGAGGAGAGCATCGGCTTCCCTCTCCCACCCTTGTTGCGACGCCTCTACTTGGAAGTGGCGAACGGCGGCTTCGGCCCGGCCGAGGGCATTCTTGGCGTTCGCGGAGGTGCATCCCAGGGCGACTGGAACGACCTGTCGGACATCCATCAAGGCGGCCCGGATCCTTCCGGACAGATCCCTGCCGGCCTGGTGCCGGTGTATGACTGGGGCTGCACCATCTGGTCCCTGATTGACGTCCGGGATCCCGTCGGCCCCATGTGGTGCACGCATGAAGGCCATCTCTGGCCCCAGGGCATCAACTTGGCCCAATGGATGCACGCCGCGATGGAAGGCACTCTGACTGTCGAGGGCATCCTGGACAGTGAACCCGCGCTCTAGGAGAGCCCGGCCGCGCGCCTGCACACGCATCGTCAGGCCATCGCTGCTCCCCGCGTAACCTCCCTGGCCACCACGGCAGTCGCATACCCCTAACCCGTATATTCAGCGGCCGCCGTGCTCCGCCGCCGAATGACCCGACAGACGGCAGGCTTGGCCCCGCCGAGCATCACAAGCGGCGGGAAATTCCCCGGCCTTGGGCCTGTTGCGCGCGTACCCGTGGTGGACATGTAGGGGCAGGCGCTACGGAAGGAAACCATGCCCATCGATACCGAGGCCCAGTTCACGGACGTGTACCGGGCTCACTACGAGGACGTGCTGCGATTCGTACGTCGTCGTGCGCACCCGATGAACGTCGATGACGTCGTGGGAGAGACGTTTCTCGCTGCGTGGCGCCGTCGGCGCGAGCTTCCCGAGAACCCGCGGCCGTGGCTGTTCGGTGCGGCCCGCAACGTCATGCTGAACGCGAACCGCGGCATGCGAAGGCAGTCCGCCCTCGTGGTGCGCATCCAGCAGGCAGCCGCAACGGCCGACATTGACGACCCGACGGTCGATGCCACGGCCCAAGTGGACAGCCGGATCGACCTGGTCGCCGCCTGGCGTTCGCTCGCCCCGGCCGACCAGGAAGTCCTCGCGCTCCATGTCTGGGAGGAGCTCGACGCCCGTGACGCGGCAACGGTCCTCGGCTGTACCCGCGCCGCCTACGCCATGCGTCTGACGCGCGCCAGACGACGCCTGGCCGGCCGTCTCAGCCTCACTGCCCCCGCACTGTCCGCTCTCTCCCTGACGCACTGACAGGAGCCCTCATGAACAACGACCTCCTCTCCCGTCTTGCCACACTCGACGCCGCACCGCGCACCGAGCGCTCCGCCGCCGAACTGGACCGCGAGGAGCAGCTGCTGCGGACTGTGCTGAGCGACACGGAGCGGCCCAGTCGTTCGGTCCGCGCCACATTCCGCCGCCCGCTCGCGCGACGCGCGGCGTTCACGGTGGTCGGCATACTCGCCGCGGGCGCCGTTCTGGTGGCCGTGACGGCCGATCCGCCCAGGTCGGACCGCTCCGGACCGCTTTCATCGGCACAGGTGGCCACCTGGGAGGGCACTCCCGGCGCGTTGACCGACGCCGGCAACACGCAGCATTCCCCTTTGGTGTGGTGTGTCAGGGCGACGAAGGAAGCCTCCGGGGAAGGGGGTCCCGGCACGCTCAGTAATGCGGACAGCCGGGGAACCATCGCCTCCATGATTATCACTCGGCACGAACAGGCCTTGTACTGCCTCGCCGGTTCGGACGGCTCCGGCGTCACGATTCCCATCGATCCGGTGGCGAAGGCCGGCGTAGCGGCGGACGGCATCACGCTGGAGGCGCGTGGCGCCCTCGGTAGCGGCTCGGCCCGGTTCAGCTACGCCGTCGGGTCCATGGGATCCGACGTGGCAGCAATCACCGTGCACGACCACGGGCGCACCGCTCACGCCACGGTGCGGCCCATCCGCTCCCTGCCGTACGGCCGGTGGACCGCCTGGTGGCCCAGCAACGGCACCCAAGGCCCGGAGCCCAGCACCGTCACCATCACCTTCAGCGACGGCACCACCCGGACCGTCAGCACGGACTCACTGAAGAATTGACTGGAACCTCGCTGCAGAGACACCGTCGTTCTCGTCTCCGCAGGCATCCCTTGGACCACACCACCAGGAGGAACCAGTGTCATACCCGCAGCTGTTCACCCCCGAGGAGAAGCTCGCCGACGCGAAGCAGCTGTTGAGCCGGAAGGATTGTCGTCAAGCCGGGCTGTGACATGAAGTCGCCGCACGAACTCTGGTCCGATCCTGTCGAGGCCGAGGCGCTGAAGGTTCGGCTCGACGATCTGCACCGGGCGAAGATCCGGCTCGCTGATGAGGTGCTCGTCGTCGGCGACTACATCGGGGACAGCACCCGAGCCGAAATCGTCTACGCCCGGTCGCTGGGCAAGCCCGTGCGGTTCACGCACCCCGAAGTCGACCCTGATGCCTGACCGCCCGCTGCCACCTCGACAACCAGGGCCGGCAGCTCGCCGCCCGACTGTCTCGCGGTGGCTTCGGCCGCCGCCCAGCGCACACCCTCCGCAGCATCCCTTGGAATTGATCATCTAGGCACGATCGAACCCCCGCCGCCGGTCCACATCCGTGACCTCGCGGCGGTGGAAGTCGACCTCGGCGTGGGCCGCGTGGGCGTAGTGGCGTACCAGGTCGGCGCCGAGGGCGTTTTCCGCGAAGTCGTTCCTCTCGAAATGGGCGAGAGCTTCGGTCAGGTCTCGGTGGACGGGCGGGGCCTCGCGGTCGGCGTAGGGGTCACCGACGGTGGGCTCGGTCGGTGTGAGCTGGTGGGTGAGACCGTGGACGATGGCAGCGCACGCGGCGGTGACGACCAGGTACGGGTTGGCGTCGGCACCGGGCAGCCGTACCTCGAGGTGGGTGCCTTCGCCGTGGCCCGTGACGCGTACCGCGCATCCGCGGTTGTCATGCCCCCAGTTCATGCGCTGCGGAGCGAACGCGTGCGAAGTGGCGTACCGCCGGTAGGAGTTGACGTGGGGCGCGTACAGCGGGGCGAGGTGCGGCAAGCCGGCGATCAGGCCGCCGATGGCGTGCAGCATCGTCTCCGGCGGCGCTTCGCCGGCTCGCGTCGCGAAGACCGGCTCACCGTCCCGCCACAGCGACAGGTGCAGGTGCAGACCGCTGCCGACCCCGGTGAAGGGCGCGGCCATGAACGTCGCGACCATGCTGCGCCGCTCGGCCAGGTGTTTCGTGGCGTGCTTGTACACGGTGTACGAGTCACAGGCGGGCAGGGCGGGGCCGTACGGGAACGTCACCTCGATCTGGCCCGCGGCCCCTTCCGTCTTGACGGCCTCGGCGGGGGTCCCGCTGCGGTCGAGGGCCTCCTCCAGGTCGCGGAAGAAGTCCGCCATCGCGGGCGGGTGGTTGAGCGAGTAGTCCAGGTTGTGGCTCGAGACGGGTTCCTCGCCGCGGCACAGCACGAACTCGCTCTCCAGGCCGACCCGTATCTCCAGGCCGAGCTCTCCGAGACGTGCGAGCTGCCGTTGGAGCATGCGCCGCGGTGCGACCTCGACGGCAACGTTGTCGCGGTATACGGCGTCACAGTGCACGAGAGCGGTACCGGGCAGGTAGGGAAGGACACGGATGGTGTCGAGGTCGGCGACGACGCCGATGTCCTGGAAGCCGTCCTTCCATCCCGTGAGTTCGAACCGGTCCAACGGCGCCATGTCCACATCGGTGGCGAGGATGTAGGCGCAGGCCTCCGACGCCGCGGAACCGGAGTCGACGCGGTCGAGGAAGTGGCGGGCGGCGATGCGCTTGCCCTGCAGGCGGCCCATCATGTCCGGGACGGCAGGCATCACGATGGCGATCTGCTCGCGCTTCACCGCGTTGCGGAGCTCGTCGAGGGAGATGAGCCCGGCGGGGAGCTCCCGTTCCGCAGCGGGCTGGTCGGTGACCGTACGGGGCATCAGATCACGCCCTCGGCCAGGACCTCGTTCTCGGCCGCGGTTCCAAGCGGAGGGATGCGGTACGTGCGCCGCCCCTTCGTGATCCACATGGCCCACGCGAGGACGAGGACGACCACCAGGGCGACTCCGGCGTAGTTGAAGGAATCGGCGGTGATCGGCGAGGCTTGCGGCAGGCAGAACACCAGGGTCAGGACGGCCACGTAGCTGACGGAGATGATGCCCAGCGGGCGGCTCCATCGGCCCAGGTGCCACGGCCCCGGCCGGAAGTTCTTGCCGGCCCGCAGCCGCAGGTAGACGGGGATGGCGTAGGCGGGCGTGATCCCGATGACGTTGATGGCGGTGACGGCGGCGTACGCGGTGGGCGAGTACAGGCTGGGCAGCGCGAGGACCAGGGCGGCACCCACGGACAGCCAGACGGCCGGTACGGGGGTACGGGTCCGGCGGCTGACCCGCCGCCAGGTGGACGAGAACGGCAGCGCCCCGTCACGCGAGAAGGCGTAGACCATGCGGGAGGCGGCGGCCGTCTCGGCGTTGCCGCAGAACAGCTGCGCCACGATCACCACGAGCAGGAGCAGCTTGGCCATGCCGACGCCCAGGACGTCGATGAAGATCTGCGCGGGCGGGACACCAGTGCTGCTCCCCTGTGTATCCGCGTAGTTCTGGAGGGCGAAGAGGAGACCGGCCAGGAGGACGAAGCCGGCGGCCCACGACCAGGCGATGGCGCGGACGATGCCGCGGGGCGCCGCGGTCTGCGCCTGGGTGGTCTCCTCGGACAGGTGCGAGGAGGCGTCGTAACCGCAGAAGGTGTACGCGGCGAGCAGGCAGCCGAGCGCGCACACGTACACGGGGTTGGAGAAGCCGGTCCCGTTGTTGAAGTGCCCGAAGACGAAGCCGACGCTCTGGTGCTCGGTCGGGGCGAGTGTGAGGGAACCGACGATCAGCAGGACGCCGAAGAGCTGCCACCACACGGAGATGCTGTTCAGGATGTTGGCCAGGCGGACGCCAAGGGCGTTGAGCGTGCCGTGCAGCAGCAGGATGCCCGCGAAGATCAGCATGGTGTTCTGGGGCGTCGGCACGAAGCCCCACTGGAGGTTGGCGAAGGCGCCGACGAACAGCGCGGCTCCGTAGTCGATGCCGGCGATGGCACCGAGCAACCCGAGCAGGTTGAGCCAGCCGGTCGCCCACCCCCAGCGGGGGCCACCGAGGCGGTCGGCCATGTAGTAGAGGCCGCCGGAGGTGGGATAGGCGCTGGTGACCTCCGCGAGGCACATGCCGAGCATCAGGGTCATGAAGCCGATGCCGACCCAGCCCCACATCATCACGGCGGGGCCGCCCGCGTTCAGGCCGTAGCCGAACAGCGTCATCCCGCCGGCGAGAATGCAGATGACACTGAAGCTGATCGCGAAGTTGCCGAACCCGCCCATGCGGCGGGCGAGTTCGGGCTTGTAGCCGTGCGCTCTCAGCGCAGCGTCATCGTCGAGAGGCGGAGCGGTCTGGCTATACAACGTAAGTCCTTGGATCGAGGTGGATGAGCGAGGGCGGAAGGAACACGTCCGGCGGGGGCGCTCGTTCGCTCATCTCCGGCTCCTCTTGCCCAGAGCGCGACGGCGCGCCACATGGAAGTCGTCCTGCCAGTGGTTGCGGTCGTGGTTGACGAGCGACCAGGGCGCCGGAGTGGCGTAGGGGCCGATTGCCTCGAACACGTCCGCGGCCTTCCCCACGCCCGTCACGGTCAGCACGTAGGCCAGGTAGTTGAGGTCGAGTGGTGAGCACGTCTCGGAGGGATCTGGATGGTGCGCGAACCAGCCGTAGAGGGCGGTCTCGACGTAGTGGGCCTTGTCCGCGGTGCTCCAGAACGCGATCACGCCGCCGGACTGGTTCCTGAGCTGGAGCCGGTACGACTCGACGTACGCGTAGAGCGGCAGGAGCAGCAGCGGCGACCCCGGTGGGGCGGCGGCCGCGACGGCCCGCGCGAAGTCGATGCCTCCGCGGCCGCGGGCCTCCAGAACCTGCAGCATACGGATGTGCGCCTCGCGATTGCGGGGGTGCCGCTTGGTCGCGCTGTCCAGCAGGGGCCACGGTCCAGGAGGCAGCATCGGTTCCGGGGCAGCGGCCCAGTGGGACGAGTCGTGCGGGGCGTGCTGGTCGATGTCGAGCCGCGCAAGAGTCAGCAGACACACCCACGGCACGGGGTCCGCGGGCCACCGTTGCGCGGCGGCCTGGCACGCCACCCGCGCGACACGGATCGCGTCGATGAGGTCCGCGCCGAACAGTCCGCGGCGCCCGGCAGCGACCGCGCGCTCCGTCAGGACCCTCGCCTGCATCATCAACGCGTCCGGATCGTCTGGTGTTTCGGAGCACCAGGCGTTGACTGCCCCACTCTGCGCTGCCACCGCACCCATGACCTGGCTGCGGAACGAACGCAGCGACCAGTCGCCGTAGGAGTCGCGCAGAAGCTGCTGCGCGGTACGCCATCGGTCCATGCGGAGGTCTTCAACGGCATAGCGGAGACCTTCGTCCCGCCCCGCTATGTGAACGACCAGCGATATGTCACTTCTCGCCATCGGTATGCCCCGGTGATGGCGAGAGCAGGCAGGCCGCAGCGCCTGGGGCACGTCTGTTGTGGATTCCTGAGCGGGACATGGGGCGCCTCAAAACGGTGGGGGGTGGATGACTTCCGGGCCGACGTGATGTGACCGACGGTTGTGGACGACGGGGTCAACCGCTCGGTGGGCGAAGACCTCTGCGTATCGGTCGCGGGCGCCATGGACCCGCCCCAGGGATCCGGGTCACGCCGACACCTTCGGCGGCGTGACGCTCAGGCCGAGCGAGATGGCCCTTGTGTCCTCGCGTGCCGGCTCACCGATCCCAGGGCCGGGCACGAGAGCCGCAGCGGCCCGCTTCCGGGCGCGAACAGCAGAGTGCGCGCTCCGGTGTGCGCGGCGTGTCACGATGCCTCCCCCCTCGGGCCGCCGCAGAGGGGCCGACGACGCCTGCCCGCCCTCTGCAACGCGTTCCTGAAACCTGGCCGGTCTGCACGTATGACTCTCTGTGCGGATCACCTTGCAGGAATGATCACTTACGGTAACTCCGTTATGACCAAGCATAGTTGGAACGAGACTCACGTTAGGGCTCCTGTGCGATTCCGCGCATGACAATCGTGCGCCGCCGCTGGGGACTTGCTCTCGAGTTGAGCAATCCCCTGCCCCTTGAGGGACGCAGGCCCGGCATGGACCGCTGCTCTCCATGGCGGGTAACGATCGTTCCGAGTCCGAGAACGATCGTTACCCGCCGCGCGTGCGGCGCATAGAGTGCCGTGAACAGAGCCACCTGTCGCACCACACGTCGGGAGCGCTTCAGTGGAGCCGCCCACTCCCCTCCCCGAGAGGCCCGCGCGCATCAAGGTGCTCATCGACGAGCAGGGATGGAAGCGGCCAGAAATCCTCAACGCCTTCGACGGCCGACGTGTCCCACGACCGCGCCCTCATCCACCCGCGCCTCGTCGACACCGTCACGCCAACGGGTGAGCACAGAAAGCATGGAGACACATGTCTGACGACAAGGGCGCATCCTCCACCCGGCGACCCTCCGCGGTCGTCATAGGTGGCAGCGTTACCGGCCTCTGCGCCGCGACCGTGCTGGCCCAGTACGCCGACGTGACGATCGTGGAGAGAGACACACTGCCCGAGGGCTCCGGGCCTCGTAAGGGAGTGCCCCAGTCCCGGCACGCGCACGTCGTGTGGAGCGGAGGGGTACTGGCGTTCAACGACCTGCTTCCGGGGTTCGTCGACGAGCTGGTCAACCGTGGAGCACGTCTCGTGCCCATCATGAGCGGCATGGTCTCCAAAGCGCCCTCCGGCGTCTGGTTCCGACGATGGGGGAACTCGCGTCATTACAACCTGGTGTGTTCGCGGGACCTGTTCGACGCCGCGCTCCGCGACCAGGTCCTGCGCCTTCCGCACATCACTCTGCGCCAGGCCCATGCCGTCGAGGGCCTGACCGGTGACACCAGCCGGGTCACCGGTGTGCGCGTCCGCTCCGCCGAGAGATCGGCCACGCTCACCGCCGACCTGGTTGTCGACGCATCCGGCCGCGCCTCCCGCGCCCCGCACTGGCTCAAGGGCCTCGGCCTGCCGGAGGTCGCCGAACGAAGAGTCGACGCCGGCGTCACCTACGCCACCAGGCTCTACGAGGCCCCCGGCTCGACCGTGGAGAACGACTTCCCTCTCGTCAGCATCCAGGCCGACCCGAGCCGTGCGGCGGGGCAGGGCGGCATCATCCTGCCCGTGGAAGACAACAAGTGGATCGTCACCCTGTCCGGTACCCGTGGCGGAGAACCCACAAAGGAGCCGGACGACTTCGTGCCCTTCGCTCTCGGCTTGAGCGACCCCGTCATCGGGGAGCTGATCAAGGACGCACGCCCACTGAGCGGAGTCACCACCACGCGAAGCACCGCGAACGTGCGGCGATACTACGAGAAGATGGAGCGCTTTCCCGAGGCCTTCGCGGTTCTTGGGGACGCCATCGCCGGCTACAACCCCGTCTACGGACACGGCCTCACTGTCTCGGCGCAGAGCGCCATTGCACTCCGCGACGTACTGCATTCCAGCAGCGTCGGCGCACCTGGCGTCGGCCGACGGATCCAACGCGCCGCGGCCCGGCCCGTCAGCGGCTCCTGGAGCCTGGCAGTCGGCCAGGACGCCCTCTACCCCGGCGCGGCAGCGAAACCGCCCACCGTCGTCGAGAAGGCCCTGTCCCGGTATGTCGACCGTGCCGTCGCCACCGGCGCCCGCAACCCTCGGGCTCTCGGCGCTCTGCTCGACGTCATGAGTCTGGAAAAGCCCGCGACCCGCCTGTTCTCCCCCGACATGCTCATCCCGATGCTCTTCGGCCCCAAGGCGGCGTATCTCGACGGCCCGCCGCTGAGCGACGCGGAGCGCAAGGCCGCCGCCTCCTGAGTGCCCGGCCCGGCCGGCGCCCCTGCAGCCGGACTTTCCGGCACGCAAGCGGCATCCTGGTGCAGCCGGACTTCCCCGCACGCAAGCGGCATCCTCCCCGCACGACCGGCGTCGGGAGACCGCTTCCACCGCTTTCCACTCACAGGAATTTCGTCCGTGTGTCCTATACCAGCCAGCCCTGGCGAGCATCCGCACTATGTTCGGAGAGTGCACAGGGCAGCACAGCGAGGAGTACTGGTGCGGCGGAGGCAGCCCGTCGCGTGTTGACAGGGAGAACGGTGTTCGGACAGCGGAAGATGCGTCATTCGCTCGACCAACTGGTGCGCGGGACCGGACACTTGACCGCTCCCGTCCCGCCCGACGAGCTGTGCGCCGCCCTGTGCACGGCCATGAGTGCCCGACGCGGCAGGGACATCGAGTTCCGCACCTCCTCGTTTCCGCCGGGCACCGCAAGCGGCCTTGCCCTGGATCTCGGGAACAGGGACCTCGTCGTCGTCGAAAAGAACACAGCGCCTGACCACCGGGTGATCATCACTGGCCACGAACTGCGCCACCTGGAGCTGGGACACTGTCACACGGAGCTGGCCGGAACGCCGACCGCGGCCCGACTGCTGCGGCACGACGCCGATTTGGAGCACGTAGTGGAGTCCGTCCTCGCGGTGGCAGGCAGGCACAGTCCGCTGCTGACCAGGGGAAGTGAATCGGAGGCCGCCCGGCTTTCCCAGCAGGAACAGGAGGTCGAGCGGTACGGCCTCGCTCTCGCACACGCCGTGCGGCACCTCCTTCCCGGCGCACAGACGCGGACTCCAGACCTTCGGACAGCAGCCGGCCGCATCGAAGCGTCGCTCGGACACCGGGGCACACGAGGCTGAACGTGTCGGACCTCAGCTTCTTCATACCTGCGGCTCTCGGCGGCCTGGCCTGCCTCATGAGACTGCCTGGCCTGATCAGGAACCCGCGCGACCCACTCCTGTGGTCTGTGGCAGTCCTCCTCGCTTCGGCATGCGGCGTCTTCTTCTTCGCGTCCATTCCCGTCATCGCCCGGGTCAACGACCTCACCGGCATCCCCAACTTCAGCGGCCCCCTCGTCTACTCCATCCTCACGACATTCAGCGGCGCATGCCTCGTCCTGACCATCATCTGGCGAGGCGGCCCGCCCGCGCGGACGCGCAGGGCCACCAGGTTGTGCATCGCCGTCTACGGCTCTATCTGCGTGGCCTTGTTCGCGCTGTTCTTCATGGCCGGTCCCACCGTTGAACGGCTGAGGGATCTCGACACCTATTTCGCCAATACGCCGTACATGCGCGAAATGATTGTCCTCTACCTGTCTGGGCACACTGTTTCGGCCATTGTCACGACCGCTCTGTGCTGGCGGTGGTCCCGTGAAGTCAGCGGCGAGATGCGAGCCGGCCTGTTCCTCATGGTCTCCGGCTACCTCCTGACCGTGGGATACGACGTCTGCAAGTTCGCTGCCGTCGGCGCCAGATGGGCCGGTCTCGACTGGGACACACTCAGTACCGATATCGCCCGGCCGGTTGCCGCGGCCGCTGCCCCGCTCATCGCCATCGGCTTCGGACTGCCCCTGATCGTTCAACACGTGAGCGGGCCCTTTGAAGACTGGCGCCGCCACCGTCAACTGGGTTCGCTGTGGCACTCCGTCAAGGAACTGACGAAAGCCGGCCGTGCGACAGACGTGCCCTGGTGGACCTCACCGGGTATGCGGCTTCTCCAGCGTGAACGCGACATCCACGACGCTCTGCTCACCCTCAACCCGTACTTCGACATGGACGTCAGGTCCTCGGCCCACACGCAAGCCGTCGCGGCGGGCGCAGCCACCCACGAAGCGGATGCGACAGCCGACGCCGCCATGATCCTGGCCGCTCTCGATTCCGTCCGGGCAGACCCTGAACACCGCGTTATCGCCTCCGCCCCCGTCCTGCAGGAATTCACCGGCGTCGACTCGCGCAGCCTCATCGCCCTTTCCAAGGCCCTCCGCCACTCCCCCGCGGGCGCGGGCCAACGCCTTGCAGCCATCGGCCGGGAGCGTCTCGGTGAGTGACGCATATGGACCGGTCGGCGGTCGCTCCCGGCATTCCGGGCTGCGCTGCTTCCGTGCTGCCGGGAGCGATATCGGGCAGTGACTCCGCCTCACGCGCGTCATGAGTGATCATGGATACCTGAGCCCATTGTCGCCGCACAGCCGAAATCTCTGCTGCCAGTCCGTCCGCCGGCAGGCGGCCCAGAAGAAAGCAGGCACATGCCCGACCGGACGAGAGTTCCTTCGCCCACGGAGGGGCGTCGAGCAGTCATCATCGGCGGCAGCCTGGCGGGGATGCTGGCCGCCGCCGCCCTCCATGGCATGGTCGACGAGATCTGGGTCGTGGAGGCCGACGACCTTCCCGACGGCCCGACGCCACGCAAGGGTTTGCCGCAGGCGAGTCACGTGCACTTCATGTGGAGCGGCGGAGCACTGGCTGCCGAGTCCCTCGTGCCGGGACTCACCGATCGCTGGCTGCTGGCCGGCGCCCGACGTATCCCCATCCCGAACGGCATGGTCGGCCTGAGCCCCCAGGGTTGGTTCCGGCGATGGGGTCGCGAAACTCATTTCCTCATCGCCTGCAGCCGAGACCTGCTGGACTCCGTCGTCCGACAGCAAGTGCTCGCCCTGCCAGGCGTAAAAGTCGTGCAAGCGCGCGCTGAAGGCCTGACGGGAACTGCGCAACGGGTAGCAGGCGTACGCGTTCGGAACGCCGAAGGCGGCGAGTGGACCCTCGAAACGGACTTCGTCATCGACGCGAGCGGCCGCGGCTCCCGGACCCCGGAGTACTTGGAAGAACTCGGCGTCGGAACCTGTGCGCAGCGCACGGTCGACTCAGGTCTGGTGTATGCGAGCCGCGTATTCCAGGCACCGGAAGGCGCAGAGGAATTTCCCGTCATCAACATCCAGGCCGACCCGCGGGCCGCGGGGCCCGGACAGAGCGCCGCCGTCATGCCGATCGAGGGCAACAGGTGGCTGGTCACTGCGGCCGGAACGAAGGGTGGTGAACCCACCGACCGGCCGCAGGACTTCGAGCGCTTCACCCGCGGGCTCCGCCACCCCATCGTCGGCGAGCTCATATCGCACCTGGACCCGCTCAGCGATGTTTCTCTCAGCCGCAGTACGCGGAACCGGCGCCGGTACTTCGAAAAGATCCGACAGTGGCCCGAACGATTCGTCGTGCTCGGAGACGCCGTAGCGGCGTTCAATCCCGTCTACGGACACGGCATGTCGATCGCCGCGCAAGGGGCTCTCACTCTGCGGGACATGGCATCGGCCGACGGCCTCACCAAGCCCGAGTTGGCCCGGCGAGTCCAGCGGGCGGTGTCGCGTCACGTCAACGTGGCCTGGAGCATGGCGGTTGGGCAGGACATCTTCTACCCGGGCGTGAAGGGAGGGTCGCCGAACGCCGCGGACCGGATCCTGGCGAAGTACGTCGATCGTCTGCTCAGGACAACGACGGGGAGCTTCACGGCTACAAAGGAGTTCACCGACGTCTCCTCACTTCAAGCGCCCCTCACGAACCTGGTGGGGCCGCGCCTGCTGCTGGCAGCCGCGATGGGCCCCCATCTCCCGCCTTTGAGCGGTCCTCCGCTGTCTCGACAGGAAAAGGCACTCGTCGATCCTCCGACAGCCGGGACCGACCAGCGCAACAGCCAAAGCCCCTGGTGACCTCGGGAATCGGCCCTCACCACAGCGGCCCGTCCGTCAACGGACGGGCTGGGCCGGCGCCTGCCCCTTTCGCGGTCACCGCGCCATGCGCTGGTGAGCATGGCCGACTGGGCTGTGCCGGCAGGGGCATCGTCATCGTCACACCGTCGATCGGGTGCGGGAGGAGCCGTACCGCACGCGTCCAGGGCGGTCTTCACGCCGCCCCTCCCCCGTCGAGCCGCCGGTCTCTCCCCCGCCACAGGGAACCCCGCCGTACGCAGCACCCCTCGATCGGCGCCCACCGCCAAGACCTCGCGGTCCTTCAGGCCGGCGGCCCACTCGACGCCCGCTGGGCCCATCGCGAAGGCCGCCGTCGCGATGGAGTCGGCTTCGGTGAGCGTCGGTGCCACGACCGTGAGGCTCAGCAGTCCGGTCGCCGGACGGCCCGTGCGGCCGTCGATGATGTGGTCGCCGCGCTCGTAGCGGGCGGAGGTCGCGACCGCGCCGTCGGTGAGGTCCAGTACGGCGCACAGCCGATCGACGCGCTCGGGGTGCCGTACGCCCACGCGCCAGGGGCCGCCGCCGGCAACCACGTCACCGCCGGCGTTCAGGCAGAACCTCCGCACCCCGGCCGCCGTCAGCAGCTGCGCGGCCCGCTGCACCGACCAGCCCTTCACCACCGCGCAGGGGTCGAGGCCCCGGCCCGGCAGCCGTACGTCGAAGGCGCCGCCGGTCGCCGTCCGGTAGTGCTCGCACAGGCCGAGGATCTCGGCGAGGTCCGGGCTCAGCTCGTCCACCTCACCTCGGTCCAGCCGCGACACCTCACTGTCGGGCTTGAAGGGGCTGAATCGCGCGTCGACTTCACGCAGCCAGGCGAAGACGGAGCCGGCGGCCGCGTCGAAGTCCCCTTCGTCATCGATGCGCAGGGAGACCGGGAACCCCATGACGTGTTCAACGCGCCGCACTTCAGGTGCCCTTCGCATCCAAGGCGGCCTGCAGGGACTCCTTGTAGCCGTCGCTGGTGACCGTCGCGCCGGACACCGTGTCGATGTCCGCGCTCTGCGCCTCCAGCGTCTCCGCGACCAGCTTCGGCACGGCGGCCGTCGTCTGCGGATGGTTCGGCTGCTGAAGCATCCGGACGGAGCTGATCTTGTCACCCTGGAAGGTCAACTCGACCTGTACCGGGCCCTTTTCGGTCTTCACGGTCGATCCGGCGACGACCTGCTCGGAGGTTCCCGACGACGAGGACGACGAAGAGGAGGACGAGGACGGAGTGGGACTTGGGGCCACCTGGGCTGTGGACGCCGTGTCGCTCGACGGTGCGTAGCGCCACAGCGGAATCAGACCCGCGACGCTCAGGACCAGGATGGGCAGTGCTCGTTTCACGGGGATTTCCTCGTCTCCGTCATCCGGCCAGGCTGAAGCGCTCGAAGTGGATCTGCTGCTTGGGCACGTCCAGCTCGCGCAGGCTGCGCAGCACCGCGTTCATCATGGGCGGCGGCCCGCACAGGAAGACGTCCCGGTCGGCGACGTCCGGCACGAGGCGGGCGAGCTCGCCCGGTGCCAGCTTGTCGGGGCTGACCGGGCCGGTGACCAAATGCAGCTCGGCGCCCTTGGCGTGGGCGAGGTCGCGCAGTTCCTCGTAGAGGACGGCATCCCGGTCGGCGGCCACCCGGTACAGGACGACCGCATGGCCGTCCAGCTCCTCCAGCAGGGCGCGAATGGGCGTGACGCCCACGCCGCCGGCGATGAGCAGGGCCTCGGGCCGGGTGCGGTGCATCGCGGTGAAGGCGCCGTAGGGGCCCTCGGCGAAGACGCGTGTGCCGACCTGGACGTGCCGCAGGGCCGCGGTGCCGTCGCCGGCCGTCTTGGCGGTGAGGCGCAGCGTGCGGCCGTCGGGCGCGGCCGACAGCGAGAACGGGTTGGCCTGCCACCAGCGGTCCCGGGTCAGGAACCGCCACAGGAAGAACTGGCCGGCCCGCGCGGGCAGGCGGTCGAGGTCGCGCCCGGTCATGTAGACCGAGACGACGTCGTCGGACTCGGGGACGACGGCCGTGACACGGAGCTGGTGGCGCCAGTTCCGCCACAGCGGCAGCACCAGCCGGCCGGCGAGCACCGCGCCGAGCGCGAGTCCCCATACGGCGTACCAGTACGTCTTGGCGGCGGCCGACGAGGTGAAGGTCGTACCGGCCGCGACCTGGTGGGTGAACGCCAGCACCACGGCGACGTAGGTGTAGAGGTGGATGAAGTGCCAGGTCTCGTAGGCGAGTCGGCGCCGTGCGGAGCGGCCCGAGACGGCGCCCACGACGATGATGACGGCGAGCGCGGCGATCGCACGGAGCACGCCCTCGACGGTCTCGGCGAGGTCCACCAGCTGGTTGAGCGGGTCCAGCGAGGAGGCTTCGGCGTAGCCGAAGGTGATGAAGACGGCGTGGGTGAGCAGCGTCCACAGGATACCGAAGCCGGTCCAGCGGTGCCAGGAAGTCAGCCGGTCCATGCCGATGCGGCGGTCCAGCCACGGCAGCCGGGCCACCAGCAGGAGCTGGAAGGCCATCAGGAGGGCTCCGTACAGGCCGGCGAGGCGGCCGATCACGATGAGGGTGTTCGACGCGAATCCGGCCTCGACGAAGAAGAAGGCCACCACGGCCGCGTTCACGGCCGGTACGGCGTACAGCCCGGTGCGGGCCACCACCCTGGGCCGTATCGCCGTGGGGGGCGTGGGGGGCGATTGGAGGGTCGTCACGGACGGCAGCTCCTTGATCGGGTCCTGGGTACCCGAGCTTCGCTGGCGGGAGCTGTCGAATTGCTGTCGTTTATCTTTCAAGTGCTTATCGATGAGGTCGCGGCCGGTAGCCGGGGCTGGCTTCGACAGGCGCGTGAAGCACTATGAGCAGGTGGAAAAAGTACGCCTCCTCGTCGTGGACGACGATCCGCCCATCGCCGACCTCGTCGCGACCGTCGCCCGCTACGAGGGCTGGGAGGCCGCCGCCGCGAACTCCGGTGAGGAGGCGCTGCGGCTGGCCGCAGAGTTCCACCCGGACATCGTGGTGCTCGACCTGATGCTGCCCGACGTGGACGGCTTCGGTGTCCTGGACCGGCTGCGCCGCTCGGGAACGATGGTGCCCGTGGTGTTCCTCACCGCGCGTGACACCGTCGCCGACCGGGTGGCGGGGCTGACCCGGGGCGGCGACGACTACCTGGTCAAACCGTTCGCGGTCGAGGAGCTGATGGCCCGCCTGCGGACCGTGCTGCGGCGCAGCGCCGGGCCCGGCTTCCAGCGCTCCGTGCTGCGGGTGGCGGACCTGACGATGGACGAGGACACCCATGAGGTGCGCCGCGGCGAGCGGCTCCTGACGCTCACCCCGACCGAGTACGAGGTGCTGCGCTACCTGATGCGCAAGTCCCCCACCGTGCTGACCAAGGCGCAGATCCTCGACCACGTGTGGGAGTACGGCTTCGGCGGCCGCTCCAACGTCGTCGAACTCGCCGTCAGCCGGCTGCGCCGCAAGCTCGACGAGTCCGGCGCACCCCTGATCCACACGGTACGGGGCTTCGGATACGTGGTCCGGCAGGCCGCGGAATGATCCGCCGGTTCCGGGAGACATACCGCCGGCTGCGCCTGGGCACCCGGCTCGCCCTCGGTCTCGGCGCGCTGTCGCTGGCTGTGTTCGCCATCGTCGGCGCGGCGCTGACGATGTACATGCGCGGGTACCTGGACACCCAGCTGGTCGACCAGCTCAAGCTCGTCCAGGTCGTGCAGTCCAAGGACGCGGAGGCGCACGGCACGGTGACGCGGCAGCCATACTACGGCTGGTACACGGCGGTGTACGACGTATCGGACGGCTCGGCCGCCCTGCGCACGCCCGCCGAAGTACCCGCCGACACCCAGGCGCTCACCGCGCTCGCCCGGACCATGGCGGCTTCGACCACCGAGATCACGCGCACCGTGACGATCGACGGCAAAGGCACGTACAAGTTGCGGGCGTGCGAGGTCGAACCGGGTGTCGTCCTGGTCAGCGCCGCTCCCATGGGGAACATCGACGCCATCATGCGGCAGCTGATCACGGTGCAGGTCGTCGCCTTCGTTCTCGCGGTGCTCGCGCTGGTGGTGTTCGGCCGGAAGATGCTGCGGCGCGGTCTGAAACCGCTGAGCGACATGGCACTCACCGCCCACGGCATCGCCTCCCACGACCTGACCGAGTCCGCGGCCCGGCTGCCCCTGCGCGCCGACGGCCGGGACGGCGGCCCGGAAGTGGCGGAACTGCGCACGGCGTTCAACACCATGCTGGAGCACATCGACGACTCCCTCGCCGTCCGCGCGAAGGCCGAGCAGCGACTGCGCCGCTTCGTCGCGGACGCCTCGCACGAGCTGCGTACGCCGTTGATGTCGGTACGGGGCTACGCGGACCTCTTCCAGTACGCGGCCGCCAATGCCCCCGGGGAGCGGGACAAGCACCTCACCCGGCTGCGTGCCGAGGCCGCGCGGATGGGCTTCCTGCTCGACGACCTGCTGTTGCTGGCCCGGCTGGACGCGGCCGAGGTGGACACGCCGTTGCGGCCGGCGGACGCGGACCTGGTCGAGCTGGTCCAGGAGGCCGCCGACGCGTTCCGGGTGAGCCACCGCGACCATCCGCTGACGGTCGCGGACGGCCCGGACACACTGGAACTGCGGCTGGACCCGCAGCGCGTCCGGCAGGTGCTAGACAACCTGCTGACCAACGCGGCCGTCCACACCCCGTCCGGCACGGACGTGTCGGTGGCCGTGTCCGTCGCCGACGACCGCGCGCTGATACGGGTCACCGACGCGGGTCCGGGCATTCCGGCCGCCGACCGGGAGCGGGTCTTCGACCGCTTCTACCGCGTCGACAAGGCCCGCAGCCGCGATCGCGGCGGCAGCGGCCTAGGCCTCGCGGTCGCCCGGTCACTGGCCCGCGCGCACGGCGGCACGATCGAGCTGAGCGGAGAAGCGGGCGCCACGGTCTTCACCGTCTCACTGCCCTTCGGCCGGGAAGCGGCCTACGGTCCGATCTGACCTACAGCGCGATGTCCCGTCCCTGCGCGTGCCCCGGCTGACAGCGGGGCGGCCGGCTCCGGCAACTGCCCACATGAGTACAACAGTTGATATGGGAAGCTGTCGTCGGCCGGTCGCGGGCAGTGGGGCCCCGGTGGTCATCGAGAGGAGTGCAGGGTGAGCGAGGGCGGCTTCCGCGCCGAGGAGATAGACACGAGCAGGCCGCACCCCGCGCGGATCTACGACTACCTGCTGGGCGGCAAGGACAACTACCAGGTGGACCAGCAGGCGGGCGACGCACTCGCCGCCGCGGCACCCGAGGTGCGGATCGGCGTGCGGGCCAACCGCGCCTTCCTGCAGCGCGCCGTCCGTTTCGTCGTCCGCGGCGGGGTCCGCCAGATCCTCGACATCGGCACCGGCTTGCCGACCTCCCCGAACGTGCACGAGACCGCGCACGAAGTGGCTCCCGACGTGCGCGTCGCGTACGTCGACAACGATCCGATCGTGAAGACGCACGCCGACGCGCTGCTCAGCCGCTCCGGCACGACCAGCATCGTGCTGGGTGACGTGCGCGACCCACGCGCCATCGTGGATCACCCCGACGTCCGCCGCGTCATCGACTTCGGCGAGCCCGTGGCCCTGCTCCTGGTCGCCGTCCTCCACTTCCTCACCGACGCGGAGAAGCCCGAACAGGTCGTCGCCACGCTGCGCGATGCCCTGCCGGCCGGCAGCTTCCTCGTGCTCTCGCACGCCACGGACGACTTCGCCGACCGCAGTGCCGCCGAGGCCGTCTACACCAACGCCACCGCCACGCTCAACCTGCGCTCCCGCGCCGCGGTCGAGCGGTTCTTCGACGGCTTCGAACTGGTCGATCCCGGCCTGGCCCAGGTCCCGTTCTGGCGCCCGGACACCCCGCCGCCGGAGAGGTCCGGCGAGATCGGTTTCTACGGAGGCGTGGCCCGCAAGGTTCGGTGAAGCACCGATTCCGGCGTAGCCCTCAGGTTCGGTGAAGCACCCGTTCCTGCATGCCCGCGAGACGCAGTGAAGGACCGATCCCTGCGTGCCCGCGAGACGCGGTGAACGACTGGCTCCGGCTCCGGCCCCCTCCCTTCTCGATCCTCCGTCCGAGCCCCGTGGGCAATCTCAAGCGTCGTCCGCCGTCGCGTCGACGAGGAGCCGGCCTCGGTGCGGGAGGTCCTGAGCGAGCGAACGCGTGATGGCACCGAATGCCGGCGGGTACGAGGTGCGGCATGCCGCGCTGGGTCCGCCGCCGCGGCCCGCGGCGGCGCGTACCTCGCGCCCGACGCGGTGTATCAGGACCCTGGGGCGGTCTGACGTGGTGAGGCGCCGGCCGGGCGAGCCCAAACGGGCAAGGGGAGGGAGGAGTTGCGGGCAACCCCGGCGGAGGCGGGCAGAGCCTCGGACGAGCTCCGGAAGCGCCGAGACAGGACGGAGTTATGATTTTGTCGGTTCTGGACCCCTGACGTCCCTAGGAGCACCGCGTGTCGCAGGTCGCTGCATGACCGGGAGCAGCGCTGCGACGCGGTCCGCGGAGTTCGCCCACTCCGCCTTCCTCTACCGGAACTCGGCCCAGTACGTGTCAGGGGTCGTCGGTTTCGTCCACGCCGCGCTCAAGGACGACGAGCCGGTGTTCGTCGCCGTGCCGGGTGCCCGCCTCGACGTCCTGCGGCAGACCCTGGGACGGGACCTCCCGCACGATTCCTGGGCGGACATGAGGGAGTTGGGCCGTAACCCGGGCCGCATTCTCGCCGCACTGCTGAGTTTCGCCGAACGGCATGCGGGCCGCGCGATTCGTGTGGTCCAGGAGTCGATGTGGGCCGGCCGTTCAGCGGCCGAGATCGTGGAAGCCACCCGCCACGAGGCGCTCACGAACACCGCGTTCGCCGACTCGTCGGTGACGCTGCTGTGTCCGTACGATGCCGATGCGCTGCCCTCCGCCGTGTTGACGCAGGCCAGGCGTACACACGCCCGACTGGTCGTCGACGGTGAGGTCTCCGTGAGCGGTGCCTACACCGATCCGCTCTCCGTGTACGCCGACTGCGACCTGCCGCTGCCCGAGCCCACCGCGGCGACGCCTGCCCTCGTGTTCTCAGCGGGCCAGACCGCGAACGCTCGGCAGTTCACGGACAGCTGGGCACGGGACACTCCGCTGAGCGCCGCCCGCCGAGGAGACCTCGTGCTCGCGGTCGGCGAGGCGATCGCGAACTCCATCGCGCACGGCGGGGGCCGGGGCACGCTGCGGCTGTGGACCTCGGATGACCGTGGCGTCGTCGCCGAGATCCGGGACAGCGGAAAACTCGTGAACCCGCTGGCCGGACGGTCTCGCCCGCATCCCGCGTCGGCCAACGGAGGCCGAGGTCTGTGGATGATGCACCAGCTGTGCGACCTGGTGGAAATCCGTGCGGCCGAGGAGGGGCTGACCCTGCGACTGCACGTGGCAACTGACTGACGGCCGAAATCCATGCGGCCCCGTCGGCGCGTCGACTGGTGAGGATTGACTTCCACGTCTAGTGCAGATTCACTAGACGAATCCTGGTGCCCTCGCACTATCTCCAGGGATGTGCGCAAGAGGGTGCCCGTCCCCAGGAGGCTCGCGGAATGAAGGTGTGCTGCAGTGCGGAGCACGTGTTCGCGGGGAGGTGCGCGGCACCGTGACCGTTCGACCGTTCGTGTCTCACGCCGTTGTGCACTCGGGCGTCGCCCGGGTGACGCTCGCCGGGGAACTCGACGTGGACACTGCCCCTTACGTGCAGAAGGCGATGGCCGGCTGCCTGGCGGACCGGCCGAAGAGCCTGTGCCTCGACCTCACCGGCGTCGGCTTCTGCGACTGCGCCGGCCTCAATGCCCTGCTCGCCGCACGGATGTCCGTCCTTCACGCGGGCGTCGAGCTCGTCGTCGAAGGCATCGGACCGCAGTTGGCCCGGTTGATCGACCTCATCGGGGCCACAGACATCCTGACCGAGGGACACGTGGGGACGGACACGGTGCCGGCGCGCCGCGAATGAGGAACAACAGCCCTTGCGGGCCCTCCGCTCCGGGCAGCCCTTCTGGCATGATCGTGCAGCCCGCCACCAGCAAGGATGCTTCGATGCCTTCATCGACCACGCACAGTCGACCGGTCCGAGTCCTGGTGGTCGAGGACCACGACATGGTGGCCGAAGCGATCTGTCTGGCCCTGGAGCGATCACCCGGGCTGGAGATCGTGGGACGCTCGGCCACCGTTGCCACGGCACTGTCCGACGCCGGACGGTACAAACCGGATGTTGTCCTGATGGACCGGCGGCTGCCCGACGGCGACGGGATCTCTGCCATCGCCGCCGTGGAGGCGCTCGCGCCGGACGCGCGCGTACTCATCCTGGCCGGTGAGGGCAGCGCCTCGGTGGCAGCACGCGTGGCGGAGGCCGGTGGAGCCGGCCTGATCCTCAAGGCCAGCGGTCTGGACGAGCTGGAGGACGCCGTACGGCGGGTGGCCGCGGGCGAGGTGGTGGTCAGCCGGAGTCTGCTGGGCGGCGTACTGGACCAGCTGACCGGCAGGACGCAGGTTCCCGGTGCCAAGCTGACACCACGGGAGCGGGAGACTCTCGATCTGCTGGGCGAGGGTTTGACCACCACGGAAATCAGCGACCGGCTCGGGGTCGCCCTCAACACCGGCCGCAACCATGTCCAGCGGGTTCTGGAGAAGATGGGGGCCCGATCCCAGCTGGAGGCCGTGACCATCGCCCGACGCGAAGGACTCATCAAGTGACCGAGTATCCGGAGGCCGAGGAACCCGCCCGGATCGAGACGGCCCCCCTGGACGAGGCGGCCTTCACCCTCCTCGTCCAGGGTGTGCTGGACTACGGCATCTTCATGCTCGATCCGCAGGGCAACGTGATCAGCTGGAACGCGGGAGCGGAGCGGATCAAGGGATACAGCGCCGCGGAGATCATCGGACGGCACTTCTCGGTTTTCTACCCCACCGAGGACAAGGTGGCCGGCAAGCCGCAGTGGGAGCTGGAAACCGCCGTGGCCGACGGCAGACTCGAGGACGAGGGCTGGCGAATCCGCAAGGACGGCTCCCGGTTCTGGGCCAACGTCGTCATCACAGCCCTGTGGGACGACGAGGGCCGGCTGCGCGGTTTCGGCAAGGTCACCCGCGACATGTCCGAACGACGGGCCGCACAGCACGCGCTCAGCGAGCGACGGCGGCTCTTCGACCATCTGGTCCAGGCACAGGAAACGGAACGGCGCCGCATCGCGTGGGATGTCCACGACGACTCCATCCAGGCCATGGTCGCCGTCGGAATGCGGCTCCAGCTGCTGGCGGAACGAGTGCCGGAATCGTGCTCGGCGGAACTGGAGAGCCTCGACGCCACTGTGCGCGAGGCGATCGGCCGGCTCCGCAACCTCACGTTCCGCCTTCATCCGCCGGGCATCGACCGGCACGGACTGGTCGATGCGCTCGCCAACCATCTGGAGGATGTGGTGGGCCCCTGGGGGATGACGTACTCGTTCGAACACCACCTGGACCGTGAGCCGACGCCCGAGACGTCCACCACGATCTTCCGGATCGTCCAAGAGGCGCTGCTGAACGTCCACAAGCACGCGCGCGGGAGCACCGTCGCCCTCCGTGTCCACTCGGTGGACCGGGGCATCCTGACGCAGGTCGTCGACGACGGCACCGGCAAGCCGATGACCAAGGACGGCCTGCACGATCACTTCGGAGTCATCGAGATGCGGGAGCGAGCCGAGACAGCGGCAGGCTGGTGGTCCATGCGCAGCGAACCCGGGAAGGGGACGACGGTCGAGTTCTGGGTGCCGAACCCGGAAGCGGTGCCTTCATCTCCTTCGCCCTCGCCTTCCCCGTCGACCTCGCCCTCGCCCTCGCCCTCGCCGGACGGTCTGTGGTGACCCCGCCGGCGTCGGGCGTCGACAGCACTGACACGCCGCTGGGCGTGATTCTGTGCGATGACAATGCGATGCTCCTGGACGCCTTGCGTGATGTCGTGCAGGCGCAACACGACCTGGAGGTCGTCGGTACCGCAGTGAATGCCGAGCAGGCGATTCGCCTCGTCCGCCGTCATCAGCCGGACCTGGTCGTGCTGGACGTCCGCTTCCCCGGCGGCGGCCACACCCTCGCCAGGGAGATCGCACGGTGCTCGCCGGACAGCGGCATCGTGGCGTTCTCCGCATACGACGACAAGACCTCCATCGAGGAGATGCAGCGCGCCGGCGCTTCCGAGTACGTACTCAAAGGTGCCCCCAACCGGGAACTCCTCGCGGCTCTGCGCCGAGTGGGAGGAGCGGGGGCGACGGTCTCGTGACCGGGGCCGTGCGGACGTATGGCCGTGCGGCGGTGCTTGCGGCGTGCGGCTGTCGCCTGGTGCCCGCTTCACACGCCCCGACGGCGGGTGCCTTGGGACCGGACCCTGCATGCGCCCGCCGACCGCAGACGTAACCGCCGGCTTCCGCTACTGGCCCACCCTCCCGTCGATGCACTCGCGCAACAGGTCGGCGTGCCCGCAGTGGCGGGCGTACTCCTCGATCCGGTGCACCATCAGCTCCCGAACCGCGATCCCGTCCTTCCCAAGTCGCACGCCCAGATCCGGGTGTTCGGCCAGCGCGGCGTCGGTCGCGGCCTGCTCCCGCTCCAGGTCGGAGTACGCGGCGTCGACCACGGCCTGCTCGGCGACAGCTCCATCGAAGTCCGCGCCCCTCTCGCCGTACACCTTCGGCGCCGGCTCGCCGTCGCTGATCCAGTTGCGCCAGTCCCGTTCCACCTCGACGAGGTGGCGAAGGAGACCGAGCAGCGACATCGTCGAGGGCGGAACCGACCGACGGGCCAGTTGCTCCGCATCCAGGCCCTCGCACTTCATCCGCAGAGTGAAGCGGTAGTTGGTGAGGTAGTCGAGCAGCGTCGCGAGCTCGCCGTCCGGACTCACACCTTCGCTCTCGCGAGGGTCGTCGTCCGGGTCGGCCCACATGTCGGGGTAGACGGTTGCCCGGGTCCATCGTTCGGGTTGGTCACTCATGCGGTTCATGTTCGTGCGTGAGGACTTGGGCCCGCCAGTGCGCCGCGATTGAAGGTCGCGTTTCCAGCGGATTCAGGTCCGGCCCGACCACGTCGGTGACGGTCTCGGCCACCTCCGGGCCGGCTGTCGTACCGAACGCTCCCGGCTCGCCGCTAGCCTGACGGGATGTCCGATCAAGAGAATTACAGCCGTCGGTCCGCCCGTGTGGTGCTGGTCGACGAGGCGGACCGAGTGCTGTTGCTCAAGTTCCACATCGACCCCGAGGACCCCGGGAGAGGCCACGGCTGGTGCACGCCGGGCGGGGGCGTGGAGGAGGGCGAGACGCTGGCCGAGGCGGCGGCCCGGGAACTGCGCGAGGAAACGGGTCTGTCGCTCGACGCAGATGCACTTGGCTCAAGCATCGCCCTGTCATCCGGGTACGCCGACCTCGGCTGGGCGGAGGGCGTGTTCCAGGACAACTTCTTCTACTGCCGGGTCACGGCCCATCAGGTCGACATCAGTGGGCAGGGAGCGGACGAGCTCAAATACCATGCGGGCCACCACTGGTGGACTCCGGCGGAGCTCGCTGCCACCAACGACACGGTCCATCCGTCAGGTCTGGGCGAGTTGGTTGCTGAGCTGGTGGTCGGGCGCATCCCCGCTCAACCGGTCCGGCTCCCCTGGCACCACTGACTGACCGTTTTCACAGTGCGGACACCGCGCAACGGCGTCATCCGAAGGTGCGTGGCCCCTGCCGCGCGTCCGCCGCGTCCACTACGAAATTCGGTGTCCGGTTGCCGGGGCACCGTGATAGACAACCGCAGTGCAAAAGACTCTTGAGTTCCCCGATCTGCTGCGGCTGATCGACGAACGATCGAGCGCCTTCCGGGCGGCGATCGCCTCCGTGCCCCACCTCGACACGCAGGTGCCGACCTGCCCCGAGTGGACGCTGTTCGATCTGGCGCAGCACCTGGGCGAGGGGCGCCGCTCCTGGGCCGCCACCATCGCCGCAGGTCCTGACGCCGTGGCCAAGTCCGCACCGGAAGGCGCCCCGGCTGCACCTCGGGAACGCGAGGCCCTGCTGGCCTGGTCGGCCGCATCGACACAGGAACTACTGGACGCTCTGCGAGAAGCCGGCCCGGATCGCGGTTGCTGGACCTGGTGGGGTACGTCGCAGTCGCCGCAGACCTGCGGTGCCGTCGCCCGGCACCAGCTCCAGGAGATCGCGGTCCACACCTACGATGCCCAGGCCACCGCGGGTGCCCCGCAGCCGCTGCCGGACGAGGCCGCAGTCGACGGTGTCGAGGAGTTTCTGTCCACCTGCTGCGCAACTACGAGCCCCTGGCCGCACAAGCCCACTGCCTTCGACTTCCACGCCACCGAGGGCCACTCCTGGCGCCTCACGGTCGACGGCACCGGCGCACGCTCCACCCGCCTCCCCACGCCGGGCCTGCTGCCCGCCACCGCTGCCGACGAGGGCCCGGACGCAGCGGGCGTCTCCGTCCACGGCACGGCCAGTGAGCTGGTCCTCTTCATCCACGGCCGTATCCCGGCGGGCTCCGTGCGAGTCGACGGAGACGCAGCTCTGATCGACCTGCTCCGCGCCTGGGAGCCCGAGGATTAGGCCGTAACGACGCGTCGGCTCGCCCTCCCCGAGGCCATGCCTCCGGCCAAGGGCTGCAGAAGGGGCCTCGGCGACCCCACACCGCGGCGGCTGGGGTCCACCTGATCGCGATCTCCGGCAAGGTTCCCCTCGACATCACCGCCCCACCGGAACAGCCGCAGGATGCCACTCGTGCTGCAGATGCTCACGTCCACTACGGTCTCCCACTCCTGGTCCGGGAGGAGTGGTTCATCCGCGCAGTGCTGGGTGGTCAGGCGTATCCAGCCGGTGTGCGTGCCCGCGAGCACCGTGAGGTGTTCCGGGCCTCCTGCGGCCAGGCTGTTTCCGCATGGATCCGCCCGACCGTGTCGGTGTCGTCGTACTCGCTGAGAAAGTCGTCGCCCTGGTCCGGGCCGGCGCCCGCTTCGAACGCGGCCACCTCCTCGAACGCCCCGAGGTGGTGGCCGCGTGAGGGCCGACGGCGAATCACGAGGCCGATGGGCCCCGGGACCGGGAGCGACTGCACGATCTGTCGGAGGGGCCGGGCGCCGGGATTTGTCCAGGGTCAGTCGGATGTTCGACGCAGGACCAGACTGACGAAGCCCCACGTGTCTCGGTAGACGCGCAACCATTCGGCGCGGCGGGTCGTGGCTGTCTCCAGTACCTGCGAGCTGTCCGGGTCGGCTGGGTGGTCCAGGGCCCATGTGGCCAACGAGCCCCAGCAGGCCCATTCGTAGTCGTCCAGTTCCTGGCGCGTGCTGACGTGGCCGTGGACGGGCGTCCAGCCATCGGCGGTGACACGGTCCAGGGTCGTCGCCAGGTCGGTGAAGTCCCCGAGCATGTCGACGGCCTCCTGGGAGGGTTCGCGGTCCCAGAACCCTTCACCGATCAGGACGCGTCCGCCGGGGGCCAGGTGCTTGCGGGCCGCAACGAGGGTGGGGAGCAGGCCGCCGAAGGCATGTGTGGCCCCGAAGCTGAGCACCAGGTCGAACGAGTGCGGGGAGGCGAAGTCGGCAGCCGACAGATGATGGAGGTCCAGGCGTTCTTCGACCCCGAGCTTGTTCGCAGCCGCACGGGCATCCCCCAAGGCGCCCTCGTCGATGTCGACGCCTTCGGCGTGCAGTTCCGGGTACGCAGACAGGGCGCGCAGGAGCCACTCACCGCCGCCGCAGCCGAAGTCGAGTATGCGCTCGTCACCGCGCGGGATGCCGCGATCCAGCAGTTGCCGCACCGAGTCGTCGTCAAGCGGGGACTTGATCGGGTGATTGGCATGGGCGAGCCTGGAGATCTGTTCACGATTCACCGGCGCAGCTTGACAGCGCCGGAGACCGCACGCACCTCGATTTCCTCTGCTGACTGGACGCCTGTCAGGCAATCGCCGATCCACAGGTATTGACAATTACTCCCGACGGCACCGAACGAAGGCGCAGAAGTGCTCGGAATTGAAGCGCGCTCAGAGGTCGACTGCACCCGGGTAGTGGCGACGGAGTTCGCTGATTACGCGCTCGTCGATGGCCCCTGACGTCCCACAACGAGCTGTCTGCTTCGGTCAGGACAGCCGCCGGCTTTGTCTTCGGCGAACCCATGTGCTTCGGCGTCGATCAGCTGAAGGAACGGGGTCGTGAGCGACAACAGCGTCAACGTGTCCATGCCGGCGCCGTAGACCGTCTCTGGATCTCAACACAGCGAGGATCGACGCTCTTGTCGAATTCGACGCGCCACATCAGGTCCCGGCCGAAGCTGCCGAGGCGGACCAGTAGTTCAGCCAGGTTCACATAGTGCTTTCCGTGCCAGGCCGGAAACGTGATTCCCTTCATCCCTGCCTCTGCTTCGGCCGTATCGCGTGACAAGCCCCCCGTCGTTCACCGCACCAGACACTTGGGCACGGCCCTGGAGGAGCGTGCCGTCGACTTCGGCGTTCCCTGGCGGCTCGGCGACAAGTCCCGCAAGCCGCAGAAGCAGGGCCGATCCTTTCGGTCTTCCCATTGAGGGCAACTCCGCCGTGACCGAGGCGCGGTGGATGCCTCGACGCGTTCTTCAGGGCGTGGGTGCGGTGAGATACCGCTGGAGCGTGGGTCCGAGCCAGTCCACGATCTCCTCACGGCCGAGCGCCACGCTCGCCGGGAACCGCAGCACGTAGCGCGTCAGCGCCAGCCCCAGCACGGTCGAGACGCACAGTGCCGCCCGCGCCTGCGCCTGCTCCGGCTCGTGGCCCAGCCGAAGGGCCAGCGGGATCATCTGCTCGCGCAGCACGCTCTGCATGCGATCGGCGGCGGCCGGGTCGGTGGCGCCGACCCGCATCAGCGCGGTGAGCTCCCCGTTCTCCTCCCACAGGGTGAGGAAGTGGCGCACCAGCGTACGACCGATGTCCTCGCGCGGTTCGAGGGACAGGCCCGGCAACCCGGGATCGATCGCGACGGCCGCCGCGAACAGGCCCGCCTTGTTGCCGTAGTACCGCATCACCATCGACGGGTCGATCTTCGCGTCACGCGCGATGGCCCGGATGGTCGCCTTCTCGTAGCCGTCCGCCGCGAACCGTTCGCGGGCCGCGGCGAGGATCGTGGCGCGGGTGGCGTCGGAACGCCGTGCGGTCTGCTGGTTCTCCGTGGTACCGGTCATGCCAACAAAGGTAGGCCAACATGTGTTGACAGTCCAGGTCTGCGGCTCTACGTTTACCAACGCGTTGACCAACAAGCGTTGACCAACAGACGTTGGCCAACGAGTGTTGGCGAGGTCGCAGTCGTTGGGGGCCCCCTGGTGTCACCCGCGATGCCCCTTGAGCGTCCGTCAGATCTCCTCGTGCCACAGGCAGCGAGCGTCGTGAGCGTCGCCGGACCCAGTACGGCGATAACCCGCCTCGGTGCCGTGGGACAACCGACAGCGAGAGGAAGTACCGAAGATGGCCAAGCTGCAGAGCCTCGACCCGAATACGCCGATGTTCGCCCAGTTCAAGGAGGAGACCGGGCCCATTGCCCTGGCCAACACCTTCGTCGTCCCGAAGGAGAGGACTGAAGCGTTCCTGACCCTCTTTCGGAGGCAGGCGGAGTTCATGAAGGCTCAGCCGGGGTTCGTCTCCCTGCAGATGCACAAGGGAACGGCGGACAGTCAGCTTCTGATGAACGTCGCGGTCTGGGAGTCGACCGAGGCGCTCGCCATGGCGTTCGGCAGCCCGGAGTTCCAACGCATGGCGGCCGAGTTCCCCGACGACATCGTGTCGTACCCGCACATCTTCGAGCAGATCGACATATGACACAGCAGCTGCGGCCTGGGGAGGGCAGCCGGAGAAGCCCTGCCCTCCCCCGGGCGGTCACGCATCCATTCACCGTGCCGGGCCGCCAAGACCACCGACCAACCCACCGCGCGTAGCGCCGTCCCTGACACGGAGTCACTATGACCGTGGAACTGAATCACACCATCGTCCCCGCCCGTGACCCGCAAGCCTCGGCACAGTTCCTGGCCGACATCCTCGGCCTGAGTGTCGATCCGCCGCTGGCGCACTTCACGCCGGTCACGCTGGCGAACCAGGTCAGCCTGGACTACGACCAGGCGGACGATTTCGAGCCGCACCACTACGCGTTCATGGTCAGCGAGCAGGAGTTCGACGCCGCCCTCGCCCGCATCCGGCACGGCGGAATCACCCACTACGGCGACCCCGCAGTCCAAGAAATCGGTCAGATCTATCACAGCAAGAGCGCCATGGGCCGCAGGGGCACCTACTTCCACGACCCCAACGGACATCTCATGGAAATCCTCACCCCGGGCAACACCGGATCGTGAGGCCGATGGCGGCCCAGCGGATCACGGCTTCGCGGGTGGTGGCGGGATCGCGGCAAAACCGGCGTCGGCGAAAGCGAACCGGCAGGCCGACGCGGTCAAAGATGCCCCGCGTAAGGCGATCTCGCCCGACCCACCCGCACAGGTCCGCGTCATCTGGCACGTCATCGACCGCCCCAGCTACGCCCGCCGCTGAACCCTGCCCCACCCCCAGTCCGAACATCGAAGGAGAAGCACCGTGTCGCTCAAGAACGTCAACACCGTCCTGGCCACCGCATGCGCCCTGTTCGCCCTCTACCTCGGGCTGTCCTTCATCCTGGCCCCGGAGACGTCCACTCAAGGCGTTGGCCTGCCCGACTGGCCCGCCGGCAACGGCGACGGCTACCTCATCATGAAGGGCACCCGCGAATTCGCGATGGGCCTGGTCATCGGCATCGTGCTGGTGACGGGCCACCGCCGCGCCCTGGGCTTGGTCCTGCTCATGGAGGCCGTCGCCCCGTTCGGCGACATGATCAACGTCTTGGCCCACCACGGCACCATCGCTGCCGCGTTGGGCATCCACGGCCTGACCTCGGCACTGATCGCGATGACTGGCCTGCTGATCCTCCGCGAGACCAGCAAGGCCCACAAGGCCGTCGCCCCAGCGCCCGCCGCGCAGCCCGCCTGACAGCTGCGTGCCCCGAAGGGGTGGCCCGGCCACATGGCTGGGCCACCCCTCATCTGTCAGCGAGCGCCGGGAAGGGCCAGGCGGGCGATCTTCTTCCGGTGACTTGGGCACACGGGCCGGCCCACAGCAGTACATGGAAAGCCGCTTCTCTCCAGCCCAACTGCACAACCTGCCACCCTGGCCGTGACCGTCGAGACAGACCCTGAACCCTCTACGACACCCCCGCCTGACGGAGCGCCACCCATCACGGGATATGGCACCGCTTCTCAACCAGGCTGCGTGACCGAGGACCACACGCCGAACCACTGTTCTGCGCCGTAGTCCTCAAACCGCTCCACCTCGATGAACCCCAGCTTCGTCGCGAGGCGCATCGAGCGGACGTTGGCGGTCTGGGTGGCGAGTAACACTGGTTCACCGGGAAGGGTGCCGGCGAACCAGCCGAGCGCCGCCGCGCACGCCTCGGCGGCGTACCCGTATCCCCACGCCTGCGGCAGGAACAGGTAGCCGAGCTCGGCCTCCCCGGCAGCCTGACGAATATGGCCCGTTGCTCTGGTGAGCGTGATCTGGCCGATCATCGCTCCGTCGAGATCGACTATGAAAAGGCCCGCGCGCCGGCTGGGCGCCCCGGGCATCGCGCGCTCGAGCTCGTCACGCGGCCGGGGGCCGCCGAGGTAGGTGCCCACCTCTGGCGAGGCCAGCAGCTCGATGACCGCCGCACGGTCCCGGGCCTCGGGCTCACGGAGCACGAGCCTCTCGGTCCTGATCGGGGCCGGTGGCCAGGCGACGGGTCCGAGCTCAGTCATGGCGGGCAAACTACCGCACCCCCTGGAGAGTGATCCGAAGGTGGAGCCCCTGGTTGTCACTTGCCATGACGTTGGCGGCTCCACGCGAAACGTGAGGCTGGGGGGCTGGGGGCATGTGCCGGCGACAGCGGGGCGGTCGCCAGGTAGGTGGCGCCGTTGTCGGTGACCGCGCGAAAGGACATACGGTGGCGGACCCGGACCGGTCCCCGTGGAACTGCCAGTCCTGCCACAGGTGCTCCCCTTTTCTGCGGCCCTGTCGAAGTGCTCGTGCGGGCGCATGGTGGTGGAGTCCGCCGAGACGGCCCAGTTCGGATCGTCGTCGGCGTCCGCCTGTGCCCCCAGCTCGATGAATTGAATCCACACCCGAGCCAACGCCAGGAGGGCACTGCCGCGACCGGTCCGCTGGTCAGGTCACCTGCCCTGTGCGGCGTCGCCGCACATCCCGGGCAAGGGTGCACAAGGCGCTGAGCAAGATCACAACTCCAGCCGCGATCCAGAGAGCTGATGCCCCAGAGCGGTACTCCCGAACGGCACCGACGAGCAGAATCATGCTGGCAAGGACTCCGAAGGCCGAGATCAGAGCACTGATGCGGTTAGTCACACGGACATCATCAACGACAACCTCGGCCGGCGGGAGTGGGTGGATACAGCGAAGACCCGCCGTTCTGACTCAGCGCCCCGGAGTGCCCCAGCCATCCGCTGATTACCGAGCGTGGCCACACCACACGACCGGTGCCAGAACCCGAGTTTGGGCAGCGCTTGTTCAGGACTTCGCGCCGCTCCCCTGCAGGTGAGGGAATCGACCGTGGACGCCCACGTCGCCGCGGCTCGCTGAGGGCACGCGGTCGACGGCCGGGCGGATGGCTCGGGTCAGGCGTTCTGCTTCTGCGAGTGCAACTCGAGTGTGATGTGCGCGTCGAGCGCGTGCAGGAAGTCGGCGGCGTCGAAGATCTCGCCGGCGGAGACGACGCCGACGGTCTTGGTGCGGCCGGTCAGGATGCGCTCGAGGGCCTCGGTGACAAGAGGCGCGGTGACGGCGTAGATGTCCTGGCCGCCGGCCGTGGCCCGGCGCTCGGTTCCGCCGGAGCGGACGACGACGTCGACGAGGAAGGTCTGGTTCGAACGTCCGCTCTCGTCCACGGCGGTCGGGGCCGACGTGTGAGGGGCAGCGACGTCTCGGGCCGCCTCGGCGCTCATGTAGGTGGTCACATCGGGGATGGAGAGGTGCTGGGGGACGGTGACGGAGTCCGCCATCGTGAACTCCCCGATCACCTTCCGGGGTCCCGTCGGTTCCGGGAAGGTCCACTCCACTGTGGGCGCGGCGTCGGTGCGGCGCTCCCACTGTCCGCCGCGGTAGCGCAGGCGGTGGTCGCCGCGTCGCTCGCGGGAGACCGCGCCTGAGAGCCGGGTGCCGGCAGTGGGGTGCCAGTTGCTGAGCGCGTAGGCGATGTGTGCCTCGTCGGCTTCGGTCCAGTCGCCCATCGCCGCGGTGGCCAGCAGGTCGCCGAGACCGCCGAAGAAGGCCATGGCCGGGACGATCACCGCTTGCGCGTCCCGGGCCCGCTCGCGGTAGTGGGCGAATGTGTCGAGGTTGGCCTCGAGCTCGGCGGCGACGTCCAGGTAGGGGATCTTCGCGCGGAGCGCGGCCTCGATGACGGGGCCGGTGGTTGATGCGAAGGGGCCGGCGCAGTTGATGACCGCCACCGTGCCCGCCAGCGCCCGGTCCAGCGAAGCCGAGTCCTCGACCGACGCCACTCGGGCCTCCAGCCCGGGTGCGTGGGCCATCTCCTCCAAGGTCTGTGCGTTGCGCCCGGACAGCACCGGGACGAACCCGCGCCCGACCAGCTCCGCGACCACGAACCGCCCGGTGTGACCGTAGGCGCCGAACACCGCCACCAGCTGACCTGACCCCATGAGACTCTCCCGTGTACTCGAACGCCCGCTGCGAGGTTGATCCGCTGCGGCCTGACATCCACATCCTGTCCCTCTGGCAGCGCCCCGCACGAGTGTCGGAAACGACATGCCGCGTACAGTTTCGGACATGCCTGCTGTTGCACTGGCCGTCACCGACGGCATGCTCCACTACGAACTGTCCGTGGCCGTCGAGGTCTTCGGAGCCGACCTGACCCACCTCGTGGATCCCTGGTACGGCTTCTCCCTGTGCGGGAGCGGGCCGGTGCACGTCGGCCGCTTCCGCCTGGACCCCGACCACGGACTCGACCACCTCGCGCACGCGGACACAGTGATCGTCCCCGGCTGGGCCGACACCGACCGCGACCCGCCCGCGGAGCTGGTCGAGGCGGTGCGTGCGGCCCACGCGGCCGGTGCCCGCGTGGCCTCGCTGTGCACGGGCGCCTTCATCCTGGGCGCGGCAGGACTGCTCGACGGGAGGCGCGCCACCACACACTGGGCCCACACGCGGGAACTGGCCCGGCGCCACCCGGCGGCCACAGTCGATCCGGACGTCCTCTACGTCGACAATGGCGACGTCCTCACCTCCGCGGGCAAAGCCGCCGCCATGGACCTGTGCCTGCACCTGGTCCGCCTCGACCACGGCTCGGCCAACGCCAACAAGATCGCCCGACGCCTGGTCATCCCACCCCACCGCGACGGCGGCCAGGCCCAGTTCATCGCCACTCCCCTCCCCGCCCCGGGCAACCACCCCTTGCGCGAGCTCTTCCCCTGGGCGCTGGAGCGGCTGGACCAGCCGCTGACCGTGGAGGACCTGGCCCGCCAGGCCCGCATGAGCTCACGTCACCTCGGCCGCCACTTCAAGCACCTCACCGGCACCACGCCACTGCAATGGCTCCACACCCAGCGCATTCGCCACGCCCAGGAACTGCTGGAGACCACCGACGCCACCGTGGACACCATCGCCTCGGCCACCGGCATGGGCACCGCCACCACCCTGCGCCGCCACTTCCACCGTAGTGTCGGCGTCCCACCCGACACCTACCGCCGCACCTTCCGGCCCTGAAGGAGCACCTGGCCCTGACGCTCAATCGAACAGTGCCAAGGCACCTCATGGCCGTCGAACTGACTCCCGGCGGCCCGCGCACCCACACGCTCCTCACCTACGGCCAGTCGGCGAACCCGGCCTCACCCCACTGCACGGACCAGACCCGCCTCTACTCCCGCAAACAGTGGGTCGTTGAGCGCTTCACGGAGGCGGAGATCGCGGCCGACCCGGCCCTGAGGGTGACGGTTCTGCGCGGCTGACACCGCATCCCGTCAGCGTCGCGTCACCGGTGAGGGCCTTCGCGTCAAGCTTCCGTCAGTGAGCGGTCAGGCAACCCGGCCGACGGGCATAGCCTCAATGCGTTGCCCGGCCGGTCCGGCCGGGCAACGCACGCCGCCTTCTGCGAGGAGCAGCAGCATGTCTGCGATCGACCACTCCGAGGATCCCGAGCCTTCCGAACGCTTCCCGGCCGGACTTTACGTCCCCGTCCGGTCGGGACCCGCGGGCTGTGCGGCCCGGTTCTTCCGCACACCCCTGGGCGGCCGTACGGCCGTCGGATTCACCTCGGCGGCGAAGCTCACCGCCGCCCTGGGCGCGAACCAGGCGAGTATCAGGCTCTCCGAACCCGCGCTGCGCGCGCTCGCCGCACTCCTGGGCGTCACCGCCCTCACCGTCGACCCGGAGCTCTCCGCTCCCCTGGCGGCGTCCGTGGCCCCCGCCCCTTCGCTCTCCTCCGCGCTCGCCGCGGAAGGCGAACGCGAGCGTTCGTGGCAGGGGACGCGTCCCGAGCGCATCGGCGCCGGGCGAGTGACCGGCGCCGCTGCCGTCACCGCGCGTTCGCACCTGCTGATCGGCTGAGGAGACGCCCGCCATGGCCTCCGGCTACAACCTGGTCGGCCGGCCCCCGGTGGCCGCGGTGACCGACGGGGTCGCTCGGGTCGTCGTACGCCGGGAATCGCTGGAAGACATCAGCTGCCGGGACATCGGCCTGTAGCGCCGGATTTCGTCCCTGTCCTGGGCGGACCGGCTGGGCCTGCGTGACTTCACGGGCCCAGCCGGTACGGCAGAAGATCTCCCGAGGAGGAGACTCAGGGCGCGACGGGCAACTGGCGCTTGTGCTCGGTGAGGCGATAGCGGCGGGCGATCGACTCGTAGGCCTGCTCGCCCACGGGCTTGCCCTCCAGGAAGTCGTCGATGTCGTCGTACGTCACTCCGAGGGCGTCCTCGTCGGGCTTGCCCGGATCCAGCGTCTCCAGGTCCGCGGTCGGCGTCTTCCAGACCAGTTCCGCGGGGGCGCCCAGCGTCTGTGCCAGGGCCCGCACCCGGCGCTTCGTGAGCCCGGTCAGCGGTACGACATCGGCCGCGCCGTCTCCGTACTTCGTGAAGAACCCCGAGACCGCCTCGGCCGCGTGGTCGGTGCCCACGACCAGACCGTGGTGCGCGCCGGCGACCGCGTACTGGGCGATCATCCGCTGCCGGGCCTTGATGTTGCCCTGCACGAAGTCCTGGTGGTGCGCGTCCCGGAAGGTCACCCCGCCGGCCAGCAGCGCGTCCAGCGCGGCGTCGCTGGCGGACTTCACGTCCACGGTCAGGACCTGATCGGCGTTGATGAACCCCAAGGCGAGCTGGGCGTCCTTCTCGTCCGCCTGGACCCCGTACGGCAGGCGCATGGCGTAGAAGGTCGCGTCATGTCCGGCGGCACGGGCCCGCTCCACCGCGAGTTGGCACAGCCGTCCGGTGGTCGTCGAGTCCACGCCACCGCTGATGCCGAGCACCAGCGACCGCAGCCCCACGGAGGTCAGCTGCCCGGCGAGGAAGGCCACCCGGCGCTCGATCTCCAGCTCCGGGTCGAAACTCGCGGACACCTGGAGATCCCGGGCTATCTCCTGCTGCAGGGTGTCGGACGCCGGGTCGGTCACGGCTGCTCCTTCTGGTCGGTCGGGGTGACAACAGCGGAGGGCAGTGGGCCTCCGCTTTCCCCGACTCTATGTGGCACGACGATCAGCCCGACGTCGGCCTCCGACCCTGGATCACTGTCTGTTTCACCGTCGCCTGCGCCCCTACCGAACCCGAACCTGTACCTGTACCCGAACCGAGCCCGAGTTCCCCTGAACGAGAGCGAGTTGTACAGGGACCGGCGGGAGAAATCGTTCGCAGCGAAGGCCCCACGCTGTTAGCTTGCGGCAGTGGATCTCTTCTCACGCTCGTGGACAGCCTTGCGCACAGCGGTCGCCGAACTCCCGGACGAGGACTTCACGCGGCCGTCCGGCTGCTCCGGCTGGCTGGTGCAGGACCTGGTGTGCCACCTGATCATCGACGCTCAGGACGTCCTGATCACCCTCGTCACCCCCGCCGACACGGAACCGACCGTCGACGCGGTCACGTACTGGAACGTCGACGACCGGCCGCCGACCGGCGAGGACCCGCTCGACGCGCTGATCGTGCGGCTGGCGAGCGCGTACGAGGACCCGGGGCTGCTCAGGTTCCACCTCGACGACGTCGGTTCCGCGGCCGGTCGCGCCGCCGAGCTCGCGGATCCTGCGCTCAGGGTCGGCACCCAGGACGAGGTGCTCACCGTGGAGGACTACCTCACCGCGTACGTCCTGGAATGGACGCTGCACCACCTCGACCTCATCGCCCACCTCGCGGACGCAGCGGAACCGCCGGCCGACGGGCTGGCCAAGTCCCGCGAGCTCCTGGAGAAGATCGCCGGTGCGGCGTTCCCCCTGTCGTTCTCCGACCGGGACGCTCTGCTGATCGGCACCGGACGGCGTGCACCGGACGCGGCTGAACAAGCCGAACTGGGTGAGCTGGCCGCGAAACTGCCGCTCGTCCTCGGCTGATCGCCGCGTCGGGTACGACGGGTACGTCACGTTCTGCACATGAGGTGAAGCGCGCCGGTCGGCGGGCCCGGCACCTGCCGAGCCCGCCGACCCTCTGCACGGCGGCGCTGGGCCGCTCGTTCAGCTCTGCGGCGGGTTCTGGTCGCCACGAGTGGGCGGCTCGCCGATCTGCTGGTTGAGCTTCTCCTGCGCCGTGTCGACCTGGCTTTGGTACTTGTTCCCCGTCCGCCCGTCGAAGGCGTCTCCCGCCTTTTCCACTCCTTGGCGGGCCTGGTCGGGGTGCCCCTTGAGCATTCCCTTGAGCTTGTCGAGCATGGACATGAGGGCTCCTGTCTACGGAAGACGTCTCTTCCCACTTTCACCGCATCACCCTCCATCCGCACCTGGAGCGCCCTCGGGTTGCGATCTTGCTTGATGAGGCGCGCTAGGGGGAGCTGCGAGGGGAAAACCACCGCATGATCGCCACCTTCAAAGCGCTACGCGACCGGATCGGGATCAACGCCGCACAGCTTCGCCAGGACGGCTCCTCGACGAAGCCCGCGAGACCGCGGACCCGGTCCGGCTGATGCGACCGTTCGGGATCACCTCTCACACCGCGATCCACTACGTCCACGCCGCCCACCCCGAGCGCTTCACCATCGACCCCAACCAGCCCTAGCCGGTGCTGGACGAGATCCAGTCCTCGTTGCTTCGGTGGCGGTACAGTCCCACGGCGTCGAACTCGTCCTCGCCCAGGCTCTTTCGTGCGCCAAGCCGCCGCAAGGCCTGTGAGATCGGGCTGACTGCCCGCCAGAACCGCTTCTTTTCGGGCTTGTCCAGTGGTCCCAGTGCCAGCGATCCGTCGGCCCAGACGGCGGTGCGTTGCTCGCCGACTCCGCCGAAATACTCGGCTTCCACATAGGCGATCGGTCCTGCTGAGGACCACCGGGCGAGCACCGTCTCGAAGCCTCCCGGCAGCTTCCAGAACCCCAGGTCTCCCACGTCGCTGCCGTCTGTGACGGCGTCGAAGACCTCATCTGTGATCGGCATCAGCGACAGGCCCTGTTGAAGAGGCACCACTCGGGCTCCAGGAACCTCCCGCGACGCGACACGCAGCAACTCCTCTGCCGCGATCACTGCCTCCAATTCGTAACCCATCCCGCGGCCTCCCCAACCGATTGGAGCCCCATCTTGCCCGACACGTCGCGCACGAACCCACGTGCCTCCCCGCCCCAGAACCCACACTCCGTCGGCATCATCGCGTCGATGATGCCGACGACGCACCGGCGGACAGCCGCACCGCGAGGGCGCAGGCGTCCTGTCGTCCGATCGTTCGGTCGTCCGGTCGGGACGCGCTCAGCGTCCGCGAACCGTCGCGATGGGACGACCAACAGGCGGCACTGCTCCCGCATGGTCAGGTTGTATCGGACACCGATCCCGGGCAGCGGCGTACTGCTCAGGCGTGGAGTGCCCACGGCTGCTCCCCTGTCTGATTTGGATATGTTCCTCGAACAGCTGTTGGTGACACGCTGACGAGCGCCCGAGATCGGCCCACGGCGCTGCTGCGAGGACCGAGCAAGGCGATCCCGATCCCCTTGTCAGGCATCGCGCCACGACCGCCGCAACGCCTCACGCTCCTCTTCGCCGGGCACCCCGCAGGACCGAAAGGAAACCGTCAGCGTGATCGAGTGGGTGACTGTCAGTTTCGGGGCCAGGCCCGTCCCCCGGCCCGTCGCTACGCCGCTGGTGTGGGGCGCGGCCTTCGGCGGCGCCCTGTCGCTCGTGACACTCCTCAACGCCCTCGCGGGCCCCGGCCAGCCCGGCCTCGCCCTGACCGCACTGTCACTGCTGGCCGCTCTGTCGGGACTGTGCGCACGCTTCACGGCGGCCCCCGGCACAGCCGTACTGTGCTGGCTGATCCTCAACGGCTTCGCCATCCCGCCCGCCGGCACCCTCACTTGGGCCGGCCACCGCGACGCCTTCTGGCTCGCCTGTCTGTGTACCGCGGCACTCATCGGGACAGCGATGGCGCGGTGCGTCCAAGCCCGCGCCGCCTATCGCCGTATCAGCACCACGACGTCGGAACCGGCGGATGGGCCGGGCGACTTCTGACCCACGGTCCCTGACCCACGGTCCCTGACCCACGGTCCCTGACCCACGGGTCCGACCGCCGGGCTACCGGACTGCCTTACGGGCTGCGGGCTGCGGGCTGCGGCAACCCCCACCATCACTTCAACGAGCGTCGAGTTCATGGCGCGGCTCTGTGGAAGCCGCGACGACGGATCACGTCCAGGGACAGGCGAAGACCGAGTTCACCGACCTGCGAACGCAAAACCAGCCACACCTGCTCCCGTCTGCCCGCTACCGACCGCCGGAGCTGCCTGTTCCCTTGGCAGCTGCCGGTCTCTCGACGCAGGCACGCGAAGCCCGTCGGGTGACTTAGAGGTCCTAACAAAGGCGTTGGACGTGTCGGTGGGTGATGAGGCAGGTGGCGAGGCCGAGGAAGGCTTCATGGATGTCGCCGCGTCTCTCCCAGCGGATGCGCAGGCGGCGGAAGCCGTGGAGCCAGGAGATTGTTCGCTCCACGACCCATCGGAAGCTGCCCAGGCCGGAGCCGTGTGGCAGGCCGCGTTCGGCGATCGCGGGCCGGATGCCGCGTTTCCACAGCAGTCGCCGGTACTTGTCATGGTCGTAGCCGCGGTCGGCGAACAGCACGTCCGGCCGTCTGCGTGGCCGCCCGACCACGCCGGCCACGGATGGGACCTTGTCCAGCAACGGGATCAGGTGGGTGACATCGTTACGGTTCCCGCCGGTCAGCGACACCGCGAGCGGGATGCCCTGACCATCGACAAGGACGTGGTGCGTGCTGCCCGGCCGTGCTCGGTCGACCGGGCTGGGACCGCTTTTGGGCCCTGCGGGCCGCCCGCACGTGGGAGGAGTCCATCACCGCCCGCGACCAGTCCAGCTGCTTCGCCGACCGCAGCTTCTTCAGCAGCATCAGGTGCAGCTTCTCCCACACGCCGGCCTCGTTCCAGGCGGCCAGGCGCCGCCAGCAGGTCATACGCGACCCAAAGCCCAGCTCCTGCGGCAGGTACTCCCACTGGATCCCGGTGTGCAGCACGAACAGGATCCCGCACAACGCATGCCGGTCCGGCACCCGCGGCCGGCCCGCCACCAGCTTCGGACCTGGTTCCGGCAACAACGGCTCGATGAGCGACCACAGTTCGCCCGACACGGTCCACGGCCGCGACTGACGCTTCCCCACGACCCGACCAACGAGCAGACAAGCCGACGGACACTTGATCAACAACTTATGTCAGGACCTCTTACCGGAGCTACACCGGGGGATCACAGGTTTCGCAGGAATCGCCGGAATCGGAGAGGCAAGCCGCGTTCAAGCAGTTCGCCGACGGCATTCAGCGCTGGGAGTTCAGCCGCGGTCCCTACACTTTGGACAGCGTTGAAATGTTTCCGTGGCGGCCACCCGGCCGCGCACACTGGCGCCAGCCTGCGGCGCGCGGTGCGGGGCGCGCGGGCGCACGGGCGCACCTGCGTTCTCGTCGGCAGCTCCTTGAGGCGGCCCGAAAGGACCGGCTGCATGCCCTGTACGAACTCGCCCTGCGCACCGGGCTCCGCAAAGGCGAACTCCTCGGCCTTCGCTGGGAAGACCTCGACCTCGACGGCGGAACGACGAGCGTCCGTTACTCACTCCAGCGCACCCGGACGGCTGGCCTGACTAGCCTGCCCACCAAAACCCGGGCATCCGAGCGTCGCATCGCCCTACCGCGCGAGTGCGTCCACCCGTTGAAGAGCCACAAGGAACGTCAGGAAGAAGAACGCAAAGCGGCCGGGGCAAGCTGGAAGGACAGCGGCCTCGTCTTCACCACCCCAAGGGGCGGTCCTCTCGACCCAGCCAACATGACCCGCCGCTTCGCGGCATTCCCCAGCCGCGCAGGGCTGCGCCGCATTCGCTTCCACGACCTACGGCACTCGACCGCGACCCTGCTGCTGGAGCAGGGCGTCGGCCTCGTCGTGATCAAGGAACTTCTTGGCCACGCCCACATCGGCGTCACCGCCGGCGTCTCCCGCCCACGTCCGGCTCCGCCTCCAACGCCAAGCCATCGACACCCTCAACGACGTACTCGGCACAGGCAACGACGACCGAGAAAACCCACCCTCCGTGGCAACCGTTCGCTGACGTTGCCGTCAAACGACCGGGAGCCGCCACCAAGCACGCGCCTGGTGGGGGCTCCCATTTTGTACGCCGACCCGAATTCAGGTAGTCGTAGTGACCGGTACTTGATGCTGCTGCCGAGAGGCCGCAAGGCCCGCCGATCACGCCTATGTCAAGTTATGCCAAGCGTGGCTGCAACTTCCTCGACACTCCACTTCTCTCCGTCGCGTATCGGCCACGACGAAAGTAGAAAGGAGAACACGAAACGCCTTCACATACTCGGCTTCAGGAAGATTGATAATCTTTCCCATTTGCTGGAGTAGCGGTTCCCTGACAATCAGAACAGCGGGATTCGCTGTCGGCTTCACTCCTGATCGCAGAACGCCTTCTCGGCCGTCCTCCGCTGTTGCGTGGGCCTGCATGGAGTAGCGAACCACTTCATGCAGCACCGCCTTTTGCTCGGCCTGCTCCAAGGAAGAGAACCAGCTCAGCCCCTCCTCCCAGCCGAGGAGCCCCTGGGCAACCTCGTTGATGATCCGCTCCGACGCTTTCAATTGATCACCGTCTCCGGGGCTCGAATATGACATGGGGCTTACTCGGATCCAGTTCTGCATAGTCTGGCCGACTTGGATTGTAGTTCTGCCAGAAGTCGCGCCCTCGACCACTTCCCTCGCCATCCCCGGTCCCCCTCGGCAGAGAGTTCTGCTGGCTATGCCGAGACCTCGACGGGCCGGACAAGATGTAGTCCCAGTCCGATGCCGGGTTAGCGCTGCCGTTCGCGCGGCTTCCGACTACGATGATCGGCTGGCCGGCCTTATCGGCAGCATTTTGGATACGCTGCGCATCGTTCGGGCTGATTCCGGCTTCTGATGCAGTTCTGGCCCCCGGCCCACAGAGCCCGTTCGAGTTGTGAACGAGGACCGGCGTCTGACCAGCGAGTACATAGTACGTGTGGAGGTCATCGACGGTGAGGTTGTAGGTTCGAGCATGCCGACTAAAAGCATGATTTGCTGTGACAACGACCGTGGAGCCGTCATCGCTCAGCAGGGTCATCCCGGGTCTAAGATCGCCCGCCTTAATCCACTGGTGCTCAGAGGGCGACCAGAAGGGATGCTCGTGGGTGGCCGTCAGTGATCGGATACCGTCATGCGTGGCGACGGACAGATTGTTGAAGTACTTGTCGCCGTCCGTCCTGATCAGCCGGGTCACTTCTCGCGCTTTAGATACACCCGTTTTCGGATCCGTAGCCAGGACCTTGTCTCCGAGCTTGACATCCTCAATATCCTTGGTCGTGCCGTCGGCCATGAGGACGTCCGTCCCCGCCAAAAAGCACTTGCAGCCGTACTTTCCGCCACCAGCTCCCAAGGCGATCAGCCCAAGAGCTTCCTGCATCAGGTCGGAGGTCAGCTTCTCGTGGCTAGCGTCCGTTGCACACCGCTTAGCGTGGTCAAGGCAGTAGGTCGCCGCGATTCTCTTGGCGCCGGTGGTGTCCCCGGTATCCAGCAGGTAGCTGTATGCCTTCTGGCACCCTGCCCTGCCGTAGCAGGCCATGGAAAGGCGGTCTCCTTCACCAACCGGGGTATCCCAGAAATCGCCCGTACCGGTACTCCCTGATGCATATACATAGAAGTATCGAAGGAGGGTGTTCTGGTCATCTGTCTTCGGCCCCAGGTCGATAAGGCGATTCACAGCAGCAGCGCGCCCTGTGGTTCCAGTGCTGCTGGTCGACGCGGTGCCACCGGAGGACGGGACGACGCCGGTTACGTCGGCAGTCCCGTCCGCCTTCGAGTTGTAGCAGTAGATGTCCGGATCGCTGCAATTGTCGCCTTCATGACCACACTTCAGACGACCGCACGGGTCTAGCCCGGTTGGGTCGCTCTCCGTCACTGGCGTGTTGTTGGCATAGCCGTATCCATTGAGGGACTGAACTTGATCGACGGCGAGTACGGGGTCGACACTGAGGAATTGGCCGGTTCCCGGGTCGTACTCACGGGCGCCCACATGGGTCAGGCCCGTGGAGACATTCGCCGGCTTGCCCAAAAATCCCTTGTCGTCTGGCCAGTTGGTGGCCTTCTGGCCGCGTTCCGCACCGAAGGGGCTCGTGTAGCGCTTAGTGACTGCATAGGCGGTGGCGTCCAGGGCCACACTAGACGTGCCGTGATGGTCGGCGGCGAGGAAGCTGAGCCTGGACGAGCCCGAGGTCGCGGCGCGAACGGCAATGGTCTGGCCGTTGGCCGTGTAGTAGCGCGTGCCGGAGAGGCTCGCGGCGGTGCCCTTGGCCGTCAGGCGTACCTCAGTGGATCCAAGGTACAAGACCGTGTCGCCGTCCCCCTTGGCGCGGCGGATCAGCAGATCACCGTCCGCGCTGTAGAGGTACCCCGTGTCCGCCTTGGTGTCGGTGGTGGCGGCGAGCCTGCCCTCGCTGCTCCAGACCAGACTCTGCGGACCCGAAGGGCCGGGCCTGGATGTGGTGTTACCGGTCTTGTCGTAGCCATAGCTGTTGCTCTTGGGGCCAGTAGTGCTGGTCAGCGGGTGCGGCTGGCCATTCGTGGTGCCGTACGTGTAGTTGGTGGTAGTGGCTCCGGTGCTCGCATGCTGGGTTTCCGTCTTGCGCTGGCCTGCGTCGTTATAGGTGTACGAACTCCAGTAGGGCGCTGCACCGTCAATGTTGGACTGGGTGCGGCCGGAGCCGGCGCAGTCCGGCGTCTTCGGAGTCCACGCCTCGGTCAGACGGCTGTGGCCGTCGTAGACGAAGCACTGGTAGTCCGCCTTGGTGGTGCCGCCCTGGGTGGTGGCATCGACGATCGAGGTGACGTTGCCTGCCTCGTCCTGGCTGAACTTGAGCTCCTGCGGCATATAGCCGTGTACGTCGTCGGTGATGTAGGAGCGGGTCAGACGCCGGGTGCCGGGCTCGTAGTCGTTCGTGACGTAGGCGAGTTTCGCCGAGTCGGTGCCGTCGGTGCCCAGTCTGAGTTGACGTAGGTCGCCTTGCGGAGAGAACAGGGCACCTTGCAGATAGCCGGTGACGCCTGTGGCCTTCAGCTGCTGGCCCGTTGCGTTGTAGGTGTACTGGATGGTTTCAGAGGCGAGGCCGCCGACGGCAGGCTCAGTCGTCTGCTTGATGGTTCCATCCAGGTTGTACATCGCTGATGCAGACAGGGTCTTCGGTACCCCCGCAGCGACCAGCGGGTCCTTGTCGGGCAGAGTCAGCTGACTTCCAGTGACCTGGTAGAGGCTGTCGTAGGAGGTGACCTTTTGGGTGTAGGCCTTGCCGCTCACCCCGTCGTCGTATCGAACGGCGGTGTCCGACTGTCCCTTTGCGAGGGTGTCGAAGGTCCAGGCCGCGAGCTTGTTGGGGTCTGTCCTGGAATTTTGCCAGAGGCCCGTCTTTCGGTTCAGGTCGTCGTAGCCGTAGAGAAGCGTCCTGCTTTCCGCGTCCACGGTGTTGTCGACGCGGTCCAGCATGTCGTAGTGCGTGGTCGTCTTACCCTTGTCCGGGTCCGTAGCGCCGACCTGGCGGCTGAACAGGTCATAGTCGTACGACCACTGCGACTGATCGGGACCGGTGATGGTCTTCTGCTGGCCGCCGGGAGTGTAGGTGTAGTCGATGGTCGTGTAGTCGGTGCCGGTCGGCTTGGCGCTGCCATATTCACGTCGTTGGGTTGTCTGGCCGAGAGCGTTGGTGACGACTGCGGCGGCCTGTCCGCCGCTCACGCTGGAAGTGGCAATGGTGTCACCGGTGTAGCTGGTGTCGGTGACCCAGCTATGAACGATCTTCTTGTCGGCTGTCGAGAGGTCGCGGGACGTGGTGGTCTGAGTGATGGGCCGCGCCGCTCCGTCGTAGACGGTGTCGGTCTGGATCGGGGCCTGGCCTCCGTCTGGCTGCACCGGGGTGCCGGACGGCTCGCTGTTCGCGTCCCAGATATCGGCCTGCGTACTTACGGCGAGGCCTCGGTCGTCATACAGGGTCAGCGAGACGTTCCGGCCTCCGGTCGGTGCCGGTGTTTGGGCCTGACGGGAACGCAGCAACGAGTCGTAGAACGCGTAGGCGGTGTTGTAACCCGAGCCGTCGCCCTTGAGGGTACCCGTGGACACCCAGGACATTGCTGAGCTGCTGACCTTGTAGTCGTAGATGTAGTTCGGTGTCTTGCCCAGGGAATGGGAGCGGTTGGGAAGCCAAACCTTGGTCGTGCGACCGAGGCTGTCGTACTCGGTTTCCGTGATTTTCATGTTGGGATCAGTGACCGTGAGTGCCGCACCGGTCCCGAAGTCCACTGAGGTCGTGGTCTTGTGCTTCTCGGCGTTTTTTGCGCTGCTGGAGGTCAGCGGGCCGGATGAGGTGGGTACATAGTCGGTCACCAGGGTTACCAGGCCGTTGGCGTCCGAAGCGGTCACCGGCCTGCCCAGGCTGTCATAGGTGGAGCCGGCGGTCCGTTGCCACGCTGGGGCATCGTCGCTGCCATATCTGCTGGCGCGCCCGGTCCACGTCACGTCGCCCTTGGTCGGCTTCTGCGTCGCAGACCAAGTGGTCGCCTCGGTGTTGTCGTAGACCGCCGACGTGTCGGTGACGATGTCACCGGAGCGTCCCCAGTCGGACGGAAGATCCAGAGCGCTGTCGGCAGTTGCGCATGTCTTGGCAACCGTACGAACCCGTGAGGTGAGCGAGTTGATCCCAAGGTCGTCGTTGCGCGCGTACCAGGTCCGGGTGCAGGTCTCATCGCGTTGGACGGCATCATCGCCGTCGTCCTCGATGGTCTCGGCCATCCCGTAGTCGTCGTAGGTCGTCTTGACGGTGCGCACCCGGTCGACCGGGTTGAGCTTGCTCGTGATGTTCGTACGGCTGTGGGTGGCTGCGGTACGTACGTAGTACGCCTCCGTGTCCGCATATGACTTGTGCTGAGTTGCCGTCCTCTTGGACCAGGGGTCGCTGATCTGGCCGGATACCTCGGCGGCCCCGTTGTAGGTCACCGACTCACGGGCGAAGCCGGCGTACTGGTCGGAGTCGACGACCTCGGCGGCCTTGATACCGGTGACTGCGACCGTACTGCGTTTGTCCGGATCGGGAGTCTTGCCGTCCGCGCCTAGGACGCGGTCACCGCTCATCCCACGAAGGTAGACAGTCACTGTCTTGGACTGCGTACGCCCGGCAACACCCGCGAGGTGGGTGACCTTGCTGTAGCCACGCCAGATCGACCAGGTGCGCTCATTTGCAGGCGTCATGGGGTCGTCGTTGTAATGCCAGGCCCCACCGCCGGAGTACTGATAGGTGTCCTGGACTGGTTCCGAGCCGCCTGTCTGGTCCGATGTGGATACGGACGTGACGGGGTACTTCTGGAACCAGTCGAGGATCGGGTCCTTCTGACCGTTGGGCGACCAGTACACCGGATAACAGCGCTTTGTGTTCTCGTCGAGTTTCGGCTTGGCCTGCCCCGCCGCACATTCCTGGCCCGCGTAGTTGACAGTCGTCACCGCGCCCGCCTCGGACGTGATGGTGTACAAGCGCGGCTTGTTCAACGGGAGGATGTTGTCAGATGCACCGTCGACCCGGTTGGGCCGCATGACATGGGTGAATTTCACCGGGTCCAGGGCGAGGTCCGTTCCGCGCTTGCCGGTGTGCTTGATCTCGTCCAGCCACAGCGACTGATCCGTAGAATCGCCGGTGTCGCCCGGATCCAAGTACTTCTGCTTGAGTGACCATGCGTCAACTGCCTTGTATCCGGGGGTGGCTGCGGCTGCATCCCAGGCGTGGGTGGAGATGCCTGTTAGGCGCTTACGGATGAAGAACGACGGTCCTGTCATGCCGGTGCACTTGTCGCCGTCTTTGCATATCGTGTCGTAGGGCACGTCGGGCCAGTTGTCGCGGGTGTCCTTGGTCAGTGAGTCGCAGCCGGCGCCGGAAACCACACAGCGTTCGGCGTACGTGAACGTGACCTTGTCCGAAGCGACCGGGGATGCCGAGAAGAGGGCGTTCGCGCGCTGGCCGTAGCGGATCTCCTCGAGGTAACCGCCCCGGTCGTAGTCCGTCCCGGTGTTGTCGTCACCGAGCTTGTCGTAGTTGTTGTGCTCTGCCGTGTACCAGTACGACATGGCGTTGCCGTGGGTGTCCTCGACGTAATCGAGGTTCCACCGCCAGGCTTGCTTCTTGTCCCGGTCGGAGAAGTTGGTGCCGTCGGAGTAGCCGGGTTCGCCTTCGTCGTCGCCGAACACTGGCACGGTCCATACCGAGTCCGTACGGTCGCCCGCGCCCGCGCCGTCCAGTTTGTTGAGGCCGAAGACGTACTTGGTGCCGTCCCCCGTGGTGACAGTCCAGTATTCCCCGTTGTCGTCGCCATTGTCGCCGCCGGTGGAGTGGGTGACAGTGGAGGCGTCGTCATTCTCCAATCGCCACGTGCCGGTGGTGTCGTCCTTGACGAGTTCCGTGGCCTTGCCGTTGAGGACGAGAGAGGCGTTGTCATACTTCCAGCACAGGTCGTATTTCTCGCTCTGTCCGTCGTCGTCGCAGGAGCCGTATTTCCGCTCAACGTACGACGCGGTGAGGCTGAAGCCGGTGCCTATCGTGGTGCCCTGGTTGTTCGTCGAGGCAGTCTGACCGTCGATGCTTCCCGAGTCATACGCGATCGACATCACCGGCTTGGGACCCGCCGCTGCCGGGGGCATGCGCAAGGGGTACGACCACGTGAAGCTGCCCGAGGAACCTCCTGCCTCCCACGAGGAAGCAGCCGACAAAGGTGTCGCCTTGTAGTCGCCGGCACCGGACTGTGTTCCCGCCGCTACCGCAAGGGTCACCGCTGCTCCGTCAGCGGGAAGGGAAAGGGGCGCCGAGATGCTCTGTGCCGTACGGTCGTTGGTGAAGTCCAGGGGTGTGCGAGTGCGGCAATGCGCAGTGGACACCTCCTGCAAGGCACAGCTGGGCAGGCGCACCAGTTGGAGACGGCCAGCCCAGTCACCACCGTAAGCGGCAGCAAACTCCGAATAGTTGAGGCCCAGGCGAGCTTTTCCACCCCCATTCGGCCCGCGCACCTGAAGCGCGATGCCCTTGATCCCGAGCTGGTCAGCAGCCTCCTGGCCCAGGACTTTCACCATGAGCGACCTTGGCGCTGCGCCTGACCGAGGTGCCGAGACAGCGACCGGGAGCGAGCCCGGGGCAGCCTTGACGGTTTCGCCAGCCGCCAAGACTATCTTCGCGCTGCCTTCTGTTGGCCAGGCGACCTCGCGCTGCTGGTCGGCGCGGGCGCGGACAGCCGCGTCCTGGTCAGCCTTCTCCGCTTTCCGGACCAGGGCAGTCGTCTTCTTGCTGTTTTGGGCCGTGAAAGGCGAAACCTCGGCCGCCGGAGACGCCGTCAGTTTGGGCTGCCCCAGCGGCCCGGCATCCGCAGCGAAGGCCACGGGGGTCACTGCCCCCGCCAGCAGGGCAAAGCCCACGACTGAGGCGACACGTTGGCCCCATCTACTGCCGACTATGGTGCTCGGTCCAAAACTGCTCATGTTCTCTGCTCCCCTGATGCACCACCTCTTGTCGGGCGGCGCCGAACATGCCGAGTTCTGCCCATCAAGAATGGGCCGGCAATGAATCTGTGTGGATCAGTGGTCACGCCGGGTAGGGCGACGGGTTCTGCCTGCCGCCCTACCCGGTCGAATCACTCGTCGCCAGGTGTGCCCAAGACCCTCGTGCGGACTTGGTCGGCAGTCATCGCACCGACCCACACGCGCACCTCGTCCAGCGATGCGGGCAGGTAGTGTCCGTTGAAGCCGCCCGCAGGGCCGCGGCCCACGGCGATCTCGCCACCGCCCTGCTCCACAGCCGTGAAGGCGGAACCACCCTCCTGGGCTTGCTCGGCCTCGCTTACATACAGGTGGGTATTACCGTAACCACCGTCGGCTTCCTCTGTGGCGTCGTAGACGCCGGTCACCTGCACCCAGGTGTCCATCTCAGCCGAGGTCTCGGACGGTACCGAGGCGCTGCCAAGCACCTTGCCGGTGGAGTCTGTGGCGGTGCGGCCGAAGCGCCAAAGGTATCCATCGTTGGACACCTTCTCCACCCACAGCGCCCAGGACGACTCCTTGCCGTCCGGGGTTGCCTGGCCGAAGATTTGCGCTCTTCCGCCCACCTTCATCGCGGTGAACTTTGCCCCGTCCAGTTTGACATCGGCGGTCACTGTGAAGGAGCCGGTTTCGTCCACGGCTGGTCCCGTCGTGGCCATATACCCTGAGACGCCGTCGAGTTCGAGATCATTGTCGTCCGGGTCGGCCAGCGCACCGGTGGATGAGACGTTCATCGAGCCCAGCGCGTACGAGGTGAACTCGGTGACCTTCCCGTTCTCCGCGGTTGCAGTGTCCCAGAAGGCGACCAGTTCGGTCGCCGGAACGCTGTCGGTCTCCAAACGCGCGTCCTGGCGCACTTCGTCTGCTGTCGACGCACGCTGCCACAGGTTGAGTTCATCCACCTTGCCGGCGAAGTTTTCGCCGTAGACACCGCCGACCTTGGACCGGCCGACTTGCAGCCCCTCGGTCGAAGTCCAGGGTGTGTAAGCACTGGAGGCCGCGTACAGCTTGACAGGCTGACCCTGCGGCCGCCCGTTGACGAACAGTTGGATGGTGTCGTTGGTCTTGTCCGCGTCGCCCTTGGTGTCGAAGACACCGGCGAGATGGGTCCAAACTTCCTCGGCCGGGTTCACGGCATCAGCGATCGACCGGATGTAGACAGGGCTGGTTTTCGCATCAGTAGCCGTGCGGTTGAAAACCCACTTCTTGTAACTGGACGAGTAGTACAGCGTGAACGCTGAGCTATTCGTGCCCGGCGCAGCAGCCACCACCCGCGTCGTCGAGTTGTCGGTCAACAATACCCAGGCGGAGAGGGTGAACGAGTCCCCGGTATTCACGGCGGGCACGACCGTGGAGGCATAGCCCGTCTGCTTGGCCGCGTCGGTCACATCGTCGTTTAGGCGCAATGAGTAGTCGTCCGTACCGCGCCGGCCCAGCACAGACCACGAGGCGGCGGTACCGTCGGATTGCGGGTGCAGCGTCATGTCGTGCCGTGTGCCTTCGGTCGCGCTGTCCTTGGCGCTGACCACGGTGGAGCCCGGTGTGCCGTCGGCGAAGTGCCAGGTCCCGACGGGGCCGGCAGCAGGAGATACTTTGAAGGCGATCTCGCTTGGCGTGCCCCACCGCTCGCGGACGTCCCTGGCCTCCACCGTCAATACCTGCAGGCCCGACAAAGAAGGAACCGGGTTGATAGTGACGCTCGAGCCGGTCGTGGTCGTGGCGCCCTTCTGCGTGAGCAGACGCCATCGGTATGCGGTGACGTCCGTGTCTGCCGCATTCGGCTTGATCTGGAAGGATCCTGCGACGCCGGGGCCGCCCTTGCCTTCACACAGATTCGCGGTGCACTCGGTGTAGATACCACTCGCGGAGATCTGCGGGGCCTTCGGCGAGGTTGAGTCAATCTTGAAATAGCACCAGGGGGAGTACGAAGACCACAGGTCACCGGATTTGGTGCCGTACGCCCAGTGTGATTGGGTGCGAGCCCTCATCCGGTATTGGCCGCCATCAGCTCTGTTGTCCATCCGCACACTCTGCAGGGTGTCGTCCTTGACCCAACCCGGCTTGGGCCGGTAGTCGGACCAGACCTGATGCCAGGCCGCGTCATCTCCGCGCTGTACAACGAACTCCGCCTGCAGCTCGCCCTTCTCATCGTTCGACTTCGGCTTGACCTGCGTCTGCACTCGAGCCTGGGCCATCGGATCAAAACGGGTGACGACCGTGGGGCTGGACGACGACTTACTGCAGTACGACGTATTGCCATTGCCCGGGATCAGACCGACCGAGGAAGGGATGCCCGGTTTCGGTACGTAGACGACCTGTAGTTCGGCATTGTCGTCGAACCGCTTCCAGGCTGCGGGGTCGCCCTCGTCCTTGGCTCGCAGCATCAGTGTCAGCGCACTGAACTTGCCCGACGCGAGGTTCTTCACCGATGCGGTGAGATTCTCGTCCGACTCAGCGGGATTGTCGTTGAACTCGATCCACTCATCCGGCTGGTCGGGGCTACACAAGTCGCCGCGTCCAGCGGACACCAGCCGATCGCCCATCTGATCCCTCTGTGCAGGGCCGGGCCAGGACTTGGTCTTGGAGATGTTGTCCGTGCGCTCCAGGTCCACCCATTTCGCATCACAGGTGAACGACCAGGTCTCCTTCGCCCGGAAGGTCGCGTCGATGACCTGTTTGCCGGACAACTTCGACGGGCCGAACTCGAAGTACATTCGGTTGGTGTGGTCCTTGTCGCAGTAGTACGGACCGAGCCGGCTGCAGTTGCCGACACCGTAGTCGCCGTCGAATTGCCAGAACACGTCACCGTCGTTGGACAGCACCGTGCGCTCCGAGGCGCCAAGCCCGATGGAGGGGTCGATGCGCACCGGGTAGACAGTGTCCTTGCCGCGCAGCAGCTTGAGGTCCGGCTTCACACTGATCGCGCCGCGCTCGACCTTCACCGGCATCTCAGCGCTGGCGTCGCCGGGACTCGGCACGGTGACATCCGGCTTACCGTCAGCGGCCGACCGCACCGTCCCAGCCGCCTTGGCGGCCTGCACCGGCTTCACACCCGTCGGCTCGCCACCGGACGAATCCCACATGAGACCGGCCGGCCCGTCGAAGACGGTGTTTCCGTCCTCATCGATGGCACGCAGCCCGCCGTCTCGACTCGGAATGACCTGCAATCCCTTGCCGGAGGCAGTGAGCTTGACCTTGTCAAGCCGCGGATTGCCCGCAGCCTGGGCCGATTTGACGACCAGTATCTCGCGATAGCCCTCTGCCCTCGCTGTGACTTGGAGGTCAACTCCCTTGAAGATCTCCGGATACGTCGCGGTCGCACCCTCCAGAGTCGGCTCGGGAAGGCCGCCCGGCCAGCCGAGTTCGAGGGCACCTCTCTCGTTCCCAACGCGGATCAGGGCCTGCCCCTCGCCACCACCCGAAAACGCCAGATCAACCGCTGCCGCCTTGGGGCCAACCGTCCCGTCGGGCCGGCGCTCCAGGGTGACGTCGATATCCTGCCAGGAGCCGTCATCCGCTCTCACCCGTTGCGGAGTCGTCGACTGCGTCAACGTGTAGGTGCCGTCCGGGTTCGCCATCGTCTGCGTGTACGCACTTCGTTCGGATTCCACCTCGACTGGTCGTCCTGTCAAGGCGGCCCGCTCCGATGCCGATTGCCCCGGGTCGGCCTTCGCATCATTCGCATATGCGGGCCCGGCCAAGGTGCCGAACCCTGGCACCAGCGACGCCACCACAGCAGTCAATGTGATCGCGCTCGTCGCGCGCCAGCTCCTTGTTGTTCGCCAAGCACCACGAAGACGCCCTCCCCGTACGGCAGTCAAGTCCCCACCTCAGTCACATGTTCTTCACAAAAACCAACATGGAGCCAAACACTGGCAACCGCAGCCCGTCAAGGATCGTTTGACATGTGGCTGACAATCGACCATGCCGACCAGCTGCAGGAACACCAAGTAGTCGAGACCTGCAAAGGCGGGCGTCCAGCTTCACTAGGGGCGAAGGTCAGGCAAGCCGCAGCGTTGGGACCGCTACAACACACAAAACGTGCACAATGGTCAGGTTGCTGATGCGGTCTACGACCTCCGGCAAGAACGAGGCAGAAGCATGTCCTCGCAGTCCACATCAGGGGCAGCCCAACGATGCGGCAGACTTATTTCTTTCGCTTGAGACATGCCGTTACTCGGCCCTGAAGCAAAGACCAAAGGTCGATGGACCCGTCCCGGCGGATCACAGTCCGAGCGGGTCCCCGCGCTCGAACTAAACGACGCGGAGGAACGGCACACCCTCGACCCGTCGGAAGCTTGGCGGTACGCGTCATCTTGTGGATCCCGGACGTTGCTCGGGGTGGCCGGCGGCGACGCGCCTCAACTGCCTGTTGGCCAGGCAGGCGAGCAGCGCCAGAGCCGTCGCGTTGCGATGCCGAGGAAACTCGCGGAGCGCTTTGTGTGCCGAGGCTTCGTGCTGGGTGAGCGCCTCCCAGCAGTGCCTCATTCGCGTCCGGGTTGGTCGCCACCCTGGCAACGACCCGGACTCCGTGCCGGTCGACCATGGTGCGCAACTGCGCTTCGGAGAGTTCCGGGTGTGGAACGATGGACTTGGCAGCCTTTGCGTCAGGGTCGTGGCGAGCGCGTCGCGGATGTCAGTCGGCAGATCGCACACCTGCCGGCCGGGGGTGTAGGTGATGAAGAACCGGCCCAGCGCGGTGCGTCCCGCAGGAACGCCTCCCGGAACGACACAGGCGAGCCTTCCGTGGCGAACGTAACGAGTTCGACCTCATGACCCTCGCGCCGCAGACGTTCCGTGGTCGCGGCGACATCGGTGACGTTGACGGCGAAGTTGAGCACACCGCCCCCGTCCGCGACGAGGTCGTCGACAACGGGCATCCATGACGTCATCGCCCTGCCGTACGGGGACCCGGCGACCTCGTCGCGGTCCACGATGCCGAGGATCTCCACGTACCGCACGTCCAGGCGCCACGCTCCGTTCTGGAAGCCCAAGTACGGCGGGTTGGTGTGTGCCGGCAGCCCGGCGGCCGTGCAGACGGCGACCGCGGACGCCACACCGGGAACGCAGTGCAGAAGGTGATCGAACTCCGGTGACTCCGACGTCATGGCGCGCCTCTCGTTCCTGGACGGGTTGCTGATGACAGCACGAGCCAGTTGTGCGGCGCGCTCCCGCTCCGCCTGCGTAGCTGACGGGTCGGCCCGGTCGGCGTTCGGCCCGGCGCAGGTCCTCGTCCGCCGAAGCCTCGGTCTCCGCTCAGACCGCCTCGGCATCGACGCGTTGCCCGCGGAACGCCTCCACCACGGCGTCGGTGACCACGACCACCGCGCAGGTGGTGGCCAGCCACTGTAAGGCCATCGCGTGACCGGCGGCCGTCCTGTCGACCACGGCGTCACCGCGCCACGAAGGGCTCCAGGTCCTGCATCCAGGCGTCCGCGGCGGTGAGCAGCACCTCCGTCCGCGCGGCCGCACCGACGACGACGAGCTGGTCCCGCCCCGGCTCCTTCAGGCGCGCCCGCAGCCGGGTGCCGACGAGCGCGCTGTACCGCTTGGCGGCGAGCACGATGTCACCGGCCTGCGGCTCGACGACGTCGGCGACCGCACGGGGCTCGGCCTCGGCGGGCGGCTCCAGAAGGACGTGACCCGCTCCGCCGGCCGGCTGTCCCGGAACCCGCACCGCGTACACGATGGGCACACCCGTCGACCAGGCGCACCGCGTCAACCGGCCTACGTTGGCAAGGAGTTGACCGGTGGGCGCACTGTCACGCAGGGAGCGTAGGAGGTAGTTCTGCACGTGTTGCACCAGAATCGCCGATCGCCGCGGGTCGATGCTCCACGAGGGACCGTCGACGGGCAGCGACGCTGCCGCGGGCATGGGGTACGGGGCGAGACGGGACGACGTCATGGACTTCGGCCCTTCTCGGCTCAAGTCAGCAAGTGACCCGTGTGGGACAGGCGGCGGGCCGCGGCCAGGAGGGCGTGGATCTGGGGACCGACGTGGTCGATGTGGTCCACGGGTGTCTTGAAGGGCAGCCGGGCGTCTCGGTGGGTGTGCCGGTATTCGAGACGCAGGGTCAGGCCGTAGCGGTCGATCCCCACCGGAAGCACACGCTGCACGCCGATGTCCGGGAGCGGACGGGCGAGACGCAGAAGCAGCGGTACGAGTTCGCCGTGGTCGTCGATGAGATGGCTCAGCATGCCGGCCTCGACCGTGGCCAGCGGGTCGAGTTCGGTCGCCTCCAGTTCCTGGAGGGTCACGTACGCGCGCCCCTCGGCGTCCTCCAACACCCCCTGCCCGAACTCCACGCACGTGCTCTCCTCGGCCTCGGGGTCGTACGGCGCCGCCAGCAGACCGGTCAGGGTGACCCGGGCACGCAGCCGGTCGCGTACGGGCGTGGGGGCGATGTCGGTCAGCTCCAACCGGACGGGGATCCGCTCGCCCGACCGCGTGCCGGTGCCTTCGAACGGGGCGTGCAGGTGGAAGTGACCCATGGTCCCGGTGTCTTCGAGACGGCGGACTTCGGTGTGCCGCCCATCGCTCACCACCGTCAGCGAATGCGCAGCGGCCAGGATCGAGCGGACGCGCTCAACTGCTGTCGGCACACTGGGACGTGTGGGGGTACGTCGCATCCCGGTCCTCCATAACCAGACGGAAACTTAGGTTTGCCTAACCTAACTTAATCCGTCTCTCGATGACCAGCTCGGACGCGGGTGCGCCCATCACCTCCCGTCCGCGGCCCCCGCGAAACCTCCCGCCCGCGGCCCCCGCGAACCGGGCAGCCGCATCACGAGGAGAGCCGGCCGGGACCGCTCCGAGGGGACCACCGCGACCTACGCGAGCACGGTGAAGCTGGTCCGCGGTCATGCGCGCGGTCCCTCGGCCGATTCGACCCCTGTCCCAGCTCGGGTGCGAAAGGCAGGATGATCGCCATGATCCACGCACCGGACGATGCCTCCGCATTCCACGACCTGTTCGCCACGCACCCTCGCCTGACCGGGTTGGTTCTGGCGCCCGACGGGAGACGCTTGATCGTGTCCGTGCGGTCGATCAACGATGCGGGAAACAGGCACGTTTCGACGCTGTGGGAGGTCGACCCCTCGGGCGAACGTGAGAGTCACCTCGTGACCCAGTCCGTGCCGGGTGACTTCGCTCCCGCGTTCGCCGACGACGGCACACTGCTGTTCCTCTCCGACCGCGAGGACACGGACTCCGCCGGTGAAAAGGGGGACAGCCAGGGCGTTGCGGTGTGGGGACTGCCTGAGGGCGGCGAGGCCGAGCGGATCGCCCACCACCCAGGAGGCGTATCAACGTTCACCGTCGCCAAGGACGCCGGCGCTGTCGCCTACACCGCCGATCTGCTGCCTGGCACCGTGGGTGCCGGGAGGTACACGGAGCATCTCCGTGAACGCGAAAGTGCCCTGGTCAACGCGGTGTTGTACGGTGCGACCGCGATCTGTGCCTGGGGTACAGCCCTCGGCCCGGAAGAACCGCACACATTCGTCCTGCACTCCGACGGGGCTCCGGTGAACGCCGGCAGCCAGGGTCCGGCGGGCGACGGAGACATAGCTCTCTCACCGAACGGATCGCTCGTGGCCTACACGCGGTCCGCGAGCGGCCGTGCCCCGGACACGAATGTTGTGGTGGTGGCCGACGCGGTCACGGGAGCCGAGCGCCGCACCTTCTCGCGCCCTGGCCAGCAGTACTACCGCCCGGCGTTCACCGCCGATGGCTCGACGTTGGTCTGCCAGCGACAGCGGGAGGAGACGTACGACTCGGAGTGGCGCGTCACGCTCGTCGCCTTCGACCTGGCCTCGGGTGAAGAGACCGATCTCCTGCCGGAGTTCGACAACTGGCCGTGGCCGGGGCGGGCGGTCCTCTCGCCGATCCCCGGGGACGCCACGCTGTGGTTCACCGGGGATGAACGGGGTCACTGCCCGGCCTTCCGGCGTGACCCGGACGGCACGATCACCCGTCTGACCGCCTCCGGCGCCTACGCCTCCTTGTGTGTGACGCCCGACGGGTCCACCCTCTACGCGCTGCGCAGCACGATCGACAGTCCGCCACGAGTGGTTCGGCTGGATGCCGCCGCGGTCGATCAAGAACCCGCCTTCCTCAAGGCTCCCGGTGCCCTCGGCTCGCTTCCCGGCACGCTGACCGAGGTGCATGCCGAGGCAGACGACGGTTTCCCGTTGCGCGCCTGGCTTGCTCTGCCCGAGGGCGCCTCGGAGGAGCGCCCCGCTCCGCTGATCATCGCCCCGCACGGTGGACCGCAGGCGTCCTGGAACTCCTGGACGTGGCTGTGGAACCCCTGGCCGTTCACGGCCCGCGGCTACGCGGTGCTGCTACCGGACCCGGCATTGTCCACCGGATACGGGCAGCGCATGCAGGAACGCGGCCGGGGCCAGTACGGCGGTCAGCCCTACCGTGACGTCATCGCCCTCACGGACGCGGCACTGGCACGCGGCGACCTCGACGTGACCCGGACGGGCCTTGCCGGTTGGTCCTTCGGAGGCTACCTGGCCAATCGAGCCGCGACTCGTACCGACCGCTTCAAGGCGATCGTCTCGCACGCCGGGATGTGGAACCTCGAGGCGTTCCAGGTCGACACGGACATGCACGCGTACTTCCGCACGATCTTTGGCGATCCGCGGACGCAGCGCGAGCGGTACGAGGCCAACTCGCCCCACTTCGACGCGGCACGGATGACGACACCGATGCTGATCGTGCACGGCGGCAAGGACTACCGGGTACCGGTCGGCCAGGGGATGGGTCTGCACGACGACCTGCAACGGCTCGGCGTACCCGTCAGGTTTCTGTACTTCCCGGAAGAGGGTCACGCCATCGAAGCGCCGAACCACATTCGGCTGATGTACGAGACGGTGCTGAACTTCCTCGACCACCATGTCCTCGGACAGGAGTGGCAGCCTCCTGCGATGCTCTAGCTGATCATTCTCATGCGGCGACGCGAAGGAGAGGCCCACTCCGCTGCGTCATGACGCCGCGTCCCGGTGCCGGCGCAACAGCACCGCAACCGCGCTGCGCAGCGCAGGCAATCGGCGTCCGCGGCTGCCGGTACGGCCTCCGTGGTGGTGCGCGATGACGCGGACCATGGTCCCAGTCGGCGCTGCCGGAGGACGCGAGAGAGAGCCCCCGGATGGTTCCGCGGGCCCTCTCGTCGCGCCGATCAGGGCGTCGTACCGGCCAGGGTGTCGTCCCGGCCAGGGCGACGTCCCGATCAGGGCGACGTCCCGATCAGGGCGACGTCCCGATCAGGGCGTCGTCCCGGTCAGGGCGTCGTCCCGGTCATGTCACTGCGGGGCGGCCACCGCCGTGCCCGCGGTCACCGTGGCCGGCTTGGGGTGCAGCAGCCGTTCGGCCAGGTCGCCGAAGACGAGGCCGAAGCCTCCCCACAGCGTGATCTGCAGGGCGAGGGCGGACAGGCGGAATCGCCACAGCAAGGTGGCCGGGAAGTCGCTCGGCACCTCGTTGACGGCGGGCAGGAACGCGTATGCGAGGCCGATCACGACGGCGAAGCCGAGGACGGCGACGACGGTGGCGTACCAGGTGCCCAGCTTCGGCGCGAGCCGCTTGCCCGCGATGACCGCGGCGATCGCCAGGAGCACGCTCAACACCATCATCAGGAGGTACAGCGTGGTCCGCTTGCCGATGGTGTCGGGGTCGCCGACCGCGGGCGGGTTGGCCGGGTACTTCAGGAACGGCACGACGTACACGGCGAGCAGCGCCGTCCCCGACAGGAGCAGCGCCGTGGCCCGCGGACCGAAGCGGCCCACGCGGCCGAGCGCGAAGCAGAAGGCGAGGGCCGCGATGCCGCCGAACGCCACCCCGTAGATCAGGACACCGGTGGCGAGGCCGGCGGTGGACTGCAGGCTGCGGGAGACGAGTTCGACCTCGTGCTCGTGGGCGGGGGCGTGGGTCTCCTCGAAGCCGATCGCGCTGTCGACGTTCGGTTCGCCGAGGAAATAGGCGACGACCAGGGCGAGCACGCCGGCTCCGAGGCCGGCGAGCATGCCCCGAACGAGCAGGTTTCTCACTGTTGCGGAGTTCATGGGTTCTGCGGCGTCCCTCAGGTCAGTGGCAGGGGAAGCCGAGGAGGTGTCGCGCGTCGTGGACCCACTCGTGCACGTTCTCGCCGGACACGACCGAGGTGGCGCCCTGTTCGGCGCCGACGAAGTAGAGCAGGACCAGCATCAGGATGCCGAAGAAGACCGCCCAGGGGACGATCGCGCCGATCGGCAGCTTGGCGGGAATGGCGGGGGTGGTCGCTGTCGGCTGGGCGACATGCTGCGCCATGGCAGGGCCTCCTCTGGGAGTTCGCGTCCCGTCTCGGTGGTGCACAGGACGACGGCCCCGGGTCTGACTCGCGGTGCGCCCCCTTGCGGGGTGCACCGTCCACAGTGGCGCGACCGTGCCGGATTCTCACCGGCTTCCGTGACTCCGTCGTCGATATCAGAGCGACCGTACCGTGTGTCGGGTGCATGGCCAATACCGCACCACCTGGCGTGATCCCGCTCTGCATGATCCCGCTCTCGCCCGCCGGGTGGTGCGGATCACCCGGCCCCCACCCGTGACCGGTCACCGGCACCGCCACCGCCACCGGCAGCGACATCGCGGCGACGGTCTCGGCCACCGCGAGCGCCTCGTCGAGCAGGTCGTCGGCCGGGACCACACGGGAGACGAGTCCCGCGCGCTCGGCGTGCTCTTGCCTCACGGTTCACGGGTGCCTGCTCTCGTCAGGTGATCCGGAAGGCGAGCGGACCCGCCGGCGTGCGTTCCGGTCGCCCCGACAGCCGCGGACCGGGGTGAGATCCCGGAAACGAGCCGTTCACCAGGCAAGAGACGTCCGGGAAACACGCCGTTCCTACCGTGGCCGCCCATGGATCCGAAGTTGTATACGCAGCCGGGCAGAGCCCACGTCAACCGCCGCTGAAGTTCCGGGAATTCACCCGGCCACTACGAGGCCCCGGCTGCCGACGTCGCCACCCGGGGGTGCCCCACCGCTCACCGCATCCACTCAGCGCCTCGCACCCCGCATCCCCGAAGGGCTGACCATGAGCGCCACGCAGTCACCGCAGACGGCCGCAGAGCCCAACTCCCCGACCAGTCAGGCGACCAAGGAGACGCTGGAGGACTACACCCTCCGCTTCGCGCCCCGCAGTTACCGCCGCTGGACCCCGATGATCGTGGCGACGACCGCGCTCGGCGGCATCGCCTACATGGCCGACTTCTCCATCGGCGCCGGCATCGGCCTGACCCACGGCACCGGCAACGCGCTCGTGGCGATCGCCGTGGCCGCGGTCGTCATCTTCGTCACCGGCTTCCCGCTGGCGTACTACGGCGCCCGCTACAACATCGACCTGGACCTCATCACCCGCGGCTCGGGCTTCGGTTACTACGGCTCGGTCGTCACCAGCGTCATCTTCGCCAGCTTCACCTTCATCTTCTTCGCCCTCGAAGGCTCGATCATGGCCCAGGGACTCAAGCTCGGCCTCGGACTCCCCCTGTGGCTGGGCTACGCCGTCTCCACCCTGATGGTGATCCCGCTGGTCATCTACGGCATGAAGGCGCTGAGCAAACTCCAGGTGTGGACGACCCCGGTCTGGCTGCTTCTGATGGTCGCCCCGCTGGTCTACCTCATCTCCGACGACCCCGGCACCGTCGACCGCTTCCTCGCCTACGCCGGCACGGACGGCGACGGCGGCGTCAACACCGCCTCCGTCCTCCTCGGCGCCGGCGTCTGTCTCTCCCTCATCGCGCAGATCGGCGAGCAGATCGACTACTTGCGCTTCATGCCGCCCAAGACAGCGGCGAACAAGCGCAGTTGGTGGACCGCGGTAGTCATGGCCGGTCCCGGCTGGGTCGTGCTCGGCGCGCTCAAGCAGGCCATCGGCGTCTTCCTCGCCGTGTACATCCTGGCCAAGGTCGGACCGGCCTCGGCCACCGAGCCCATCCAGCAGTTCCGTGGGGCCTTCGACACGATGATGCCGTCCTGGATGGTCATCCCCCTGGCCGTGGCGCTCGTCGTCATCAGCCAGATCAAGATCAACGTGACGAACGCCTACTCCGGCTCGCTCGCGTGGACCAACTCCTTCACGCGCGTCACCAGGCACTACCCCGGCCGCATGGTCTTCGTCCTGGTCAACCTGGGCTTCGCGCTGATCCTGATGGAAGCCGACATGTTCAGCTTCCTCAACAGCATCCTGGGCTTCTACTCGAACTGCGCCATCGCCTGGGTCGTCACCGTCGCCACGGACATCGGCATCAACAAGTACCTGCTGAAGCTCTCCCCGCACGCACCCGAGTTCCGTCGCGGGATGCTCCACGCGGTCAACCCCGTCGGTGTCGTCGCCTTCGGCGCCGCCTCCGGTCTGTCGATCGCCATGTACTTCCACGCCCTCGGTGACACCCTGCAGCCGTACTCTCCCGTCGCCGCGGCAGCCATCGCCTTCGTCCTCACCCCACTGATGGCGATCGTCACCAAGGGCAAGTACTACCTGCGCCGCACCGACGACGGCATCGATGAGCCGCTGCTCGACACGGAAGGCAACCCGAGCGCGACGACGTACGACTGCCACGTGTGCCACCAGGCGTACGAGCGCCCCGACCTGGCCGCCTGCCGGACACACGGCTCCGTCGTCTGCTCGCTGTGCCTGAGCACCGACAAGATCGGCGACCACGTGCTGCCCGAGCAGCCGTCGACGGTCTGAGGACAACGGCCGGGCGGGAGCCTCCGCCCGGCCGCGCCTTCCACGATCCACCTGTACCGCGCGTCGTCGGCCCGTCCTGTCACGGGCGCCAGTACAGCGAGGGGTCGGGGTGGTCGGTGAATCCGAGTTCGCGATACAGGCCCTCGCCTTCGGCGGAGGCGTACAGGTCCACTCGGGCGACGTCGCTGTCCTCGAACCAGTCGAGCAGGCCCCGCATGATCGAGCGGCTGTGACCGCGCCGCCGGTGCGCCGGGTCGGTGACCACGCCGATCACGTGGCCGATTCTGCCGTTGCGCAGGTGCGGGCCCGGCAGTCGTTGCTCGATCGTGCCGATTCCGCAGGCGGCGAGGCCTCCGCCGGGGTCGCCGTCCACGACGAGGATGCGTACGGCGTCATCGGTCAGCTGTTTCCTGAGCACCACGGCCAAGGCGTCCAGCCAGTCGTCCTCCGCCGGCGCGGGGTGGAAGAAGTCACCGCCGAGGTCCGCGAACAGCAGCGCCCGCAGCCGTACGAGCTCCACCAGGTCGTACTCCAGCGCCTGCCGCACGGGGGAGGGTCTTCCGATGCGTTGTTGCATACCGACCAGACTGATGTAATGCCCTTGTGCACCTCAACCCTTACGGCGCGGATGCCGTGAACCTGGCGGCCGACCTGGCCAACCGGCCCCCCGCCGACGCCGAGGAACTCGCGGACCGCTGCCGTGCCGCCGGACTGGTGCTGGAGCGGCCGGTCACCTCGCAGGACCTCGCTCGCACCCGGGACGCGCTGGAGGCGTGGGAGAAGGTCGTCGACGCCGCCGACGAACACGAGCGCGCCGAGTTGCTCAACCGGATGCTGGCGGAGGCCGCCGCCTTCCCGCGGATGACCAACCACGCCGGCAGCGGTTGGCACCTCCACTACCGCGACGACCGGAAACCGCCGGCCGCCGTGCTGCTCTCACTGATCTCCGTAGGTACGGCACTTCACCTGGCGGGCCGGGGAATGCACCGCCTCCGGCGCTGCGCAGTGACCGAGTGCACCATGATCTTCGCCGACACCTCCCGCACGGGACGGCAGCGCTACTGCTCCCCACTCTGCGCGAACCGCGACGCGGTACGCCGCCACCGCGCGCGCACGGCACCGCCCGCCTCCTGATCCGCGCTCCCCGATCCGCCCCTGCCGACCGGCTCGGTTCGCCCGGAAAGGGAGCGGGTGTGGGATCCAGGCACCTGCCGGGCTCGTCAGGCCGGGACAGGGACGCCGGATCCGATTCGCCTGCTCCCGGCCCTCAACACGCCGCCGTCACAAGCGGACCGTGCCGGAAACCTTGACAGAGGCCGGAGGAGACAGCAGCCTTTGGCAACGTTGTCATCCCATCAATCGCAGAGGGCACTTGCTCCCCTCTGGTCTGGGTTGGACCCTGCTCCCCTCTGCTCTGGATTGGATCCACCGCACATGTCGACTCAGCCGCCCCGCCCGTCCCGTCGCCTGGTCCTGACCGGCGGTTCAACTCTGCTGGCAGGTTTCGGACTTGGCGTCGCGCTCCCCCAGAGCGGCTACGCGGCCACCGGGTCGGGGTCGATCGGTGCACGGGGTGAACTCGCCGCCTACCGCCCGATATCCGTGTCGTCCACCGACTACGCGCCCACACCGGGCGAGTTCGTCGTGGACAAGGTCAACTCCGTGGGCGTGAAGGGCACCGGCTGGCGTGCCGCCGACGGCGATCCGCAGTGGATCTCGGTGGATCTTCAGGCCGACTGCACGGTCGACTCCGTACGGCTCACCTTCGAGGCGACGGTGGACGACCCAGTCTTCGTGCCGGCCACCGGCGGCAATCCCCGGGACCGCACAACAGGTCAGGAGATCCTCTCCAGTTGCGCGGTCGAGTACGTCGTCGAGACCTCCCGCGATCACCACGCGTGGACCACCGTCCACCGCGCCACGTCCGGCAAGGGCGGCGTCGTGGAGATCGCGTTCGACAAGCCGGTCACGGCGCGCTGGGTGCGAATGACGGTGACCAAGCGTTCCAACGCCAACCCGCTGGGCCTCAACGGCTTCGAGGTCTACGGCTCCGCACGGGGACATCGCCCGTCCGCGACCGGCTGGACCGACTGGGGTACCCACGACCACCGGGCGCCCGCGCTCAAGGCGGCCGCCGACGGCACGGTCCCGCTGGAGTCCGGCTGGACGCTGACCATGGACGACTGGGCCGGCGGGGAGGGCGCGCGGCTGTCCCGGCCGGACGTGGACACCAGCCGCTGGCTGCCGGCGACCGTCCCGGGGACGGTGCTGGCCTCGCTGGTGGACCAGGGCCATCTGCCGGACCCGGTGGCCGGGTTCAACAACCTGCACATTCCCGAGGCCCTGTCCCGGCACTCATGGTGGTACCGCCGCGGTTTCGAGCTGCCGCACGGGCTGCGCACGGGGGCGGGCCGGCACATCTGGCTGGAGTTCGACGGCGTCAACCACACCGCGGAGATCTGGCTCAACGGGCAGAAGGTGGGCGGTCTGACGTACCCCTTCGCGCGCTCCTCCCACGACGTGACGAAGGAGCTCGCCGGAAGCGGTGAGCAGGCCCTGGCCGTCAAGATCACCCCCATGCCGTTCCCCGGCAGCCCGGGTGACAAGGGCCCGGCAGGACTCGCCTTCGTGGACGCCGGCGCCACCATGATGAACCAGAACTCGCCGACGTATCTGGCCGCTTCCGGCTGGGACTGGATGCCGGCGGTGCGCGACCGTGTCTCCGGCATCTGGAACCACGTACGGCTGCGCTCGACCGGCCACGCGGTGATCGGCGATCCCCGGGTGGACACGAAGCTCCCCGGCCTGCCGGACACCTCCAGCGCCGAGGTGACGATCGTGGTGCCGGTGCGCAACGCCGACGCGGCGAGCAGACGCGTCACCGTCTCGGCGGCCTTCGACGGCGTACGGGTCTCCCGGTCGGTCACGATCGCCGGCGGCGAGAGCGTCGACGTCACGTTCGCGCCCGAGCAGTACGCCGGGCTGCGGCTGCGCGACCCCGAGCTGTGGTGGCCCAACGGGTACGGCAGGGCCGCTCTGCACGATCTGACGCTGACCGCCTCGGTCGAGGGCCAGGAGAGCGATCGCCGCACCACGCGCTTCGGGATCCGGCAGTTCGGCTACGAGTACGCGGTGCCGCTGCCGTTCGGCGGGAGCAGTGACCGGTACACGCAGCCGGTGCCCCTCGGTGCGCGGAAGGCGCGGTATGTGCGTATCAAGTGCCGCACCAGATCCACGGATTGGGGGTTCTCGTTGTGGAGCCTCGCGGTGGTCGACAGCACGTCGGCCGGCACGGACCTGGCCCTGCACAAGACGGCCACCGCATCCACGGAGGACTCCTCGAACACCGCGGCCAAGGCCACCGACGGAGACGCCGGGTCCCGCTGGTCCTCAGCCTTCGAGGACGACCAGTGGATCCAGGTGGACCTCGGGTCCGTCGTCTCCTTCGACCGGGTCGACCTGACCTGGGAGCAGGCGTACGCCAGGACGTTCGTCGTGCAGGTCTCCAGCGACGGCTCGGAGTGGACCGACGCCGAGACGGTGGACAACGGCGCGGTGCCTCTGCCCTTCAGCAGCGGCGCCGCGAGCCTGCAGACGGTGGACTTCACAGCCCGCACCGCTCGATATGTACGGCTCAACTGCGGTGCGCGTGCGACCAGTTGGGGCACCTCGCTGTGGACCCTATCGGTGGTCGACAGTGCCTCCCCCGGCACCGACCTGGCCCTGCACAAGACGGCCACCGCCTCCACGCAGGATTCCGGGAACCCCGCCTCCCATGCCACCGACGGCAACCCCAACTCCCGCTGGTCCTCCGAGTACCAGGACGGCCAGTGGATCCGGGTGGACCTGGGCTCGTCCGTCTCCTTCGACCGGGTCGCGGTCGTCTGGGAACAGGCGTACCCGAAGACGTACGTCATCCAGGTGTCCGACGACGGCGACACCTGGACCGATGTGAAGTCCGTGGACAACACCCCGGAACCGCTGAAGATCAGCGTCAACGGCGTCCGGGTCTTCTGCCGTGGCGGCAACTGGGGCTGGGACGAGCTGCTGCGCCGGATGCCGGCAGCCCGGATGGACGCGGCGGTGCGGATGCACCGCAACATGAACTTCACGATGATCCGCAACTGGGTGGCGTCCAGCAACCGGGAGGAGTTCTTCGCCAGTTGTGACGAACACGGCCTGCTGGTGTGGAACGACTTCCCCAACGCCTGGGCGATGGACCCGCCGGACCACAAGGCGTACAACGACCTGGCCCGGGACACCGTACGGCGCTATCGCATCCACCCCAGCGTCGTCATCTGGTGCGGGGCCAACGAGGGCAATCCGCCCGAGGCGATCAACACCGGGATGGGCGAGGCGGTACGGGCCGAGGCTCCCGACGTCTTCTACCAGAACAACTCGGCGGGCGGCATCGTCACCGGCGGCGGCCCCTACGGCTGGGTGGAGCCCGACCGCTACTTCTCCGCGTCCACCTACGGGAGCGGCAACTTCGGCTTCCACACCGAGATCGGCATGCCCGTGGTGTCCACGGCGGAGAGCATGCGCAACCTGGTCGGTGACGAGCCGGAGTGGCCGATCGGCGGCGCCTGGCTCTATCACGACTGGAGCACGCGGGGTAACCAGGCTCCCCAGGACTACCGGGCCGCCATCGAGACCCGGCTCGGCACCGCGAAGGACCTCGACGACTTCACGCGCAAGGCGCAGTTCGTCAACTACGAGAACTCCCGGGCCATGTTCGAGGCGTGGAACCAGCATCTGTGGAAGGACGCCAGCGGCCTCATGCTCTGGATGTCCCACCCGGCGTGGCACAGCACCGTGTGGCAGACCTACGACTACGACTTCGACGTCAACGGCATGTACTACGGGTCCCGTACGGCGTGCGAACCCGTGCATGTCCAGGCCGACCCGCAGAACTGGCGGGTCATCGCGGTCAACCACACCCCGCGAGCACTCAAGGGCGTGACGGTCACCGCGCGCGCCTACGACCTGAGCGGGAAGCAGCTCGGCTCCACACGGCGCACCACGGTGGACATCGCCTCCGCCACCACGGCCGAGGCGTTCACCGCCGCGTTCTCGGACTCACTGCCGGACTTCCACCTGCTGCGCCTCAGCCTGAGGGACAGCAAGGGTGCACGCCTGTCGGAGAACACGTACTGGCGCTATCGCCGGGCCTCCGACATGAAGGCCCTCAACACGGCCAGGCCGGTGAAGGTCTCCGCCGACATCGGCCCGGTGAGGCGCGAGGGGACGCGCCGCCGCACGGCGACCGCGAGGATCCACAACCGCGGCTCCGCCGTCGCGGCGATGGTGCGGCTGTCCCTGCGCGACGGCAGGAGCGGCGACCGGGTGCTGCCGACGCTGTACGGCGACAACTATCTGTGGCTCCTCCCCGACGAGTCACGCGAGGTCACCCTCTCCTGGCCGGCCGACGCCCTCCCTTCGGGCCGGCCCGCACTGCGGGTCGAGGGCCACAACGTGCCGCGGGTGGTGGCGCGTTCGTAGCAACGTCGGCAGGACTCCCTGAGCAGTGACGGCACGCGATTCGGCGGCTGCCGCTGCCCGGGGAGGTTCGGCTCCCGGTCGCGATGGCTATAAAGACATTGCGTGGTGTCACCATCGGGGGGTGGAGATGGAGCAGCTCAAGGCTCTGGAGCCGAAGCGGATGGGGGCCGCCTTCCGTCCCACCGAACCCCTCAACTACCGCTGGGCGATGCGCCGGGTGCGCCGGCTGCCAGGTCATCGTCGGGACGCGGCGCGCCTGCTGATCCGGCTGCTGTACTGGCCGCTGACGGCCAAGACCAAGATTCTGCTGGTCAGCCTGGCGTTCTCCGTCACGTTACTGGGGCTGGCCCAGGCTGATGGAGTGCTGGGGGCACCGGCCGGCACGGAGAAGCGCTGGGCACTGGACTACCTGTTCTCCGACCACACCGAACTGAGCGGTGTGAGTCTCACCCTCCTGCAGGACGTGGCCGGACTGGTCGTGCTGGCGGTCGTCTTCATCACGCCCGTCTTCTGTTGCCAGCAGGTGCAGGCCATCGCCGACTTCGTGTCGATGAACGAGCGCAACAGAGGCGCGCACCAGCTGACTCCGCGCCAGATACTCCGGCTCAATCGCCTGATCTCCAGAGCCAACAGCTGGTTTCGTGTGCTCGGCCTCAAGACCGTGTCCGCCGGCATCATGGTGGCCATGGCGATCGGCACGACCTCTCTGTACGCCTTCGTCAACACCCATGGACTTCTGGAGACCTGGAACCCGACCGAGCTTCCCGACCCCGTCTGGCGTTCGGAGGTGTACGCCGGCTGGTGGGCCAACTGGCACACCCATCCCCGACTGGCGGTGGCCCTGTGCACCGCCGGCACGTACGCCTTCTACTTCCTCGCCAAGCAACTGATCATGGGCGTCGTCTTCACCGTCTACCTCTACCGGTCCGAAGCGCTCGGCTTCGGAGTGACACCGGACATGGAATTCGACAGCGACGGCTTCCACGGGCTGCGCCCGCTGCGCCAGTTCATGCTGTGGACCTACGGCTCGGCGCTGGCACACATGACCGGCCTGCTGATCCTGTTCACGGTCTGGCTGCCGGCCGCATCATGGATGGTGTTCATCGTGCTGGGCGTGATGGTGGTGGACATGTTCGTCATCGTCTATCCCTCCTCGATCGGCTATCACTCCGCGCTCACCGTGAAGAAGGACTACGTCAAAGAGCTGCACCAACGGCTCCCCCGCGACGAGTGCGACGCGGCGATAGCGCAGGTCTGGGCCGACCCGGTGCTTCCCGTCACCACACGCAAGGCGATGACCGGCATCACCCTCTACCTGCTGGTCCCCGCGATCCCCGCCCTGATTCCGCTGCTGTTCCAGCGACTCTGACCCTCTGGCGCCGGCCATTGCACCTCGTCGCTGACATCAAGGGCGGAGTCACGCTCTCCTGGCCGCCTTCCCGATCGCCTTCACCCTGCGGTCGAACTCCCGGTTGAGCAGCGGCATCAGCGCACTCCCGAACCGCGCCAGCACCCGTGTGCCCACGTCGGGGCAGATCACGAAGCGCCGCCGCTCGATGCCTGCCACGATCGCGGCCGCGACCTTCTCCGGGGTCAGCGGCTTGATCGTGCCGCCGATCGCCCGGGTCTCCGCAGGCTTGTACTGGTTCTCCTCGGCGAGCTGCGGCGTGTCCACGTCCGGCGGGAAGACCACACCGACATGCACCCCGTGCGGTACGAGTTCGGCCCGCACCGACTCCATCAGCCCCCGTACGGCGAACTTGGCCGGTCCGTACGCGCTGTAGCCGAAAATCCCGAGCAGCGCGGCGGCCGACGACACCGCGACCACGCTGCCCCGCCCGCGCTCCACCATGCCGGGCACGACGGCCCGCAGGGCGTACAGCGTCCCGAAGTAGTCGACCTCGATCATCTGCCGGAAGACGTCGTCGGGCAGTTCCAGGAAATGGCCGGGCCTGGCCAGCCCCGCCGAGGTGATCAGGATGTCGCAGGGCTGCTCCCGCTCCTCCTCCAGCTCCGCGACAGCGCGGGTGACGGCCGCGTGATCGGCCACGTCGGCCACCCGGGCGGCGGCCGGCACGTCCTTGGCCGCCGCCTCCAGGCGCACCCGCCCCCGCGCTATGAGTGACACCTTCGCACCCCGCCCGGACAGCAGCCGGGCCGTGGCCAGACCTATGCCACTCGACCCTCCGGTCACGACCACGTGCGCCGAACCGATCTCCACAGGCCGTGCACTCCTTGGGGTCATGCCCTGGAGGGTAGCGACTGGCGACCGCGGACGACCCTGGTCGGAGGCCGCCTCCGGAGCGGAAGCGGGCGGGCGGGCGGGCAGGAACGTCCCTCCTCCGTCGGGCAGTCGGGAGTGAACGGCCGTGGGCCTGGCCGATCCGGCACACGGATCGGCCAGGCCCTGCCCGCGGTCCCCTCCCGGGGCACCGCGGGCAGCGGGTCACTGAGCGAGGAGCCCGCCAGACCGGTTCCGTCCGTCCGGTCGCCGGGTCAGTGCACGTGGCTCCCGAAGTACGAAGTGATCCCGGCCCAGGTCAGGGACGTGTCCTCGGTCGAGGTGACGGGTGAGCAGTTCTTCGACGACTGGATGGTCTGGGCCGGGTACGGGGGGTCCAGCGCGCCGGCGAGGAACAGGAAGTGGTTCTGCCCGTGCATGGTGTCGAAGGTGACATCCGCGCACACCGAAGTGAGAGCGTTGAAGAGGATTTCGCTCTCGTAGTGCGGCACGGCTGTGTCGGCGTCACCGTGCACGATGTAGTACGGCGGCAGTTTGGCGGCCGAGGTGATGTACGTGATCGGGTTCGCCCGCTCGACGGTGGATGCCGGGCAGGCGCTCAGGCCCTGGGTGCAGCCGAGGTAACGCGACTCGCCCGACGACGGGGGATCGTGCTTCGAGGACTTGTCGTCGTAGAGGTGGGAGTCCATTTCCAGGAAGTCCGTCGGGCCCATCCCGTCGAAGACCGCCTGCACACAGCTGGACCCCTTGGTCACCCCCTCGGTGTTCTGCAGCGAACTCACCTCGCAGGTCGCGCCGGCCAGCGCGGCGAGCTGACCGCCGGCCGACTCGCCCATCAGGCCGATGTTCCCGCTGAGACGGTACTTGCCCTTGACCGAGCGCAGATAGCGGATGGCCGCGTTCACGTCGTAGATCTGCTGCGGGAAGACCGCGGTGCCGCTCAGGGTGTAGTTGACGGTCGCCACCGCGAAGCCCTTGGACAGCAGGGTGTCCCAGCCCTTCTGGGACGTCAGCTCGCTCTTGTTCCCGCCGGACCAGCCGCCTCCGTGCACGTACACGACCAGGGGCGTCGGTCCGGAGGTCTGCTTCGGCACATACAGGTCGAGGACCTGCTGACTGTTCCCGCCCGCGACGTAGGCGAGGTCGGAATAGGTGCCGTAGCTGACACCGGCCGCCGTGGTCGAGGTGGCTTCGGGGGTCGGCAGGCTCGCGATGGCGCTGGGACTCGCCTCTGCGCCCGATGCCATGAGCGTCGCCGCGCTCAAGGCCATGGTCGCGGCGAGCATGACCGTTCTCCGTAGGAAAGTTGGCAGGGAAGTGGGCATCTCTGAGCACTCCGGGGGGGGTTGGAGGGGGCGTCAGGCTTGCTGAGGACGCCTTGAACATGCCGGTGCCGTTCCAGTCCACCGGCACTCGACTGTGTGCGGAGACCGCGTCTCCGATCGGAGACTGTATCTCCGCTTCCTGTGGACCGGAAGCCGTTCCGCGGTCCCGAAGCGGGCAAGACCCGTACGCCGCGCCCTATGTGACGCAGTGTCAGCAAGGCTGGGCAGCCAAGGTGTTGCAGGTGGAGGGCGGGTGGCCGTGGCCGGTGCATGTGGGCAGATCACCGCACCGGGGTCCGAACCCGATCAAGGGGCGCGCATCTCCCGGCAGTAGCATGCGCTGGACGATCCGACATCTTCCGGAAGGCGAGACGATAGGCATGGCGGAGCCCGCTGAGCCCGGCAGGGCGCCGCTGCGGCGCGATGCCGACCTGAACCGAAGCCGCCTGATCGCCGCCGGCCGAGAGGTGTTCCGGGACCGGGGTCTGGGCGCGACCCTCGACGACGTCGCCCGCCACGCGGGGCTCGGCGTGGGGACGGCCTACCGGCGCTTCGCCAACAAGGAAGAGCTCGTCGACGCCGTCTTCGAGGACATGATCGACCGAGTCGAGGCGGCCGCCCGGGAAGCCGCCGGGGACCCCGACCCCTGGCACGGGCTGGCTTCCAGCCTGGAGAAGGTGTGCGAACTCCAGGCACACGACCGCGGGTTGCGCGAGGTCATGCTCGGCACCGGCAAGGCCGCTCAGCGACACGCCCTCGTCGGGCGGCGGGTCAAGCCCTTGGTCGATCAGCTGGTCGCCCGCGCCAAGGAGCAGGGGGCGCTGCGAGCCGACGCGGAGCCCGTGGACCTCCCGATGATCCAGCTGATGGTGGCCGCGGTCACCGACCGCACCGGCGAACCCGACCTGTGGCGGCGCTACCTGCGGCTGCTGCTGGACGGGATGCGCACACAGCCGGAGGGCACGGATCCCCTGCCCCCGGGCCCGGCCTTCCGCGGGCCCGGCCCTGGCCGGGGACCTGGCGAGGGCCCTGCGGGCGAGATGCCGCCGCGTTCCTGAAGCCGGACGCCCCTGAAGTCAGTCGGCACAGCCGCCGTTCGACATGTGCCGGTGCCCCCACCGGAACGTCACCGCGGGCTGCTGTCCAGGGAGCAGCAGCCCGCGGTGAACAGGGGACGGACCGGCCGACGTCCTGCCCGTCCCGGACCTCACCCGTAGCAGAGGCCGTCGCAGGCCCAGGTCCAGAGCTTTCCGCAGCCGCTGGAGTCGTATTCGCAGCTGTTCTGTACGTAGATGCAGTCGCTGCTGCTGCAGTAGTCGCTGAAGGTGTTGCACTCGCAGTCCGGCAGGGACTGGGCCTCGGCCGGGCCCAGTGTGGCGAGCAGCGCGTGGGCCGAGGTGGCTCCGAAGGCGGCGACGGCGCGGGCATCGAGGTCGGGTGCCTCCTCGGCGCCGCGCCGTCCGCGCTCGAACTCGAACGTCGAGACTTTCGAGGCGAGTTCGTGTGCCTGTTCCACGACCGAGGCCTGCTCGGGTGTGAGGCCGGGGTGATCGGCACGGAAGCGTTCGATGTGCTCGACCCAGAGGGCACTGCGCGCCTTCGCGGGCAACGCCGCGAAGACCGCCCGGCGGTGAGCGAGCGGCATCGCGGCCACCTCGCTGTAGCGGGTAGGCAGCTTGTCGGCGTGTGCGCGCACCCACTCACGGGCCGTCGCCTGGTCCTTGCCCTGGGCGAAGGCCGGCGTCGTCCCCTTCAGCAGTACGGCGGCGGCCACCGCGACACCTCCGCCCAGGCGCAGGAACTGCGCGCGCCCCATCAGGGCACGGCCACCAGTACGCGCGGTCGCACCCTCGGCGCGCGCCTGCCCGAGGGCCCGCAGCACCGCCGACGTGGAGCGCGGCCCCAGCCGTCGGGCGAGCGGCAGGGCGATTCCGGCCCCCGTCCAGGCCTTGACCGGCCTGGCGTCCCCGTCACTCCTGCCGGCCTCGGCGCGACGCACGGCCAGCAGTGTCGGCGCCCACGGCGCGTCCGGGCCCAGAGCCCGTTCCCGCCAGTCCCGTACGTCCTGGCGTCCGAGTGGGACCACTTCCAGTTTGCCGTCGCACGCCCCGTGGACGATCGACGAGATGGTGCGGCACGCCCCGCAGGAGCTGTCGAAGGCCAGCATCCAGCGCACCCGGGAATTGTCCATGGCGAACACTCCTGTCTCCGCGTCGCGGCTCGGCGGCGCGGTCGCCGTCGTCAGTCGTAACAGAGGCCGTTGCACGGGTAGATGTAGAGGCTTCCGCAGCCGGTACTGGTGTGGTGGCAGCCGTTGTCGACGCAGTCGCCGGACCAGCCGCAGTACACGTCGACCTTGTTGCACTCGCAGTTGGGTGCCGGCGCCGCCGCGTCGGCCGCGGGGCCGAGGACGGCCAGCATGGCCCGTGCTTCGTCGGCTCCGAACGTCTCGCGTGCGGTCCGGCCGAGTTCCGTGAGCTCGGCGGGCGGCTCGCCCTCGAACGTCGCCGGATCCGCGGCGATGGCCAACGCCCGCTCCACGATGCGGTGTTGCGCTGCGGTCAGTTGCGGCCTGGTGCTCTTGAAGCGCCGCAGATGCTCGGCCCACAGGCCGCTGCGGGTCTTCGCCGGCAGTGCCTCGTGGATGGCCCGCCGGTAGCTCAGCGGGTAGGCCACCACGTCGTCGTAGGTCGTGGGCAGTTCGGTGCGATGCGTGAGCACCCAACGGCGCGCTGCCTCGTGCTCGTTCTCGGCGAAGGCCGGGGTGCTGCCACGCATGATCAGGCCGGCGGCGACCGCCAGTCCCGCACCTGCGCGCAGGAACTGCGCCCGCCCGAGCGTCCGTCCGGTCCCCGGCCGGCCCTGGTGATGCCCGGCGTCCGCCCTGCGGAGTTCGCCGAGCGCGCGCAGCACCCGCACGGTGGAACGGGGGCCGAGACGCCGCAGGAGCGGCACCGTCATCGCGCCGCCGGCCCAGGCCCGCACCTGACCTGCTTCCACGCGGAGCAGCGTCGGCGCCCAGGGAGCGTCCGTCTTGAATGCCAACTCCCGCCAGCCCCGCACCCGTTCGTCGTCCAGCGGCAGCACTTCGAGCTTACCGTCGCAGGCGTGAAAAACTGCGCTGGAGATCTTGCGACAGGTCGCACACGACCCGTCGAACGCGAGGACCCAACGCGGGTCCGGTCCCTCCATGGCGGCATCCCCTCTGTCGGCCGGTGTCATCGGCGTACTGAGGCAGAGTGTGGATGCGGTGCGAGACCGGCGCACCACGTTTCGAACGCCTTCGAAACGTACCCGCGAGAACTCGCCTGCCGGATCAGGCGCTCGGAGTGGTCGCTCCGCCCCGCGCCGGCCGAGCGCGAACCGGTGTCGGTCACCGAGGCGGGACAACGGGCCACGCACACGTCGTACGCAGGCTCCGCCGCAGTCCCCGCTTCGCCGTGTACGCCGAGGCGAGTACTCGGCGTTACTCCCGCCGTCAGACGACCACACGGCCCCCGCCCGGCACGGTGTCTCGTATGAAACTGAGCCGTCCCGCACGCCGGGCTTCCCTCGTCGTCCATGTTTCCGCCTCGGCGGCCTGGCTCGGAGTGACGCTCGGGCTCTTCACGCTCGCCGTCACCGCGGTCACCACCGGGTCCGCGGTGACCGTGGAGGCCTCCGTCCGGGCCATGAAGCTCTTCGCCGACTGGATCCTGCTCCCCGTCGCGTTCGCCACGTTCACCAGCGGCATGGTGCTGTCCTTGGGCACCCCGTGGGGACTGGCGAGGCATCGCTGGGTCTACACGAAGTTCTGGCTGACGCTGGCAACGACGACCGCCACGGTCTTCGCGCTGCGCCCGGGGGTGAACGCCGCGGTCGCGGCCGTCGCCGCGGGCCGGCAGATTCCCGACACGGGTGACATCCTCTACGGGCCGATCGTTTCCCTGTCCGCGTACGTGTTCATGACGGTGATCTCGGTCCTCAAGCCGTGGGGACCGACCCGGCGTGGCCGCAACCAGCGCGCGTCCGGCCCGCAGGCAGTCCGACGCCGGTCGCGCCCGTCAACCCGCCTGATCTGCCCACGTGTTGGACTCACGTCTCAAGGAGCCCCACCGCAATCGCTCCGTAGGATCGTGGTTATGGTTGATCTCTATCCTCCGACCAGTCCCTACGACTCCGGATTTCTCGACACCGGCGACGGCAACCGCATCTACTACGAGCAGCTCGGCAACCCTGAAGGCAAGCCCGCTCTGCATGTCCACGGCGGCCCGGGGTCGGGCGCACCGCAGCGGCCGACGAGCTCCTGGGACCCCGAGCGCTATCGCCTCGTCCGCTTCGACCAGCGCAACTGCGGTCGCAGCACCCCGCACGCCGGCGACCCGGCGGCAGACATGAGCCTCAACACCACGCAGCATCTGATCGACGACATGGAACAGCTGCGCCAACACCTCGGCATCGAGAGGTGGTTGCTGAACGGCGCCTCCTGGGGCTCGACGCTCATCCTGGCCTACGCGCAACAGCACCCGGAGCGGGTCACCGAGATCGTCATCCAGGCGGTCACGACGACCCGCCGCACCGAAACCGACTGGCTCTACCGGGGCGCCGGGCAGTTCTATCCCGAGGCGTGGGACCGGTTCCGCGACGGCGTCCCCGAGGACGAGCGGGGTGGCGACCTCCTCGCGGCCTACGCGCGGCTGATGGAGAACCCGGACCGGGCGATCCGGGCGAAGGCCGCCGCCGACTGGCTCGCCTGGGAGGACGCGGTCATCTCGAACGAGCCCAACGGCGTGCCCGGCATGTACAGCAACCGGACCGTCGACGCGCAGATCGCGTTCGTACGGATCTGCGCCCACATCTTCGGCAACGGCGCGTGGCTGGAGGACGATCAACTGCTGCGCAACGCCCACAAGCTGGCCGGCATCCCGGCAGTACTGGTCCACGGCCGACACGACATGGGCAGCCCGGTGCAGACGGCATGGGAACTGGCGAAGGCGTGGCCGGGCGCACGGCTCCACATCTTCGAGGACTCAGGTCACACCGGAAGCGACGCGATGGGGGCAACGGTCCGGGCAGCCATCGAGGAGTTCAAGAAACGGTGACCTCGGGCCGGCCCGTCCCTTCTCCCTTTCCATGCCCAGGGATCACGCGATGCTGCTCCACTCGAGGTCCAGCTGCCATGCCCGGCGCCTGGCCAGGCGGACACGGAGGAGTGCGTAGCAACTGACGACCAGGACCGCTGTTCCCGCGGCCGCCAGGGCGCCGAGGGTCAGAGCTCGGGACTGCGTCCGCACCGGCTGCATGAAGTCCTTGCGCAGGTCGCCCTTGTCGTCGAGCCAGACGGTCGTACGACTGCCGGCCGGGCTGTTGGGCCTCACCCAGGCGAATCCGCCGTGCCGGTGCCCGTCGGCGTCATGCCACTTGACCGCGGCCTCCACGCGGTTGACGTTGTTCGTCTCCGAGGGAGTCGAGGGCGGCGGCGCTTTCTCGGTGAGGGTGGCGGCGACGGAGTGCCAGCCGGCGGGAGGCCGGGACGCGGACGCCGCGACGCTCCTTCCGGTGACCACACCGACCACGGGTGCTCCGATGGTCACCAGCAGGATCGCGAGGAGGAAAGTCCAGGCCTGGATACGGTCGCTGCCGCGCCGGAGGGGGTTTCGGCGCCAGCGCCAGAACCGGACGCTCGTACTCATGGCCGGACCCCTTCTCGAAGAGACCTCGCTGACGAACCCCCACCGTCAGGAAGGGGCTTCATCATGGCAGCCGTGCGGCGCTCGGTGATGGCGGACGCTGCAGCCGGCACTGGCGAACCGGTCCCGGCACGGCGTCGGCCGCGGTAAGAGGGCAGGGGCTTGCCGCGCCCGTGCCGTTCAGCCGCCCTCGGGGCGGAGGGCGGCTGAGCGACAACTGCCCCCGGGGCGGGGGGTCTTCTGTTCAGCCGGGGTGAGGAAGCGTCGGCACAGGCCGGCCCGAGCGCGCTGTCCGGCTTGCCTTGCCGCTGCGGAGCGGGGGCCTGGTGCGGGCCAGCGGAGGGGGAAGGTGCGGCGTCGCTCCAGCGTGATGCGGGGCGCCGGGCCCGTCCTTCGGCTCCGTGGGGTGACGAATCTCCTGCCCCTTCCCAGGCGTGACCGCAGCGTGAGTGGACACTCGGACTGTCCTCGCGCACGTTCATGACCATCACATCCAGCATCAATTGCTCCAGCTTAACATTGCATAGTGCAAAGATAAATGGGCCGTCCGGAGCGAGAGCTTCCACAAGGTTGCGAAGCCGGCGAACTTCGCCTGCCCGTCGCCGTACCGACGAGAGAGTGCGGTCAAGAGCGCGAGCACCGGCATCCGCTTGTCCAGTGGGCTCCGGCGGCTCGGGCAGCGCCGGTCGACGAGGATCCTCGCGCCGGGGACCGGCAGCGGCTCGCGGCAGCTCTCCAGGCCGATCATCGGCTCACCGGTTCCCCTTCGTTCGTGCGGCGCGGCCACCGGGGCTCACGACGTCACGCAACGCGATGGTTCCGATGCATCGTGCCACCGTCATGCCTCAATGATGGTGCATATTTTGCCTACAGCAAAGGTTTGTCCGGGCGGCGCCTCCGTATTCCCGGCTGTCATCACTCATCACAGCAAGCTGACAAGGCCGTTCGCCGCAGGGCATGTCCCGCTCCGGGCGACGGCTCAAGCCGGGAGGCATCATGGGCATTTGGCGGAACAAGGCCGGCACCCTCTTCGTCGGCGGTGGAGTCGCCCTGACCCTCGGCGCGCTCGTCTACCCGGCCATGCTCGGCGTACAGAACACGACAAGTTCCCCGTCGCGCGTCATCGCCAACACCCCCTCCGGTCCGCTGACCGAGGCCGACCGTGACTTCGTCGTCAAGGTGCGCGCGGCCGGGCTCTGGGAGTACCCCGTGGGCCAGCTGGCACTGAAGAAGGGCACCACCGCGGCGGTCCGGTCCGCAGGCCAGCATCTGGTCGACGGCCACTCCGGGCTCGACGCCACCTGCCGCAAGATCGCACCCCAACTGGGCGTCACCCTGCCCAACCTGGCGTCCCCTCAGCAGCAGGGCTTCGTGTCCACGCTGTCCTCGGACAGCGGGAAGCAGTTCGACAACGACTTCGCCAACATCCTGCGCGTCACCCACGGCCAGATCTTCTCGACGGTGGCCAAGATTCGCGCCACCACCGAGAACAGCCTGGTCAGAGCACTGGCCGACCAGGCCAACGACACCGTCCTCGACCACATCACCGTGATGGAGAAGACCGGTCTTGTCGACTTCGGCACGGTGCTCTTCAAGGAGACGACCCCGCCGAAGCTGCCTGCCACTGACCTCACCCCGCCCCCGCCGCCGCCGGGGGAGCCGGTCCTCGTCCTCACCCCGTCCCCAGGCGCTCCCTCGGCTTCCCCGACCGCCACTCCGACGGTGGGCTGACAACCCTCCTCCCCCAGAAGGCGGTTACAAGGGGGCAGAGCGCTGTGCGCCGAGGAGATGCCGTTCACCCCAGCGGATGCGGTTCCAGATCATCCGTTTCCGGGGCGGGCGGCTCTCCGCCGGCCTCGTTGAAGGCATTCAGCGCGTCGATCAGCGCCAGCCGCTGATGCGGGGCGAGCCGCTCGACGATCGCCGCGATCTCCGCGCGACGTCGCGCCATGACCTCCTCGACGGATCTGCGGCCGTCCTCGGTGAGTTGGAGCATCGTCTCGCGGCGGTTGCCCGGATTGGTCTGCCGGTCCACCAGGCCGGTGGCGATCAGCCGGTCCACCATCCGCATGGCCGTCGACGGCGCGACCTGGAGCTGCTCGGCGAGGGAGACCAGCTTGGTGGCGCCGCGCGACGACAGCACCACCAGCATCCGCATCTGCGCCAGCGTCACGCGTTCCTCGACCTCGGCCAGCGACCGCGCGGACACGGCGACCAGCAGCCGGGACGCCGTCAGTACCGCACGGGCCACCGCATCCACATCGTCCACGCCCCCCGAGGAGACCTCGCGCTCAGCCATGACCCCTTTCTACCGCGTCGTCCTCCCCGCCCTCCCCCACCGGCGGCCGACGGCGCCCACCGAATCGTCGGACCTCTGCGCCATTCGCCCCCTCAGGGCGCCGTACGGCGTGCACCCCGCCGCCCTACCCAGGGGTGACGGGGTGCACGACTGATCAGTCCGGCACACGGACCGGAATGCGCCTGCTTCGGTCAGAAGCCGACGGCCACGGCCAGCCACTGGGGGTTGGCGTGCGAGATGAACGAGGACTGGCCTGCCACGTCGTCGTAGGGGAAGCCGTAGGCGAGGTTGTTGATGCTGTTGTCGTGCCAGAACTTGGCGTAGTAGTTGGCGGGCGCGGACTTGTAGAACTGGCTCGGGTCCGACTGGCCCGAGGACGGCAGCGTGGCGACGTGCCGGTTGAGCGCCGCGCACATGTTGGGGTTGCCGGCCATGCTGCCGGCGCAGCCGAAGATGTACTGGGTGGTCTCGTTGACGCCGACCGACTGGGCGTAGGAGGTGAAGTAGTTCGCGTTCACACCGCCCGGCTTGAAGCTCGGGTCACTGCCCGGGGCGATGATCCGGTACGGGGCCTGGCTCTGCGCCAGCACCTTGAACTGTTGCGGTACGGCGTTGATGAAGTCCTGGAAGACCTGGGTGCGGGACTTGGCGAAGAAGGCCTGGGTCTCCCCGACCTGGACGTCGTAACCGTCGGAGGAGTGCAGCCGCATCGCGAGGGGCAGGCCGTAGGCGTCCACGCGCGTGGTGTTGCCGTTGAACACGCCCCCGCCGACGGTGAATTCGATGAAGTCGTAGTACTGGCTGGTCGGTGAGCCGACGTAGAAGTACATGCGGCCGGAGGAGTTGGCGGGCATGTCCAGGTAGGGCTGCTCCGCAATGGAGTGCGTCTGGCCGTTGAAGCTCCAGTACACCTGGCTGTCCGGGTAGGCGCCGTTGGTCCGGTTGAGGATCGCCACCTCCACGGCGTTCTTGGCCGGCGGGATCTTGGTGGTGTCGCCCCAGAAGTCGCCGGTGGGCGGCGGGGTGGTGCCGCCGGTGCCGTACACCTGGAATTCCCACAGCGAGAAGCCGTACGGGGTGGCCCGGGCGGTGCCGTACAGACGGACGTACCGGCCGGAGCCGGTCACGTTGAGCGTCTGTACGCCGCCGGGGCCGGCGGTGGTGGAGTAGATCGAGGTCCAGCTGGTGCCGTTGGCGGAGGTCTGGATCTGGAAGGCGGTCCCGTAGGCGGCCTCCCAGCGCAGCACCACCTGGCTGATCTGGGCCGTGGCACCGAGATCGACCTGGAGCCACTGCGGATCACTGAACGCGCTGGACCATCTCGTGGTGGTGGAGCCGTCCACGGCCGCCGAGGCGGGGGTTCCCGCCGCCTCGACCGAGGAAGCGGTGGCCGGCCTTCCCTGCGAGAGCAGGGCGTCGGCCGCGTGCGCGGACGGCTGGTCGACCGCGAGCAGGAGGGCCGCCAGCAAGGCGACCAGCAGCGCGAGAACGGGGAGCGGTTTGCGCCGGTGCGGCATTGGCCGTACGTGCGCCAGCGCGAGGGGCTTGCTCGGCATGATGTCTCCTGAACAGGGTGGGGAGCCTGCGGATGTTGACGTGCCTGGCCTGCCTCGCTCGGCGCCGAATGCCTTCAGAGAGCGCTCTCACGAGGGTGCTTGGTATATACCTCCGCTGTTCCGTGCACGTCAACGAAGAACGCCATTCACACAGGAACCGGCACGGGTGTTGACACGTCCGCGGGTGGCGGGCCACAGGTCCGCCGTGTTCTGGGGCTCGTCGGCGAGAGCGGCACCCAAGTCGTCACGTACGTGCGGGACTTCGGCGCCGCGCACAGCGTTCCCTGCCGAGGGGCCAGGGCCCGGCCACAGTCTCCTCGCGCGAACGGGCACTGGCGCGGCTTCGCCGAAGCTGAACCGTGCATGACGGTCCAGGGCGATGACGCGACGATAAGAGAGATCTTCACCAACACAGGGGACACCTGGGCGGTGGCAGGCCTGTCCGACAACCCCGAACGGGCCGCCTACCGCGTGGCCCTGAAGCTGCAACGTATCGGCAAGAAGGTCGTGCCCGTGCACCCGGAAGCTCCCGGCTGGTTCAGCCGTCCTGCGCGGCGCCCAGCAGGACCTTGAGCAGTTCGTCCGGGGCGTCCCGCATCACGTTGTGGCCGGAGGCCAGGGCGTGGGTGCGCCAGGCGGGGTCACCGGACAGCCGTTGGTACACCGGGGCGAACGGGGATTCTCCGCTCCATCCGGTGGCGTACACGTAGTCCCTGCTGCGGTAGCGGTCGAGGCCGCCGTCCAGGCGGATGGACTGGAGCAGTGAGGCGAGGGGGTGTGCGGTGGCCCGGGGGTCGAAGAAGGGCAGCGGGGCGCTGGCGTAGCCGGTGGCGCCCACGCCGCGGAGGTACCAGGCGCGCTCCTGCTCGGTGACCAGGGACCAGCAGGAGTCGCCGTCCTCGGGGACCAGGGCGTCGACGTAGACCAGCCCCGCCACGCGCTCAGGGACGCGGTCGGCGGCGCCGGTGATGACCATGCCGCCGTAGCTGTGCCCGACCAGTACCGCGTCGGTGATCTGCTGGTCCATCAGGAAGTTGGCGACATCGGCGATGTGGGTGTCGAGGTTGACGGAGGCGGTCAGCAGGTGCCGGCGCTCCCCCACCCCGGTCAGGGTCAGGGGGTGGGCCTGGTGGCCGTGCCGGCGCAGCTGCTCGGCGACGGGTTCGAAGGTCCACGCGCCGTGCCAGGCACCGGGTATGAGGACGAAGGTCGTCATCGGGGCGTTCCTTTACGGGTCGGTCGGCGACGGGTCCGTCAGTCGGCGACGGACAGAACGATCTTGCCAGTCGTCCGCCGGCTGTCCGCGAGTTCATGCGCTTTGGCCGCCTGTTCGAGGGGAAGCACCGTGTCGAGCTCGGGCCGCAGCAGCCCGGCCTCGGCGAGGGCCGCGATCTCCCGCATGCCCGCATGGTCGGCTTCCACGATCATGAAGCCGGCCCGCAGTCCGAGCGGGCGGGCCTGCTCGGCCAGGTAGGCCTCGGCCGGGGAGGCGAGCGCGACCAGGACACCGCCAGGGCGCAGGATGCGCAGAGAACGCGGCCCGTAGGCTCCGCCGATCGCGTCGAGCACGACGTCGACCGGCTCGATGGCGTTCTCGAACTCGGTCTCGGTGTAGTCGACGAGTTCGTCCGCGCCGAGGGCCCGCAGGAAGTCGTGCTTGGCCGAGCGGGCGGTGCCGATGACATGGGCCCCGCGCGCCTTGGCGATCTGCACGGCGAGGTGGCCGACGCCGCCTGCGGCCGCGTGGATCAGTACGCGTTGGCCTGGACGGATGCCGGCGGTCTCCACGAGTGCCTGCCAGGCGGTCAGTCCGGCCAACGGCAGCGCGGCGGCCTGTTCATGGCTGAGACCGGCGGGCTTGCGGGCCAGGTGGCGGGCGGAGGAGGTGACGTACTCGGCGTACGTGCCCGCGGGGAGCGGGTGACGCGGCATGCCGAAGACCTCGTCGCCCGGCGCGAGGGTGGTCACGCCCGCGCCGACCTCCTCGACCACACCGGAGACGTCCCAGCCCAGCGGGATCACGGCACCGGCCAGGCCACCGGTGGCGCGGTGCCACGAGTCGGTCGGGTTGACGCCGGCCGCGTGCACCCGCACCAGCACCTCCGCGGGCCCGGGTGCCGGGCGTACCACCTCGATCACCTTCAGCACCTCGGGCCCGCCGAACTCGTCCTGGCCGATAGCACGCATGACAACTCCCCCAGTTCCTGTCGGGCTCCTGCGGCCCGCTTGGATCAAGGTTCTCGGATCCGACGGACAAGAACGAGTGGCAAGGTTGCCAGCATGTGCAAGGATCTTGCCATGCATCGCGTTGTCGTCCTGGCTCTCGAAGGGGTCTATCCCTTCGAACTCAGCATCCCGGTAAGGATCTTCGGCACCGCCGCCGGGCAGGAGGGCGAGCCCCTGTACGAGGTCATCACGTGCAGCCTGGACGGGAATCCGGTCACCACGAGCGCGGACTTCACCATCACGGTGGCCCACGGCAGCGATGCGCTCCGGACGGCCGACACCCTCGTCATCCCGCCGTTCACCTGCGGACCCGAGGAACCACGGGACTGGCTGCCCGACGAACTGGCCGAGGCCCTCGCCCTCCTGCCGGCCGGCGCCCGCCTCGTCTCGATCTGCACCGCCTCCTACGTCCTGGCCGCCGCAGGCCTCCTCGACGGGCGCCCCGCCACCACACACTGGAACGAGGCCGGGGCTTTCCAGCGTGCCTATCCGCAGGTGCAGGTCGACGCGAACGTGCTGTTCATCGACAACGGCCAGGTCCTCACGGCGGCCGGCGTCGCCGCCGGAGTCGACCTCTGCCTGCATCTGGTGCGCCGCGACCACGGCAGCGAGACCGCGAACAGGGTGGCCCGGCTCTGCGTCGTACCCCCGTGGCGGGAGGGCGGCCAGGCCCAGTACATCGCTCGCCCGGTCCCGGAGCCGACCGCCGCCACCACGTCCGCCACCCGTAGCTGGGCCCAGCAGCAGCTGCACCGGCCGCTCACCCTGGCCGAGCTGGCCGCGCACGCCGGGATGAGTGTGCGGACGTTCTGCCGGCGGTTCGTCGAGGAGGTGGGCATGCCGCCGGGCCAGTGGCTCGCGCAGCAACGGGTGGAACACGCACGCCTGCTCCTGGAGACCACCGACCTGCCGGTCGACCAGGTCGCCGCCCACGCGGGCTTCGGCACCGCGGCCTCGCTCCGGCAGCACCTGTCCCAGACGATCGGCGTCTCCCCCACCGCCTACCGCCAGGCGTTCCGAGTCGGCCGGCCGGCCGAGTAGCCGCGTCCGCCGTCCCGGCGGCGCCATCTCGTGGAGCGCTGGTGGCGGCCATGATCGGCGCTGGACGTGCTGCCCAACCCCGCTTACGCTGCGCAGGCACGTCCGCCTCCCGCCCTCCCGCCCTGCCGGCGCGATCGGTGGGCTGGTGCTGAGGATCTACAGGGGTGGGGACAGGGACATGGGACCGCAGATTTCTGCGGGCCGGACACAGGCGTGTCCGGACTGCGCTGAGAACGTGCCGGTGGACCCGCGTTTCGGCGCTTGGTGCGCCGAGTGCGGCTGGAACGTCGATCCGGGGGCGGCGGAGCCGGAACCCGGAAGGATCGACGCTCTGCGCCGGCGGCTGGCTCGAAGACACGGGCAGCACCTGCTCGCGGAGATGACCGAGGACGAGGCCGCCCGGCCGCGGCGTGACGCGTCCGGCGTCCTCGCTCATACGATCGCCTTGGCGGTGCACGGTTCCACGGTGGCGCTCGCGGTGGCTGGAGCGCTGCTGGTGGTACTGGGCTGGAGCACGGTGAGCCAGCCCGTGATCGGTGTCGTGCTGATCCTCCTCGCCATCGCCCTGCGGCCGCGGTTCGCCTCCCTGCCGGACGACGCGCCCGTCCTGCACAGGACCGACGCGCCACGGCTGTTCGCGCTGGTCGACGAGGTCGCGGCGGCCGTCGGCACGACGGGTGTGCATGCCGTGGTGATCGGACCGGAGGCCAACGCGAGCGTGGGTCTGGTGGGGGTCCGGCAGCGGCGGGTGCTGTACCTGGGCCTGGCACTGTGGGAAGTCCTCACGCCCCAGCAGCGCGTGGCACTCCTGGGTCATGAACTCGGTCACTACGCCCACGGGGACCTGCGGCACGCGAAGATCGTCGGCAGCGCCCTGCGCTCGCTCGCCCTGTGGTGCTACGTACTGGCGCCCGCGCAGTCACCCACCTTCCTCGAGCGCCTCGGCAACGTGCTGCTGCTCGTCCCCCGAGGCCTCGCCCACTGCCTGTTGATGCTGCTCGACCGCCTGACCATGCAGGCCTCGCAGCGGGCGGAGTACCTGGCCGACCGGGCGGCCGCCCGGGCCGCTTCCACCGAGGCGGTCGCCGAACTGCTGGACCGGCTCCTGCTCATCGACTCCGTCGAGATGGAACTGCGCCGGGAATCGGTGCTGGCTCAGACGGGCATCGGCGGGAGGTCACGCAGCGACGCGGGACAGGGCCTGTGGGAGCGTCTCGCCGACCACGTCGGATCCGTACCGGAGCGTGAATACGAACGGCTGCGACGGGCGAGCACCGCGCGCGGACACAGCGTGGATACGACGCATCCGCCGACCCACGCGCGGCGCCAGTGCGTGAGCGAGGGCAAGCACCAGCCCGCGCTGGTCCGGTTCGACGACAACACTCCGGCCGAGATCGCGGCGGAGCTGGCCGCTCCCCGCACACGCGTGGCACGCCAGGTCATCCGGGACTACGCCGGCTGACGGCGGACCACAGCCGAGGCCGGGACGTCGAGAGCGAGCGGCGTCCCGGCACGGGTCAGCGCATCAGCGCGCCGCGCAGGGTGAGCCCGTAGTGGGAGCGCAGTCGGCGCAGTTCCCACAGCCCGACCGCGGTGACCGACAGGGGGGCTCCGAGGATGAAGACGATGCGGACGACACCTGGCAGGTTTCCGTAGGCCCCGGTGAACAGACCGATGATGGCCATCTCCCACACCAGTGTCATCGTGAGCAGCGGTGGCACGGTTTCGTGGATGTCCGCGGTACGGAACACGTGGACCAGGGACAGCACCATCCCGTAGAGGATGAACGGCAGGACCCACACGAGAATCAGCACCGTGATCAGCCAACTGACCACGGACATCACGGGATTGATGGCGAGCCGTCCGTCGATGAGGCCGCTGATGATGGCGGCGGGGAACACGGCGACACCGCCGATGATCGCCACCACGGAGCCGAACGGCTTGGCCGCGCGCCGCAGCAGTTGCTGCCGGGCCGGGGGACGCGCCAGTGCGACGAGCACACCGATGATGACCGGGAACGTCAGGGAGAGGACGAGGACGTTGATCCAGGAGTCGCTGAATCGATCACTGGCGGCGTCGCTCGCGGAGTCGACCAGCTTGTAGGAGAACGTCACCCAGGCGATCGCGCCCAGACCCACGTATGTCCGGATCTTCTGGATCCGGTCGACCACCGCGTCCTCCACCCGGCCCGGCCGGGAGGGCCGGAACACCTTGCGGGCGGTGGCGGTCGGGCCGACGGCGCGCCACAGCCGGCGGAACAGCCCGACGCGGCGTGGCGCCGGCTGCGGATATCCCGGCTGGTAGGGGTAGGGCCCCTGCGGCGGGTATCCGCCCTGGTGAGGGGGACCGTTGTACGGATACGGCTGCGGCGGCACAGGGTGACCGTGAGGGTGGTGCGGCTGCTGCGGCGGCGGCCCCTGCGGATTCCAGGCACTCATCTCTGATTCTCCCCCGATGTCATTCTGTGGAACGGACGCGCCGCGGCAGTGTATTGGTTGCAGGCGAGCAGGACGAGACGTCTTCCCGCCGCCGAGGTACGTCCGTCACTGCCGGGTTACGTGCTCGCCCCTACCGGCCGCCGGAGCAGGTAGACGCCCGCGGACGTGACCAGGACGGCCATGCACGCGATGAACGTCAGCCCGGCGCCCTCCAGGCCGAGCGGACGCGCCAGAACGCCCACGCCGATCACCGGGACCGAGATGCCCGCGTACGCCACCACGAAGAGCGTCGAGATCACCGCCGCGCGCCCGTGGGCGGGGGACGCTGCGGCCACTGCGGACAGCGCCCCGCGGAACGCCAGTCCCTGCCCGACACCGGCGACGATCGCGCTGAGGATCACCAGCACCAGCAGGTCCCAGCGCAACGCACCCGCGAGCAGCACCAGTCCGGCGAAGAGCGCGGCGCAGCCCAGCGGCAGCGAACGCTCCGGCCCGACCCGGCCGGCCACCAGTTGCCCCCCGGTCGAGGCGAAGAAGCCGAGCGCGACCACCAGCCCGCTCACGGCGTGGTTGTCCACGTTCAGGGACTCCTCGAGGAACGTCGGGCTGACCGCCGTGAACACGCCGAACATGGCGAACCCCACGAACGAGGCGATCGCCGCGGGCGCGAACACGGCCCGTACCTGCCTGGGCAGGCCGGGCCGCTGCGGCCGTACCGTGCTCAACGGCCGCCGCTCCGCCACGGTCTCCGGCAGGCGCAGCAGCACGGCCACCGAGCCGGCCAGCAGGACGAGGTGCACGATGAACGACAGGTGCAGCGGCCAGACGGCGTACTGCGCGAGCAGTCCGGCGAGCAGCGGGCCGCAGCCGAGGCCGCCCATGTTGGTGGCTGTCGCCACGAACGTGGCCCGGGACGAGCCGCCGCGGGGTGCCAGATCCATCACGTACGCCGTGGCGGCGCCGGTGAACAGGCCGGCGGACAGACCCGACAGCAGCCGTCCCGCGTACAGCCAGCCCAGCCCGTTGGCACACAGGAAGCAGACGGCGCTGAGCGCCGCGAAGCCGAGGCCCGCGAGCAGCACCGGCCGTCGGCCCACGGCGTCCGACGCGTTGCCCGCCAGCAGCAGCATGCCGATGACCCCGAAGGCGTACACGGCGTACACGACCGTCACCGTCAGCTCGGAGAATCCGAACTTCTCCTGATAGAGGCCGTAGAGCGGGGTCGGCAGCGTGGTGCCGGCCATGCACACGGCGAACACCGCCCCGCAGAGCAAACACTGGAGCCACCCTCGGCGATCACCGTCCATGCCGCCGACCGTAGACGCCGCGTGACGCCGTCGGCGTGCGCCATGCCCGGCGGACCACCGGTACGGCAGAGCCGAACGGTCGCCCGCCATGCCCGGCGGACCACCGGTACGCAGAGCCGAACGGCCGTCAGGAGCGGGCCCCCGGGGCGGCCGGCCGCCGCGGTACGACGAGCTTGCCGTCCGCCACGAGGCGACCGTGCCGGTCGCAGTCCTCACCGCGTGGCTGTGACCGGCATGGTCCACAGACCTCAGGGGCGGATGAACGTGCGGGCCTGCACGATCCACCCCGAGACGGCCTTGGCAGCGCACTCCTCGGCGACCGATGCGGCCTCGTCGAGGTGGTCGAGCGCCGCCGATCGGTCGCCCGTCTCGGCCGAGAGGTAGGCCAGCGCCACCAGGCCGGCCGCTTCACCGGGCTTGAAGCCGATTTCCCGGCGCAGCGTCACCGATTCGGTCAACCGCTCGCGGGCCAGGTCGAATCGGCCCGCGTCCTTGTCGGCAAAGCCGAGATGGCGTGTCGCGTAGGACATCGTCATCCGGTCGCCAACGGACTTCGCCAGCGTGTACGACCGCTCGAAGTACGGCCTGCCGGTGGCGCCGTCGCTCTTCACCACCTGATGCCAGCAGCCGACCCAGAACAAGGCGGCCGCCTCACCCGACGCGTCCCCGAGACGCTGGTACAACGCGGCCGCGCGCTCGAACAGCACCAGCTCCTGGCTGTTCTCCTCCCGGTCGTTCAGGAAGCGGACGTGCAACACCTTTCCCCGTGCCATGGACAGTGGCGCCTCGATCGCGTCCAGCACGTCGTCGGACCGCTCCAGCGCGGACGTGTCCCCGCCGAACATCGCCGCCTCGAACAACTCCCCCGCACGATCTATCCAGTCCTGCCCCGGCATGTCCTGCCCCTCCCCGTCGGACGATTCGCGTGCCGAGGTTATCTCCGCGCTCCCGGCGGAACCCGGCGGTTCCCAGCGGCGGCCCTCGAACGCCCCCACGCCCGCGAGCTCGGGGAGTGCCCCGGGACGCCACCCCGAACCCTGGGCGCCGACCTCGCCGGCTTCCGCAGAAGCCCCCGCAGGGTCAGCGCACGCCGTCGCGCGGACTGATCCGGAAATCGAACGGAAGGGTCCCCGGGTCCAGCGCTGTCACGCCTCCGTCCACGGTCAGCGCCGCGCCGTTGACGAACGAGGCCGCCGGCGACAGCAGCCAGGCGATGGCCTCGGCCACCTCCGAGGGCTCGCCGGGACGGCGTGCCGGGAGCAGCCGGGTCGCCTCTTCATAGGCCGCTTCGGCCCCGCCCTCCAGCCCGGCCTCCTCGGCGAACCGGGTCATACGGCCGTCCGCCATCTCCGTGCGCACCCAGCTGGGGCACACGGTGTTGGCCCGCAGACCCTGCGGCCCGTAGTCGACGGCCAGCGAGCGGCACAGCTGGAGCAGCGCCGCCTTGGACGTGGCGTACGCGGCGTTGGCCACTCCGTTGCGGAGGGCGGCGACCGACGCCACCGCGACGACCGAGCCGCCGGCCTCCAGGAGGTGTGGCAACGCCGCGCGCATCAGCAGGAAAGGCCCGGTGAGATTCGTCCGGAGCACCAAGTCCCAGTCCTCGTCGGACAGTTGGCCCACCGCACCGCTGCTCCCGATCCCCGCGTTGACGACCAGCCCGTCGAGCCGGCCGTAGCGCTCCACCGCGACGTCGACGAGGTGACGGACGGCGTCCGCGTCGGTGGTGTCCGCCGGGCAGGGCAGGGCGCCGGTCTCCTCGGCGACCCGGTGCAGCGGTTCCGGCCGTCGTCCGGAGACGACCACATCGTGCCCGGCCGCCCGGAGCACCCGTGCGGTGGCCGCACCGATACCCGTACCTCCCCCGGAAACAATGACAACGCGCTTGTCCGTCATGGGCGTTGGCCCTCCTGTCCGTCACGAATCGGTCGCATGATCATAATCCTGGCGGAAGACGGGGCGGGCTCCACCACGGGCGGTGCTGCCCCAGGGTCAGGCGCGTGCCGGCCCGTTTGTTACGCTCCCGGAGCCTCCCGCGGGGGAAGTCCGGTGAGATTCCGGCGCTGACCCGCAACGGTGTGCGTGGGGACCCGGGGTCCGCCGCGCGAGTCCGATTACCCGTAGGTGGCCTGCGACCCGTTGACTGCTCGCCGTGGACTGCGAGAGGGGACCGCGCGGCCGTTCCGCCGTACGGGCTGTCTCCTCGCTCGACGTTCACCAGGCGGCCCCAGGCCAAGGACCGCCCTGACCATGCGCCGAAGTCCGACCCGAAGCCCGGGCCAAAGTCCCCGTCGAGCCGGTAGTCCGACACCGTCCGGGACATCCCGGGCACCCCTTTTCCCTCTGGTGCTCGGGCTGTTGCTCCTACTGTTCGTGTCGCTGCTGTGCGGCGTGGGCCTGGGAGCCGCGGGGATCGGGCCGGGGGACGTCCTGCGGTTTCTGTGGGCCGGGTTCACCGGCGGGACCGTGCACGCCCCTGACGTCGCCTCGTACACCATCGTCTGGGAGATCCGGCTGCCACGTGTCGTCCTCGGCGCCGTCGTCGGGGCGGGTCTCGCGGCCGTCGGCGTGGCGGTGCAGGCCATGGTCCGCAACGCGCTCGCCGACCCCTTCGTGCTGGGCATCTCCTCGGGCGCCGCGGTGGGCGCCAACGCGGTCATCCTCCTCGGCGCGTTCGCGGGGCTGGGGGTGTGGGCCCTGTCGGTGTCGGCGTTCGCGTCCGCGCTCGTCGCCATGGCGCTGGTGTACGCCGTGGCCCGCTCGCCGCACGGGCTCACCCCGCTGCGACTGATCCTGACCGGGACGGCACTGGCGTACGGCTTCGAGGCCCTCACCACCGTCATGGTGTTCGGGGCCGCACGGGGTGAGGCCGCGCGGTCGGCGATGATGTGGCTGCTGGGGAGTCTGGGGGGCGCGACCTGGGCGCAGGTGCCGCTCGCGGCGGTCACAGTGGCGGCCGGGTGGGTGTGGCTGCGCCTGCGGGCCGAGGCGCTCAACGCCCTTGCCATGGGGGACGAGACCTCCGCGGCGCTCGGCATCCCGCCGAGCCGGCTGCGCCGGGAGCTGTTCCTCGTCACCGCCGCCGTGACCGGGACGGTGGTCGCGGTCAGCGGGGCCATCGGGTTCGTCGGACTGATGGTGCCGCACGTCGCACGCATGCTGGTCGGCGCCGATCACCGGCGGGTGCTCGCCGTGGCCCCCCTCGCCGGTGCCGTCCTGCTCGTATGGGCGGACTTGCTCTCCCGGCTGCTGCTCGCGCCCGCGGAGCTGCCCGTCGGGGTGATCACCGCGGTCGTCGGAGTGCCGGCCTTCCTGCTGCTCATGCGGCGCGGCGGCTACGCGTTCGGAGGCCGCTGATGACGGCCGGGACCGGAAGGAACGGCATTCATGCGGCTTGACCTGGAGGGCATCACCGTCGACGCCGGCGGGACCCGTCTCGTGGACGACATCCGGCTCACGGCGGACAGCGGGGCCTTCGTCGGTCTCGTCGGACCGAACGGAAGCGGCAAGTCGACCCTGTTGCGCACGGTGTACCGGGCGCTGCGCCCGGCCGGGGGCGTGGTGCGGCTCGATGGACAGGACATGCATGCCATGCCGGCCAGGGCGGCGGCCCGGGTCCTGGCGGCGCTGCCGCAGGAGTCGTCGGCCGAGTTCGACTTCACCGTCGCCGAGGTGGTCGCCATGGGACGCCTGCCCCACCGCGACCGGACCGCCACGGCGGACCGCGCGATCTGCGCGCAGGCCATGGACCGGACCGGTGTCGGCCACCTCGCCGGCCGGGGGTTTCTTGCCCTGTCCGGCGGCGAGAAGCAGCGGGTGCTCGTCGCCCGGGCGCTCGCCCAGCAGCCCAGGGTGCTCGTCCTCGACGAGCCCACCAACCACCTCGACATCGCACACCAGTTGGACGTGCTGTCCCTGGTCCGCGAGAGCGGCCTGACCGTGCTGGCCGCCCTGCACGACCTCAATCTGGCCGCCGCCCACTGCGATGTCCTGTACGTGATCGCCGACGGCCGGATCGTCGCCTCGGGGCCACCGCACGACGTCCTCCGGCCGGGCCTGCTCGCCGAGGTGTTCGGGGTCCGCGCGCATCCGGTGCGGCACCCGGAGACAGGTGTCCTCCACATCCTCTTCGACCGGCTCCCGCCCACCGCCTAAGGACCCCCATGCGCAAGCTGCTCACCGCCGCACTCTGTCTCGCCACGACCGCCACGGCCACCGGTTGCGGCGCCACCGTCGAACCGTCGGCGGACTCGAAGTCCTCCTCGATCACCCTCACCAACTGCGGCCACAAGGTCACCTACGACAAGGTCCCGCGACGCGTGGTCACCAACGACGTCGGCATCACCGAGCTCATGTTCGCGCTGGGCCTCGAGGACCGCATGGCCGGATACGCGATGCCGGACGACAAGGGCGACCTGAGCGGCGTGCCGTGGAAAGACGGCTACGACAAGGTGAAGTGGCTGTCGAAGGACCAGCTCACCAGGGAGAACGTCCTCGACGCCCGTGCCGACCTCGTCTTCGCCGGCTGGAACTACGGATTCCGCGACGACGGCGGCTTCACTCCCGACGCCCTGAAGAAGCTCGGCATCCCCTCATACGTCCTCACCGAGTCCTGCCGCAACGGCCGTACGAAGAGCTCGCGCGGCATCATGCCGCCGCTGGACGCCCTGTACGCCGACCTCACCAACCTCGGGAAACTCTTCGGCGTCGAACAGCGTGCGGCAGCCCTGATCGCCGACTTCAAGAAGCAGATCGCCGGCGTCCGGGCGAAGGCGCCCCAGGACGACGACCGGCCGACCGTCTTCCTGTACGACAGCGGCCAGGACCAGCCCTTCACCTCCGGTCGCTACGCGGCGCCCGAGCAGATCATCACCGAGGCCGGCGGCACCAACCTCATGCACGACGTCGCCGACTCGTGGACGACCGTCGGCTGGGAGACCGTCGTCGAACGCGACCCGGACGTCATCGTGATCTGCGACTACGGGGACGTCAGCGCCGAACAGAAGAAGAAGTTCCTCCTCTCCTACGCTCCACTGCGCAACGTCTCCGCCGTCAAGCACCGGCGGATCTTCACCCTCGACTACGTCGACCTGGTCGAAAGCCCCCGCAACCCGTCGGCCGTCGCCCGCCTGGGCGGGTACCTGCGGACGGTGACCGAGGGCGGCGGGGGCAGGGGGTGAACGGCGCGGGGGCGTTGCCTTCGCCGGAGAGTCAGAGCTGCCGGGTGCGGTGCAGATCGCGCAGCAGGGCGATCTCGGCGCCGTGGTGCAGGACTTCCTGGTTGACCCACCACACGATGTCGATGAACGGCTCTTCCGAGTCGCTGCCGTGGGGATAGGTGCAGTACCCAACGGTGTCGAGCGAGGCGTCGTCGATGCCGACAAGCGCCTTCCGCCAGGCGGTGGCACCGGCATGGAAGGCGGCGACCGCGGCTGCCGCACTCCCGCTGATGCGGTAGTCGTCGCGGGTGAGCGTACGGCCGCCGGCCGTGTGGTCGGCGCGGAGAGTCAGCATTTCGCTGAGGTGGGTCAGACGCCACGCGATGGTGGTGAACGGCGGCGGCCAGGGGTGCGGGTAGGGCGCGGCGTCGCGTCCCCAGTCGCCGGTGCCGGCCAGGAAGGCGGCGCGCGGACCGGGTCCGTCCGCCCGCTGCCGGACCGACCAGCACTCGGGCACCGGCTCCCAGAAGTACTCCGCATCGGCCATGGTGCTGACCTGTGTCTCCGAACCGTCACCGCTGTCCATCACCGGCCCCGCCAAGCGGCCGGTCAGCCGCTCGCACGCGAAGTCGAACTGGTCCAACAACGGTGCCAGACGCGATGCTGTCACTGACGCTCCCACAACGAACTGGTTGACGCTTGGCGGACGGTCGAACCCATGATCCGCCAGCCTGGCACAACCAGCCACCACCGGGCCTCTTCATACGTCCGTGAAGCACCTCCGCCCTGGTGCGCCGACTGCGCACCAGGGCGGCCAAGGGACAAGAGCTACCGAGTCGGGGCGCGATCAGGTACCGAAGACCTGGAACTCCCAGAGTGAGTAGCCGTATTGGGTCGAGCGTGCGGTGCCGTACAGGCGCACGTACCGCCCGGAACCGGTGACGTTCAGTGTCTGATTGCCACCGCTGCCCGCCGTGGTCGTATAGATGGTGGTCCAGGTCGTCCCGTTGGCGGAGGTCTGGATCTGGTACGCCGTGCCATAGGCGCCCTCCCAGTTGAGCCCCACCGAGCTGATGGCGTGGGTGGCCCCGAGGTCCACCTGCAACCACTGCGGATCGCTGAACGCGCTGGACCAGCGGGTGCCGGTGTTGCCGTCCACCGCATTGGGCGCGGTGAAGCTGGTGTTCTCCGAGGACGAAGCGGTGGCCGCCTTGCCCTGCGACAGGAGCGTCGCGGGATTCCCGCCGGAACCGGTCGAACCGTAGAGTCGCAACTCGTAGAGCGACGCGCCGTAGGTCGACACTCTGCCCGTGATGTAGACCCGGACGTATCTGCCCGAGGCGGAGAGTGCGGTGTCCTGGATGTCTTGTGGACTGTTGTTGTTGGTGTAGACGGTGGTCCAGGTGGTGCCGTTCGCGGAGGTCTGTATCTGGTAGGCCGATGCGGCGGCCGCCTCCCAGATCACCGACGCGTGGGTGAGGTTGTAGGTGGCGCCGAGATCGACCTGGAGCCACTGCGGGTCGCTGAAGGCGCTCGACCAGCGGGTGGTGATGTTGCCGTCGGTGGCGTTGGACGCAGGGAACGAGGCGCTTTCCGTTGACGAGGCCGTAGTCGGCTTGCCCTGGGCGATGTTGGTGCCCGTGGTGCCGGGCGGCGGCTTGTTGTAGACGGCGACGTAGTCGATGTTCAGGGAACCGCCGGACACGGTGGCCGCGGTGGGGCCGCCGCCGTACGCGGCCGGGAAGGCGCCGCCGATGGCCAGGTCGAAGATGATGAAGAAGCTGTGGTCGACCGCGTTGGACCAGGCGCTTGCCTCGACCTGGTTGGAGCTGAGCGTGTAGGACAGGTTGCCGTCGAGGTACCAGCGGATCTGCTCGGGAGAGGTCGAGCGGTCGATCTCCACCGCGTAGGTGTGGTACCCGGTCTGGCAGCCGGAGCAGGCGCGTTCGCCGCTGCCGACGCCGGTGTTCTCGTTGCACGGGCCGCCCGGAGCGGTACCGCAGTGCAGGGTGCCGAACGTCGAGCTGCGGCCGTTGATGTCCTCCATGATGTCGATCTCGCCGGAACCGGGCCAGACCGTGCCGACCCGCAGCGGAGCGCCCAGCATCCAGAACGCGGGCCAGTAGCCGAGCCCGTTCGACGTGTTGACGTTCGGCTGCTGGATCGAGGCCTGCATCCGTACGACGCCGCCGGGCAGCGCGCCGAAGCCGTCGGCCTGCGTCTCGACCCGGCCCGACGTCCAGCCGGCGACCGGGTCGGAGCCCGAGTGCAGGGCCTTGAGGACCAGATGGCCGTTGCCGTCCTGGTAGACGTTGGACGTGCTGTTGGTCATGGTCTCGACTTCACCGGTGCCGAAGGTCCAGCCCTCGCCCACGTCGTAGCGCCATGTCCCGGTGTCCAGACCGGTGTTGGCCGCTCCGGAGAAGTCGTCGCTCCACGTGGTGGTGAAGCCGGCGGGCGCGGTCGGTACGGCCGTGGGGGCGGCCGCTGCGGCGGACTGTGCCGCGATGGCCGTCACCGGGGCCTGCGCGGTCGCTCCTTGAGCGGCCGGCGCACCGGCCAACGCGACCGTCGCAACGGCGGATACCGCCGCGAGCAGGCCAACTCCCGTGCGAGACCTGCCTCTTCGGCGCCGGAACAAGTACACGCGCATGCCGTTGATGGACATCCGTACTCCTTCCCCTCGTGGGGGGCGAGGGGCGACCACATGCCGGTGCTCCGTCAGGCGGCGGCCCTGCGGGTGGACGTGAGAGCGCTCTCGGGAGCGTCTTCCTCCGGTCGGGTCCATGTCAAGGGACTGGACAACGTTCACAGGCGCGGGCGGGTGGCAGGCCCCGGTTTCCCGCCCCGGACCCACGGCGCCCGGCAGCGCAGCGAACCGATAATCGGTTGCCTGTCGGCGCTGGTGGTGGATGCAATGTCCGGCATGATCACCCAGGTGTGCCCGCCACGGCGAGATGAGATGAACGCGTACGGCCGGGCCGTGCCACCGGACGACTCGGGCAAGCCGCAACCGAGTCGTCGCACGGGAGACGCCACCGCATGAATACGCCACCCTCGCCATCCGGAGCGGAACGGACTGACGGATCGCCCGTCCGGATCGGCGCTCTCGTTCCGCTGACTCGGCCCGGCTGGGTCGAGGCCGGCCAACACCTGCTCGCCGGACTCGAGCTTGCGGTGCACGAAGTCAACGGCGCCGGCGGGATCGCCGGAAGACCACTCGACCTGGTCGTCCGGGACACCGCGGCCGATCCACAGCAGGCCGCGGCGGCCGTAGACGAATTGGCGGGCCTGGGCGTGGCCGCCTTGGCGGGCGAGTATCACAGCGTCGTCGCTCGCGCCGCTGCCGCCCGGGCCGACGCCCTCGGCCTGCCGTTCCTCTGCTCGTCAGCGGTTCTCGACGCGCTCACCGAGCAGCCAACGGAATGGGTGGCGCGCCTCGCCCCGGCGCAGTCCCACGGCTGGCAGGTCTACGCGGACTTCCTCCTCGGCGCGGGCCACAGCCGAATCGCCGTAGCAGCCCAGCCGAGTGTCTACTGGGCATCCGGGGCCCGCGTTCTGCGGGACTGCGTCGCTCCACGCGGCGGCACCGTCATCGAACTCGACATGCGCGCACTCACCCCCACGGCTGTGTGCGACGAGCTCGTCGGCCATCGCGCGACAGCCCTCCTTCTTCTGGTCGGCCATCCGGAGCCTGCGGTGTCGATCGTCCAGTCCGTCCGCCGCGACCGGCGACTGTCCGAGGTCATGATCGGCGCTCCGGCCGGGCAACCGGAGTTCGCGGAATGGGCGACGCTGCTGGGCGAAGACAGCGCCGCGATCCCGTTCCTGCGCTATCTGCCCGAGCGCCTCAGCCCACTCGGTGCACGGGTCGAGACGGCTCTGCGCGAGCGGCTGGGCGAAGCGCCCTCCTTCGTGGCCTTCGAGGGCTACGACACGGTTGCCGTCCTCGCCGATGTGCTGCGTTCTCACGGCACGGAGCGAGCGCGCATTGCCGCGTCCTGGCCGCGGGTCGCGGTCGAAGGCACCCGCGGGCAGATCCAGTTCTCCCGCAATCCAGGAATCAACGTGTGGCAATGGGCTTGGGCGCCCGTCCAAGTCGTGGACCGGGATCCGGCGGAACCCGATCGCTTCCGGGTCCTTCACGTCGGCTGAGCGAGCACGGAGTTCCGACCGTGTGCGCCGGCCGGGGCCCCGATCGCTTCCGGGCGCGCGACTGCTCGACGGGATCGCGCGCGGGCTTCTTCCTGCTCGCCGAGCCGGCGTCTGTTATGTATCGGACCTCAGCGGGGCAGGAGTAGGGGATGAACGAGAACAGCAGCCGGCCGCAGTGGACAGCGATGTCACTGGCCGAGTTCGATGCGGCCGCACCCAACACGCTGGCCGTGTCCCCGGGGCCGAGGCGGGTCCTCGCCACACCCGACGACTGCGGCACCCCGGCCCTGTTCGGTGAAGAGCCCCGTCCGGCTCCGCGGCGTCGTCGCCCGGCCGCCAAGCCGGACGACGTCGAGGGTCAGCACGGTCTGTTCTGACCGTCCTCAGCGGGCGTTGTTCCGGGCGGGGTCAGGGGTGGGCGTCTCAACTCGGTTGGCTGCGCGATGGGTTCACCCGGCCACAGGGCGATACCGCGGTGGGCGCCGCGTGCCGCCGGCCGGCGGCCCACGCACGTGCCAGGGACTCCGGCGGAGCCGGGCCCCTTCACAACAGAAACGTCCCGGCCGACCCTCGCGGGTCGACCGGGACGTCCGCAGCATCAGACGAGGTCGAACCGGTCCAGGTTCATGACCTTGTCCCAGGCCGCGACGAAGTCCTTGACGAACTTCGCCTTGGCGTCGTCGCTCGCGTACACCTCGGCGAGGGCGCGCAGCTCGGAGTTCGATCCGAAGACGAGGTCGGCACGGGTGCCGGTCCACTTGACCTCGCCGGTGGCGGTGTCACGGCCCTCGAAGATGTGCTGGTCCTCGGACGTCGCCTTCCACTTCGTGCCCAGGTCGAGCAGGTTGACGAAGAAGTCGTTGGTCAGAGTCCCGGGGGCCGTGGTCAGCACGCCGTGCGTCGACTGCTGGTGGTTGGCGCCCAGGACGCGCAGACCACCGACGAGGACCGTCAGCTCGGGCGCGCTCAGGTTGAGCAGGTTGGCACGGTCGAGCAGCAGGTACTCGGCCGGCAGCCGGTTGCCCTTGCCGAGGTAGTTGCGGAACCCGTCGGCCGTCGGCTCGAGCGCGACGAACGACTCCACGTCGGTCTGCTCCTGCGACGCGTCCACGCGGCCCGGCGTGAAGGGGACCTCGATGTCGAAGCCGGCGTCCTTCGCGGCCTTCTCGACACCCGCGGCACCGGCGAGCACGATCAGGTCGGCGAGCGAGACCTGCTTGCCGCCGGCCTGGCCGGAGTTGAAGGACTCCTGGACGCCCTCCAGAGTGCGCAGCACCGACGCCAGCTCGTCGGGGTCGTTGACCTCCCACCCGCTCTGCGGCTGGAGGCGGATGCGCGCGCCGTTGGCGCCGCCGCGCTTGTCGCTGCCGCGGAAGGACGAGGCCGACGCCCACGCGGTGGACACCAGCTGGGAGACCGACAGGCCCGAGGCGAGGATCTGGCCCTTGAGCGCGGCGATGTCCGCGGCGTCCACGAGCTCGTGCGTCGACTCGGGCAGCGGGTCCTGCCAGATCAGCGTCTCGCTGGGGACCTCGGGGCCGAGGTAGCGCACGATCGGGCCCATGTCGCGGTGGGTCAGCTTGAACCAGGCCCGGGCGAAGGCGTCGGCGAACTCGGCAGGGTTCTCGAGGAAGCGCCGCGAGATCTGCTCGTAGGCCGGGTCGACGCGGAGCGCGAGGTCGGTCGTCAGCATCGTCGGGGCGTGGCTCTTCGACGCGTCGTGGGCGTCGGGCACGGTGCCCGCTCCGGCGCCGGCCTTCGGCCGCCACTGGTTCGCGCCCGCGGGGCTCTTGAACAGCTCCCACTCGTAGCCGAACAGGATCTCGAAGAAGCTGTTGTCCCACGTCACCGGGGTGTTCGTCCACGTACCCTCGAGACCGCTGGTGATCGTGTCGCCCCCCTTGCCGGTGCCGAAGGTGTTGTTCCAGCCCAGGCCCTGCTCCTCGAGCGAGGCGGCCTCGGGGTCGTCGCCGACGCTGTCCGCCGGGCCCGCGCCGTGGGTCTTGCCGAAGGTGTGACCGCCCGCCACCAGGGCGACCGTCTCCTCGTCGTTCATCGCCATCCGGCGGAACGTCTCACGGATGTCGCGGGCCGCGGCCAGCGGGTCCGGGTTGCCGTTCGGGCCCTCCGGGTTGACGTAGATGAGGCCCATCTGGACCGCGCCGAGGGGGCTTTCGAGCTCGCGGTCACCGGTGTAGCGCTGGTCGTCGAGCCAGGTGGTCTCGGGACCCCAGTAGACGTCCTCGTCGGGCTCCCAGACGTCGGCGCGGCCGCCGCCGTAACCGAAGGTCTCGAAGCCCATCGACTCCAGGGCGACGTTACCGGCGAGGATCATGAGGTCGGCCCACGAGAGGCTCTGGCCGTACTTCTTCTTGACCGGCCACAGCAGACGCCGGGCCTTGTCGAGGTTGGCGTTGTCCGGCCAGCTGTTGAGCGGGGCGAAGCGCTGCTGGCCGGCGCCGGCGCCGCCGCGGCCGTCGCTGATGCGGTAGGTGCCCGCGCTGTGCCACGCCATCCGGATGATGAAGGGGCCGTAGTGACCGAAGTCGGCCGGCCACCAATCCTGGGAAGTGGTCAGCACCTCCGCGATGTCCTGTTTCACGGCCGGCAGGTCGAGGGTCTTGAACGCCTCGGCGTAGTCGAACTCCTCACCGAGCGGGTTGGCCACGGCGGGGTTCTTGGCGAGGATCTTCAGGTTGAGCCGCTCCGGCCACCACTGGCGGTTTCCGCCGCCCTGCGTCGGGTGGGGGGCGCGCCCGTGCGCGACCGGGCAGCCACCTCCACCCTCCGTCTTGGAGTCTGTGACGATTGCGTCGTGGTTCTCGGACATGGGAATCCTTCCGGACGGGGCGATTCTCGGTGCTCAGAAACTGCGAAGGGTGGAACAGGTGGGACGCGGGCTCCAGTTGACGACCTCGGCCTCGTCCATCGAGAAGCCGTGGTCACCGGACACGGTCGGGCGACGGGCCTCGCCGACCGGGCGGGAGACGCGGGCGATGGCACGACGTGGCTCACGCACCGGGCGGGGTCGACGCCCGGTGCGGTGCCGCGTACGGGACACACCGACAGGAACGCGCAGCGGGCCGCGCGGGTCACGTGAGGCCATCGCCTCGACGCCCGGGCGGTCACGGTCCCGGACGGTGTCGAGCAGCACTGCGCGGGTGGCCGTCATCCGCAGGCCGACCCCGCGCAGTTCCGCGTCGGTGGTCCCATAACGTCTGTGTCCCCTGCCGTACTGGAGTCTTCCGGTCCCTTGGCTTGCGCCGGTCTCGATCCTACGATGGACAGAGTCCAAGTCAAGAAGAGCGCCAAACCCATATCCAATCAGAACCCGGATGTTCTCCCGGTAAACTCGCGTTCCCACCCACTTGAATAGGTGAACCGACATGAGCGACCTGCTGGAGCGACTGCGAGGGCGTGGCTGGCGTATGACCTCCCAGCGGCGTGTCGTTGCAGAGGTCCTCGACGGCGACCACGTGCACCTCACGGCCGACGAGGTGCACGCCCGCGCTGTCGCGAAGCTGCCCGAGATCTCCCGGGCGACCGTCTACAACGCCCTGGGCGAGATGGTCTCCCTCGGCGAGGTCACGGAGGTCTCCACCGACGGCCGCGCCAAGCGGTACGACCCCAACGCGCACCATGCCCACCAGCACCTGGTGTGTTCCAGCTGCGGCACCATCCGCGACGTACACCCGACGGGCAATCCGCTGGCCGACCTCCCCTCGGAGGAGCGCTTCGGCTTCACGGTGTCCGAGGTCGAGGTCACCTACCGCGGCCTGTGCCCGACCTGCGCCTGAAGCGCGGCAGGACGGCACAAACAGGACCCCGCCCTCGGCCCGGGTCAGGTAGTCACGGGCGAGGACTTCGAGCCCCGGACCATCTCCCGATCCCCCCGACCGCACGTCGTATGCTCGCCCGATGACCGAACAGAAGATCACACAGGGGAGCCACGCAGGCCTGTTGGCCGGGCAGGTGGCGATGATCACGGGGGCGTCCAGCGGGATCGGTGAGGCCGCTGCACGACTGTTCGCCGAGGAGGGGGCCGAGGTCGTCCTGATGGCGCGCCGCGAGGACCGGCTGCGGGCGCTGGCCGAGGAGATCAACGACGCGGGCGGGCACGCACTGGCCGTCCCGGGCGATGTCACGCGCTCCGGGGACGTCCGCCGCGTGGTCGAGGCGGCCGTGGAGCGGTTCGGGGGCCTGGACTGCGCCTTCAACAACGCCGGTTACGCGACCGTCGAGCCCTCGCTCCACGAGACCGACGACGAAATCTACGACCGCACCATGGACGTCAACGTCCGCGGTGTCTGGAACTGCATGAAGCACCAGCTGCCGGTGATGCTGGCCGCGGGCAAGGGCGGTTCCATCGTCAACACCAGCAGTACGGCGGGCCGTTACGCGACGGGCGCGTCCGTCCCGTATGTGGCCGCCAAGCACGCGGTCCTCGGCATCACGCGCGCGTCGGCGGCCGAGTACGGCGACAAGGGCATCCGGGTGAACGCGCTCGTGGTCGGCACCACGCGCAGCGAGATGATCGACGAGGCCGTACGGCAGTTCCCGCACCTGGAGCAGGCGTTCATCGCCCCGCAGATCCAGAAGCGCATGGCGGAGCCACGTGAGATCGCGGAAGCCGCGGCCTGGCTGTGCAGTCCCCGCGCGTCCTTCGTGACGGGCGTGGCGATGCCGGTCGACGGAGGCATTTCCGCTCAGGCGAAGGTCGGTTGAGCCGTACGCCGGTCAGGTCCGGGCCAGCGTACGGCGTTCGCGCTCGCCCGGACTGTGGCGCGAGGGTCGATCGCCCGGACTGTGGCGCGAGGGAAGAGGTGCGCCCGCCCGGGCCACGGAAGTGACCCGGACGGGCGGTGCGGGTCAGCAATTGGTCAGGGAGTGAGCTGCCACTGCTGGATGTAGCCGACGTCGATCGACGCGAGGTCACGGACCCTCAGTTTCCAGGTCCCGTTGATGGACTGTGCGGAGGCGTCGACCTTGAAGGTCTGGTCGACGTTGTCGGCGGATCCGCCACTGCGGTTGAGCAGCGAGTAGACCGCGCCGTCCGGACCCACGAGGTCGACCGTCAGGTCACCGCGGTAGGTGTGGATGATCTTCACGTAAACCTCGGTGGTGGCCGAGGCGTTGCCCGTCTGCCCGGTGATGACGACCGGCGACTCCACCGCGGCACCGGCGTCGGGAATGTCGACGCGCGTGCTGTTGCCGTAGATGTACGCGATGCGCCAGTTGAAGCTCTCCGAGACGGCCGCGCCGGTGCTGTCGGTGACCTTCACGGTCACCTCGCCGGTCCCGGCCGTGGTCGGAATACCGGAGATCTGGCCGGTGTCGCTGATGGCCAGCCCGTCCGGCAGGCCGGTCGCCTCATACGTCAGCGTGGCACCGGAGTTGGTGGTGTACGCGTTCGTCTGCAGCGACACGTCCTGGCCGACGCCACTGGTCTGGTCGGCGATCGGGGCGACGTTGACGCCGAGCGCGATCCGGTCGCCGACGTTGATCCCGGCCCAGGCGGCGGCGACGGCGAGGTAGGTGTCGCTGTACGCGCCGAAGAGGTCGGAGGCGGCCTGCAGCGTCGCGGTCCGCGCACCGGCGTAGTTGGTGGTGGACGTCATGTACGTGGTGAGCGCCCGGTACCAGATCTGCTGGGCGTTCTCGATGCCGATGCCGGTCACGGCCGTACCGTCGTAGGTCGGGCTGTCGTAGGAGACCCCGTTGACGGTCTTGGCGCCGCTGCCCTCGGACAGCAGGTAGAAGAAGTGGTTGGCCGGCCCGGACGAGTAGTGGACGTCGATGCTCCCGAGGGAGGCGTCCCAGTTGTCGCGGGACGCTCCGTCCTTGGAGGGCTTGTCCATGTAGCGCAGCGGGGTGCCGTTGCCGCGGATGTCGATCTTCTCGCCGACGAGGTAGTCGGGCACGTCGGCGGCCAGGTTGGCGTGGAACTCCACCGCGGAGGCGAAGATGTCCGAGGTCGCCTCGTTCAGGCCGCCGGACTCGCCCGAGTAGACCAGGCCGGCCGTGGCGGCGGTGACGCCGTGGCTCATCTCGTGCGCGGCGACGTCCAGCGACGTCAGCGGATGGGTGTTGCTCGCGCCGTCGCCGTAGGTCATGCAGAAGCAGGAGTCGGACCAGAAGGCGTTGACGTACGCGTTGCCGTAGTGCGCCCGGCTATAGGCGGCCACGCCGTCGTTGCGGATGCCGTTGCGGCCGAACACGTCCTTGTAGTAGTCCCAGGTGGCCGCGGCACCGAAGGCGACGTCCACGCCGGCCGTCTGCCGGTCGCTCGCCGTCCCGTCGCCCCAGACATCGTTGTCATCCGTGAAGAGGGTTCCGGTGCCCGAGGTGCCCTGGTTCAGGTCGTAGGTGCGGTGGCCCGCCCGGTCGCCGTCCACCAGCTGGTACGTGTCGCCGGACGGCGTCGAGCCGACCGACACCGACCCGCTGTACTGCCCCGTGCCCGTTCCCGTGCGCACAGCCTCGAAGTCGAAGACGTGCTTGCCCGAGGTGGCGTCCGTGATGACGTGCAGCTCGCTCGGGGTGCCGTCGTGCTGCATGCCCTCGACCACCGCCTCCCAGGCCAGCACAGGCTTGGTTCCGCCGGCCCAGACGACGAGCCGGGGGGCGCCGTCGACCGCGGGACGCTTCGCGTCGGCTCGCTCGGCGGCGTCAACTGCCTTGCGCGCGGCGGTCTTCGAGGTGATGCCGGGTGAGGTGGTCGCCACCTTGATGGTGGCCCTGCTGGCCTCGGACACCGTGCTGCGGCCGTCCTTGACGTGGACGACCAGGTCGCCGCCGAGGACCGGCAGACCGGCGTAGGTGCGCTCGTAGCGGGTGTGTGTGGTGCCGTCCGCGTCCTTCGACACGTCCTTGACGATCAGCTTTTCCTTCGAGCCGAGGTCGAGGCGCTTCGCGGTGGTGCCGACCGCGGCGGTCGCGCTCTTCAGGAGCGCGGCGTGCTTGGCCGCGGACAGCTTCGCCGGGGCCGCACCGGCCCGCGGCTTGGCGACGATCTTGGCATTGTCACGGCCCTTGGGGGCCGCGGAGGCGACGTCGGCCTGGAAGCCGGCGGCGAGCAGGGTGCCGGCCGCGGTGAGGGCCAGTGCTGCCGTGTATCTGCGCCGGTGCGAGGAGCGGTGAGGGGGGAGCAAGGGCTTCTCCTTCTACGACAGAAGGCCTGTGGTGCAGGCCAGGGGGCGCGCCGACGACGGGGCGAGGAGGGCGCGCGGGACCAGGAGGAGGGCGCTGAGCAAGAAGGAGCGCTGCCCTGAGCGACGCCAGGCGTCCGAACTCGGCAACGCGCGAGGTGGGGGGTGAAGGAATGGTGAACACGCGAAGATCAGACTGACACCACGGAGGCCGCCTTGTCATGGATCCAACAACACAACGGCTCGAATTGACTCTTGCTTGCTGGACGTTCGTCCCGTTCGCAGGCGCTTTTCAGCCGCTGCCGCACGGTACGCAGACACCCGCCGGCCAGGACATCGGCCCACGCGCGGGCCGCCGTCCTGGCCGGTTCGGTTCGGTCTCCGGCGTTCCGCCCCCGTTGCCCTGTTACCGAACCGTCCGCAGGAAGATGTCCGACACTCCGTTGGTGTCGCCCGCCACCAGGTCGGGTGACGCGGAGGCGAACGCGACGACGGTGCCGTCCGCGTTGACCGAGGGCTCCCCGGCCGCGAGGTCATTGCGCCGGCCATCGCGGTCGGTGCTGATCAACTGCGTGTCACCGGTGGCCAGTTCGCGCAGATACACGGCAGGAGCGGGCCTCTTGCCCGAGCTCCTCCCCGAGGTGAAGGCGACATGGGTGCCGTCACCGGAGAGGGCCGCCTGCGCTGTGCAGTCCTTCTTGTGCGCGCCCTTGACCAGGGTCGTCGTGCCTGAGTCGAGGTCACGGACGAAGACGTTGGTGGCACGGTTCTTGTCGCCGGGCGCGAGGTTGGAGGCCCGTGAATCGAAGGCGACGCGACGTCCGTCGGCACTGAGTGAGGGCGCCGACGACCCGCCGTTGGCCGCGCCGCCGTTGCGGGCCACGCTGGCCTTCTCCAGGCCGCCGGTGTCCAGGTCGCGGACGTAGATGTCCCCGCCCTGCTCATAGGCGACGTACCGCCCGTTGTGGCTGATCGACGCGTTGTCCGCCGGTTCGTCCGAGGCCTCGCTCACCAGGTCGGTCGTGCCGCCGTTGAACTTGAAGCGGTAGACGCGGGGTTGTGGCGCCGGGTCGGTGTCGGTCGCCGGCAGTGTGGCGGTGAACGTGATCCACTGGCAGCTGGGATCCACCCTGGGCCGGCCCATCGACGTGAACTCCACGCCCTGATAGCTGTGCAGGCCCGTAAGCTTGCCGACCGAACGGTTGCGGATGCAGACGCGCGGCCGGTGGTCGGGGTGCGGGCGGGAGTCCAGCGTCGTGGACTCGGACACGAAGCCGACCATACGGCCGCTGGAGCAGGGCGCACCGTCGTACGACGGCCCGTCCGCGCCGTAGCTGACCTCGTCGACGCTCTGCGCGTTGATGAACACGCCGGGCAGTGCGCCGGCGCCGTTCGGTCCGGAGGGTTCGTCGGTGGTGAAGGCGGTGACGCGGCCCTCCCCCATCTCCGGGTCGTGGGACGGCCGGTCCAGCTGCGCGCCGTCGTAGGCCGTGCTGATCCGCTCGGTGACGGGCAGCTCCGGGTCCGCCTCCGCGTGGGCCGGGAGTGAGCCCGTCATGCCCAGTGCGGCGGACAGCAACAGCCCGGTCAGGACTCTCTGCTTGGTGCGCATGGTGGATCCCCGTTTCGGCTCGGTGTGAAGCGTGCGGGAGGGACGTCGGTGCGCCGTACATGCCGTCCGGTACGTGACAGCGGTGCCCGAACCGCCGTTCAGCGCGCCCCAGTTGGCGGCGACCGCAGCCCTGGACGGCTCCCCCGGAACCTGTCACCCCGGCCCGCACCGAGCCCCACCGCGATACAAGCGCACCACCACACGGCAGGCAATCCGCTTATTCGCGTACAACCTGGACGAGGTCCCAGACGTCGGAGCGGCAAGGACGTCCGCGCGGCCGGTCGGCCCGCAACGGCTGGGAATCGACGAAGCCGCGGTGCCCGCCCTCGCCCAGGGCGGACACCGCGGCAGCCGCTGAGCTCGCGAGCGGCAGTCGTACGACGGAAGGCGGGGATCAGGCCACGGGCACCGGGTACGTCGGGTACTCCACTCCGGAGACGTGCTGGACCACGCGGATGACCTGGCAGGAGTAGCCGAACTCGTTGTCGTACCACAGGTAGAGGATCGCGTCGTCGCCCTCGGCCTTGAGCGCGCCGGCGTCGATGATCGAGGAGTGGCGCGAGCCGATGAAGTCGCTCGAGACCGCGTCGGGGGCGCTGATGAAGTCGATCTGACGCTTGAGCGGCGAGGTGAGCGACACGTTGCGGAGGTAGTCGAGGACCTCCTCACGCGTGGTCTCGCGGGCGAGCCGCAGATTGAGGATCGCGATCGAGACGTTCGGCACCGGGACGCGGATCGAACTACCGGTGATCTTGGCCTCGAGGTCGGGCAGCGCCTTGGCCACCGCGGAGGCGGCGCCCGTCTCGGTGATCACCATGTTGAGCGGCGCCGAGCGGCCGCGCCGGTCGGAATCGTGGTAATTGTCCAGCAGGTTCTGGTCGTTGGTGAACGAGTGGACGGTCTCCACGTGACCGCGCAGGACGCCGTACTCGTCCGCCATGGCCTTCAGCGGCGGCACGATCGCGTTGGTGGTGCACGAGGCGCAGGACAGGATCTGCTCGTCCGGCTTGATCATGTCGTGGTTGACGCCATGGACGATGTTCGGGACATCACCCTTGCCCGGTGCGGTCAGGACGACCTTGGCGATACCGGGACGCAGATGCTTCGACAGCCCCTCGCGGTCGCGCCACCTGCCGGTGTTGTCGATGAGGATGGCGTCCTTGATGCCGTAGGACGAGTAGTCCACCGCCGTCGGGTCGTCGGAGTAGATCACCCTGATCTCGTTGCCATTGGCGATGATCTTGCTGTTCGCCTCGTCGACGGTGATCGTGCCCTGGAACTGGCCGTGGATGGAGTCGCGGCGCAGCAGCGAGGCACGCTTGACTATGTCCTGGCCACCGCCCTTGCGGACGACGATGGCACGCAGCCGCAGGCCGTTGCCGGAGCCGGCCTTCTCGATCAGCAGACGGGCGAGCAGGCGCCCGATGCGGCCGAACCCGTAGAGGACGACGTCGCGCGGCTCACGGCGCTCGATCTTGTTCTCACCCGTGGCACCGATGACGGCCTCGGCGGTGAACTCCGCCACCGAGAGACCGCGGTCGTCGGCCTTGTACGTCGCGGCGAGCATCCCGATGTCGATCTGGGAGGGGCCGAGGTCGAGCGTGGTGAGGGTCTGCAGGAACGGCAGCGTCTCGGTGACCGAGAGCTCCTCACCGGCCATCTGCCGGGCGAATCGGTGGGTCTTGAGGATGCTGACCACCGACTTGTTCACCAAGGAACGGCTGTGCAACAGGACCGTGACGTCCCGCTCCCGGTGCAGCTTCCCGATGATGGGGATCATCGACTCCGCGATTTCTTCGCGGTTCTTCCAGTTGGTGAACGAGTCATCGTTGACAGTCACAGGTTTATCTTTCGAGCTAGGCGGTGCTCAGATGTTAACGCCCTCCTCTTTTTGATCATGCAGGGGGTGCCTTCTGCACGGGACACCTTGGGGGCGCACCGGGCGAGGGGCGTGACAGCGGGTCCTGTGCCGGCGCGGGCAGCGGCAAACGATCTGGTCGCCGTACGTTTTCCGGGGGCCTCCGGTGCCGCTCAGGCGGCCGGGGTGATGGTGACCTTGATGTGCTTCATCAGTGGCTGGTCGCTCTGGGCGCTGTAGTCACCGATCGCGCACAGCACGTTCATCTCCGGCATGTAGCCGGCCGCGCAGCCGCGCGGGATGTCGTACGGGACCGCGAGGTAGCCGTCGAGGTGGCGCAGGCTGCCGTCCTTGGCGGTGCTGGTGATGTCGACCGGGTCGAACTCGGAGAGACCGCGTTCCCGCATGTCGTCCTGGTTCATGAAGACGAGCGTGCGCAGATTCTTGATGCCCCGGTAGCGGTCGTTGTCGGAGTAGATGGTCGTGTTCCACTGGTCGTGGGAGCGCATGGTGCCCAGTGCCAGCGTGCCCGGGGCCGGGACCACGTCGGGCAGCGGGGCCGTGGAGAACTCGGCGCGTCCCGACGGAGTGAGGAAGACCAGTTCGCGGGCCGGCTGCTTGATACGGAACCCGAGCGGCAGGCGCACCCGGCGATTGCAGTCCTCGAACCCGTCGAGAACCTGGGCCATGGTGTCGCGGACCCGGTCGTAGTCCTCGATGTACCACTCCCACGGGGTGGCGCTGTCCGGGAGGGCGGCGCGGGCGATGCCGGCGATGATGGCGGGCTCGGACAGCAGGTGCTTGGAGGCGGGGCGCTTCATGCCGACGGACAGGTGGACCATGCTCATCGAGTCCTCGACCGAGGTGCTCTGGATGCCGCCGCGCTGGTGGTCCTTCTCGGTCCGGCCCAGGCACGGCAGGATGAGCGCCCGGCTGCCGTGGACGAGATGGCTGCGGTTCAGCTTGGTACTCACCTGCACGGTGAGATCGCACCTGCGCAGGGCCTCATAGGTGTACGGGGTGTCGGGCGCGGCCAGGGCGAAGTTGCCGCCCATGCCGACGAACACCTTCACTTCACCGCGCTGCATCGCCTGGATGGTGCCGACCGTGTCGAGACCGTGTTCGCGGGGCGGGTCGATCCTGCAGACGTCGGCCAGGCGGTCCAGGAACTCCTGGGCGGGCCGGTGATCGATGCCGCAGGTCCTGTTGCCCTGGACGTTGCTGTGCCCTCGCACCGGCGACGGCCCGGCACCTTCCCGGCCCAGATTGCCGCGCAGCAGAAGGAGGTTGACGATCTCCCGCACGGTGTCGACGCCGTGTTCGTGCTGACTGACGCCCAGGCACCAGCTGACGATGCTGCGGTCGGCGTCGCGGTACACCCGCGCCACGTTGAGGATGTCGTCGCGGCCGACACCGGACTGCCGCTCGATCTCCTCCCAGGACGTGGCCTCGCACACCGCCCGGTACTCCTCGAAGTACGCCGTGTGGCGGTCGATGAACTCCTGGTCCAAGGCCTTGGGGTCGGTCCTGGCCTGTTCCAGCACCGCCTTGGCCATGCCGCGCACCAGTGCCATGTCCCCGCCGATGCGGGGCTGCACGTTCAGCGTGCTGGTCCGGGTCGCCTTGTTGAGGGCCATGTCCGTGAAGTCGTGCGGCACGATGGTGCGGGTGGCGGCCGCCTCGACCAGCGGGTTGATGTGCACGACCTGCGCGCCGCGCCGGTATGCCTCGGCGAGCGCGGTGAGCATCCTGGGCGCGTTGGAGGCGGCGTTGACACCCATGATGAACAGGGCGTCGGTGGCCTCCCAGTCCTTGAGGTCGACGGTCCCCTTGCCGGTGCCCAGGGACGCGCGCAGCGCGCGACCGCTGGCCTCGTGGCACATGTTCGAGCAGTCGGGAAGGTTGTTCGTGCCCAGTTCGCGGGCCATCAGCTGATAGAGGAAGGTGGCCTCGTTGCCGAGGCGGCCGGAGGTGTAGAAGGCCGCCTGGTTCGGCTGGTCGAGTCCGCGCAGGGTACTGCCGACCAGCCCGAACGCGTCGCGCCAGCTGATCGGGACGTAGTGGTCGGACTCCGGGTCGTAGACCATCGGTTCGGTGAGCCGCCCCTGGTCCTCGAGGTCGAAGTCGCTCCAGCCGAACAGCTCCGTGACCGAGTGGGCGGCGAAGAACTCGCGGCCGACCCGCTTGCGCGTCATCTCCCAGGTGACGTGCTTGATGCCGTTCTCGCAGATGTCGAGATGCAGGCCCTTGGTGTCGTCGGGCCAGGCACATCCCGGGCAGTCGAAGCCACGGCCCTCGTGGTTCATCCGCATGATCGACCGCGGCCCGTCCACGAGGGCTCGCTCGCGCGCCAGAACGCGGCTCACGCTCTTGGCCGCACCCCATCCCGCGGCCGGGTGACGGTACGGGTGGAAGTCGGGTTCGCCCTTGGGGTCGGGCCCCACTGGGGGCTCCGGCCCTGCCTGCTCGTCATGGGAGACGTGGTGGGAGGCGTTCAGGAGAGTCACCCTCTTGGCCTGGGAGCTGGTCTGCGAGCGCGCCTAGGAGCGGACCTAGGACTGGGGCCGTCGGCCGTGGTTCGCGGCGTGCTTGCGGCGGGCCTTCTTCTTCCGGCGTCGCTTCGAGGACATGGCAACCTCCCGCATGAACAGGACACAGCTCTGCGTCGTGAACTCTGGCCATCCACGCTTCCACACATCACAGAGCGACGCGATTCGGCGTGGTTCCGCGTTGAACGACCACCGTCGCCGGACCCAGCGGAATCCGAGGGCCCGCTCAGGCGGAAGCAGAACCGTCCGCCGCGTTCCTGCCGCCGGGAGCCTCGGGAAGGTCGTCGAGGAACGTGACGGTCGGTACGTGGAACAGGCATCCGGTCATCGCCGTCGAGAAGTCGAGAATGCGGTCGTACGAGGCGTCGCCGTCGCCGAGGAACATGTTCCGCAGCATGTGCTCGGTCACGTCCGGGGTGCGCGCGTATCCGATGAAGTACGTGCCGAAAGCGCCGTCGCCGACGCTGCCGAACGGCATGTTCTCTCGCATGATCTTGCGTTCGTTGCCGTCCTCGTCGGTGATCGTGGTGAGGGCGACATGGGAGTCGGCGGGCTTGACGTCGTCGGGGAGTTCGACGTTGGCCGGCTTCGTCCGCCCAATGACCCTCTCCTGTTCCTCCGACGGCAGGGCGGTCCACGCCGCCATGTCGTGCAGATACTTCTGGACGATCACGTAGCTGCCGCCCTCGAAGCCGGGGTCCTCGTGGCCGATGTACACGGCATTGACCGCGAGCTGCCCTTCGGGGTTCTCGCTGCCGTCGACGAATCCGAGCAGGTCGCGCTCGTCGAAGTACTTGAACGCCGGGACTTCGTCGACCACCGTGACCGCGCCGCTGAGCCGTTCGGCGAGCAGCCGGGTGAGCTCGAAACAGAGGTCCATGCGGCGGGCCCGCACATGGAACAGGAGGTCTCCCGGCGTGGCCGGTGCCCGGTGGCGCTCACCGGCCAGCTCCACGAACGGGTGCAGTTCCCGCGGCCGCGGTCCGCTGAACAGCCGGTCCCACGCAGCAGATCCGATGCCCACGACGCAGCTGAGCTCTTCGCCGGGTGCGCGGAAGGCGACGGAACGGCGCAGCCCCGAGACGTCCTCCAAGAGATCACGGACCGTGTCCTCGTGACCCGGCGTGACGGTGACCACGAGGAAGATGGTGGCCCTGGCCGGTGGGGCGATCACCGTCTGTGACTCAACCACGAGTGGGCCTCCTCATGCGACGCGGATGTATCCGGCACGGCCGCAGCCGGCCTGCCGCCGGTTCCGTTCCCCATCCTGCTGCGTCCCGTGGACAACCGCGCGAGTTCGAGGCAGGACGGTGCCGGAGCGCCACCCCCGGAAACAGGCGGGAGCTGTCGAGTGCCGTCAGCCGCTGACCAGGCCGACGACGAGGTTGATGGCCGTGGCGAGAATGCTGGTGCCGAAGACGTAGGACAGCAGGCAGTGCCGGAGCACGACCGCGCGGACCGTGGAACTCGAGACGTCGGTGTCGGACACCTGATAGGTCATGCCGAGGTTGTAACTGAAGTAGAAGAAGTCCCGGTAAGCCGGAGGTCGGTGCGAATTGAAGTCGATCCCGCCCTCGTCCTCGTAGTACACGTAGGCGTAGCGGGCGGCGTACATCAGATGCAGCGCGGCCCAGGCCATGAACACCCCGCACAGGGCGGTCGCGGCGGCGACGTGGTCGTTGTCGGACTCGTTGCGCAGGAGCAGCAGCACGATGGCGAACAGCCCGCACAGGGCCACCACGACGACGACGATTTCCTCGGTGACGGGCCGGAAGTCCTCCCGCCGCGCATTGCGGTGAGTGGCCGTGGCGTCCATGGGCCACAGCACCGTCCAGCCCGCCAGGACGAAGAGCAGTTCGGTCACGGCGATCCCGGCCAGCACCCCCAGATCCAGGTCGGTCGTCACCGCGACAACCACGGCGGCCGCAGCGCCGAGGACCACGGCGCCGATGAGGCGGGGCACGGCATCGAGCAGCAACCAGGTCCTCATGCATCAGCACAGTAGTCCGGGAGGCTCTGGTCAGCCCCGGGGGCCGGACGCTCCGAGGACGGTGGCGCCCGTCGGCCCGACCGTGGAGCGGGCACTCGTGCCGGGCGCCTTACGGTGCCTCGGTTACGCCGGAGAGGTGACGCCGGTCGCTACGGACGCCCTTCGCCGACCGCGACCGGGTATGGCGGTACCGGCTCCTTACCAGCTAGTAGGCCCCGACCACCTTGAAGTCCTGGTCGACGAAGACGTGGTGGGGCCAGTTGACGCCGATGTTGTGGACCTCGTACTCGCCGTTGCTGAGCTTGACCACCCGGTCGACGACGCCACCCGGGTAGGCGGCGAGGGCGGCTTCCGTCGCCTTGTTCGCTTCCGTTCCGCTGACGACCGTCCCGTCGCCCTCGCTGTAGTTCGCCGGGATCTGGCCGACCTGCTTGGACTCGGACGCCGAACCCTGCTTGAAGGGGACCACCCCTGCCGCCGAGGACGTCGCGGATCCGCCGTCGCCGTTGGGCTGCACGGTGACCTGCGTGGCCGTGATCGTGGTGGAATCCGTCGTCCCCAGCACGAGGACGCTGTCGCCCGCCTTGACCGCGCTCGACGTGGTCGAGCTCGTGCCGTTCTTGTAGGTCGTGGAGGACGCCTCCTTGACGGTCACCTTCTGGCCCGTTGCCGTGGACAGGGTGAAGCCCGACGTGGAGACGCTGTCGACCGTGCCGACCGCTCCCCCGGCAGCCGGTCCGGACCGGGCGTTGGAGCCCCCGCCGCCGCTCTTGGGTCCCCCGGCGGGCGCACTGCTGGTCGCCGAGGGTGACGTGGCGGATGACGAGGGCGATGTGGCTGTTGCCGACGTGGAGGAACAGGCGGCGGTGAGTCCGATCACCGCACACAGCATCGCAGCGGCCGCGACCCGTCCCCTTCTCGTGCTCGGCAGCAGTCGCCGTACCTTCGCGGCGGCTGGGGTTCCGGCGGCCGTCGGCTCTGTCGTCGCCGTGTCATCGGGGCGAGCGGGAGTGGGCTCGTCCGGGCCTGTGACGTCGTGATCGTTCATGTGGGAACACCTCTCACTCAGGCAGCTGACTCAAGAGTGCGAGCCGTTCATGTGAGATCGCTGTACGTCTCCTGTGACTCTTCTGAGCCAACGCCCGGCGGAAATGGCTGGTCCGGCCGCCCACCCCGTGGCTAACCTCCGCACCCATGAACCAGCGACAGCGCAAGAAACTCTCCCGGGCCCTCGTCACAGCGGCACTGCTGGGTGACACCACTCGCGCGAAGGCGTTGCTGCGGGCCGGGGCCGACCCCCGGCGAGCGGACCGCGAGGGCACCACCCCGCTGTATTCGGCATCCGTCCACGGAGCGGCCGAGATCGCCCGTCTGCTCCTCGCGGCCGGGGCCACTGCCGACACGGAGAGCGGACACGGCGACCAGGGCACCCCTCTGTGCGCGGCCGCGTGCTGGGGACACACCGAGACGGTGCGCGCGCTCCTCGCGTACGGCGCCGATCCGAACCTTCGCGAAGATCACGGCACGGGCCTCTCGCCCCTGAAGTGGGCTACCAACGGCCCCCATCCCGAGACCGTCGCCCTCCTCGTCGAAGCGGGAGCCGTCAGCGGCCGGGCCCATTGGTAGCGCCGTGACGGATCCCGACTTGCGGGGCGATCCACGGCCGCGGGCCTACGCCGATGAGAAGGGGCACCTCACTCCGTACGTCCCGTCAGATCCGCGGAGTTGGGTGATCGGCACCTCGGTCGGAAACCTCTGGCAGACCGAGTGACCGAACGCTATGCTCGCCGCGATGACGACTCATTCTGATGACAGATCGGGGGTCCCGTCCGCGCAAGGTGAGTGCTGATGCTCACTGAGACCGCGCACAGGGATTTCCGCCTTTCCTTCTGGCTGCGCGTGCGCGAGTTCGCCGTGCCGCCGTCCATGATCGAGACCGCGACCGCCCGCCGTCGTGCCGGGGACTGGGCGGGGGCGTGCGCCGCCGCGGGCGTCGATGTCGATCTCAGCCTTCGTGCCGTGGCCCGTATCCATGGCCGGCACCTGGCGTCCCGACTCCGGGCCGATCTCCGCCAGTTGGCCCCTGACTTGCTGCGCTGGCACATGCCGAGGATCGGCCCCGCCGGGCTGTTGCGGCCCGGCCTGACCATCGCCCTGGCCCGGTACGAGGCCGACGGGCGCGACGGCACGAGTCCGCTGTATCTCGTGGTGCGGACTCCGCCGGCCTGGGCGGACGCCGGTCAGCGGATCAGCCTCGCGCTGTGGGACGGAACCGACTCCTGGACCGGCACCGCGCGTCACCCGCGCCCCCGTCCCCACCCGCGTTTCCGCCTCGACCTGCACCGGCACCTGTGGGACGCGCGCAGGACCGATGAGCTGCGGATCCGGTGCGGGGCCCGGCCGCCCGCCGGCGAACGCCCTGTGCTGGATACCGAGTTGGCGGGGTCGGAGCCGTGGGGGCACCTCTGCGCAGTTGACCGTTGGGCGGCCGAGGCGGCGATCGTCCTCGGCGCCGGAGGGCGGCGCGCAGGTACCGTTGCCGTGCGCGTCGGGGCGCGGCATCGGCTGATCCTGGACCTGGACCCTGATCGGGGCCGGGACGGCGCAGGGCCGCCGGCCCTGCGGATCGCGGCGGCGCCCGGAGACGGCGGAGCCGTCAGGCTGCCCCTCCTGCCGGATGCGGCGACGTGGGTGCTGCCCGACCTGGAACTGCTCCGCGGCGGTTCGATCGAGGCCGACCGGCTGCATCCGCTGGTCGCCTCGGCGCTCGTACCGGATCAGTCGACGGGCGCCAGGGGCCTTACGGCCGCCGGCCGGTCCGGGCCTGCCGAGCGTGCGGCACAGCGGGCGGGACAACCACACCTGGTGATGTGCCGCGGAGCCCCGCACCGGATCGGCCTGGTCAACGGGGTGCTGGCCCCGCTGGACCATGACCCGGCCGAGATCCGCCGGGAGGAGCTGCTGGCCGCGCTGACCGGTACTCCGCTCCCCTGCCTGCGGGCCATCGACGAGGCGCATCGCCGTCCGGACTGCCTCACGGGTGTCCGCGAACGCCTGGACCACGGCGACACCGCCGGGGCGCTCGCCGTCGTCGAAGGCCTGCTCGGCCCTGACGCGCTGCTGCGCACCGGCGCGCTGCGGGACGAACTGGAGGCGGCCGCGCTACGGCGGATCACCTACGGGCTGTACCGGTCGGGGCTGACCGGAAACGGACCTGACCGTACCCACCTGGACCGGCGCCGTCCCCGTACCCAGCGCTCACATCCGCGCCACGCGATCGCCCGCTGACCCGACGAGGGTCTCGCGTCCCGCGACCGTTCACCTCCGCACCACGCAATCGCGCAGGGCCCCAAGAAGCCTACGTCCCGCGTGCGGAGGGGCCCGCGCCTCACGCACCCGCCGGCACGTACGCACGCACGCACTCACGCACTCACGCACATGCCCAACGACGAATCCAAAGGTGATCACACATGCCCACGTACACCCCGCTCGCTCCTACCGCCGCCCTCTCCGACCCGACACACGTATCCCAACTCGACGTCGCTGGGCACCTGTTGACCCTGTTGCGCGACGCGACCACCGAACCACGCCCCGACACCCAACTCGAAGCCCTGACGCTGGCCGTGGCCGCCGACCTGCCCGTCCTCCTGTGGGGTGAGCCGGGAATCGGCAAGACCGCGGCCCTGACACAGCTCGCCGCGGCTCTGGACCTCCCGCTGACCACAGTGATCGCGAGTGTGCACGAACCGTCCGACTTCTCGGGTCTGCCCGTCGTCGGGGATGATCCCGCCGAACAGGGCGTCCCGATGGCCCCGCCGGACTGGGCCGTGCGCCTGGTACGGGCCGGCCGGGGACTGCTGTTCCTTGACGAACTGTCCACCGCGGCACCGGCCGTTCAGGCCGCCCTGCTCCGCGTCGTCCTCGAACGCCGGATCGGTGCCCTCCAACTCCCGCCCGGCGTACGGATCGTGGCCGCCGCCAACCCTCGGTCCTCGGCTGCCGACGGCTGGGAGCTGAGCCCACCGCTGGCCAACCGGTTCGTTCATCTCCAGTGGACCCACGACCACGACGTCGTCGTACGCGGACTCGGCGGCACCTGGCCGCGGGCCACACTGCCGGTGCTCGACCCGGGGAAGCTGTCCGAGGCCGTGGACTTCGCCCGCCGCGCGGTGTGCGGGCTCCTGGCCGCCCGCCCCGGACTCGTACACCAGCTGCCCACCACGGAGACCCGCCGGGGCGGCCCCTGGCCGTCACCCCGAAGCTGGGAGATGACGCTGTGCCTGATCGCCTTCGCGACCGCGGCCGGGTCCTCCAGCGACGTACTGTCCCAGCTGGTCAGGGGCACAGTGGGAGACGGGCCCGGGTTCGAGCTGCTGGCGAGCCTGGATCGTATGGACCTCCCGGACCCCGAGGTGCTGCTCGCCGACCCCGCGGCGGCCGAACTGCCCCAGCGAGGGGATCTGCGCCAGGCCGTGCTCGACGGCGTGGTGGAGGCGATCCGCAAGAACCCGGAGAAGTCCCGCTGGGACGCGGCATGGGCGGTCCTGGTCCGGGCGGTGGAGACCGGTGCCCCCGATCTGGTGGTCGTCCCCGCGAACACCCTCGCCACGCTTCGCCAGGAGGAATGGGACGTCCCGGCGTCGATCGACAAACTCGCCGGAGCGGTGTCGCTGTCCCGGCGAGCGGACCAGGCCGCCGCCCGTACCTCCGTCGCCGCCAAGACCGGCCGATGACCGCCGAAGCGCCGGGGACCCTGGACCTCGACAAGCTGTTCGCCGCCCGCCTGCACGCCGCCCGGGCCCGCCCCTACTTGGCGACGGCCCTGTTCGCCCTGCACACCGTCGAGTCACGGCTGGTGCCGACGATGTCGGTCGACCGGTACTGGCGGTGCTACGTCTCACCGGCGTTCGTGGACCGGATGCCGGTGGAGGACCTGGCCGGCGTGTGGGTGCACGAGGTGTCGCACCTGCTGCGCGACCACCACGGGCGCAGCGACCGGGTCGCGCGGGAGCGCGGACTGACCGGGCCCGGGGAGCGGCTGCGGATGAACATCGCCGCGGACTTCGAGATCAATGACGACGCCTTCGGAGACGGGTTGCTCCGCCCCGAAGGCGCCGTCGAACCGCAGGCGTTGGGGCTGCCGGCGGGGCAGCTCATGGAGGACTACCTGCGCCGGTTCGGGCTCGAGCCGCGTACCCAGGGCATGGCCTGGCTGGACTGTGGCAGCGGCGCGGACGGACTGACACGGGAGTGGGAGCTGGGGCCGGACGGCGCGCACGGCCTCAGCGAGCAGGAGCAGGACGCGGTCCGGTTCCGGGTGGCGCAAGGCATCACCGCCCGCCCCGGGCACATGCCGAAGGGGTGGAAGCGGTGGGCGGCGGAGGCGTTCCACCCGCCGCAGCCGTGGCGGGCGCTGCTGGGCGCGGCGGTCCGCTCGGCGGCCTCCGGTCCCGGCGCGGGCGACGACTACACCTACGGCCGGCCGTCGCGCCGTTCTGCCGGGGTACCCGGCGCGGTGCTGCCCAGCCTGCGGCGCAGGCCACCCCGGGTCTCCGTCGTCATCGACACGTCCGCCTCGGTCAGTGACACCGAACTCGGCAGCGCGATCCTGGAGGTTGCCGCGATCTCCCGTGCCGTGGGCGGCCGTCGCGACCTGGTCACCGTGGTGTCGTGCGATGCGGCGGCCCGGGTCGCCCACCCGCTGTGCCGTGCCGAGGGAATTCAGCTGATGGGCGGAGGGGGTACGGATCTGCGCGCGGGCTTCACCAGGGCCCTCCGCGGCCGGCCCCGCCCCGACGTCGTCGTGGTCCTCACCGACGGCCAGACGCCATGGCCGGCCACGCAGCCGCCGTGCCGGACGGTGGTGGGTCTCTTTCCGCGGCAGTACGGGAACAGGTCGTGGGACGAGGACGACCCCGACTACGTCCCCGACTCGCCGCCCGCGTGGGCACGGGTGGTCGACATCGGGTGATCGCGGCCTCCGCCTGGGCACGGTTCGTTCCGCGTCCGGAATCCATGACCCGCGCGACTCGACGACGTACGGGCCGCCCTTTGGCCTTCTCCTTTTGCCTTTGGCCTTTGCCCTTTGGCCTTTGCCCTGTGCCCTGTGCCCTTTGGCCTCTGGCCTCTGGCCACTGGCCTCTGGCCGTTGAGTCGCCGTCACCGTTCGGATGTGTTGTCCTCGGCACAATGCCGTCGTCCAGGTCACGGCGCCGGGCGACGCCCGCCGAGGCCGCGTTGCAGAATGACTCGACACGTACCCAAGGAGTTCTCATGATCTTTATTGCCGCCAAGTTCCTCGTCCGCCCCGAGTACGCGGACCAGTGGCCGGACATCGCCGCCGACTTCACCGCGGCCACCCGCGCCGAGCCCGGCTGTCTGTCCTTCGACTGGTCGCGGAGCATCGAGGACCCGACGGAGTACGTCCTCGTCGAAGCCTTCCGCGACGACGACGCCGGCGCGGCCCATGTCCAGTCGGCCCACTTCAAGACCGCGCAGCAGACCCTCCCGCGCCACCTGGCCGCGACACCTCGCATCGTGAACATGAAGATCCCCCAGGACGACTGGTCGCTGCTGGGCGAGATGGCTGTCGAGGAGTAGACCGGCCGGAAGCCTCGAAGGCGGCCCGGGGATGCGATGCGGTCATGCGTTCCATCCCCGTCCTGCACCCGTTTGGGTGCGTGTGCCTCGAGCTCTGGCGAGCACTACAGAGGGATGAAATTCCTCATCGGACTTGAATACACCCTGGGGCGGCACTGCAGCGCCTTCTTGGCGTTGACGATCCATCACACGGGGAAGAACTGCGGGGAGTTGGCGGACGGGGCGTGTGACGAGTGGTGCGACGCGTGCTCCTCGACGCCGGATTGGCGACGCGCGCGGGGGCCCAACTCCCAGCAGGACGACCAGCCCCGGCTCCGCAGGGCGGATCCGCGTCAGGTCGTCCGCCGAAGCATTCCGGGACCGCGCCGGCCGGCCGACGACTTCTGACAGTCCCTACGCGAGCCCGCGTGTGAAGGACTCGCCCGCCGGCCGTCGGCGGTTGGCGGTTGGCGGTTGGCGGTTGGCGGACGGGAACCGGTTCTTCGGCCGGCACCTGAAGTGAAAGGGGAGCGGCTGCGGCTGTTCCCGCTGGTGAGCAAGGGAGTCTGCGACGGCAGCGAAGGGACGGCCGCTCCCTAGGCGTTGCGAAGCGCGTTCACCAGGCCGGCCAGGAGGTTGGCCCGCTCGGTCATGGCGTCGATCACCACGTACTCGTGGTCGGCATGGGCGCCGCCGCCTACCGCTCCCAGTCCGTCGAGCGTCGGCACACCCAGGGCGGCCGTGAAGTTGCCGTCACTCCCGCCGCCGACGGCCTTGCCTTCGAGGCCGGGGAGCAGACCCTTGGCCACCGTGAAGAGTCCGGCCGACGCCGACTCGGGCATCGGGGGCCGGCTGACCGCACCCCGAACCGAGATCTCGGCCCCGTCGAGATGCGGAGCCAGTGCCGCGAACGCGGATTCGATGCGTTGCTTCTCTTCGGTCGACTCGACCCTGACGTCGACGACGACGGTCGCCTCCGCGGGGACGACGTTGTCCAGGGTGCCCGCGGACGCGACAGTCGGGGTGACCGTCGTGCCGATGTCCGGTCGGCTCAGGGCTGCGATGGCCAGTACCTGGTGTGCCGCTTCGATCAGGGCGTTGACCCCGGCCGCGGGCTCGAGGCCTGCGTGTGACGCCCTGCCCGCGACGGAGACCTGGAACGTGCCGCAGCCCTTGCGGCCGGTCTTCAGGCCTCCGCCGTCAGCGGCGCCTTCGAGCACCAGGACGGCGCCGCAGGCAAGGGCTCGCTCTTCGAGGAGCGCGCGCGAGGAGAGGGAGCCGACCTCTTCGTCGGCGGTCACCAGGATCTCGACGCCCGAACGGTCGTCGAGCGTCGCCAGGCCGTGGACGGCCTGCACCACACCGCCGAGCATGTCGAAGACGCCGGGGCCGGTCGCGCGCCCGTCCGCGACCTTGAACGGTCGACGCTCCAGGGTGCCCAGCGGGAACACGGTGTCATGGTGACCGAGGATCAGCACGCGGGGATCGCCGCCGCCCGACCAGTGAACGTGCGGCCCGGCTTCGCTCTCCACGAGTGTGGCCTGCCCGCCCAGGCGGCTCTCGATGACGGAGGCGACGGCTTTGGCCGATGCCCTCAACGCGTCCGGATCGCGCGACGGAGACTCGACTTCGACGAGTGTCCTGAGGTCCTCGATCATCAAGTCGACATTCAAGCCGACGGCCTTGTGCATCGTCACGCCGCAAGGGTACTGGCCGCGCCTTGACCGAATGGAGTCTCCCGTCCCAGGGCATGGTCTCCCGCCGGATCAGACCTTCCAGGAGCGCAACTGATCGGCGACGACGAGGACGCCGAGCCCGGTCTCGTGGATCTTGCGGACGAGGTCGGACAAGCCCCCGTAGGGCGGGTCGATGCCCTCGCCGGCCTGGTCCATGTACTGGGCGGCGACGAACGCGGCGAACAGACTGTTGCGGTGCGGGAGCGGCTCCAGGCGCACGATGGTGTGCATCAGCGCGGCCGCCCGCCAGGCGGCGTCCGGGTCGGCCGCGGCCAGGGTCGGCAGCTTGGTCTTGTGCCGGGCGACGGCCGCCACGAGTGCCGAGTAGTCCGAGACCGACATGTCGTCGCTGAGGAGGGCGGCCTCCTGGACGTCGAGCAGCCAAGCGACATCAACCGAGAGGTGCATCAGGCGGCCGCGACCCCGTCGCGCCGCTCCGAGGGCGGCACCTCGTCCGGGAACGCGTCATCGAATTCGCCACGCAGCCGGTCGGCCCACGCACTGGCACCGGCGACGAACTGCTTGCGCTGCATCTCCCGGACCCCGAGGTCGTGCAGATACTGCTTCAGACTCTTCCCGTCGGCCGCGGCGGCCGCCCGGACCCCCTCGAGCTCCTCGTCCGTGAAGGACACGTTCAGTGATGGCATACCACGATGGTACCTAGTTGGTGCCATCCAGGAAAGCCCCCCCTCGGCCCGCCATTCCTCGGCGCGAGAGCGACGGCCACTCACAGTCGAACCACCCGCCACCTCTTCCCGGACGGTCACTGTCGGTGAAGGTGCTGCTGCAACTCGCAGGTCTCAGTGGACCGAGTCGGCGGTTCCCGCCACGGCCGGGCCTAGGTCGACGGGGAGGTGGGCCACCGCCAGGGCGACGGCCTCCTGAGCCGTGGCGGCCTCGCCGATGATCTCGGAGTGAGGATGCTTCTGCACGCGGTACGGTCCACCGCCGTGCGACGGGGCGATGGCGACCTCGACCTTGAACCGGAATCCGGTGCAGGAGCTGAAACCGAGTATCCAGTGGCTGGAGAACACATAGAGCTGCCGCAACTGCCGTACGGCGTGCGCCGCTTCTACGAGCTCCCCGAACTCGGGGAAATCCGGCGCTCCCGCCGCCTCTTCCCGCATCGCATGCCACTGCAGGTCCACCACTGCGGCCGGTCCCCGTTCGTGGGCCTCGGCGCGCCTGCTGAGGTGCAAAAACGGCAGCTCCGCCGTCAGCTCTCGCACACGCACACCTGCCCCCCACGCCACACCGGCCCTGACGACGTCTGCCAGTTCGGGGGTGGCTCCGGTGATGAGCTCGATGCCCTGGCTCCAGCCCCGGACGCCGAACAGGCGACTTTCGGCCCCGACGTGGACAGACAGCGGCCCGCGTTCCGGGACCGATGAGGCGATGCCCGCCGCGACGAGCGAACCTCCGTCCTGGGACGCCACCGTCAGATCCACACCAAGGTCGGCCGCCAGCAGTTCCAGCGCGGGGGCAAGGCCGCCCGCAGCGGCCAAGTCGGGATACAGGTCTGAGTTCATCCGAGCAGTCTGCCGTCTCAACACCCTGAAGAAAACGGCGATCAGGCTCGGCCGCCGGCAGCCCTTGCATGCCCACGGCAGACGTCAGCCGTTCGGCCGAGCATGCCGTCCATGCGGCCGGGCAGTCGGTCCCTGTACCCGGGCGCGCTCATCTTGCCGGCGCGCCCGGAGCGGCGGGACGTACGGCAGCCGGCCCCCGATCCGGCCAGCCGTACGTCCCGCGCCTCGACGGAGTCGGCGGATCAGCGGCGGTGGTACGGGCCGCCCGGACGCGGCACCCGGCGCACCTCGCGCCGCATGCACGGGGGACGGGGTGCCGCGGTCGAAACAGGCCCGGCGGCCGGCCGGGCGTGCGTGCCCGGGAAGCCCGCCGAGTTGGAGGCGCGCGGTCCCCTGCGCGATCAGCGGGCCTCCCGGCCACGCCGTGCCCCTGCCCCACTCCCGCTCCGTCCGAGCGCCGGTCACCACATGTTCACGCAAGAGGCACACGAACGCCGGGCGGCCCCAGACCTGAATGTCTGGGGC
>NZ_JBHVXW010000019.1:0-78622 GCF_042881375.1 Streptomyces sp. NPDC058274
CCCCCAGAAGACAGCACAGCCGGTAGGGCGACGGGCGGATGTACCGGCACGGACCCGACCCACCCACCACCCGACGGCGAACCACCCACCCACCGGCACAAGACGACCGACCCCCACCGGCACCAACCCCACCGCGACAACAGCGGCAGCGCCACCGCGCTACTCCCCCGCAGCCGAAGCCTTCAAGGCCAGCCACAGTTCCATGCGGACATCGGGGTCGTCGAGGGAGCGGCCCAGGATCTCCTCGACGCGCCGCATCCGGTAGCGCAGCGTGTGCCGGTGGACTCCCAGGTCGGCGGCCGCCGCGTCCCACTGCCCGTGCCGCGACAACCAGGCGCGCAGCGAGGCGATGAGATCACCGCGCCCGGTGGCATCGTGCTCGTACAGCGCCCGCAGCAACCCGTCCGCGAAGGCCCGCACCGCGTCGTCCGCGAGCAGCGGCAGCACGGACCCGGCCGCCAGGTCCTCGTGCTCGACGAGCGCACGGTCCCGCCGCCGGGCCACCGACAGCGCCTGCTCGGCCTGCTTGTACGCGGCACCCGCGGCGATCGGCCCGGCGGGCGCCGACAGCCCGACGACCAGCTCGCCCTCCTCACCGGCAGGCTGGTCCCTGGAGGCGGCCCGGGCCGCCTCCAGGGCCGCCGCGTGCTCCTGGCAGGCGGAGACGGCCGCACCCCCGTCCACGGCGAGCACCACGAGCCGTTCCCCGTCGGGCACGACAAGTACGGACTCGCCGGAGCGCGCGGCGGCGGACTCGACGACCTCGGCGAGCCCCGCGAGGGAATCACCGTGCGGCTCGGACACGGCGCCCGAGCCGGCGGAACCGGCGGAGACGGCGGCGCCGCCCGACCGCGGATACCCGTCGGCGTGGGCACGCCCGGCGGACGCGGACGCGGACTCCGCGAGGATCAGCCGGAAGGGAGCGTCGAGCAGTTCGCCGTACAGGTCCCCGGCGACGGCGCGCGCGTGGTCGGACTCGCCGGCGAGGAGCATGCGCAGCACGGCCTCGCCGATCCGCTGCTCGGCGGCGTACAGGGACCGCGACCGCTCGGTGGTGAGGGTCAGCAGGGCGATCGCGGAGTGCACGGCGTACCGCTCGGCGGTGCCGAGTGTCGCGGCGGTCCCGACGGCGAGCGCGGCCCGCGGCCGCCGCCCGGTGCCGAGCGAGTGCAGCTCGATCCGGTCGTCCCCGCCGGGGCCGCCGACGACGGAGCTCGCGGGCGCGGGCCGCTCCCGCAGCCGTTCGACGTCGGCGGTGATGCGCGCGGCCCGGCGCCCGGCCCACTCGGGCGCGGTGGCGACGACGGCGCCGGACGCGTCGTACAGCGCGGCCCACCCGTCGACCTGCCCGGCGAGCGCGGCGAGCACCCCTTCGGGTCCGCCGCTCAGCGCCTGCTTGGTCAGCTCGCGCTGGGCGGCGAACCCCGCGGTCACGGCACGGTACTGATCGGCGGCGATCGCGGCGGAGACGGCCTTGCTGATGGCGAGGAACGGTGTGCGCCGGGGCACTTCGAGGAGCGGCAGCCCCTCCTTCTCCGCGGCTTCGACCAGCGCCTTCGGGATCTCGTCGTAGTTGACCCCGACGGCGAAGCCGAGTCCCACGACCCCGGCCCCGGCCAGCCGCTTCACATACCGCCGCATGACCTCGGGATCGTCCGCGTCCAGCTTGAGCGCGGTGATCAGCAGCAGCTCCCCGCCCTCCATGTAGGGCACGGGGTCGGCGAGCTCGCTGACATGCGCCCAGCGGACGGGTACGTCCAGGCGGTCCTCGCCCGCCCGCACGGTCAGCTTCAGTGCGGAGTGGTGGACGAGCGAGGCGAGCGTGGGGGGCATGGGACCTTCAGGTCTTCACGGGATCTTCGACGGTCACGGACAGGTGATCTTTTGGCCGCCACGTATGAACGGCCTATGTCGATTCTGCCTCACCGTACGGTCACCCGGTGACGGTAACTCCAGACGCCCCGGCCCGCCCGGGAACCCCCACCGACAGCCGGAACCCCCGCCTCCGGGCGCACCCGGCGCGCCCCGGCCCCCCGGCCCCCGTCAGCTCCCGTCGGCGGCCCGCGCCCGCAGATCCACCAGCAGGGGCGGCGCGTGCTCGCCCTTCACACTGGTGAGTGACAGCACCGCGTGCCCCGGCGGCACCCCGTGCGCCAGCTCGGACGCCGACCACCGCTCCCGCTCGACCTGCCGCACGGTGACGGCCCGGGCGGTCGGTGCATGCCCGGTGATCACCCGCCGCAGCATGTGCACGGCCTTCCCGGCCGGGGTCTCCGCGATGATCTGCCGGTCGGTGACGTCCCGCGCCTCGATCCACTCCTTGCCCCAGACCTCGGCGAAGTCCTGTCCGTCCCAGGGGGTGAGCCCGGACAGCGCCATCCGGCAGCCGATGGCGCCGAGCAGCGGGCTGCGCAGTGGCCGGGGCACGTCGTCGAGCGTGCGCAGGGTCAGCACCGCTCCCGCGTTGCCGGACCGCAGCCGCTGAATGCCCCGGACGGCTTCCGGGGTGACGGCGCCGGTCGCGTCGTCGAGCACCAGGCAGGCGAACAGCGAGCGGTCCTCGCGGACGGCGACACTGGCCGTGAACTGCGCGAGCACGAGCCGCGTGAGGATCCGCGAGGCGTCGGCGTGCCCGCGCTGGGGCAGGTCGATACGGACCCGCACCGGGTGGTCGAGGGCGCGCAGCGAGAAGGGCCGCGACTGCCCTGACGTGTCGAAGAAGCCGGCGAAGGCGGGCCGGTCGAGCAGCGCGACCCGGTCGGCGAGGACACTGCCGGCATCCCCGGGGTGCCCCAACTGCCGCTCCCGTGCGTCGAGTTCCCGCAGCAGCGAGGCCTGCCCGGCGTCCTCCAGCCCCTTGCGCAGGGCGCCGAGGGGCCCGGGCGACCCGTCGAGGAGCTGACGCAGTTCCGGTACGGAGGGGAAGCGGCCGTGGACGGCGCGGTACGGCCCGAGCAACTGGGCCAGCACCGTGGTGGAGCGCCGGCTGTCGCCGCTGGGATGCGGGTCGGTGGGATCCCCGACGAGCGCCTCGGCGAGTACGGCCGCCGCTTCGTCGGGGTCGGTGGTGCCGCCGTACAGATCGAGGTCGTAGACGGAGTCGGGATTCCCGATCCGTACGACGACGTCGTAGGCCTCGGCGGGGCCGAGCCCGGCGCCGGCCGCTCCCACCACGACGACGGCCGCCCGGCCGGCGAGCGCGTGCAGGCACAGCGACTCGGCGAGCGGCCAGACCACCCCGCCGGTCTTGCCGGATCCGGGGGGCCCGACGGCGAGCAGCGAGGTGCCGAGGAGGTCGGGGCCGAGGGCGAGGCCGGTACCGCGGTAGGCGTACGGGTTCCGGGGGTCGTCGGCGGTCGTGCCGAGCCGTACCTGACCGGTCACCAGGTCGTGCCGGGCGAGCCGGCCGGGCAGATCGCGGTCGCCCGACGGGTGCAGACAGGCGGCGGCACCGTCCTTGAGCACGGTGCCGGTGAAGGTGGCGAGGCTGTGCCGTCCGCTGCGTACGCCCTGCCAGGCGCGGGCGATCCGGGCGTGGTCGACATCGCGCATCAGCCCGGCGCGGGCCTCGGCGGCGAGCCGGTCGGCGGCGTCGGAGGCACCGGAGGCACGGAGGTGGTTCCACTGGGCGGGGTCCTCTTCGGGCGCCGGCGGCCGTTCGGCCACGGGGGCGGCGCGCTGCCAGGCAGGAAACCCGTAGCGCCGCCACACCTCACCCCATCGGCCGAGTCGCCCGACTCCGATCATGATGACGAGGGCGATCAGCGTGTAGTAGCCGTACCAGAGGAACGCGTTTCCGATGCGGTCGCCGCTGTGCCGCCAGGAGTCGGGGGTGAACAGCTCCAGCGGCAGCACCCACCAGCCGCCCAGATATCCGTTCCACAGCAGCGACCAGATCAGCCACCCCACCAGGAACGCGATCACGGCACCGCTCAGCAGCTGCCGCCCCGGAATCTGCTCCGGCTCCTCCTCGGGCCGGGGCCGGTGCCCGAACCGCCACACGCCCGGCGCCGCGTCCGGCCGCGGAGTCCGGACCCAGGCCAGGAACGCGGACCCGTCCGGCGGTGGCGGCATGCCCGGTGCCCGGGCGGGCCTGGGCGGTGTCGCGGGCATCTCCGGCGGCCCCGCCGGACGCGGCACAGGATTCGCGTGTGTGCCCCGTGCGTCCTGCGTGCCGTCGCTGTCCATCGTCCTTGCCCCCTGACCAGCCGATCCGTGCCTCGTACGCGGGTCAATCTAGTGCCCTGCCGGGGGGAGTTCACCGTTTACGCGGCCGGACCTGCGTGGACTGGGCGGCCGGACCCGCGCGGACCTCGATCCGCCCGTACTCCCCGGCTCTATGTCCACGGCGGACAAGCGGATCCCGCGACAACTCCCACATGGAGCATGCCCACCCCCCGCCCCCGGCTCTAGCCTGCGAAGAAAGAAGGCAAGCGTCCGAAAACACCCCGCCCGGACCGGCCCGGTCCACCGGTACAGCCCGGTCGCCGGCTCAGCCGGGTTCGTAAGATCTCAGGGAGCCCCTCATGAGCGCACTTCCGCAGGAGCGCCGCGTCGTCACCGCCATCCCCGGCCCGAAGTCGCAGGAGCTGCAGGCCCGCCGTACCGCCGTGGTCGCGGCCGGTGTGGGCTCCGTGCTGCCGGTCTTCACCACGCGCGCCGGCGGCGGGATCATCGAGGACGTCGACGGCAACCGCCTGATCGACTTCGGCTCCGGTATCGCCGTGACGTCGGTCGGCGCGTCCGCCGAGGCCGTGGTCCGCCGGGCGAGCGCCCAGCTCCAGGACTTCACCCACACCTGTTTCATGGTCACGCCGTACGAGGGCTACGTCGCCGTCGCCGAGGCGCTGGCCGAGCTCACGCCGGGTGACCACGCGAAGAAGTCGGCCCTGTTCAACTCGGGCGCCGAGGCCGTCGAGAACGCCGTCAAGATCGCCCGTGCGTACACCAAGCGCCAGGCCGTCGTCGTCTTCGACCACGGCTACCACGGCCGTACGAACCTCACGATGGCGCTGACCTCGAAGAACATGCCGTACAAGAACGGCTTCGGCCCGTTCGCGCCCGAGGTCTACCGGGTGCCGGTGGCGTACGGCTACCGCTGGCTCACCGGCCCGGAGAACGCCGGTGCCGAGGCGTCCGCGCAGGCCATCGACATGATCAACAAGCAGATCGGCGCGGACAACGTCGCCGCGATCATCATCGAGCCGCTGCTCGGCGAGGGCGGCTTCATCGAGCCCGCTAAGGGCTTCCTTCCGGCCATCAGCAAGTTCGCCAAGGACAACGGCATCGTCTTCGTCGCGGACGAGATCCAGTCCGGCTTCTGCCGCACCGGCCAGTGGTTCGCGTGCGAGGACGAGGGCATCGTCCCGGACCTGATCACGACCGCCAAGGGCATCGCGGGCGGTCTGCCGCTCGCCGCCGTGACCGGCCGCGCCGAGATCATGGACGCCGCGCACGCGGGCGGCCTGGGCGGCACCTACGGCGGCAACCCGGTGGCCTGCGCGGGCGCGCTCGGCGCGATCGAGACCATGAAGGAGCTCGACCTCAACGCCAAGGCGAAGAACATCGAGGCCGTCATGACGGCCCGGCTGGGCGCCATGGCCGAGAAGTTCGACATCATCGGCGACGTCCGCGGCCGTGGCGCGATGATCGCGATCGAGCTCGTCAAGGACCGCGACACCAAGGAGCCGAACGCGGAGGCGGCCGGCGCGCTCGCCAAGGCCTGCCACCAGGAGGGCCTGCTGGTCCTGACCTGTGGCACCTACGGCAATGTCCTCCGCTTCCTGCCCCCGCTGGTCATCGGCGAGGACCTCCTGAACGAGGGCCTCGACATCATCGAGCAGGCCTTCGCCCGTATCTGAGGTCCCGCACGTCCCGGCCCGGGCATCCGGGCTGGTCGTCGCCCTGCATTCCGTTTCGCGGACGGGCCGGGGCGGGGACGGTCAGAGCGTGTGAAGAACGTGTGCGAGGTGGATGGCAGGACGCGATTCCGCCTGTCGGAGTCGCGCCCCCTGTCGTAGGTTCTAGCCAGATGAGAGAAACACCCCGCCCACAGGGGACTGTGGGCGACACAGGGTCGGGGCTTCCCCAGCTTCACCCTGGTCGTGCCCTCGCGCACACAACCGGAGCTTCCAGCTCTGGATCTCCTCACCGATCGGATGGCCGCTCGCCCCAAACCCCCCGGGGCGCGCGGCACACCGATCCGGACGGCCGCCCCGGAACCACCCCCCCTGTTCCGGGGCGGCCGACCTTCCTCCTCGGCCTTCCGGCCCTTCTCTTCGCGCTGATCACCTGGCAGGTCGCGGCCCACGGCCCCCTCGCCCGCGCGGACGAACACCTGAGCCACGCCGTGGTCCGGCCGAACCGGTTCCACGAGCTGCTCGCCGACCTCGGCAACATCACGGTCGCCGTGCCCGTCCTCGCACTCGTCCTGCTGTACGTGGCCCGGCGGGCCCGTGCGGCCGGGGTGCCGCGCTGGTGGTCGGCGCCCGCCGCGGCCGCGGTGCTGATGGCCGCCGTACCGGTCGTGATCGTCCCCCTGAAAGAGCTGATCGCCCGGCCGGGCCCACCGGTCATGGGCCCGGGCACGGGCTTCTATCCCTCGGGTCACACCGCGACGGCCGTCATCGCCTATGGCGCCGCGACCCTGCTGCTCCTCCCCTGGCTGCGCACCACCGCCGCCCGCCGCGCGCTGCTCGCCGTCTGCCTGGCGCTCAACCTCGCGGTCGCCTACGGCCTGGTGCGCCGCGGCTTCCACTGGCCGCTGGACGTGGTGGCGAGCTGGTGTCTGTGCGCGGTGCTGCTGTCGGGCCTCGCGCTGTTCCTCAGCCGAAGTAGCCGTCGAAGTTCTTCTGGAACTCCCAGCTGCCGTACCGGTCCCAGTTGACCGACCAGGTCATCAGGCCGCGCAGTGCGGGCCAGGTGCCGTGGGTGGCGTACGAGCCGCAGTTGGTCTTCTTCGTCAGGCAGTCCAGGGCCTTGTTCACCTCGGACGGCGCCACGTAGCCGTTGCCCGCGTTCGTCGACGCCGGCATGCCGATGGCGATCTGGTCGGGGCGCAGCGGCGGGAAGACGTTGTTGGCGTCGCCGGCGACCGGGAAGCCCGTCAGCAGCATGTCGGTCATGGCGATGTGGAAGTCGGCGCCGCCCATGGAGTGGTACTGGTTGTCGAGGCCCATGATCGAGCCGGAGTTGTAGTCCTGGACGTGCAGCAGGGTCAGGTCGTCGCGCAGGGCGTATATGACCGGGAGGTAGGCGCCCGCGCGCGGGTCCTGCCCGCCCCACTTGCCCGTGCCGTAGTACTGGTAGCCGAGCTGGACGAAGAAGGTCTCGGGGGCCATCGACAGGACGAACTTCGCGCCGTACTTGGCTTTCAGGGTCTTCAGCGCGGAGATGAGGTTGACGATCACCGGCGTGGTCGGGCTCTTGAAGTTGGTGTCGCTCGCGTCAAGCGAGAGCGAGTGGCCTTCGAAGTCGATGTCCAGGCCGTCCAGGCCGTAGGTGTCGATGATCTTCGAGACCGAGGAGACGAAGGTGTCGCGGGCGGCCGTGGTGGTCAGCTGCACCTGGCCGTTCTGGCCGCCGATGGATATCAGCACCTTCTTGCCGGCCGCCTGCTTGGCCTTGACGGCCGCCTTGAAATCGGCATCGCTCTCGACCGTCGGGCACTCGGTGACCGGGCACCGGTTGAAGCGGATGTCGCCCGAGGTGGTGGAGGTCGGCTCGCCGAAGGCGAGGTCGATGACGTCCCAGCTGTCGGGTACGTCGGCCAGCCGGGTGTAGCCGGCGCCGTTGGCGAAGCTCGCGTGGAGGTAGCCGACGAGGGCGTGGGCGGGGAGGTCGGTCGAGCCGCCCGATCCGGCGGGGGTGGTCGCGGTCACGGTCGCCGACTTGGCGGACTCGCCCGCGTCGTTCACGGCCGCGACCTGGAAGGAGTACGCCGTGGAGGGTGTGAGCCCGCTGACGGTGGCGGAGGTGCCGGTGGCCGTCTGGACCTTCACGCCGTCGCGGTAGACGGCGTATCCGGTGGCGCCGGTCACCGCGGACCAGGACAGGGCGACGCTCGTGGAGGTCACCGCGCCGGTCCTGAGGCCCGTCGGGACGGCCGGTGGCTGGCCCGCGTCGACGCCGGGGCCGACGAGGGAGACGTCGTCGGCGTAGTACGCGCCGGTGCCGTACCAGCCGTGCGTGTAGATCGTGACCTTGGTGGTGGACGGGCCGGTGCGGAAGGTGGTGGCGAGCCGCTGCCAGTCGGGCGCGGACTGCGTCCAGGTGGAGACGTCGGTGGTGCCGGTGCCGCTCGCGCCGAGGTAGACGTAGCTGCCGCGGGCGTAACCGGCGAGGGTGTACTGCGCGTCGGGTTTGACGGTCACCGTCTGCGCGCACTGCGCGTAGTCACTGCCGGCCGGAGTCGCCTTGAGTGCCGAACTTCCGCTCCGCACGGGTGAGTTGACCGTACTCCCCGCCGAACAGGTCCAGCCGTCCAGGCCTGCTTCGAACCCGCCGTTGCGGGCCAGGTCCGCGTCGGCCGCACGGGCGGCCGACGAGAGCGCGGTGACGCCGGGTACGGCCAGGACGGTGGCCGTGCACACGGCGAGAAGTCCCCGACGACAACGTACGAATGGTCTGTTACGTCCGGTGCGATCCACAACTGCCTCCGCGAATGGGGGAATTGGAGGGTCGAGCGCGCCCAATGTGGTCCAGACCAATTCTGTTGTCAAGACCTCTGACGGTCACCGGGGGCGGCCCCCGGCTCGGCTACCGGTTCTCATCCCCGGCCAGCCCCGCCGCCGCCTCGTGCATGGCCAGTTCCAGCAGCGCCGGGTCGGTGAGCGTGCCGGAGCCGTCCGGCGGAACCAGCCAGCGGACCCCGCCGGTCGACCGGCCCGGGTACGGCACGACGATCCACGTACCGCGGCCCGCTGTGCGCACCCCCGTGCCGAGCCACCGGGCCGCGGTGCCCGCGGGGACGAAGAAGCCCATCCGGGCGTCACCGAAGTCGACGAGGACCGGGCCCGGGTGGTCGATCACCCGGGTCAGCACGTCGAGCGTGGGGTAGCCGAGCTCGCCCGGCAGGATGAGGACGTCCCAGGCCCTGCCGGCCGGCAGCAGGGCGACCCCCAGCGGGTTGCGCTCCCACTCCCAGCGGCAGGCCTCGGGATCCGGAGCTACGGATGCGAGCCACTCGACCGCCGTCTTGGCCCCTGTCATGACGGAACCTCCCTCTCTCGTGTCGACGCTGGTCGCGTCACAGGGGAGAGGGAGGTCGGGGCCGGGCATTACGCGGGTTCCTGCTACCAGTTGGTAGTGAACCGGATCACAGTGATCGAGCGGGCGTGCGCTGCTTGATCACGAACGCTTCCGCGCGCCCCGCACGGCCGGGGACCCGGGACTCAGCTGTCGAAGCCGAGCCCCAGCCTGTCCATCGTCTTCAGCCACAGATTGCGCCGGCCGCCGTGCGTATCCGCCCTGGCCAGCGACCACTTGGTGAGCGCGATGCCGGTCCAGGCGAAGGGTTCGGGCGGGAACGGCAGCGGCTTCTTGCGGACCATCTCCAGCTCGGTGCGTTCGGTGCGCTCGCCCGCGAGCAGGTCGAGCATCACGTCCGCGCCGAACCGGGTCGCGCCCACGCCGAGCCCGGTGTAGCCCGCCGCGTACGCGACCCGGCCCTGGTGCGCCGTACCGAAGAAGGCCGAGAAGCGCGAGCAGGTGTCGATCGCGCCGCCCCAGGCGTGCGTGAAGCGGACCCCTTCGAGCTGCGGGAAGCACGTGAAGAAGTGCCCGGCGAGCTTGGCGTACGTCTCCGGGCGGTGGTCGTACTCGGCGCGCATCCGGCCGCCGTACGGGTAGATCGCGTCGTAGCCGCCCCACAGGATCCGGTTGTCGGCGGACAGCCGGAAGTAGTGGAACTGGTTCGCCGAGTCCCCGAGGCCCTGGCGGTTCTTCCAGCCGATGGAGGCCAGTTGGTCGGCGGTCAGCGGTTCGGTCATCAGCGCGTAGTCGTAGACCGGGACGGTGTACGACCGCACGCGCCTGACGAGGTTCGGGAAGATGTTGGTCCCGAGGGCGACCCGTCGGGCGCGGACCGAACCGTAGGGGGTGCGTACGGCCATGCCGGCGCCGTCCGGCTTCAGGGCGAGCGCGGGGGTTTGCTCGTACACGCGCACGCCGAGTTCCCGGCACGCCCGCTTCAGGCCCCAGGCGAGCTTGGCGGGGTGCAGCATGGCGACGCCGCCGCGGTCGTACAGGCCGGCCAGGAAGGTCGGTGAGTCGACCTGCTCCCGTACCGCGTCGGCGTCCAGGAACTCGGTGCCCCCGGCGAGGCCCTCGCGCCCCAACTCCTCGTACCAGTCGCGCAGTTCGGCCGCCTGGTGCGGCTCGGTGGCGACGTCGATCTCGCCGGTGCGCTCGAATTCGCAGTCCAGGGAGTAGCGGGCGACGGCCGCCTCGATCTCGTCGAGGTTGCGGGCGCCCAGCTCCTCCAGCTTCCTGATCTCGTCCGGCCAGCGGGTGAGGCCGTTGGCCAGGCCGTGGGTCAGGGACGCGGCGCAGAAGCCGCCGTTGCGGCCGGAGGCGGCCCAGCCCACCTCATGGCCTTCGACCAGGACCACCTCGCGCCGCGGGTCGCGCTCCTTGGCGAGGAGAGCGGTCCACAGTCCGCTGTAGCCGCCGCCGACGACGAGCAGGTCGCAGGTCTCGGCGCCGGTGAGCGCGGGCTCGGGGCGGGGCTTGCCGGGGTCGTCCAGCCAGAAGGAGACGGGCTGGGCGTCGGAGAGTGACTTGGTCCAACGGGTCATGGCGCCTGGGGCCATGATTTCAACTCCCTACACGTGCTGTGCTGTTATGCCTTTTGGCGGTTGCGGCGGTTTCCGATGACCATTCCCGCCAGGACGAACAGTACGGCGACGATGAACATGGCCGTACCGATGACATTGATCTGAACGGGTGTTCCGCGCTGTGCCGATCCCCAGACGAACATGGGGAAGGTGACGGTCGAACCCGCGTTGAAATTGGTGATGATGAAATCGTCGAAGGAGAGCGCGAAGGCGAGCAGCGCGCCCGCAGCGATGCCGGGGGCCGCGATCGGCAGGGTGACCCGGACGAAGGTCTGCACGGGACCGGCGTAGAGATCCTGGGCGGCCTGTTCGAGGCGCGGGTCCATCGACATCACACGCGCCTTGACGGCGGTGACGACGAAGCTGAGGCAGAACATGATGTGGGCGATCAGGATCGTCCAGAAGCCCAGCTGGGCCCCCATGTTGAGGAAGAGCGTCAGCAGCGAGGCGGCCATCACGACTTCGGGCATCGCCATCGGCAGGAAGATCAGCGAGTTCACGGCGCCGCGGGCCCGGAAGCGGTAGCGGACCAGCGCGAAGGCGATCATGGTGCCGAGGACGGTGGCCCCGATGGTCGCCCAGACCGCGATCTGGAGGCTGAGCGAGAGCGAGCCGCACATGTCGGCGACGCCGCACGGATCGCGCCACGCGTCCAGGGAGAAGTTCTGCCACTCGTAATTGAAGCGGCCCTTCGGTTTGTTGAAGGAGAACACCGTGACGACGACGTTCGGCAGCAGCAGATATCCGAGGGTCAGCAGCCCCCCGATGACGACGAGATGGTGCTTGAACCAGCGTACGAAGGCCATTTAAACCAGATCCTCCGTCCCGGACTTGCGAATGTAGAGCGTGACCATGATGAGGATCGCCGCCATCAGAATGAACGAAAGGGCCGCGGCCGTCGGGTAGTCGAGAATCCGCAGGAACTGGGTCTGGATCACGTTGCCGACCATCCGGGTGTCGGTGGAGCCGAGGAGATCGGCGTTCACGTAGTCACCGCTGGCCGGGATGAAGGTCAGCAGCGTCCCGGAGACGACACCCGGCATCGAGAGCGGGAACGTCACCCTGCGGAAGGTGGTGAACGGCTTGGCGTACAGGTCGCCGGCCGCCTCGTGCAGCCGTCCGTCGATGCGCTCCAGCGAGGTGTAGAGCGGCAGGATCATGAACGGCAGGAAGTTGTACGTGAGTCCGCAGACCACCGCGAGCGGGGTCGCGAGCACCCGGTCGCCGGAGGTCATGCCGAGCCAGCTGGTGACGTCCAGCAGGTGCAGCGAGTTGAGGGTGCCGACGACCGGGCCGCCGTCCGCGAGGATCGTCTTCCAGGCCAGCGTGCGGATCAGGAAGCTGGTGAAGAACGGGGCGATGACCAGGATCAGCACGACGTTGCGCCAGCGGCCCGCGCGGAACGCGATCAGATACGCCAGCGGGTAGCCCAGCACCAGGCACAGGACCGTCGCGGAGCCCGCGTACAGGACCGAGCGCAGGAACTGCGGCCAGTAGTCCGCCAGCGCGTTCCAGTAGGTCGCGAAGTGCCAGGTGACCTGGTAGCCGTCCTCCAGGGAGCCCGTCTGCACGGACGTGGAGGCCTGGTAGACCATCGGGAGCGCGAAGAAGACGACCAGCCAGAGGATGCCGGGCAGCAGCAGCCAGTACGGGGTGAGCCGGCCGCGTTTGCGGGGCGGTTTCTCGACGGGCCCCGGCGTGAGCGGCGGCGCCTGGGTGACGGTGGCCATCAGGAGGCCTCCTCGTCCACCGTCGCGGCTCCGGCGTCGATGTCCTGGGCCGCGTCCAGACCGAAGGTGTGCGCCGGGTTCCAGTGCAGGACGACCTCGGCGCCGGGCGTGAGCCGGGAGTCACGGTCGATGTTCTGGGCGTACACCTCGAACTCGGGGCAGACCGCACTGTCGATGACGTACTGCGTGGAGACCCCGATGAAGCTGGAGTCGGCGATCGTCCCGGTGATCCGGTTGCGGCCGGCCGGGATCTCGCCCGCGTCGTCGGCGTGCGTGAGCGAGATCTTCTCGGGGCGCACGCCGACCAGGACCTTGCCGCCGGTCGTGGTGGGGGCCGAACATCGCGCGGCGGAGAGGTTCAGCTTGCCGCCGCCGGCCCTGAGGATGATCTCGTCGCCGCTGCGGGAGTCGACCTCGGCCTCGATGAGGTTGGAGGTGCCGAGGAAGTTGGCGACGAAGGTGGTGTTCGGGTTCTCGTAGAGGTCGGCGGGCGAGCCGAGCTGTTCGACGCGGCCCGCGTTCATCACGGCGACCGTGTCGGCCATCGTCATGGCCTCCTCCTGGTCGTGCGTGACATGGACGAACGTGATGCCGACCTCGGTCTGGATGCGCTTGAGCTCCAGCTGCATCTGGCGGCGCAGCTTGAGGTCGAGGGCGCCGAGGGGCTCGTCGAGGAGCAGCACCTTGGGGGTGTTGATCAGCGCGCGGGCCACGGCGACGCGCTGCTGCTGGCCGCCGGAGAGCTGGTGCGGCTTCTTGCGGGCCTGCTCACCGAGCTGCACCAGGTCGAGCATGTCCCCGACCTGCTTCTTCACCGACTTGATGCCGCGCCGGCGCAGGCCGAAGGCGACGTTCTCGAAGATGTCGAGGTGCGGGAAGAGCGCGTACGACTGGAAGACGGTGTTCACCGGCCGCTTGTAGGGCGGCAGGTTCGTCACGTCCTGATCGCCGAGCGCCACGGTGCCCGAGGAAGGCTCCTCCAGGCCGGCGATCATCCGCAGGGTGGTGGTCTTGCCGCAGCCCGACGCCCCGAGGAGCGCGAAGAACGAGCCCTGGGGGACGGTCAGGTCGAGGGGGTGCACGGCGGTGAAGGAGCCGTACGTCTTGCTGATCCCGGAGAGGCGGACGTCGCCGCTGTTGTCTGTCGTCATCATGGTCACGCCCCTGTGAGCTTCGCGAACTTCTCTTCGTAGGCCGTCTCTTCCTTGCTGCTGAGCAAGCGGAAGGCGTGAGACTTCGCGGCCATGGCCTGGTCGGGAATGATCAGCGGGTTGTCCGCCGCCTCCTTGTCGATCTTCGCGAGATAGGGCTTCACTCCGTCGACCGGACAGACGTAGTTGATGTAGGCGGCGAGTTCGGCGGCCGGCTCGGGCTCGTAGTAGTAGTCCATGAGCCGCTCGGCGTTCGTCTTGTGGCGCGCCTTGTTGGGAATCAGCATGTTGTCGGTCGACGTGATGTAGCCGCTGTCCGGGATGATGAAGTCGAGGTCCGGGCTGTCCGCCTTGAGCTGGACCACGTCGCCGGCCCAGGCGACACAAGCCGCGAGGTCGCCCTTGGTGAGGTCGGCCGTGTAGTCGTTGCCGGTGAAGCGGCGGATCTGGCCCTTGTCGACGGCCTTCTGGAGGCGGGCGATCACCGCGTCGAAGTCGTCGTCGGTGAACTTCGCCGGGTCCTTGCCCATGTCCAGCAGCGTCATGCCGATGCTGTCGCGCATCTCCGAGAGGAAGCCGACGCGCCCCTTGAGCCTGGGATTGTCGAGCAGGTCGGAGATCGACTTCACCTCGACGCCGTCGAGCGCCTTCTTGTTGTACGCGATGACGGTCGAGATGCCCTGCCACGGGTACGAGTAGGCGCGGCCGGGGTCCCAGTCGGGACTGCGGAACTGGTCCGAGAGGTTGGCGTACGCGTGCGGCAGGTTGGCCGGGTCCAGTTTCTGGACCCAGCCCAGGCGGATCAGCCGGCCCGCCAGCCAGTCGGTCAGCACGATGATGTCGCGCCCGGTGGCCTGGCCCGCGGCGAGCTGCGGCTTGATCTTGCCGAAGAACTCGTTGTTGTCGTTGATGTCCTCGGTGTACTTGACCTGGATGCCGGTGCGCTTGGTGAACGTGTCGAGCGTGGGGTGGTGCTTCTCGCTCTCGTCGACGTCCATGTACTCGGTCCAGTTGGAGAAGCTGATCGTCTTCTCCGTGGCCGAGTGGTCCTCTGCGGAGACGCCGCCCTGGGTCTTGCCGGCCGCGGGAATCCCGCAGGCGCTCAGCGCCCCGATTCCGCCGACGGTGAGCGCGCCGCCCGCGGAGGCACGCAGCAGCGAACGGCGGCTGAGGGAGGCCCTGCCGTTCCTGAGGCTGCGCCGCATGGCGGCCACCTGGGCCGGGGAGAGGCGGTCGGGCTCGTACTGCTCCATGCTCGTGGTGCCTTTCCGGAGTGTCGCGGCCGTGGTCGCGGCCTTGTCTGCCACTCGGCGGTAGTCGGTCGCCCGACTACGGCCGGTCCCCGAAGATCGTCCGGTGCCAGTCCTTCCTGGCAACTGCGGTGTTGTCGAACATGACGTGTTTGATCTGGGTGTACTCCTCGAACGAGTAGGAGGACATGTCCTTGCCGAAACCGGACGCCTTGTAGCCGCCGTGCGGCATCTCGCTGATGATCGGAATGTGGTCGTTGACCCACACGCAGCCGGCCTTGATCTCCCGGGTCGCGCGGTGGGCACGGTAGACGTCACGGCTCCAGGCGGAGGCGGCGAGCCCGTACGGCGTGTCGTTGGCCAGCCGGATGCCCTCGTCGTCGCTGTCGAAGGGCAGCACGACCAGGACCGGACCGAAGATCTCGGACTGCACGATCTCGCTGTCCTGGGCGGCGTCGGCGACCAGGGTGGGGCGGTAGTACGCGCCGTCCTTGAGCTCCTGCGGAATCTCCCCGCCGGTGACCACGCGCGCGTAGCCGCGGGCCCGGTCGACGAATCCGGCGACCCGGTCGCGCTGGGCGTGCGAGATCAGCGGACCGAGGTCGGTGTCCGGCGCGAAGGGGTCGCCGAGCCGGACACTCGCCATGAGCTCGGCGGTCCGCGCGACGAACTCGTCGTAGAGGGGCCTTTGGACGTACGCGCGCGTGGCGGCCGTGCAGTCCTGTCCGGTGTTGATCAGCGAGCCGGCGACCGCGCCGTGCACGGCGGCTTCGAGGTCGGCGTCGTCGAAGACGAGGAAGGGCGCCTTGCCGCCGAGCTCCAGATGGAGCCGCTTGACGGTCGAGGTGGCGATCTCGGCGACCCGCCTGCCGACCGCGGTGGACCCGGTGAAGGAGGTCATCGCGACGTCGGGGTGGCCGACCAGATGCTCACCGGCGTCCTTGCCGGCGCCCGTGATGATGTTGATGACGCCGTCCGGGATCCCCGCCTCGGTGGCGGCCTGCGCGAACAGGAGCGAGGTCAGCGGGGTGAGCTCGGCGGGCTTGAGCACGATCGTGTTGCCCGCCGCGATCGCCGGGAGGACCTTCCAGGCGGCCATCTGGAGGGGGTAGTTCCAGGGCGCGATGGAGCCGACGACTCCGATGGGCTCGCGCCGTACGTACGAGGTGTGGTCGCCGGAGTACTCGCCCGCGGACTGGCCCTGCAGATGCCGGGCGGCGCCCGCGAAGAAGGCGGTGTTGTCGATGGTGCCCGGGACGTCGAACTCCCGCGTCAGCTTCAGCGGCTTGCCGCACTGCAGGGACTCGGCACGGGCGAACTCCTCGGCCCGCTCGGCGAGCACGGCGGCGAAGCGGTGCAGGGCGTCGGAGCGCTCACCCGGGGTGGCGCCCGACCAGCCGGGGAACGCCTCGCGGGCGGCGGCGACGGCCGCGTCCACATCGACGGTGCTCGCCAGTTCGTAGGTGTAGACCTCGTCGCCGGTGGCGGGGTCGACGACCGCGAAAGTGCGGCCCGAGGTGCCCTTGGTCAGCCGGCCCGCGATGTACTGCGCGCCGTCCGCGAAGCGGTCCTGCGCCTGGAAGCGATGGCCCGGATTGTGCATGTCGCTCTCCTCCGCCGCCCTCCCCGTCCCACGGGGGTCGGCGTAGCTCCAGCTCGATTTGAGTGCCGATCCTGACAGAGCAAGGTGACTCCAACAAGTGATTCCGTTGTTGCCTTTTGGTTACGCGACGGAATCTGTCGACCAGGTGTCGAGTCGACCTGGAAAAGGGAGGACGCTGTGTCAGTGGTGCCTGCCAGACTCGCGTGCATGGGGAAGATCTATTCACGGGAAGCCCTGATCGGGGAGATCCGTTCGGGGGCCCGCATCAAGTATCTGCACTTCTGGGGGCATCGGCCGCGGGCCGACGGGCAGGTGGGCGCGAGCTGTCTCAGCCAGTGGTGGCCGTCACCGTTCGAGGTCGACGGTGTCGCTTACGCGACGGCGGAGCACTGGATGATGGCGGCCAAGGCCAGGCTCTTCGGTGACGAGAAGGCGGAGCGGCTCGCCCTGGAGGCGACCAGTCCCGCGCTCGCCAAGAAAGCGGGGCGGCTGGTGCGCGGCTTCGACGAGGCGGTGTGGGAGCGGGAGCGCTTCGGGATCGTGGTCGACGGCAGTGTCCACAAGTTCGCGGCGCACGCGGATCTGCGGGAGTTCCTGCTGGGCACCGGCGAGCGAAGCGGGACGGGGGTCCTCCCGGCCGGAGGCTGGGGGAGGGTGCTGGTCGAGGCGAGCCCGATGGACCGCGTCTGGGGCATCGGTCTGACCGCGGACGACGAGCGGGCGGCGGATCCCGCGCGCTGGCGCGGGCAGAATCTGCTGGGCTTCGCGCTGATGGAGGCCCGGGAGAGACTGCGGGCTGCGTGATGCCGGGCGCGGCGCCGGCGCCGGATCGCGGACGGTGCCGGGGGCGCCGCCGGATGACGGACAGTGCCAGGGGGCCGCCGGATGACGGACGGTGCCAGGGGGCGCCGCTGAATCGCAGACGGTGCCGGGGGCGCCGCCGAGTGACCGACGGTACCGGGGACGCCGCTGAATCGCAGACGGTACCGGGGACGCCGCGGAGTGACAGACGGTACCGGGGGCGCCGCGGAGTGACAGACGGTACCGGGGGCGCCGCGGAGTGACAGACGGTACCGGGGGCGCCGCCGGATCGCGGACGGCGCCAGGGGGCGCCGCCGGATGGCAGGCGCCCCTCAAGACCTCAGGCCGCGCCCATCACACTCGCGAAGAGCAGCAGACCCAGCAGCGGCAGCAGCACCGTGGCGATGATCCCGCACACGAGCCCGGCGGTCGCCGCACCCTTGTTCGTGGCCTCGCCCCGGTTGGCCTTCCCCCTGCCGATCGCGCCGAAGATGATGGCGAGAATCCCGAGGATGACCCCGAAGAACCAGAGGAAGAAGGTCAGGCTGCACACCACGCCGATGATGCCGAGCACCAGTCCGGTGGTTCCCATGCCGTTGCTGGGCTGCACGGGCATGCCATAGCCGGCGCTCTGCGGGTACGCCCCGGGAGGCGTGGCCGGGTACGACGGACCGGTCTGCGGATAGCCGTAACCCGGGGCCGCCTGCGGGTACCCGTACCCGGGCTGCTGCGGCGGCTGCGGCGGCTGGGACGGTGGCCCGAACCCACCAGGCCCGGCATTGGAGTCGGACATGAGCAACTCTCCCCTCGTTGACAGTCAAGGCATCGTAATGGCCCTGGTCACCACCGGACGGGCCGATGACCCGGTCGGTTACGGAACCGGCATGATGCAGGGCGGTGGCGGAGTCAGCCGCGGACCACCAGCGGCGACGAGACGCCGAGAGCATTCCCGACAAAGGGGTCGTCGGAGTATGAACCGTCGTCGTTGAACGCGGCTGTGATGCCGATGGCGATCAGCACGATCACGGCGATGCCCAGGACGATCCCGATGATGCCCAGCACGAAGCCGGCCTGCGCCTGCCCGTGGTTGTCGGCCTCGCCCCGGTCGGCCCGCTTGCGCCCCTTGATCCCGAAGACGACGGCGAGGATGCCGAGCACCACGGAGACCACGCCGTACAGGCAGAAGAGGCAGACGGAGAGGATGCCCAGGACCATGGCGGCGACGCCGAGCCCGTTCTGCCGGGGCATCGGCATGCCCGGCCAGCCGTAGCCCGGGTAGCCGGGGTACTCGCCCGGGCCGCCGGGGTAGCCGTATCCGCCGGGTGCGCCGTAGCCGGAGCTTGCCGCGTCCGGGGGTGCGAAGGGCGGTGCGGGCACGGAGCCCGGACCGCCCGGCGGAGGGGGACCGGCCTGCGCCGGGCCGAAGCCGCCCGGACTCGCCGGCCTGCTGTCGGCCGGGCCGGACCCGGGTGCCGCGAATCCGCCGGCCATCGTCGCCTGGTCGTGGAACGGCGAGGGCCGCTCCCGCTCCGGCGATGCGGCGCCCGAAGGCTTGCTGAACGACACCTTGTCCTCCGGCGCGGCCCACGGGTCCTCGCCGCTCGCGCTGTCGCCTCCCGGGCGTGCTTCATCCGTCACGTCCAGCCCCCTCGTTCCATCGAACCGTCATGCTACGGCCCTTTTCCGGCCGTAGCGCTGCCCGCCTACGATGATCCCTGAGCCACCGATCAGCCGATCACCCGCGTCCCCCGACCACGGTCCGGGGCGCCGTTCCCGGGGAGGAACCCTTGACCGATCACCTCGACGCCCGCGATCCGCACGCCTTCATCGCCGGCCTGCCCAAGGCCGAACTGCACGTGCACCACGTCGGCTCCGCCTCCCCGCGGATCGTCTCCACCCTGGCCGCCCGCCACCCCGACTCCAAGGTGCCGACCGACCCCGAGGCCCTGGTCGACTACTTCACCTTCACGGACTTCGCCCATTTCATCGACGTGTATCTGTCCGTCGTCGACCTCATCCGCACCCCGGAGGACGTCCGGCTGCTGACGTACGAGGTCGCCCGGGACATGGCCCGGCAGCAGGTCCGGTACGCCGAACTGACCCTCACGCCCTTCTCCTCCACCCGCCGCGGCATCGACGAGCTCGCCTTCATGGAGGCCATCGAGGACGCCCGCAAGGCGGCCGAGGCCGAGCTCGGTGTCGTACTGCGCTGGTGCTTCGACATCCCCGGCGAGGCCGGTCTGGAAGCGGCCGAGGAGACCACGCGGCTCGCCACCGACGACCGGTTGCGCCCCGAGGGGCTCGTCTCCTTCGGGCTCGGCGGACCTGAAATCGGCGTACCGAGGCCGCAGTTCAAGCCCTACTTCGACCGCGCGATCGCCGCCGGGCTGCGGTCCGTGCCGCACGCCGGCGAGACGACGGGTCCGGAGACGGTCTGGGACGCGCTGAACGACCTGGGGGCCGAGCGGATCGGACACGGCACCAGTTCCGCGCAGGACCCGAAGCTGCTCGCGCATCTCGCCGAGCACCGCATTGCCCTGGAGGTCTGCCCGACCTCCAACATCGCCACCCGCGCGGTCCGCACGCTCGACGAACACCCGATCAAGGACATGGTGGCCGCCGGCGTGCTCGTCACCATCAATTCCGACGACCCGCCGATGTTCGGCACCGACCTCAACAACGAGTACGCGGTCGCCGCCCGGCTCCTCGGGCTCGAGGAGCGGGGCATCGCCGCGCTCGCGAAGAACGCCGTGGAGGCGTCCTTCCTCGACGGAGCCGGCAAGGCGCGGCTCGCCGAGGAGATCGACACGTACACCGCGGCCTGGCTGGCGCCCTGACGCGCGCACCCCGGCGGGCCGGCCGGCGGCGCCGGACGGTCACAATGGACGCATGCGCACCGTGACTGCCGTGGCCCATCGCGGCGACCCCTACCGCGTCCGCGAGAACACGATCGACTCGCTGCGTTCCGCGCTGCACCAGGGCGCGGACGCGGTCGAGGTCGATGTACGGCTGACCCGGGACCGTGTTCCCGTGCTGCTGCACGACCGGACGCTGAAGCGGCTGTGGGAACAGGACCGGCCGCTGGCCTCGCTCTCCTCCGACGAGGTGCGCGGGCTGACGGCCGGCGGGGTGCCGACCCTGGTGGACGCGCTGGCCGCCGCCGGGGAGGGCCGGCTCATGATCGACCTGCCCGGCGGGAACGACGAGCGGGCCGTACGCCGGATCGTCGGCGTCATCCGCGAGTGCGGGGCCGAGGAGCGCGTGTACTACTGCGCGGGCGCCTCGACCATGCTCGCGGTGCGGGCGGCCGACCCCGCCGCGGAGATCGCGCTGACCTGGACCTCACTGGCTCCGCCACGGCCCGCCCTGCTCGACGCGGTGCGCCCGCGCTGGCTCAATTACCGCTTCGGGCTGGTCGACCGGGACCTCGTCGCCCGGGTCCACCGCGACGGCTTCCTGCTCTCGGTCTGGACGCCCGACACCCGCCGCTCGATGCGCCGGCTGCTCGACGCGGGCGTCGACTCCATCACCACGAACCGCATCGACACGCTCTGCGCCCTGCGCAAGGTGTAGGGCCGTCCGCCGGGCCTGGGCAGCGCACCCGGCAGGACGCGCCGGAGCGCGGGGGCTGAACTACTGCGTACTGGGCGGCAGTTCAGCCGTACCGGTGGAGAGGCCTCCGTCACGCGTGACCATGCCGACGGAGCGGCTCGGCCGCGTCGGACGGGCGGGCAGGTGGCCGACGCGGGCCAGGACGCTCCGCGCGACCGCGTGCGACGCGACCGTGGCCGCGCCCGCCAGGGCCAGACCGAGCGCCAGGTCGCGGGGGCGCGCGGGGCGCAGCACGCCGGCTCGTCGCAGCCGGCCCCGCGCCCACAGCGTGAAGGGGATCACCAGCAGGGGCGAGGTCACGGAACCGGGGGTGTAACCGCGTACCGCGGCCGCCTGGGCGAGGTGGACCAGACCGTGCAGCCCGAAGCCGTTCAGGGCGGACTGGAAGAGGGCCGAGCGGCCCCCTGTGATGTGGCCCGCGACGGACGCGGCGGCGACGATCGCCGCCATCCCGCCGACGGCCGTCGCGAATTCCCGTTCGTCGATCGCCGTGGCCCGGCGCCACACAGCCTCGGGCACGGACGGGAAACGCCGCCGCAGCTCGGGCACGTTGTGGCGCAGCCAGCGCGGCAGCGTCAGCAACTCCTCGGTGTCGTGCAGCGCCCACACGGCCAGCAGGCCCAACGTGGCGGCCGCTCCGGTCCGTTCACCGGCCGGCCCGGTGCTCGCCGCTTCGTTCATGTGTTCCCCGGCCCCCGCTCGGCGCTCGATGACGATCCCCGCGCCCGTCGTCAACTTGCCGCCAGGGATGGGGAGTTCGTTCGGATGCAGCCTGGCACACGTGCGTGGCTAAGGGCGGGTGCCGTCCGTTTCTTTCGGGGCCGTTGAGGGCTCGGCGGACTGCGCCGTCGGCGGCTCGGAGCGTCCCGGCGACGGCGCCTGGGTGGGGACGGCCGCGTGGGACGGGCTCGTCGGGGTGGTCGGGGTGGGAGCGGCGGTATTCCGGGGGCGCTCGGTGGGGCGGGGGGTGACGGGCGCGGGTGACGCCGAGGGGGTGGGCGCGGTGGCCGGCCCCGTCGCGGGCGGCGGGGCGAGCGGGACCGCCGGGGACGCGGGTTCCTGGGATGCCGCCAGGCGGAACGGCAGGGCGACGACGACCGCGACGGCGCATGACAGGCCGACTCCGGCCGCGGCGCGGAGCAGCCGGCGGCGGGCCGCGCCGCGGCGGACGGCTTCGTACTGGCCGGGCGGCGGGACGAGCCGGTCGGAGGAGGGCCGCAGGATGAGGGCGAGCGGGTCGTCGGGGTCGAAGTCCGGACCGTCGTCAGACCGTGTGATCAAGACTTCTCCTCAGGTGGGCGCGGAGCAGTTCGCGGGCCGCGTGGAGGTCGGCCTTGATCGTTCCTTCCTTGCGCCCGGTCAGCACGGACACCTCCCGGATCGGCATGTCAGCGTAGTAGTGCAGCAGGATCGGGACGCGCAGTCGTTCCGGCAGCGACTGCACGAGCAGGCGGACGGACGGATCGGCCTGTTCGGTCGGCGGGCGGATGGCTTCCTCGGTGGTGGCCCGGCGTACCGCTCTGCGCTCGCGTTCGAGCTTGCGCCAGTGGTCCCGGACGAGGTTGGCCGCGGTCACGTAGAGGAAGCCCCGGGGTTCGGCGACGGAAGTCCAGCGCGCCCAGAGCCGGGTGAACGCCTCCGAGGCGATCTCATGAGCCGTCTCGTCGTCGTCGACCAGCCGGCGGCACCAGCCGGCGAGTCGCGGGTAGAGGGCGGCGAACAGCTCGGACGCTGCCGTCTCGCGGGACCGTTTCAACGCTCTCCATGGTCGTGGTGTGCGGCGTGCTCGGGACCTGCTCGTGCCTGCTCGCAACCTGTTCGTGGGGGAAGAGCCCGGACCGCCGGCGTACGTTCCGGCGGTCCAGGATCCCGGGGGCGGGACGGGGCGGGGCGTGTGGGTCGGGTCAGGCCGAGGTGGGTCGGGTCAGGTCGGGTCAGCGCTTCGCGGCGGTCAGTGAGGCGAAGACGATCACGTTGTCGGGATAGCCGTCACCGGTCCGGGGGCCGCCGCAGGTGATGAGCCGCAGCTCCGGACGGTTCACGTCCCCGTAGACCGCGTCCGCGGGGAACTCCGCCTTGGGGACGGTCCGTACGGAGGTCACGGCGAACTCAGCCGTCGTGCCGTTCTCCAGGCGCGCCATGATCCGGTCGTTCCGGCGCAACTGCCCGAGATGACGGAAGACGCCGTCCCCGTAGGCACCGACCGTGACATGGGCGAGGATCACCGACGGGCCGGTCTGACCCGGTGTCGGCGAGTGCCGGTACCAGCCCGCCCGGTCGTGCGCCGTGACCGGCGGCACCTCCACGGTGCCGTCCGCGGCCAGCCCCAGCTGCATGACCGGGGTGTCGACCCCGATCGCCGGGATCCGCAGCCGGACCGGGACCGAACGCCCGAGGGCATGCGCCGACTTCGCCGGCGGACGCGCGGGCGGCGGTGTGCTCGCAGGACGTGCGGCTGTGTCCTGGCCGGAGCCGGGGCCACCGCAGCCCACGAGCAGCGAGGCCGTGGCCGCGGTGACGAAGGCGCGCCTGGAGAGCGGGGTCACGCTCCGGTCGCCCGCCGGCGCCGTACGACGAAGACCGCCGCGCCGCCGGCGGCCACCACCGCCGCCGCTCCCCCACCGATCACTCCGCCCCCGACTCCGGACTGCGACGACACCGGCGCCGCACCGGTGTCGGGCGCTCCCTTCGGTACGACGGAGACCTGGCTCGGGGCCGGTGCCTGGGTCGGCTCGGCGCTCGATGCCGGAGCGGCGGTGGCCGAGGGAGCGCGCGTCGGGGTGCTTTGGGCCGGCGTCGGGGCGGCGGTGGCGGTCGCCCCGTCGGCGAAGGCGGGCACCGTGCTCGCCAGCACGGCGGTGCACGCAAGTGCCATGGCGCTGAGGACAGTTCGGCGCATCAATCGCTCTCTTTCGTCGGCCGGGCCAACCGGTGAACACGGCGGGCCCGGGTACGGATCGAGCGGAGAGACGAGACAGCGGCACGGCGGGTTGTAAAGGGACGGCAAAGTATCCTCGAAGGCCATGGCCACCCGCCTGGTCGGCCACCCGCTTGGTCGGCTACCCGCTTGGTCGGCCACCCGCTTGGTCGGCCACCCGCTTGGTCGGCCACCCGCTCACGAGTCGGCCGACCCCGAACGAGCCGGCCGCGCGGCACCGCGCCCGCCGGTACGGGCCCTCACCACGCCCACGCCCGCGCCCGAGCCCACGCCCGAGCCCGAGCCGACCGATGACATGACGGAACGCCCCACGTCGCCGGCCGCAGCGCGGCGAGCAACGTAAGGCCCTGGTCCGGCGGATGAGAGGGATTCAGCTCGCGGGACCGGTGAGGTCGTACAACACCGTCGAGCCCACGGTCTGCGAGCCGAAGGTCTTCGTCACCCAGGAGGAGATCTGCGATCCGGTGCTGTCGGTGCCGCTGCGGCCGAAGCCGCCCTCCTCGCCGCCCTGGGCGACGAAGTAGTGGATCTTCCCGTCCGCGACGTACTGCTTGAACCGGGCCAGGGTCGGCGCCGGGTCTCCGCCGCTGAAGCCGCCGATGGGCATCACCGGTTCGCCGACGGCCAGTTGCAGCCAGGTCTGGTTGTCCGAGGCGACGGTCGCGGCCACCCAGGTGTAGGCCTGGGCGTCCTTGACCAGCGTGGCCCGCAGGTGAGGCGTGACCGCGTCGATGCCCCCCAGCCGGCCGCTGCCGCCGCCCTTCGCCGTGCCGGACTGGGCGTTCTGTCCGGAGGGAGCGGACGCGGCACCGGTTCCGCTCTGCCGGGGTGCGCCTCCCGCGGCGGGCCCGCCGTGTTCCTGTGCGCCCGAGGCGGGGCCGGCGAGCGGGGTCTGCCCTGTGTGGGCCGTGGTGACCGTGGCCCATGTGAAGGATGCGGGTCCGGCGAGTACGGCGGCCAGCGCGAGCCCCGTCGCCCCGAGAGCCAGGCGCCGCGGGAGAAGCCGGGCGAGCATCATCCCGAGTGCGGCCAGCAGCCCGGCGACGAGCACCGGCCAGCGCAGTGGGGAGGTCCAGCCTTCCGCGCGTCCCAGCAGGACGAAGGCCCACGCCGCCGTCGCGGCCACCGTCGCCGCCAGGACCGCGGTCGCGGCGGAGCCGCCCAGGCGCCGGAGGTGGACCGCACCCATGGCGACCAACGCGGCGATGTAGGGAGCCAGCGCGATGGTGTAGTACTCGTGGAAGATCCCGGACATGAAGCTGAAGGTCACCGCGGTGCAGACCAAGGCGCCGCCCCAGGCCAGAAAGCCCGCACGATGCAGGTCGGTTCGGGCGGCCCTGCGGGTGACGACCAGCGCGGCGACCAGCAGGATCAGTGCGGCGGGCAGCAGCCAGGAGATCTGACCGCCCAGCGCGCTGTCGAACATGCGGGTGACGCCGGTGGACTCGCCGCCGTGGCCGCCGCCTCCCGCTCCGCCCCCTCCGGGCACGCTGCCCGACGAGGAACCGCCGCCGCCGAAGCCGCCCTTGTCCTCGCCGGTGAGGCGTCCCAGTCCGTTGTAGCCAAGGGTCAGGTCGAGGAAACTGTTGTTGGTGGACCCGCCCACGTACGGGCGGGAGTCGGCGGGCCACAGTTCGACGACGGCCACCCACCATCCGCCGCTGACCACGATCGCGGCTCCGGCCAGCAGGACATGGCCGATCCGCTTGGTCAGCGGCAGGGCGGCGCACACCAGGTAGACCAGGGTCAGAGCCGGCAGGATCAGCCACGCCTGGAGGGTCTTGACCAGGAAGCCGAGACCGAAGCAGACCCCGGTGAGCACCATCCAGCGGACCGCCCGGTGTCCTTCGAGGGCGCGCTGGAAGCAGTACAGCGCACACACCATGAGCAGGGTCAGCAGTGCGTCGGGGTTGTTGAAGCGGAACATCAGCGCCGCGACCGGAGTCAGGGCCAGCAGCGCGCCGGCCAGCAGCCCGGCGGCCGGCCCGTACAGCCGTCGCACGGCCGCGTACAGCACGCCGACGGAGGCGACACCCATCAGCGCCTCGGGGGCGAGGATCTGCCACGACCCGAGTCCGAAGAGGCGCACGGAGATGTCCATGGGCCACAGCGCGACCGGTGGCTTGTCGACGGTGATGGAGTTCCCCGCGTCCGATGCCCCGAAGAAGGCGGCCTTCCAGCTTTCGCCGCCCGCCTGCGTGGCCGCCGCGTAGAACTCGTTCCCGAAGCCCGAGGCGCCCAGATCCCAGAAGAAGGCCACCGCCGCGACGAGCAACAGCGCCCAGAAGGCGGGCCGTTCCCATGCGGGACTGGCTGTGCGGCCGACGGCCCCGGCCGTCCGAGGTGGCACCGGTCCCTCCACGACAGAGGGGTTGAGCGTGGTCATGTGTCTCCTTGTGGATGATCGCGCAAGGGCTGTGGCCGAGGCTTTCGGAGGACCTGTCGGGCGGTCTCGCGAGGGTCTGCGTTCCCTTCGCGGACCGCGGTTCCGGTAAGCCTGTGGGGGTGGCCGCCGGGATACGGGAGTCCCGCCTTGGCCTGCCCGGCACGCCCAACCCGTCCGGGCGAGCGAGGCCGTTGAGCCGCGTCCCGCGGGCCGTGGCCTGCGGGGGTGCGCCTGGCCGTCACCCTGCACGGGGGACCTATCAGCCTGCTCTCAGCTCCCGGCCGGGGCCCGTTGCCCGAGCGCGTCCTCCCCAGGCCGTGTCGTGCCGCTGACCAGGAAGGGAAGTGCGCCTTCGGCGGATCCGGTGGCGCGGGGCCCTGCGCCCCGCCCGTGCCCCGGGCCCGTACATCTCAGGGGAATCTCAGAATCGGCCGGTAGTGATGGCACGGTGACTCCACGCCCTGCCGAACCGGCCCCCACGGCACCTCCCCTGGTCCGCCACGACGGCACACGTGTCCGAGTGCTCGTGGTCGACGACGAGCCGGATCTCACCGAGGTGCTGTGCGGCGCCCTGGCCTACGAGGGCTATGACGCGCGGCCCGCCGCGGACCGGTTGACGGCGGTGCGGGCCACGGCCGAGTTCCGGCCGGACGCGGTGATCCTCGACGTGATGCTCCCGGACGCCGACGGTTTCACCGTGCTGCGCGAGATCCGCGCCGAACTCCCCCTGGTGTGCGTGCTGTTCCTCACCGCGCGGGACGCGGTCGAGGACCGGGTCGCCGGGATCCGGGCGGGCGGCGACGACTACGTCACCAAGCCGTTCAGCCTGGACGAGGTCACCGCCCGGCTGCACGGCCTGCTGCGGCGGGCGGGCATGGCTCGCCTGAGCGCGGGCGAGACCGCCCTGGCCGTCGGCGATCTGGTCCTCGACGAGGACGCGCATGAAGTGACCCGGGCCGGCGAGGTCATCCCCCTGTCCCCCACGGAGTACGCGCTGCTGCAGCTGCTGATGCACCATCCACGCCAGGTGCTCAGCAAGACGCTGATCCTCGAGCGGATCTGGTCCTACGACTACGGCCACCACGCCCACGTCGTCGAGCTGTACATCTCGTATCTGCGCAAGAAGGTGGACGCCGGCCGGCCGCCCATGATCCATACCGTGCGCGGTGTCGGTTACGTCCTCAAGCCCACCGCCTCATGAAGCCGGCGGCTCGTTCCCGGCTGCGCCGGCTGCGCCCCCGCACGCTGCGCGCCAAGCTCACCTGGGGCCTCGTCGTCCTGCTCGCCCTGAGCTGCGCGACCGTAGGACTGACGAGCGTCTTCGCCCTGCGCAGTTACCTCACCGGCCAGCTCGACCACCAACTCGCCGACTCCGGCTGCCTGTTCCCCTCCACACTGCGGGGGACCGCGGACGCCCCGCAGCAGACGGGCGGGAGCAGCGGCTTCGGAGGCACGAGAGGCGGCAGGCGTGCCGACACGCGCGGGCAGGGTATCGGCACCTTCGGCGCACGGCTGACCGACGCGAAGGTCAGTGAGGCAGCCGTCGTCCGGGCCGACCGGAACACCAGGGTCACCCTCGACGCGGCCGACGAGGCGACGCTCGACGGTATCCCCACCGACGGCAGCGCCCACACCGTCACGCTGTCGGCCCTCGGCGACTACCGCGTCTACGCCTGCGCGGGAAAGGACGACGACATCCTGGTCAGCGGACTGCCGTTGGCGCCGCTCCAGGACACGGTCAGGCGCCTGGCCATGGTCTCCTCCGTGGTCTTCGGCGGCGCGTTGGTGATCACCGGGGTCGCCGGTGCCCTGTGGGTACGCCGGTCACTGCACCCCCTGCGCCGGGTGACGGACACCGCGGCGGCCGTCGCCGGCCTGAAACTGGACAGCGGCGAGGTCACCCTGCCGGGCCCGACGGCAGTGGGTGACCCGCACAGCGAGGCCGGGCAGGTGGCCGCCGCGCTCGACCGCATGCTCGGCCACGTCCAGGACGCCCTGGCCAAACGCCACACCAGCGAGGAGCGGCTGCGCAGCTTCGCCGCCGACGCCAGCCATGAGCTGCGTACCCCGGTCGCTTCGATCCGCGGCCACGCCGAACTCGCGCTTCGCCACCCCGGCCCGGTCCCCGCCAAGGTCGAGCGGGCCCTCGATCGCGTGGCCGCCGAGGCGGCGCGGATGAGTGCCATGGTCGACGACCTGCTGCTGCTCGCCCGGCTCGACGCCGGCCGGCCCCTGCAGCGTGCACCGGTCGACGTGACCCACCTGGTCATCGACTGCACGGACGACGCCCGGGCAGCGAGCCCGGAGCACCGCTGGGCACTGGACCTGCCCGAGACGCCCGTCACCGTCACCGGCGACCCCGACCGCCTGGCGCAGGTGCTGACGAACCTCCTGGCCAACGCCCGGCTGCACACCCCGGCCGGCACCCGGGTGACGGTCCGCCTGGAGCGGAGCGACCCGGGGCAGTGCAGTCTGTCCGTCACGGACGACGGCCCCGGAGTTCCGTCCGAGCTGCGGCAGACGCTCTTCGAACGCTTCACCCGCGCCGACCGCCGTCACCCCGGCTCCGGAACGCGCGGCGCGGGAGGCGGAGCGGGGCTCGGTCTGTCCATCGCGGCGGCCATCGTGGCAGCCCACGAGGGCACACTGACCTTCCGGAGCATCCCGGGTTCGACGGTGTTCACCGTGCTGCTGCCGCTGCGCTGACGGGACTTCTCCGCATCCTCCCGAGGGACGCCCCGGACGCCGCAACCTGAGATTCCTCTTTAAAAGCGGCCGCTGGGCCCCTGTCCGACGTGATCTGAGAGGGAACTGAGAGGTCCGCTCGGGAAGGTGAGGGCAGACCACCGTCACCCCGAGGAGCCCCATGAGCAGTCTTCAAGGCCATGCAGACTCTGCGACCGACCTGCCCGCTCGCCATGTTCATGTGGAGCACGTCATGGGCACCGTGGTCTCCATCGACCTGCGCGACTGCGACGAGGAGGAGGCCGCGTCGGGTGCCGGCAGCGTGGTGCGCTGGCTGCACGAGGTGGACGCTCTCTTCAGTACCTACCGGCCCGACAGCCACATCTCCCGTATCAATCGCGGTGAGTTGTCGCCCGGACACGCGAGCGCCGAGGTGGGATGGGTGCTCAGGAGGTGCGAGGAACTCCGTCAGGACACAGGCGGGTACTTCGACGCCTGGGCGACGGGGTCCCTGGACCCGTCCGCCCTGGTGAAGGGCTGGTCGGTACAGCGGGCCGCGGACGCGTTGGCGGCCCGGGGCCTCACCGACTTCTGTCTGACGGCCGGCGGTGACGTCGTCAGCCGGGGCAGCCGCCCAGGCGGTCAGCCCTGGCGGATCGGGATCCAGCACCCCAAGGACCGCGGCGCCCTGGCCGGGGTGGTGCTCGCCGGCGACCTCGCCGTGGCGACCTCGGGCACGTACGAACGCGGCGAGCACATCGTCGACCCGCACACCCGCACCCCTCCCACCGGGCTGCTGTCCGTCACCGTCTGCGGCCCCGACCTGGGCACCGCGGACGCGTACGCGACCGCCGCCTTCGCCATGGGGCGCGATGCCGCCGACTGGACGCTCGGCCTCGACGGATACGAGGCCATGACAGTGCTGGACGACGAACGCGTGTTGCTCACGCCGGGCTTCCCCCTGGCCGATCGTGCCGAGGAGTCACGATGACCGTGCCCCGTGTCTCCCAGCCGCCCGCTCCCAAGCCTCCCGTCCGCCCGCGCAACTGGCCCCCGCCCACCGTTCCCCCCTCGTCACGGCGGACCGGGCACGTGCGCCGCAGGTTTCCCGCCCGTCGCCGCCCGCTCGTCGTGGACGCTCTCGCCGCGGCCACCGGTCTCGGCCTCGGCATCTCACTCGCGCTGGGCATCGGCGCCACGACGGTCAGCGCGCTGGACGCCCCGGGTGGCGTCGCCACCGCACTCGGCCGCGTCACCGGGATGCTCAGCGGATACGCGATGGTCGTCATCGTGCTGCTCTCGGCACGCATCCCGCCGCTGGAACGCGCCCTGGGCCAGGACCGGTTGATCGTCTGGCACCGGCGTCTCGCCCCCTGGGGCATCTACCTGCTGCTGGCCCACGCCGTACTGATCACCGTCGGATACGCGCGCGCCGCGAAGTCGGGGATCCTGGCGGAGATCGGCCGGCTGCTGTGGACCTACTCGGGCATCCTGTCCGCCACCGTCGGCAGCGTCCTGCTGCTGGCCGCCGCGGTCACCTCCTACCGGCGGGCACGACGCCGGATGAAGTACGAGACCTGGTGGGCCGTCCACCTCTACACGTACCTGGGCCTCGGCCTCTCGTTCGTCCACCAGGTCGACACCGGTGCGCCGTTCGTGGGGCACTCCCTGGCCACGGCCTGGTGGACCTCGTTGTGGGTGGGCGCCCTGATCGTCGTGCTCGTCTTCCGGGTGGGGCTCCCGTTGTGGCGATCCGTCCGGCACGACCTGCGCGTGGCGCAGGTGACTCCCGTAGGACCGAACACCTGGTCCATCGTGCTCAGCGGGCGGCACCTGGAGCGGCTGCCGACGGCCGGCGGGCAGTTCATGATGTGGCGGTTCCTGCGCCGCGAACTGTGGTGGCAGGCCCACCCCTACTCACTGTCGGCCACCCCCCAGGCGGGTCATCTCCGCATCACCGTCAAGGAGTTGGGCGACCACAGTACGGCGCTGTCCCGGCTCACTCCCGGCACCCGGGTGGCGTTCGAGGGCCCCTACGGGGTCTTCACCGCCGACGCGAGCCAGTCCCGGAACGTCCTGCTCGTCGGCGCCGGCGTGGGTACGACCCCCATCCGCGCCCTCCTCGACGACCTGCCCCAGGACAGTCACGTCATCGTCCTGCTGCGGGGCAGGTACTCCGAAGACATCGCCCACCTGGACGAGTTCGAGCGGCTGGTCGGCAAACGCCGGGGCCTGCTGCACGCGTTGACCGGACCGCGCGAGACCGTTCGCCTGGGCGGGCCGGCCCTGCACACCCTCGTCCCTGACATCGCCGGCCGGGACGTCTTCGTCTGCGGCCCCGACGAGTTCACCCGCACGGTCATCAGCGCCGCCCGTGACGCCGGGGTGCCCGCGCGCCACATCCACCACGAGGACTTCGTGTTCTGACGGCGCACACCGGCCGCGAATCCCCCGGCTCCCGGCTCCCCGGCTCCCGGCTCCCCGGCTCCCCGGCTCCCGGCTCCCCGGCTCCCCTCGTACCTTCCGACTCTTTCGGCCATCCCTGGAGAACCCCATGCGACGTGCCCCGATCGTTCTGGTCGCGACCGTGATCGGCACCACTGGCGTGCTGATGTTCAAGCCCCACGAGGTCACCCCCGCGGTCGCGTCATCCTCTTCGTCGTCGGCAAGCCAGGACGCGGCTGTCTCGAAGAGCGGCTCGACCACCACCGCCACCGGCGCCGCCATCACCACCCAGTTCGGCAACACCCAGGTCCAGGTCACCATCAAGAGCGGGAAGATCACGGACGTCAAGCCGCTCCAGATACCCAGCAACGAACCGCAGTCCGTGCAGATCAGCAACGGCGCGGTGCCGGCCCTGCGGGAGAGCGCCCTGACCAAGCAGAGCGCCGCGATCGACTCGGTCAGCGGCGCGACATTCACCAGCCAGAGCTATGCCGCGTCCCTCCAGTCCGCCCTGGACAAGGCCGGCTTCAAGGCCGCCGACGGCTCCACCGCCCCCACCACGGCACCCACCGGATCCGAGGAACACGGGCACGGGGGCGGCTTCGGTGGCCGCGGCGGCTTCTGAGGCCGGACCCCCAGCGGGCACTGACGGCCGCTGATCCGATCGCGCTCGCCACAGAACCCCCCTCACCGCCCCGCTCAGAGCCCCGCGATCGCGTTCCACCGCTTTCCGAACTCCGTGCGTTCCGTGGAGGTGATGTCGCGGGCGATCGCGAGCCGCTTGCGCATGGTGGCGTCGGGGAAGATCAGCGGGTCCTCGGCCAGGGCGGCGGTGTCCTTGTCCTTGGCGGAGGCCAGGACGTCCTGGGCGGCGGGGACCGGGCAGACGTAGTTGACCCAGGTGGCCAGCTCCGCGGCGACCTCGGGCTGGTAGTAGTAGTCGACGAGCCGTTCCGCGTTCGCCTTGTGGCGGGCCAGGTTGGGAATCATCAGCGACTCGGACCACAGCTCGGCGCCCTCCTCGGGGACGACGAAGCGGATGTCCGGGTCGTCGGCCTGGAGCTGGATCACGTCACCGGAGTAGGCCTGACAGGCGAGGACGTCGCCGCTGGAGAGGTCCTTGATGTAGTCGTTGCCGGTGAAGCGGCGGATCCGGCCGCTGTGGACGTGCTTCTCCACCTGGTCGCACACCGTGTGGAAGTCGTCGGCCGTCCACCGGGTGATGTCGACGCCGTTGCCCTGCATGAGGAGCGCGAACGCCTCGTCGAGTCCGGAGAGAAGCGTCACCCGGCCCTTCAGGTCGTCCGCCCACAGGTCGGAGACGTGCCGGATGTCGCGGCCCAGTTTCCGGCGGTTGTACGCGATGCCGGTGATCCCCGACTGCCAGGGCACGGTGGACTTGCGGCCCGGGTCGAAGGCCGGCGAACGCAGCAGCGGGTCAAGGTACTTGGTGACGTTCGGCTGCTTGGCACGGTCCATCGCCTGGACCCACCCGAGCCGGACGAAGCGCGCGCACATCCAGTCGCTGATGACGATGAGATCGCGGCCCGTCTGCTGGTGGTTCATCAGGGAGGGGCTGATCTTGCCGAAGAACTCGTCGTTGTCGTTGATCTCCTCGACATAGTCGACCGAGATCCCGGTACGCCGCTCGAAGGCGTCCAGCGTGGGCCGCCGGGTCGTGTCCTCGTCGTCCGTGTCGATGTACAGCGGCCAGTTCGCCCAGGTCAGACGCTTGTCGTGGGCGGACAGATCGGCCCCGGCCCGATCGCCGGGTGCCACGTACGCGGCAGGCACCCCGCAGCCCGCCAGGGCGCCGAGCGCGGCACCCCCGCCCAGCGCGCGCAGCAGGGACCGGCGGGACAGGGGCGAGGACTTGCGTTTCGCGGGCACCTGGGCAGCATGCCGTCAGGGCGACGGCGCGGACAATGGACGCTGCGTCGAGCGCACGCCCGCCGAACCGACACCCTGTCGATCACTCGGGGGCGCCGCCCACTACGGACGCCGTCGACCACTCCAGGGCACGTCGGCGAAAGCCGGCACCAGCACCAGCACCAGCACCAGCACCAGCACCAGCACCAAGAACGCCCGACCCCCGGCCCCCGACCCCACCGAAGGGGAAAACACCGCGGCCCCGGACGGAATCCACCCGTCCGGGGCCGCGCGCGGAGCCGAAGGCCCCGGGGTCGAGACCTACGCGTCCAGTGAGGTCATGACGTGCTTGATGCGCGTGTAGTCGTCGAACCCGTACGCCGAGAGGTCCTTGCCGTAGCCGGACTTCTTGAAGCCGCCGTGGGGCATCTCGGCGACCAGCGGGATGTGGGTGTTGATCCACACGCAGCCGAAGTCGAGGGCCTTGGACAGGCGCATCGCGCGCCCGTGGTTCTTCGTCCAGACCGAGGAGGCGAGGGCGTAGTCGACGCCGTTGGCCCACTCGATGGCCTGGTCCTCGTCCGTGAAGGACTGGACGGTGATGACCGGTCCGAAGACCTCGTTCTGGATGATCTCGTCGTCCTGCTTGAGGCCCGAGACGACGGTCGGGGCGTAGAAGTAGCCCTTCTCGCCGACCTGGTGGCCACCGGCCTCGACCTTGGCGTGGGCGGGCAGCCGCTCGATGAAGCCGGCCACCTGCTTGAGCTGGTTGGGGTTGTTGAGCGGGCCGTACAGCACGTCCTCGTCGTCCGGCTGCCCGGTCTTCGTGTCGGCGGCGGCCTTGGCGAGCGCGGCCACGAACTCGTCGTGGATCGACTCCTGGACGAGGACGCGGGTGGCGGCCGTACAGTCCTGGCCGGCGTTGAAGAAGCCCGCCACCGAGATGTCCTCGACGGCCTTGGGGATGTCGGTGTCCTCGAAGACGACGACCGGGGCCTTGCCGCCCAGCTCCAGGTGGACCCGCTTGAGGTCCTTGGACGCCGACTCGGCGACCGACATGCCGGCGCGCACGGAACCGGTGATGGAGGCCATCGCCGGGGTGGGGTGCTCGACCATCGCGCGGCCGGTGTCGCGGTCGCCGCAGATGACGTTGAAGACGCCCTTGTCGAGGATGCCGCCGATGATCTCGGCGATCAGGACGGTGGAGGCCGGGGTGGTGTCCGACGGCTTCAGCACGACCGTGTTGCCCGCGGCCAGCGCCGGGGCGAACTTCCATACGGCCATCATCATCGGGTAGTTCCACGGCGCGACCTGGGCGCAGACGCCGATCGGCTCGCGGCGGACGATGGAGGTCAGGCCCTCCATGTACTCGCCGGCGCTGCGCCCCTCCAGCATCCGCGCCGCACCCGCGAAGAAGCGGATCTGGTCCACCATCGGCGGGATCTCCTCGGACCTGGTCAGTCCGATCGGCTTGCCGGTGTTCTCCACCTCGGCCGCGATGAGCTCCTCGGCCCGCTCCTCGAACGCGTCCGCGATCTTGAGGAGGGCCTTCTGGCGCTCGGCGGGCGTCTTGTCGCGCCAGGCCGGGAAGGCCTCGGCGGCGGCCGCCATCGCCGCGTCGACGTCCGCCTGTCCGGACAGCGGCGCGGTCGCGTACGCCTCACCGGTCGCGGGGTTGACCACCTCGGTGGTCCGTCCGTCGGCGGCGTCCCGGAACTCACCGTCGATGTAATTGCGCAGACGACGCAGCTCGGTGCTCACTGCCCGGCCCTCCTGTCGGATGTCAACGGCCCAGGTGTCCACTACCTGAGATTTCTGAGTCCCCACCCTAATCCGTGCACCCACGTTTTCAACACCCCCGGCCGCCCCAGATCTGCGAAATCCGCAAGACGTGTGCTCGTAAACAACGAATTTCATCGCTACGGCCTTGCGGAACTGTCGAGACGTCGTGCACAGTGAGTCCGTGGCCAGTCGAAGCGCAGACCCCAGGGACTCTCGCGAGTCCAGGAACGGCAGTCCCCAGTTGGACACCGTCTCCCTCGCCATCATCGAACAGCTGCAGCAGGACGGACGCCGCCCGTACGCCGCCATCGGCAAGGCCGTGGGTCTCTCCGAAGCCGCCGTGCGCCAGCGCGTCCAGAAGCTGCTCGATCAGGGCGTCATGCAGATCGTCGCCGTCACGGACCCGCTCACCGTGGGTTTCCGCAGGCAGGCGATGGTCGGCATCAATGTCGAGGGTGACCTCGAACCGGTGGCCGACGCGCTGACAGCCATGTCGGAAGTCGAGTACGTGGTGATGACCGCGGGCTCGTTCGACCTCCTCGTAGAAGTCGTCTGCGAGGACGACGACCACCTGCTGGACGTCATCAACAAACGCATCCGGGTGCTGCCCGGCGTGCGCTCCACCGAGAGCTTCGTCTACCTGAAGCTCAAGAAGCAGACCTACATGTGGGGAACCCGATAGCCGTGAGCACCAAGGACCTCAGCAAGACCGCGTACGACCACCTGTGGATGCACTTCACCCGCATGTCCTCGTACGAGAACGCGCCCGTTCCCACCATCGTCAAGGGTGAGGGCACCTACATCTACGACGACAAGGGCAAGCGCTACCTCGACGGTCTTGCCGGCCTGTTCGTGGTCCAGGCGGGCCACGGCCGCACGGAGCTGGCCGAGACCGCCTTCAAGCAGGCGCAGGAACTGGCCTTCTTCCCGATCTGGTCCTACGCCCACCCGAAGGCCGTCGAGCTCGCCGAGCGCCTCGCGGACTACGCGCCGGGCGACCTGAACAAGGTCTTCTTCACCACCGGCGGCGGCGAGGCCGTCGAGACCGCGTGGAAGCTGGCGAAGCAGTACCACAAGCTCACCGGCAACCACACGAAGTACAAGGTCATCTCGCGCGCGGTCGCCTACCACGGCACCCCGCAGGGCGCCCTGTCCATCACGGGTCTGCCGGCTCTGAAGGCCCCCTTCGAGCCGCTCGTCCCGGGCGCGCACAAGGTCCCGAACACCAACATCTACCGCGCCCCGATCCACGGCGACGACCCGGAGGCCTTCGGCCGCTGGGCCGCCGACCAGATCGAGCAGGAGATCCTCTTCGAGGGCCCGGAGACGGTCGCGGCCGTCTTCCTGGAGCCGGTGCAGAACGCCGGCGGCTGCTTCCCGCCGCCGCCCGGCTACTTCCAGCGCGTGCGCGAGATCTGCGACCAGTACGACGTACTGCTCGTGTCGGACGAGGTCATCTGCGCCTTCGGCCGTCTCGGCACGATGTTCGCCTGCGACAAGTTCGGCTACGTACCGGACATGATCACCTGCGCCAAGGGCATGACCTCGGGCTACTCCCCGATCGGCGCGTGCATCATCTCGGACAAGCTCGCCGAGCCGTTCTACAAGGGCGACAACACCTTCCTGCACGGCTATACCTTCGGCGGCCACCCCGTGTCGGCCGCTGTCGGCTGCGCCAACCTCGACCTGTTCGAGCGCGAGGGCCTCAACCAGCACGTCCTCGACAACGAGGCCAACTTCCTCTCCACGCTGCAGAAGCTGCACGACCTCCCGATCGTCGGCGACGTCCGCGGCAACGGCTTCTTCTACGGCATCGAGCTGGTGAAGGACAAGGCCACCAAGGAGACCTTCACGGACGAGGAGTCGGAGCGCGTGCTCTACGGCTTCGTCTCCAAGAAGCTCTTCGAGTACGGCCTGTACTGCCGCGCCGACGACCGCGGTGACCCGGTCATCCAGCTGTCGCCGCCGCTGATCTCCGACCAGTCGACCTTCGACGAGATCGAGCGGATCGTCCGCCAGGTGCTGACGGAGGCATGGACCAAGCTCTGATCCCAGCGCGACCGCGGTAGCGCTCCGACTCCGCACGCGACCACGACGAAGCTCTGATCTTCCTTCTGGATGATCAACAACAGCCCCGGTGCCGCCCGTTCGAGTGAGAATGGGCGGCCCGGGGCCGTGTGCTGTCCGGCCTCCGGGCCCCGACTCCCTAGCGTGCCCAGTGACCGATCGGCCCTGCCTTCGTTCCCCCGACCGGGGGACCGAGCGACCTCCACGACTTCCCCGAGGCCGCTCAGGCAGCGCAAATCAGATCTGAACCGAGGTGTACGCGATGGTGGCCCCGCCGGACAACGACGTGCTCTGGGCACGCGCCCTGCACGTCAAGCACAACGGCTCGCCCGCGCTCAGCGGTGTCTCGCTCGGCGTCCGGGACGGCGAGATCCTCGCCGTCAGCGGCCCGCGCGGCGCCGGCAAGACGACCCTCCTGCGGTGCCTGTCGGGACAGCTCCTGCCGCAGCAGGGCGAGGTGTGGTTCAACAGCGCCCCCATCCACACCATGGGCCCGCTCGGCCGCGAACGGCTGCGCCGTGACCGCTTCGGCTGGATCGACCCGGTACCGGTCCTCGTCCCCGAGCTGAACGCCTGGGAGAACGCGGCCCTCCCGCTGATGCTGCGCGGCACCCGGCGCCGCTCCGCGAAGACCGCCGCCCTGGAGTGGCTGGAGCGCCTCGACATCGGCGCCTGCGCCCGCAAGCGGCCGCACGAACTCCTCCAGGGCGAGCGCCAGCGGGTGGTCATCGCCCGCGCGCTGGTCGGGGCGCCCACCGTGCTCTTCGCCGACGAGCCCACCGCCCCGCTGTACCGCGCCGACGGCGCCCAGGTGCTGCGGACGCTCACCACCGCGGCCCGCTCGCACGGCATCACGGTCGTCCTCGCCACCCACGACGCGGACACCGCGGCGCTCGCCGACCGCACGGTGTCGCTGCTCGACGGACGGCGCGTGAACACCGTCCATCTGCCGCCGGTCGTCGAGACGGAAGGCCGGGCCGCGTGCTCGCTCTCCGTCTAGCCCGCGGGGGGCAGCCCCTCGTCCAGCTCCGCAGACTCCTGGTCGCCGCTGCCTCGGCGGGCACCGGCTTCCTGCTGCTGTGCACGCTCGGTTACGCGATGGGTCATCCGGACGCGTCGGCCGGCTCCGTACTGCGGCTGGCCTGGTGCGTGGCGCCCGTGGCCGCCACCGTGTACTTCGCGGTCGCGGTGGCCCGTACCGACCCCGGGACCCGCCCCCGTCCCGGGCTCTCGGCGATCGGCCTCGGCCCCGGCCGCCTGATGGCCGTCTCCGCCACCACCACCGCCCTGTCGACCGTGCTCGGCTCGATGCTCGCCCTGCTCTTCTTCCTGCACCTGCGCGGCGATCTGACCGGCATGCCGTTCGACGGCGCGGCCGCGCAGTTCCTCGCCGCGGACCAGCCGCTGCCGCTCCCGGCGGCCCTGACCCTGCTGGCCCTGGTGCCGCTCTCCGCCTCGGCGGCCACCGCGCTGGTGCTGCGTCCGCGCGGCACACAGCCGGGTCGCGCGGGGCGGTACGGCCGGGCCGCCGCACGGTCGGGCGCGGTCCGCAGCGGTCGGCACGCCGTCGGCGCCCAGGCGGCGCCGGGCACGCACGAAGCCCGTACCGAACAGGCCGAGAGCTCCACGGCCGCCGCGGAACCCGCCGGGGGCGCGCTCGACGCCCCCCAGCTCTTCGCTCCCCAGGCCGCGCCCGGCGGGCTCCCGTGGGGTGCGGCCGTGCTGGCCGCGGGCCTCGCCGTGGAGACGTACGCCGGCCGTTCGGACAGCGCGTCCGGGCCGGCCCTGCCCGGCGGTTTCGTCGTCGGCCCCGCCGGGGTGCTCGTCGGCTGGGCCCTCACCGCGGTCGGCCTCGCGCTCGCCGGACCTGCGATCACCTACGTCTGCGGGCGGCTCCTCCAGGCCGCACGGCCCGGCGCACTGCGGCTGCTGGCCGGCCGGGTGCTCCAGACGGAGGCGCGACGCATCGGACAGCCGCTCGGCGTGGTCTGCGCGGTGGCCTCGGGCGCGTACGCCATGGCGACCCTGTACGCGGGGGTGCGCCCGGACTTCGGTCCGCTGACCACCCTCGGCGCCCTGCTGGTGGGGGGCTGCACCCTCCTGACGCTGCTCACGGCCGCCGTCGAGGCCCGGCAGGCCCGCGCGGACACCACGGCCGCGCTGCTGCGTCTCGGCGCTCCCGCCACGATGCTGCGCAGTGCCGCGGGCCTGCGGGTCGGCGCCCTGCTCGCCGTGTTCGGCCCGCTGACGTGGGTGGTCGCCGAGCTGGCCGCGCTCCCCCTGACCCGCTGAGTCCCCTCCGCACCGGCCCACCGAAGGTTCCCGAAAAAGGTCCGCGCACTGCGATGAGTTCTGCCGCGGACCCCGGTCTATCCCTGCGAACGGCAACACACCGACGGGAGAGGCCCCTCATGTACCAGCAGATGATCTTCGTGAACCTGCCCGTGACCGACGTGGACACCTCCAAGAAGTTCTTCACGGAGCTCGGCTACTCGATCAATCCGCAGTTCTCGACCGACGACTGCGCCTGCGTGGTGATCAGCGACACGATCGTCGCGATGATGCTGAGCAAGCAGCGCTACTCCGACTTCACGAAGAAGACGATCACCGACGCGACGAAGACCAGCGAGGTGCTGCTGTGTCTGAGCGCCGAGAGCCGCGAGAAGGTCGACGAGCTGGTCGACAAGGCGATCGCGGCGGGCGGCTCCGCGACCGGCGGGACCCAGGACCAGGACTTCATGTACGGCCGGTCCTTCGACGACCCGGACGGCCACAGCTGGGAGGTCATGTGGATGGACCCGGCGGTGGTCCAGGGCTGAGCCCCCTGAGTCACCGCTGCGTCAGGCGGCCGGGACGCACGGTACGGGGGTCCGTGCGGTCGTACAGGGGCGGCCGCCCGCCACACGGCAGTCGTACGGGGGGGCGCCCGCCCATGGGCAGTCGTACGGGAGTTGCCGCGCGCAGAAGGACAGTCGTACGCGGACGGCCGCCCGCCGGTGGGCCGTGGTACGCGGGCCGCAGCCAAGGGGTCCGCGCGCCCCGCCCCGCGCGCCACGCCTAGCATGGGCGCGTGCAGCCGATACCCGCTCCCGAGTCCTCCGCCCCGTCCGGCCGGGAAGGGACCCCCGTCGCGTCCCACAATCGCGAGATCGAGTCCCTCGCCGAGTTCGACGAGGTCGTCTCGGAGCACGGCTCCCTGGCCCACTACCGCGTCCAGGCCGTCGACCTGACGGACCGTACGAAGACCCTGCTCTCGGTCGACTCCGCGGGCGCCGTCTTCCTCGGCTGCCCCATGGACCCGGAGGCGGCCGCCGCTGTCCGGTCCACGGGCGCGCTGGTCTTCCCGCCCGTCCCGGGCCTGCCCTTCGACCCGTACCGCGGCCTCTTGTACTCCCCCGACGAGCTCTTCGCGTCGCTCGACGCGGGTTACGAAGCGACACCCGACGCCCTCGCGTACGGCTGGTTCCAGCGGACCAAGTCCGACGGTGACGTCTTCGCGTCGATGCTGCGCGCGATCCACGACGACGCAGTCTCCGACGCCCTCGACGAACTCCTCGCCGGTGTGCGGGTGGTGGGCGTCATGGGAGGCCACGCCATGGAGCGCGGCACGACGGCATACGAGGGCGCGGCCCGGCTCGGCCGTGATCTGACGCGCGCCGATTTCACGGTCGCCACCGGCGGCGGCCCGGGCGCGATGGAGGCCGCGAACCTCGGCGCGTACGCGGCCCCGTTCGACGACGGGATGCTCGCCGAGGCGCTCCAACTCCTGGCCGGGGCACCGTCGTTCCGGCCGTCGGTGACCGACTGGGCGCGTGCCGCCTTCGAGGTGCGCGAACGCTGGCCCGCGGGCGGCACCTCCGTCGGCATCCCAACCTGGTTCTACGGGCACGAGCCGCCGAACGCGTTCGCGTCGGACATCGCCAAGTACTTCGCCAACGCCACCCGTGAGGACGGCCTGCTGGCGCGCTGCACGGCGGGCGTCGTCTTCCTCCCGGGCGCCGCCGGCACCATTCAGGAGATTTTCGACAACGCCACCCCGAACTACTACGAATCGCGGGGCGAGCCCACCCCGATGGTGCTCGTCGACAAGGCGCACTGGACCGAGAAGCACCCGACCTGGCCGCTTCTGCAATCCCTGGCGCGCGACCGCGCGATGGAGTCCCGGATCGCTCTGGTGGACCGGATCGAACAGGCTCCGGAGGTTCTCAAACGCCTCCGCGGTTAACAACCCGGTAAAGCCAACGGCACGACAGGGCATATGCATTGACAGCGCTTAGGTGACACTTATAGACCTGTGAGACTCCTGGGGGTCCTGTTGCCACGGCAGAACCCCCGTAACCCCCCGCAGTTGCGCATTCTGTGAAGGGCAATCGTGTCCATATCTCGCCGTACCGCACGTTCCGTGCGCATTCTCGGTGTTGCCTCCGCCACGGCCGCGCTCGCGCTCGGCGTCGCGGGCAACGCCCTCGCCTGCAACATCCGTGACTTCTCCGCCGTCGCCGCCTGCGACGACAAGGGGAAGGGCACCATCACCGTCACCGACACGGACGCCTCGGGCGTCCTGGCCACCGTCTCGGTCTACCTCGAGTCGAACGGGGCGGACGAGAAGCTCGTCGGCACCGACACGGTCAAGGGCACCCGTGAGGGCGCCACCGTCACCTTCTCCGAGGACTGGGCCCCGAAGGGCCAGTACCGGATTCACATCAAGGCCGGGAACATCGTCGACGAGGACGTCTCCCCGAACCTGACCGCCCCGTCCGAGGCGTGCAAGACCTCGGAGACCCCGAAGCCCTCGGAGACGCCGAAGCCTTCGGAGACCCCGTCCTCCTCCGCGACCCCGTCGGCGACGCCGTCGGAGTCGGACAGCACCGCTCCCGCGGCCACCGGCGACAACGAGCCGTCCCCCGCGGCCGGTGACTCGAACCTCGCCGAGACCGGTGCGAACTCCAACACCGGCACGATCGCCGGTGTCGCCGGCGCGTTCGTCGTCATCGGCGGCGGCGCCGTGTACTTCGGAATGCGCCGTCGCGGCGCCTCGAAGACCGGCTGACGCCCGCACACCGTACGACCGGGTGGCCCGCTCCTCCCCAGAGGGCGGGCCATCCGTCGGTCCGGGGCCGCCGCGGCTATCCGAAGGTGGCCCGCTCCAGCCAGAACTCCAGCAGTTCCCGCTCCCCCAGGACCTCGACCCGCTCGTCGTCCAGCGGCAGCCGGCGGTAGAACGCGAGGAGTACGGCGGTCAGCGGGCCGCGCAGCGCCACGGTCGCCTTCTCGTGACCCCGGCGCCAGTCCACGCCCTCCTCGGTGAGCTCGACGACCCACTCGGCGTTCAATTCGGGTGTGGCGTCGGTGGCATGGAGGTGGATGCTGCGGCCGGCTCCGCGCAGTTGCTTCGCGGCGTCGTGCGGCTGCGCCCGCTGCACGTACGCGATGATGTCCAGCCATTCGTCGATCGCGTCGGCCGCCACGTCGGGCGCGACCTCGTACGGCAGCCCGGCGGCCAACGTCGCGTCGGCCCGGTGGATCGCCAGCTCGTGGGTCATCCGCCGGGCCCAGAAGCCGGAGTTGAGCGTGCCGGCCCACCCCCACACCTTGGTGTCGGGTCCCGCTTCGCGCAACGCGGCGACGACCGCCTCGCCGGTCTTCGCGAGCCAGGCGTCCAGAGCGGCGGGATCCCCCTCGGCCTCCGGGCCCCCGGCCAGGGCCAGGGCCTTCTCGGGCACGTTCTCCTGCGCCCGCGTACGGACCAGGTGTTCGGTCCACCGCAGCGCCCCTCCCGTGTGCCGTACGAGGCGCTCGAACGACCAGTCGGGGCAGGTCGGCACGGTGGCGGACAGCTCCACCCCGGAGGTCACCACGTCCCTCAACTGCCGTACCTGGAGCTCGATCGCGTCGCAGTAGCGGTCATGTGCGAGTAGCGTCATGATCCGCACTTTATGCGGCGGAAGGTTCTCCGAGTACGACAATTTCGGCTGCGTCGAACTCCACCCCGACCTCGTCACCGGGCTCGGGCGCGTCCCGCAGCGCACACGCCGCCTCCAGCCGGGGCGCGTCCTCCGGCTGAAGCTGTACGGCGACATGGGTGCCCCGGAACGTGCGGGCCGTCACCGTGCAGCGCAGCCCGTCCGCCGGCGCCACCAGCCGTACGCCGGCGGGCCTGACGAGGAGCGTGCCCGGGCCCTGGGGCGCGTCTTCGGGCACCGGGACCTTCCCCCACGGCGTGTCCGCGGCCTCGCCGCTCACCGTCGCCTCGACCACGTTGTCGAAGCCGAGGAAGCGCGCCACGAACTCGTCCGCCGGATGCTGCCAGACCTCAAGGGGTGTCCCGGACTGGGCGATCCGCCCGTCGCGCATCACGACGACCCGGTCGGCCAGCGCGAACGCCTCGCCCTGGTCGTGGGTCACGGCAAGCACGGTGGTGCCCAACTCACGGAAGAGCTGCCCCAGTTCGACGACGAGCCGCTCTCGCAGCGAGCGGTCGAGCTGGCCCAGCGGCTCGTCCAGCATCAGCAGCCGGGGACGCGGTGCGAGGGCGCGGGCCAGCGCCACTCGCTGCTGCTCGCCGCCGGACAGGGAGGCGACGGCCCTGGACGCGGCGCCGGGCAGGCCCACGAGCTCCAGCAACTCCCGTACCCGTACGGCCTGTTCGTTCTTCGCGACGCCGTGCATCCGCAGCCCGAAAGCGACGTTGCCGCCGACGTCCCGCTGCGGGAAGAGCTGATGGTCCTGGAACATCAGCCCGACGCCCCGCTGATGCGCGGGCACCCCCGACTGATCGTGGCCGTCGAGCAGGACCCGGCCCGCGTCGAGCGCCTGCAGTCCCGCCACCGCCCGCAGCAGTGTCGACTTGCCGCTGCCGCTCGGTCCGAGCACGCACACGATCTCGTGCTCGGCGACGCCGAGGCCGACGGCGTCGAGCACGGGCCGCCCGCCGAACCGCACGGTCGCCGCCTCGATACCGAGCAGGGCACCCCGCTCCTTCGTGAGCCTGGTCATCAGAACTCCCCCGTCGGGTCGGTCCGCAGGCGCTCCAGAACCAGCAGCGCCACCGCGCACACCACCATCAAGATCGTCGAAAGGGCCATCGCCTGACCGTAGTTGAGGTCGCCGGCGCGGCCGAGGAGCCGGGCCACGGCGACCGGCAGCGTGGGTCGGTCGGGCCGCGCGATGAAGACGGTCGCCCCGAACTCGCCCAGTGAGACGGCGAAGGCGAACCCGGCCGCGATCAGCAGCGCCCGCCGCACCATCGGCAGATCGACCTCGCGCCACACCCGCCACGGCGACGCCCCGAGCACGGCCGCCGCCTCCCGCAGCCGCTCGTCGACCGCACGCAGGACGGGCAGCATCGTACGGACCACGAACGGGACACCGACGAGCGCCTGCGCAAGCGGCACCAGGATCCAGGAGGACCGCAGATCCAGCGGCGGCTCGTCCAGGGCGATCAGGAACCCGAAGCCGACCGTCACCGCCGAGACGCCGAGCGGCAGCATCAGCAGCGCGTCGAACCCGCGGACCAGCCGGCCCGCCCGCCGGGTGAGGGCGGTGGCCGCGAGAGAGCCGATCAGCACGGCGACGGCAGTGGCGGCGAGCGCGTACTGGAGCGAGTTGCCGATCGCCTCGATCGGCGCCACCAGGAAGATGCCGCCGTCCTCGGAGGTGAGGGCCCGGTAGTACGCGAACCCGTAGCCGCCGGGGGTGTCCAGGGACCGCTGGACCAGCACCCCGAGGGGCAGCACGAGCAGGACGGCGATACTCGCGAGGACCCCGGCGAGCAGCGCCCACTGCCCGGCCCCGCGCGGCCGGCGCGCGGTCATCGAGGCGTCCACCAGACGCAGGGCGGTCTCCCGGCGCCGTACGGTCCAGGCGTGCACCGCGAGGATCGCGCCGACCGCCACGAACTGGACGATGGTCAGCACGGCGGCGGTGGAGAGATCGAAGATCTCCGAGGTCTGCCGGTAGATCTCGACCTCGAGGGTCGAGAAGGTGGGGCCGCCGAGGATCTGCACCACACCGAACGAGGTGAAGGTGAAGAGGAAGACCATGAGGGCGGCGGCGGCGAGGGCGGGCCCGAGAGCCGGGAGGGTCACCTTGCGCCAGGCGGCGAACCGGGAGGCACCGAGCATCCGCGCGGCCTCCTCCTGACGCGGGTCGAGCTGCGCCCAGAGACCGCCGACCGTCCGGACCACGACCGCGTAGTTGAAGAAGACGTGCGCGAGGAGGATGGCCCAGACGGTGGTGTCCAGCCGTACGCCCCACAGCTCGTCGAGCAGCCCGCCCCGGCCGACCAGCGCCAGGAAGGCGGTGCCGACGACGACGGTCGGCAGCACGAAGGGGACGGTGACCACCGCCCGCAGCACCTGCTTGCCCCGGAACTCGAAGCGCGCGAAGACATACGCGCCGGGGAGCGCGATCAGCAGCGTCAGCGCGGTCGACGCGCACGCCTGCCAGGTGGTGAACCACAGGACGTGCCGGATGCCGGACTGCGCGAGCACCTCGCCGATCCGCCCGAACCGCCAGACCCCGTCGACGTTGAGCCCTCGGCCGACGATCGCCGCCACCGGGTACGCGAAGAAGACCGCGAAGAACGCGACGGGCAGCGCCATCAGCCCGAGGCGCGCCGCGCCGCCGCGGGAGAGTCCCCTGCGCGCGCGGGGCGCCCCGGGCTGTCCGGGCTCCCCGCGCTTCGGGGGCTTCCGGGACTTCCCGGGCGGCCGGGTCGCTACTTCAGTACGAGTGAGGTCCACGACTTGACCCACTGGTCACGGTGGTCGGCGATGGTGCCGGGGGTGAGTGTCTCGGGGTTCTTGGCGGCCGGCCCGAACTCGGTGAACTCGGCCGGCACCCGGGCGCCCTCGACCACCGGGTACACGAACATGTTCAGCGGCATGTCCTCCTGGAACTTCTTGGTGATCAGGAAGTCGAGGAGAGCCTTGCCGCCCGCCGCGTTCTTCGCGTTGCTCAGCAGGCCCGCGAACTCGATCTGCCGGAAGCAGGTGCCGTCGGCGACCCCGGTCGGCGCGGTCTTGGGCCGCGGATCGGCGTAGATGACCTCGGCGGGCGGCGACGAGGCGTACGAGACGACCAGCGGGCGGTCGGCCTTCGCCTTCTTGCCGCCGGCCGAACCGGAGAACTCGTCGTTGTAGGCCTGCTCCCAGCCGTCGACGACCTTCACGCCGTTGGCCTTGAGCTTCTTCCAGTAGCCCTGCCAGCCGGTGTCCCCGTACCGCGCGGCGGTGCCGAGCAGGAAGCCGAGGCCGGGGGAGGACGTCGAGGCGTTCTCCGTGACGAGGAGGTTCTTGTACGCGGGCTTGACCAGGTCGTCGAAGGACTGCGGCGGGGCCAGCTTGTGGTCGGTGAAGTACTGCTTGTCGTAATTGACGCAGATGTCACCGGAGTCGATGGGCGTGACGCGGTGCTTCGCCTTGTCGAGCTGGACGTCCGCGGAGACGGCGGACAGGCCCTTGGCCGCGTACGGCTGGAAGAGTCCGTTGTCCAGGGCGCGGGACAGCAGGGTGTTGTCGACGCCGAAGAAGACGTCGCCCTGCGGGTTGTCCTTGGTGAGGATGGCCTTGTTGACGGCCTGCCCGGCGTCGCCGTCCTTGAGGACCCTGACCTTGTACCCGGACTCCTTCTCGAACGCCTTGAGCACGCTCTTCGAGGCGGCGAAGGAGTCATGGCTGACGAGGGTCACGGTCTTGGACCCGGAGCCGGCCTCGTCGTCGGACGAGCCGCACGCGGAGAGCGTGACGAGCCCGAGACCGGTGGCGAGGACCGCCGCCGTCAACCTCTTGGTGGTGCTCACTGAATTCCTCCTGGGATGACCAGGAAGAGACGCGGCCCTGCCCGGGAACCTCTGATAGTTCCCGGGCAGGGCGCAACAGCTTGAGTAACGACCGAACTTCCTACCCAGAATGACCTGGGCAAGGTTCAGAGGGTCTGCGGCCTGTGCCGCACTCTCAGCGCTGTGGCGCTCCCCTGTCGGAATATGAAGATGTACGTACGCCAGCCAGACTACCGCTCCCGTGCGGGAACGCGGCCGGTGGCTCCCTTACGCTACGGTCCCGCGCCCTAGCGCTCCGCCGCCGCCAGCTGCCCGCAGGCGCCGTCGATCTCCTGGCCGCGGGTGTCCCGGACGGTGACCGGCACGCCGTGGGCCGCGATGGCCTCGACGAACGCCTTCTCGTCCTCGGGCCGCGAGGCGGTCCACTTGGAGCCGGGCGTCGGGTTCAGCGGGATCAGGTTCACGTGCACGGGCTTGCCCTTGAGGAGCCGTCCGAGCCGGTCACCACGCCATGCCTGGTCGTTGATGTCGCGGATCAGGGCGTACTCGATGGACAGCCGGCGCCCCGACTTGGCCGCGTACTCCCAGCCGGCGTCCAGCACCTCGCGCACCTTCCACCGCGTGTTCACGGGGACCAGGGTGTCGCGCAGCTCGTCGTCCGGCGCGTGCAGGGAGATGGCGAGCCGGCACTTGAAGCCCTCGTCGGAGAACCGGTGGATCGCGGGCACCAGGCCCACGGTCGACACGGTGATGCCACGCTGCGAGAGCCCCAGACCATCGGGCTCGGGGTCGGTGAGCGCCCGGATCGAGCCCACGACCCGCTTGTAGTTGGCGAGCGGCTCGCCCATGCCCATGAACACGATGTTGCTCAGCCGCGCGGGGCCACCGGGAATCTCGCCGTCCCTGAGGGCCCGCATGCCGTCCACGATCTGGTGCACGATCTCGCCGGTGGACAGATTCCGGTCCAGCCCGGCCTGGCCGGTGGCGCAGAACGGGCAGTTCATCCCGCAGCCGGCCTGCGAGCTGATGCACATGGTGACCCGGTCCGGGTAGCGCATCAGCACGGATTCGACGAGCGTGCCGTCGAAGAGCCGCCACAGGGTCTTGCGGGTGGTGTCGTCGTCACAGCTGATGTGCCGGACGACGGACATCAGCTCGGGCAGCAGCGCTTCCTGGAGCTTCCCTCGCGAGGCGGCCGGGATGTCCGTCCACTGCTCGGGGTCGTGCGCGTACCGCGCGAAGTAGTGCTGCGAGAGCTGCTTGGCGCGAAACGGCTTCTCACCGATCGCGGCAACCGCCTCTTTACGCTCGGCGGGCGTGAGATCGGCAAGGTGCCGCGGCGGCTTCTTGGCTCCGCGGGGGGCGACGAAAGTAAGTTCTCCGGGCTTCGGCATAACCCTTCCAGTGTCGCAGACATACGAAGAGAGGCCCGCCGCCCTGTGGACAGCGGGCCTCTCACTCGAGAACTGCAGGTCAGCGACGTACGGAGATGTCACGCGTGCAGATCAGCCGGAGCCCACGAAGATCACCAACAGCAGCCACACGACCGGTGCCGTCGGCAGGAGCGAGTCCAGCCGGTCCATGATGCCGCCGTGCCCCGGCAGCAGCGTGCCCATGTCCTTGATGCCGAGGTCCCGCTTGATCATGGACTCGCCGAGGTCACCGAGCGTGGCACTGGCGGCGACCGCGAGCCCGAGGATCAGACCCTGCCACCAGCTGCCGTCGTCGATCAGGAACTGCATGCACAGCGCACCCGCGGCCATCGCGAAGGTGACCGCTCCGACGAGCCCCTCGCGGGTCTTGCCGGGGCTGATGCGCGGCGCCAGCTTGTGCTTGCCGAAGCGCCAGCCGACGGCGTACGCGCCGGTGTCGCTGACGACCGTCAGGAGCAGGAACGTCAGGACGCGCCGCGGACCGTCGTCGGCCGTGAGTATCATCGCCACGAACGTCGCCAGGAACGGCACGTAGAAGGCCGCGAAGACCCCGGCGGTGACGTCCTTGAGATAGCCCTCGGGCGGCTCGGTCATCCGCCAGACCAGGACGGCCAGCGCGGTGAGCGCCATCGCCACCCACGCGCCCTCGGCGCCCCGGACGTAACCGGCGACGACCATCGCCGCGCCGCCGATCGCCAGCGGCACGAGGGGCGCCTTGATGCCCTTGCGCTCCTCGAGCCGTGAGGTGAGCTCCCACAGCCCCACCACCACGGCGACGGCGATCACGCCGACGAACACGGCCTTGACGATGAACAACGACGCGATGATCACGGCACCGAGCCCGACGCCCACCCCTATGGCCGCACCCAGGTCCCGGCCCGCACTCTTCTTCTGCGGCGCGGGCGCTGGCTGGTGGGCGCTGGGCATGGGCTCCTGCGGACTCGGCTGGTTGTGCGACGGCGTCCCGTAGGACGCCGTCTGCGGTGTGTCGTCGCGGAACAAGGGGCCACTCAGCCGAGCGGCCCCCCGGTCGTCGTCCTGGTCTCCGCCGTGTGCGGGTACGTCGGGCACGATGGGCATGGGGCGAGTCTGCTGGGCGTCATGCGCATCGTACGCGGGACCCGCCGGGGCGGCCCCCTGGACAGGCCCCTGGTCGGAAGGCCCCCAGTACCCGGCTTGTGGCGGCGCGCCCCAGGAAGAGTCGTTCATCAGACCTCGAGCAGCTCCGCTTCCTTGTGCTTGAGGAGCTCGTCCACCTGAGCGACGTACTTCGCGGTGGTGTCGTCGAGCTCCTTCTCGGCACGGCGGCCCTCGTCCTCGCCGACCTCGCCGTCCTTGACGAACTTGTCGATCGTCTCCTTGGCCTTGCGGCGGATGGAACGGATCGAGATCTTGGAGTCCTCGGCCTTGGTCTTGGCGACCTTGATGTACTCCTTGCGGCGGTCCTGGGTCAGCTCCGGGAACGTCACACGGATGATGTTGCCGTCATTGCTGGGATTGACGCCCAGGTCGGAGTCGCGGATCGCCTGCTCGATGTTGCGCAGCGCGCTCTTGTCGAACGGGGTCACCACGGCCATGCGCGGCTCCGGCACCGAGAACGAGGCCAGCTGGTTGATCGGCGTCAGTGCGCCGTAGTAGTCGGCCACGATCTTGTTGAACATCGCCGGGTGCGCACGACCGGTGCGGATTGCGGCGAAGTCCTCCTTGGCGACCACGACGGCCTTCTCCATCTTCTCCTCGGCTTCGAGGAGGGTCTCTTCGATCACCACTTGCTCCTGCGTGTCTGAGTAGGCCCGGCAGCTGTTCCTCGTCGGGGTCGGCGGCCGGCTGCGTCGCGTCTTGTTCCTGCACGGTTGCGGACCGGCAGGACATTGTCCATCCCCCGGTCAGGGTCCGTCCCCGGCGGGGTGAGCCCCCGTCAGGGTGCGTCCCCGGTCAGGCCCGGCTGTCCTGGTCACCCACGAGTGTGCCGATCTTCTCACCCTTGACGGCCCGCGCGATATTGCCCTCCGCCAGGAGCTCGAAGACCAGGATGGGGAGCTTGTTGTCCCGGCACAGCGTGATGGCGGTCATGTCGGCGACCTTGAGATCACGGGTGATGACCTCGCCATAGCTGAGCGAGTCGAACTTGACGGCCCCGGGATTGGTCTTCGGGTCGGAGTCATAGACACCGTCCACCCCGTTCTTGCCCATGAGCAGCGCCGCGGCGTCGATCTCCAGGGCACGCTGGGCGGCGGTGGTGTCGGTGGAGAAGTACGGCATGCCCATGCCGGCACCGAAGATGACCACACGGCCCTTCTCCAGGTGCCGCACGGCGCGCAGCGGGATGTAGGGCTCGGCGACCTGCCCCATGGTGATCGCGGTCTGCACGCGGCTGTCGATGCCCTCCTTCTCCAGGAAGTCCTGGAGGGCCAGGCAGTTCATGACCGTGCCGAGCATGCCCATGTAGTCGGAACGGGCCCGGTCCATGCCGCGCTGCTGCAGTTCGGCACCGCGGAAGAAGTTGCCGCCGCCGATGACGACGGCGATCTGCGCGCCGCCCCGTACGACGGACGCGATCTCGCGGGCGATCTTGTGCACCACATCGGGGTCGACGCCCAGCCCGCCGCCACCGGCGAACGCCTCGCCGGAAAGCTTCAGCAGAAAGCGTCCCGCGCCTTTGCCGTCGTCGCTCTTCTCGCCGTTGCCGGCCTGGGTGGTGGTCATCGAGCTCTCGCCTCTTTTACGTGTCGCACATACGAAGAAGGCCATCGCCGGTGGGTGTTGGCTCCCATACGCGGCAATGGCCTCCTCGTCAGATCTGCTGTCGTCCGTCACACACGCGCGCGTGCCGGTCCGTGCGACCGGCACGGACGACTGCTGTCGACCCTAGCGGGGTCGCGCGTCGATCGCGGTACGGACTCAGATGCCGACCTTGATGCGCGTGAAGCGCTTCAGGGTGACACCGGCCTCGTCCAGGACCTTCTGGACGGACTTCTTGTTGTCGAGCGCGTACGGCTGACCGAGGAGGGTGGCCTCCTTGAAGAAGCCGTTGACGCGACCCTCGACGATCTTCGGGAGGGCGGCCTCGGGCTTGCCCTCGGCGCGGGTGGTCTCCTCGGCGACGCGACGCTCGGACTCGACGACCTCGGCCGGGACGTCCTCACGGGAGAGGTACTTCGGCGCGAAGGCGGCGATGTGCTGCGCGATGCCCTTGGCGAGGCCCGCGTCGGCCTTGTCCAGCTCGACCAGAACACCGATCTGCGGGGGCAGGTCGGGCATGGTGCGGTGCATGTACGCGGTGACGTAGGCGCCGGAGAACTGGGCGAAGCGGTCCAGGACGATCTTCTCGCCCAGGTTCGCATTGGCCTCGTCGACGAACGCCTGGACCGTCTTGCCGGCCTCGATCTCGGACGCGAGCAGCGCCTGGATGTCGGCGGGAGAGGTCTTGGCGGCGTGCTCGGCGATCTGGTTGGCGACGGCCTGGAACTTCTCGCCCTTGGCGACGAAGTCCGTCTCGCACTTCAGCTCGACCAGGACACCGGAGGTGTTGTCGTCGGCGATGATCGAGACCACGGCGCCGTTCTCGGCGGAGCGGCCCTCGCGCTTGGCGACGCCCTTCTGGCCCTTGATGCGCAGCGCCTCGACAGCCTTGTCGACGTCGCCGTCGGCCTCGTCCAGCGCCTTCTTGCAGTCCATCATGCCGGCGCCGGTGAGCTCACGGAGCTTCTTGACGTCGGCGGCGGTGTAGTTCGCCATGATTCCTGGAATCTCTCTCGAAGTCTGAAGATCTACGGGACGAACGGCGGGGGCCTTGTGAGCCCCCGCCGTTCTCAACCCGAAAGGGTGACGGGTCAGGCCTGCTCGGCGTCCGCGGCCGGGGCCTCGGCGGCGGGGGCCTCAGCAGCAGCCTCGGCCGGGGCCTCGACGGCAACGGCCTCGTCGGCCTGCTCGGCGTCGGCGACCTTCTCGGTCTCGGCGGAGGTCTGGACCTCGGCAGCCGGAGCCTCGGCGTCGTCGGCCTTCTTCTCGCCCTCGAGCAGGTCGCGCTCCCACGCGGCGAGCGGCTCGCCCGCGGCCTTGTCACCCTCGGCCTTGCCGGCGCCGGAGCGGGCGATGAGGCCCTCGGCGACGGCGTCGGCGATCACGCGGGTGAGCAGGGTGACGGAGCGGATCGCGTCGTCGTTGCCCGGGATCTTGTAGTCGACCTCGTCGGGGTCGCAGTTGGTGTCGAGGATGGCGACGACCGGGATGTTGAGCTTCCGGGCCTCACCGACCGCGATGTGCTCCTTCTTGGTGTCCACGATCCAGACGGCGCTGGGCACCTTGGACATCTCGCGGATACCACCGAGGGTCTTCTCCAGCTTGGCCTTCTCGCGCGAGAGCACGAGAAGCTCCTTCTTGGTGAGACCCGACGCCGCGACGTCCTCGAAGTCGATCTGCTCGAGCTCCTTGAGGCGCTGCAGACGCTTGTAGACGGTGGAGAAGTTGGTGAGCATGCCGCCCAGCCAGCGCTGGTTGACGTAAGGCATGCCGACGCGGGTGGCCTGCTCGGCGATGGCCTCCTGCGCCTGCTTCTTCGTGCCGACGAACATGACCGTGCCGCCGTGGGCGACGGTCTCCTTGACGAACTCGTAGGCGCGGTCGATGTACGACAGCGACTGGAGCAGGTCGATGATGTAGATGCCGTTGCGCTCCGTGAAGATGAAGCGCTTCATCTTCGGGTTCCAACGACGGGTCTGGTGACCGAAGTGGACGCCGCTTTCCAGCAGCTCCCGCATCGTGACGACGGCCATGGCCGTTCTCCTTGAGTTTCTCGGTTGTGCCGCGCGTGCCGGACGGCACTCGCGCCTGACGCCCGCGATGCGCCTTGCCACAAAGGACCGAGGGGCGCTGACAACGGCTTTCGTCGGAGACGAGAGGCCTGCTGCCGGGGCGTGCGAAGTCGACCCGGTGACCCGGATCGCCACAAGAAGTGTACGGGACCCGCGAGGCGCCGGGTGACGCCGCTGTCCACAACCGACGAGTACTCCACAGATCCCGGCCATGATCCGCTCCGTTGCGGGACGGTTCTCGTATGCGAGCGAAACGATCAGTGTGTACGTGGCCGGTGGTACTGCTGTGTCTGACGGCAACGGTCCTTTGGCCCCTCCCCCCGGCCGGCCTCGCCCGGGCGGACGCGGGATCCGCGCCCGGAGCGGCCGGCCCACCACCGCCCGAAGCGGGTCCGGGGCCGCCCGGACCCCCCGGATCCCCCGGATCCCCCTGGCCGCCGGGTCCGCCGGGGCCGTCCGGGCCGCCCGGACTGCCGGGTCCGCCGGGGCCTCCGGGAACACCGGGACCGCCGTCAGCCGACGCATCGGTTCCGGCGATCGGCCGCACCTGGCCCGTGGGGGTGCGTTCCTTGGTGCTGCGCGGCTGGGAACCCCCGGCGACGGCGTACGGCCGTGGTCACCGGGGCGTCGACCTGGCGGCCGCCCCCGGCACCCCGGTACGGGCGGTCGCCCCGGGCCGGGTCTCCTTCGCCGGCCGGGTCGCGGGACGCGGGGTCGTCTCGGTGGAACTCTCGGGCACGGGCGACCCACCCCTGCGGACGACGTACGAACCGGTCCTCCCCTCGGTGAAGAAGGGCGACGAGGTAGCGGCGGGCGATGCCCTGGGCGTCGTCGAGGCGACGGGCGCCCACTGTCCGACGGCCTGCCTGCACTGGGGCCTGCTGCGAGCCGACGTCTACCTGGACCCGCTCCTGTTGCTGCCCCCTTGGCTGCTGCGCAACGGCCCGTCCAGACTTCTGCCCGTGCTCGGCGCCCGCACGTAGCGAGAGGTGGGCTCGGCGCCCGCAGGTAGCGAGAGACGGGGCTCGGAGCCCGCGCGCGTAGCGAGAGACAGGCTCAGCGTCCGCACGTAGTGAAAGACGGGCTCGGCGCCCGCGGGTAGCAAGCTGCGTGTTCGGCACCGGCGCATAGCGAGAAACGGGACCCGGCGCCCGCCGGTAGCGAGCGGCGGACTCAACGCCCGCACGTAACGAGAGACCGGACCCGGCGCCTGCGCGTAGCGAAAGACGGGCTCAGCTCGCGCACGTAGCGAGGAACCGGGCTCAGCCCCCGACGCCCCGCAGCGCCATGGCGACGGCGGCATCCGTGATCGCGGTCGGGTCCTCCGCCGCGCCCAGTTCGATACGGCGGACCGCGGCGTCGACGACACCCTGGAGCAGCATCGCGGCCAGTCTCGGCTCGCCGTGGCCCATCTCCCGGAGCGCCTCGACGATCATCGCGACGAGCCCGCCGTGCGCCGCGCGGATCTTCTCGCGGGCCCCGGCGTCGAGCTCGCTCGCGGAGATCGCGACCACGGCCCGGTGCCGCCGGTCCCCCACCAGCGCCAGCTGCTGCCGGACATAGGCCTCGACCTTGCCCTCAGCCGTGCCGGCCTGCTCCATCGCCGCGGAGACCTCCGCCGCCCAGACCGGGAAGTCCGCCTCGCAGAGCTCTTCGACGACTGCGGCCCGCGACCGGAAGTACTCATAGACGGACGACCGCGCCAGGCCCGTCCGCTCGGCGAGGGCAGGGAAGGTCAGCGCTTCCGTCCCGCCTTCGGACAACAGGGACCGTGCCGCGTCCAACAGGGCGGCTCGCTGCATCGACCGGTGCTCGGCCACTGAGGCCGCTCGAATCCTTGGCACGTCAACCACTTTACGGACGGACCGCCGCCGACGGGAGCGTCTCGGTCCACCGGCCTGAGCCCACGCCCCCTCCGACCGAGCCCAAGACCTCCGCCGCAACCGGCGCCCGTCCCTGCCCGGCAGGGACGATTCAGCGGGCCCGACCGCGTCCGGGTCAGCGGCCGAAGCTCGCCAGCTTCGCGCGCAGCTGGAGCACGGACTTCGTGTGGATCTGGCTCACCCGGCTCTCGGTCACCCCGAGAACGTTCCCGATCTCGGCGAGCGTGAGCCCCTCGTAGTAGTAGAGCGTGACCACGGTCTTCTCCCGGTCGGGCAGCGTGTTGATCGCCCGTGCCAGGAACCGCCGCAGCTCCCGGTCCTCGGCGACCGCCACGGGGTTGTCGGCCGCGGTGTCCTCAAGGGTGTCCATGAGGCTCAGCCGGTCGCCGCCCTCACCCCCGACGTGCAGCAGCTCCTCCAGGGCGACCACGTTCGCCAGCGACAACTGACTGAACACGGCGTGGAGTTCATCGACCGCGATGCCCATCTCCGCGGCCACCTCGCCCTCCGACGGCGTACGTCTGAGCCGGGCCTCCAGCGTGGCGTACGCCCGCTCGACGTTGCGTGCCTTCTGGCGCACCGAGCGCGGGATCCAGTCCAGCGCCCGCAGCTCGTCGATCATCGCCCCGCGGATCCGCGTGATCGCATAGGTCTCGAACTTGATCTCACGCCCGATGTCGAACTTCTCGATCGCGTCGATCAGCCCGAACACCCCCGACGAGACGAAGTCCGCCTGCTCCACATTGGCCGGCAGCCCCACGCTGACGCGCCCCGCGACGTACTTCACCAGCGGCGAGTAGTGCAGGATCAGCTGCTCGCGCAGCCGCTCGTCCCCGGTCGCCTTGTACGACCGCCACAGCTCGTCGAGCGTCGAGGGAGCGGGCGGCCGCACGCTGCCGCGGGCAGCAGGGGGAGCTGCCGCCCGGTCAGACCCGGAGGTGTGCTGGGGCATTCGTCGCCTTGTGCCGTTCTGCCGTGAACTGTGGATGCCTGGGTGAGCTGTCGGTCTGATACCGAGATGCCTGTCTGCGTCGGAATCCACGTGAGCGTAGCGTGACTGAGCTGTCGCAGTGAGCGAAGGGCGGCGGATCACCCTCACGCGAATGACGTCCGCGCGATGCCTCCCGGACGCCCGGCGGTCGCCCTGTGTGACCACCGCCAGGCGCCAACTGCGGGAATTGCCAAGGGTGTCGGGGTTAGCCCGGACGGCCGAACACGCTCGGTCAACACCGACCGTGACCTCCGCGAACGGAGATCATCGCCTGGCGTGTCAACTTCCAGCCGTCGCCGTGTCGTTCGACGAAGCCAAGCGCTCGGAGTTCGTACAGTCTCCCGACCGCGTCGTCCTCCGTCGTCCCCGCGCCCCGTGCGATCCGGTCCGCGGTCGCCGTGCCCCGGCCCGGCAGCGCGGACAGCACCCGGGCTGCTCCCGGCTCCAGCAGGTCGCGCGGCAGCACCGGTCCGCGCCGGTCGGGGGCCAGCTCGCCCATGTCGCCGATCAGCTCGACGACTTCCGCGGCGTCGGAGACCAGGACCGCGTCCGCACGCAGGAGTTCGTGCACCCCTGCCGAGAGTCCGCTGGTGGCGGGGCCCGGCACACCCATGGTGAAACGGCCCAGCCGGTGCGCCGCACGGGCCGTGACCAGCGCACCGCTCCGATACGCCGCCTCGACGACGACCGTGCCCCGGGTGAGGGCCGCGATGACCCTGTTCCGGAGGATGAACCTGCTCGGCGTCGGGTGATCACCAGGCGGCAACTCCCCGACCACCAGCCCCTGTTCCGCGATCCTGGTGATCAACTGGGTGTGTCCGCGCGGATAGGGACGGTCCACACCGCAGGCGAGTACGGCGACGGTGGCACCGCCCGCCCCGAGCGCGCCCCGGTGTGCGGCTCCGTCCACGCCGTATGCCCCGCCCGACACCACCACCCACCCCCGCTCGGCCAGGCCCGCGCCGAGCGTGCCCGCCATATGAGCCCCGTACGCGGTGCAGGCCCGGGCGCCCACGACCGCGACGGACCGCAACGCCCACATCCGCAGGCTGGGCCGGCCACGCACCCACAACCCGAGGGGCCGGCCGTCCCCGAGGTCGTCCAGCTGTGCGGGCCACTCACCGTCGCCCGGGCACACGTACCTCACCCCGGCCTCCCGTGCCTGCGCCAGATCCTGCTCCGGCCGCGCCCGGGCGGCGCGCCCCAGCAGCCCCTCCCATCGTGTGGGCGACACCCCCGGCAGCTGCTCCCCGCCCGTCATCAGCCGCCGGGCCACCTCAACGGCTCCGAACTCGCGCACCCACCTGCCGCCCACCTCGTCGCCCGGCTCGACGGCGCGGGCGAGCGCGACCCTGGCGAGCCGCTCGTCGTCCGTCATGACCGCGAACCGATGCTCATGGGCACGCCCCGGGGGACACCGGTGCGCAGCTGGAGCGCCAGGGCCACGTCCCCGGCGTCGGGCCGGTCGTGCCCCGAGAGATCGGCGACCGTCCACGCCACGCGCAGCACCCGGTCCAGGCCGCGCGCGGTCAGCACACCGCGCTCCAGCCCCCGCTCGGCCTCGTCCATCGCGCCCGGCACGGCCTGCCACCGATTGCGCAGCTCACGCCCCGGCACCTCGCTGTTGGTGTGCCAGGGAGTCCCGGCCAGGCGTGCGGCCGAGCGCTCCCGGGCGGTCCGCACCCGGTCGGCGACGGTCCGCGTGGACTCGCCGTGGGCATCGCGCGCCGTCAGTTCGGCGCGAGTGACCGGTTCGACCTCGACGCGCAGGTCGACCCGGTCGAGCAGCGGCCCGGAGAGCCGGGACTGATAGCGGCGGATGGCGGACGGCGGGCACTCGCAGAAGTCGCCGCCCATGCTGAGCCGTCCGCAGGGGCAGGGATTGGCCGCGAGGACCATCAGGAACTTCGCCGGAAAGCGCACCACGCCCGCGCTGCGGGCGATCACCACATGCCCCGCCTCCAGGGGCTGTCGCAGGGCGTCGAGCGCGAAGCCGCTGAACTCCGGCGCCTCGTCGAGGAAGAGTACGCCTCTGTGCGACAGGGAGACCGCGCCCGGCCGGGCGAGCCCCTTGCCGCCGCCGACGAGTGACTGCATCGTCGCGGAGTGGTGGGGTGCGCAGTAGGGCGGGGTATCCACCATGGGCCTGCCCGGTGGCAGCAGGCCCGCGACCGAGTGGATCGCCGTGACCTCCAGGGACTCCTGCCTGCCGAGCAGCGGCAGGATCGACGGCATCCGCTCGGCGAGCATCGTCTTGCCCGCGCCGGGCGGACCCTGCAGGAAGACGTGGTGGCCGCCCGCGGCGGCGACCTCCATCGCCGTGCGCGCCGAGACCTGGCCGACCACGTCGGCGAGGTCGTGCCCCTGGTCGTGCTCCGGCACGGCGATGCCGCACAGGCCGGTGGCCTCCCCCGTGCCCGGTACGCGAAGTCCCGCCAGCAGCGGATCCGGCCGGCCCTGTTCGTCCGGCTCCTCCTCGGGCACCGGTTCGTCCGTGAGTACGGCGATGAGCTGGCGCAGGCTGCGGACGCCGAGCACGGACACCCCGGGGACGAGCGACGCCTCCGCGGCCGCGCACTCCGGCACCACCACCTGCTCGTATCCGGCGTCCGCGGCGGCGAGGACGGCCGGCAGGACGCCCCGCACCGGCCGCACCCGGCCGTCGAGGCCCAGCTCGCCGATCATCACGATGTCCGCCAGCACCCGCGGGTCGATCCGCTCCGAGGCACCCAGCACGGCGCAGGCCACCGCGAGATCGAACCCCGAACCGCCCTTCGGGACGGAGGCCGGGCTCAGGCCGACCGTCAGCTTCTTCTGGGGCCACTCGGCGCCCGAGTTGACCACCGCGGCCCGCACCCGGTCCCGGCTCTCCGTCAGGCTCTTGTCCGGGAGGCCGACCAGGGTGAAGGCCGCCACGCCCGGTTCGAGGTCGGCCTGCACCTCGACGACGACGCCCTCGACGCCGACCAGGGCCACCGAACACGTACGCGCGAATCCCATCAGGCCACCCCCCGCGCGTGCTCCACGACGGGTGCGCCGCGGCCGGGGAGCAGGACGCCCACCAGGTCGATCCGGACGCCGCCGGGTGGTGCGCCACCGTGTTCCTGGAGCCAGCGCTCGGCCAGGCCGCGCAGCCGATCGGCCTTCGCCGGTGTCACGGCCTCCATCGGGTGTTCGAAATCCCCGGCCCTGCGGGTCTTGACCTCGCAGATGACCAGCGCGTCGCCGTCCCGGGCCACGATGTCGATCTCGCCGGTCCTGCCCGCGCGCCAGTTGCGCGCCAGGATCGTCATTCCGGCCTGGGCCAGCCGCCGCGCGGCCAGGTCCTCGCCGTACTTGCCGAGTGCACCTCGTGCGTTCATGTCGGCACCACCTCCGGCGCCAACACTGCGGCCACTGCCAACCGCTATTGGATCTTGGTGGACGGCCGCTCGATTGTGGACAACTCCGTCACCCACACGAGCGGCCGCACCTCGGTCAACCCCGGAGCAGGCCCCGGTTCAACCCCGAAAAGCAGCCCCCGGATCAGGCCACGCTTCAGCCGCCCGGCAGCTCGAGGTCGCTCTTGTTCAGCTCCTCGATATTCACATCCTTGAATGTGAGAACCCGTACCTGCTTCACAAAGCGGGCAGGCCGGTACATGTCCCACACCCAGGCATCCGCCATGGATACCTCAAAGAACACCTCGCCCTGGACCGAGTGCACCTGCATCTCGTAGTCGTTGGTGAGGTAGAAGCGCCGTTCGGTCTCGATCACATATTTGAACAGACCGACGACATCGCGGTACTCCCGGTAGAGCTTCAGCTCCATCTCGGTCTCGTACTTTTCGAGGTCCTCGGCGCTCATGGCATGTTCCCCTTCAGCCGTGCGTCCCCCTATTGTGCGCCAGCCCCGCGAGCCCCTAGACGATTTCGGTGTCGAGGATCTCGGGCCTGGCCGGGGGACCCTCGTCGAGCAGCCTGCGCAGCAGCCCGGCGAGTCTGGTCGGATACACCGTCTCATGTGCCTCGGTCAGTTCCTGGCACGTCCACCAGCGCGCTCCGGCGACGCTGCGCCGTTCCAGCTCCGTCAGCCCAAGGGCCGCCGTGGCCGTCTGGGTCGTACGGCCAAGGAAGTACCACTCGTCCTGGTCCCAGCGGCGTCCGGCGAACGGGAACGAACACGTCCGCTGCCACAGCACCGGGCCCAGCCGGACCTCGGTGATGCCGGTCTCCTCGGCGAGTTCCCGCAGAGCGGCCTCCTCGCGCGTCTCGTCGCCCTCCAGGCCGCCGCCGGGTGTGAACCACCAGTCGTCGGCGGGATCGTCCGGCTCGTGCCCGTGCAGCAACAGGATGCGCTCCTGCGGGTCGAGCAGCACCACCCGCGCGACCTTGCGCAGTCCGCCCTGGTGAGCGTCCCGCGGTCCGTCGGGCGACGGCTCAGCGGGCACCGGCCAGTTCCGTCCTGGGGCGGCCACGCCGTCCCGCGCGCTGGGCGATCGGGCCGTAGGCGGCACCACCGAGTACGAGGACCGCGCCGGCCACCACCGCCGCGACGACCAGCCGCAGCGGGCCCGGGGACGAGATCCCGCCGAGGGCCTCGAAGCCCGTGGGGCGGGCCAGCATGCCGTCCATCGGCCAGACCACGGCGTCCACGCGCCCCTGCACCGCGCTGCGCGGCACCGAACCGCTGCCGGCCTCGGTGAGGTGGGCCGTGGAGTCCAGGGAGCCGCTTCGTTCGTCACCGAGCAGGAACAGCCGGCCGTCGGGGACCGTGATCGTCGGTATCTTCTTCGACTCGGCGGCCTGGCCCTTGGGGAGATACGGTTCGTCGATCTTCTTGCCGTTGACGGTCAGCTTGCCGTCGGTGCAGCAGGCGACGGTGTCACCGCCGACGGCCACGACCCGCTTGACCATGGGCATGTCGCCCCAGGTCTGCTCCTTGAAGACGACGACGTCACCGCGCTCGACCTCACCGCCGTCCACCCGCTGCGCCAGGACCCGGTCCCCGGCGCCGATGGTCGGCGTCATGGACTCGGTCGGCACGGTGTACGGCTGGTAGACGATCGCACCCCATACGAAGCCGCCCAGGAAGAGCACACAGCCGAGGGCCACGGCCAGCCCCGACAGCGTGCTGCCGAGCCGTCCGTGGCCCTCGCCCGTACGGTCTGTCGTCCTGCTCATCCCAGTGCTCCCCAGCTCGGAGAATCGATCGCGCGGCCCGAAGTGCGGGCCGCGGAAGATCGGCGATCTGGGACGGCACCCTACCCGGCGGTACCCCGCCCAGAAACCCTGGCGTTCTCGACGGTGACGCGACGCCGGCGCCAGAGCACCAGCGGCACGGCGCCCGCGAGTCCGAGCGCGCCCGGGGCGGCCGCGCTGAGGTTCTGGTCGAAGGTGTCGGGAACCGGCAGCGTGTCCCAGCGGGTGGGCGGCCAGGCGATCACGATGGCGCGGCCCACGACGTTACCGACGGGAACGAAGCCCTGGTACTTGTCCTGCTGGTGGTAGCGGGAGTCCAGCGAGTTCTGCCGGTGGTCACCCATGACCCAGATTTTGCCCTTGGGTACCGTCACCTTGAACTGGCCGCCCTGGTCGTCGTTGCTGCACGGGGTGTTCCCGGCGTAGACGTAGGCCTGCTCGTTCAGTGCCTTGCCGTTGACCGTCAGCGGGCCCGTGCCGTTGCACTCGATCGTGTCGCCGGCGACTCCGATGACCCGCTTGATCAGGTCCTTCTCCTCGGCCGAGGGCATCAGGCCGATCCAGCTCAGGGCCTTCTGTACGGCGTTCGGGTTCGGCGTGGGCTCGCCCGCCAGCCACTGGTCGGGGTCGTGGAAGACGACGACCTCACCGCGCTCGGGCTCGGAGCCGAACCACGGGGTGAGCTTGTCGACCAGGACCCGGTCGCCCTGCTGAAGGGTGTTCTGCATCGAGTCCGAGGGAATCGAGAACGCCTGCACCAGGAAGGTCTTGATCAGCAGCGCCAGCACCAGCGCGATGCCGATCAGGAGGGGCAGTTCCTTCCAGAAGGAGCGCTGCTTCCTGGGCCCGGCCGTGGGCCCGCCCGACCTGCCGTCCTGCTCGGTGCGCTCGCGCGTACCGCTGTCGCCTCCGGACTCACTCCCGGAGCCTGCGACGTCGTCTGCCGGGGAAGCCGCGTCGTCGGGCCGCTCCGGTCGCTCTTCCGGTCCTTCGTGTCCGGATCGTGCGCCGACCGCCAAGTCCCCCACATCCACTCCTCACTCCGTGCCGCCGCCCGCGCCGCATTCGGCGCAGGCCCACCACTCCCATAACGAGCGGGAGTTCCGCAGGGCTCGGGAGCGGGATCAATCCGTATCGATCCGCGGGGGCCACCCTATGCGACACACCGAGAGCGGTGGTCGCCCCAGTCGGGACGGACGCGTACGTGTCCGGTTCCTTGAGGCGGGTCCAGTGGCCGACGGGCCAGGCGATCACCTCGGCGCGGCCGACGACGGACTTCTCGGAGACGGTGCCGCCGTATTTCTCGGTGCGGTGGTAGCGGGAGTCGGCGGAGTTGGCCCGGTGGTCGCCCATGACCCAGAGACGGCCCTTGGGCACGGTGATCTCGAAGTCGAACGCCGAGGGTTTGTTGCCCGGGTGGATGTACGGCTCGTCCAGGGGCATGCCGTTGACCATCACCCGGCCTTGCGCGTCACAGCACTTGACGGTGTCCCCGCCGATCGCGACGACCCGTTTGATCAGGTCCTTGTCGTCGGCGGAGGGCAACAGGCCGATGAAGGTGAGCCCTTCCTTGACCTGTTTGACGACGACGGGGTCGTTCTTCTTGGTGGTCTCCTCCGCCGTCAGCCAGCCGCCGGGGTCCTTGAAGACGACGACGTCCCCCCGCTGGGGCTTGGAGCCGAACCATGGCGTGAACTTGTCGACGAGGACGCGGTCGCCGATCTGGATCGTGTTCTCCATGGAGCCCGACGGGATCACGAACGCCTGCACCAGGAAGGTCTTCAGGACCAGGGCTATCAGGACCGCGACGCCTATGAGGAGAGGGAACTCCTTGATCGCGGAGCGACGCCTGCGCCGCTTGACCTTGCGGGCGAGCCTGCGCCGTTCCGCCCGGCCGGGCCGGGCGGCGCCGCCGGCCCGCCGGGACCCGGTGGGCAGCAGGTTGTCGGCGGGCGTGCTCGGGACTCCACGCGGTCTGCCGCGGTTACCCATGGGCACCGTCCGCCGCCGGCACGCGCGCGTAGGCACCGGGGCGCTCCAGCCGGGTCCAGTGACCGGCGGGCCAGGCGATCCAGTCGGCCCTGCCGATCACATCGCCGACCGGGATCATGCCGCCGCCCGGTGAGCCCAGGTGGTCGCGGGAGTCGCTGGAGTTCCGGCGGTGGTCGCCGAGAAGGAAGAGGCTGCCGTCGGGCACGACGACGTCGAAGGGCACGTCGGAGGGGCTGTCCCCCGGATACACAAACGCCGACTCGTCGACCGACCGGCCGTTCACCGCCACCCTCCCCTCCTTGTCGCAGCAGACCACTTCGTCTCCGCCCACACCGACGACGCGCTTGACGTAGTCGGCGTCGCCGAAGTACCCGGTGCCGTCGAACACGACGACATCGCCCCGCTGCGGCTCAGCACCAAAACGGTACGCCAACTTATTTACGAGAACGCGGTCCCCGATCCTCAATCCCTGCTCCATGGAACTGCTGGGGATCTGGAAGGGCTGCATCACGAAGGTGCTGAACAGCAGCAGAAACAGCAGGCAGATCAGCAGGGTGAGGGTGATCCGGCCACCCGGAAGCCAGTCGGCGATCCGGTCCACGAACGCACAACGCGACCGTCCTTCCCGTCCCCCTGTGTCCGAGATCTCCTCGGACTCTTCGGGGCGGGAAGAGCGGTCGCGCTCGACGTGCTGTGCTTCGGTGTCCATCGCGGCCAGATGCTATCCGGCTGCGCTGTGACCCCGGAAGCGCGCTCAGTTGTCGCGCTTCTCCTTGATCTTCGCGGCCTTGCCGCGCAGGTCGCGCAGGTAGTAGAGCTTCGCGCGACGCACGTCACCGCGGGTGACGAGCTCGATCTTCTCGACGATCGGGGTGTGCACCGGGAAGGTGCGCTCCACGCCGACGGAGAAGGAGACCTTGCGGACCGTGAAGGTCTCGCGGACACCGGCGCCCTGGCGACGGATGACTACGCCCTTGAACTGCTGCACACGGGAGCGGTTGCCCTCGATGACGCGGACGTGGACGTTGACCGTGTCACCCGGGCGGAAGGCCGGGACGTCGGTGCGCAGCGACGCACCGTCGACGGAGTCGAGCAGGTTGGGCATTTCGTCTGCTTTCTTCGCTGATGCCACAGGTCATCAACGGGAGATAGATTTCCAAGAAGGGGTGCTGTCGCGTCGGGCCTTGCGTCGTGTCCCCCTGTGGCAGGGGCGCACGCCGGACGACGTACAACAGCGGCCTATTGTTCCACGGCCTCGGGCCTGCGCCAAAATCGGCCGTGCTGCTCTCCCTCGGGGTCCGGCGCCCAGCCCAGGATGGAGAGCATTTCGCGGTCCTTCTTGTCGAACGCGGAGGGGTCGCAGCGCTCGATGAGGTCCGGCCGGTTCGCGGTCGTACGGCGCAGTGCCTCGTCCCGGCGCCAGCGCGCGATCTTGCCGTGGTGGCCGCTGAGCAGCACGTCGGGGATCCCGCGCCCGCGCCACTGGGGCGGCTTGGTGAAGACCGGCCCCTCCAGGAGGTTGGCCATGGCCCCGGGCGCGAAGGAGTCGTCCCGGTGGGACTCGGCGTTGCCGAGGACGCCGGGCAGCAGCCGGGCCACGGCCTCCGTGATCACGAGGACGGCCGCCTCGCCGCCGGCCAGGACGTAGTCCCCGATGGACACCTCGTAGACCGGCAGACGGGCCGCGTACTCGTCGATGACACGGCGGTCGATGCCCTCGTAGCGGGCGGGCGTGAAGACCAGCCAGGGGCGCTCGGAGAGCTCGACGGCGAGTTCCTGGGTGAAGGGGCGCCCGCTCGGGGTGGGCACGACCAGCACGGGCCCGTGCGAGCCCGTCTCGTAGCCGTCGGCGAGGACGGAGTCCAGGGCGTCCCCCCAGGGCTCGGTCTTCATGACCATGCCGGGGCCGCCGCCGTACGGGGTGTCGTCGACCGTGTTGTGGCGGTCGTACGTCCACTCCCGAAGATCATGCACGTGCACGTTCAGCTGTCCACGCGCGCGTGCCTTGCCGACGAGCGAGACGTTCAGGGGTTCCAGGTACTCGGGGAAGATCGTGACGACGTCGAGCCGCATCAGGCGTCGGTCCCCGGGGTGTCCTCGGCGTCGCGGGCGGACGCCACTTCCGCGCGGTCGTCGATGAGTCCCGGCGGCGGGTCGATGACCACCCGCTGCTCCGTCAGGTCGATCCCGGTGACGATCTCCTCGACGAAGGGGATCAGCACCTCGGTGCCGTCGGAGCGCTCCACGATGAACAGGTCCTGCGAGGGCAGGTGCGAGATCTCCGTGATCCGCCCGACCTCGGTGCCGTCCGCGGTGACGACGTCCAGGTCCATCAGCTGGTGGTCGTAGTACTCGTCCGGGTCCTCGGGCGTCTGCTCCGGGTCGACGTCGGCGATGAGCAGGGTGTTGCGCAGGGCCTCGGCGGCGTTCCGGTCGCGTACGCCCTCGAAGCGCAGCAGGAGACGGCCGCTGTGCACCCGGCCCGTCTCGATGGTCAGCGGTCCGGCGGACGCCGGGTCGGTGGCCAGGACGGCGCCCGGCCCGAGCCTGAGCTCCGGCTCGTCGGTACGGACCTCGACCGTGACCTCGCCCTTGATGCCGTGGGCGCGGCCGACGCGAGCGACTACCAGCTGCACTGTGCTTGATCTCCTGTCGGTACGACTACGGGCCGGGGACGGCCTGTCAGGCCCTCCCCGGCCCGAGCCGGTGCTGCGTGTACGTCAGCGAACGTGGTCCACGTCGACAAGGTCGACGCGGACACCGCGGCCGCCGATGGCGCCCACGACCGTGCGCAGAGCGCGTGCTGTGCGGCCGTTGCGACCGATCACCTTGCCGAGGTCGTCCGGGTGGACCCGGACCTCGAGAACGCGCCCACGGCGCAGGTCACGCGAAGCGACCTGCACGTCGTCGGGATTGTCGACGATGCCCTTCACGAGGTGCTCGAGAGCCTCCTCGAGCATGCTCAGGCCTCGGTCGACTCAGACGAAGAGGACTCGGCCGGGGCCTCGTCCTTCTTCTCAGCCTTCTTCTTCTGGGTGATGGCCTCACCCTTGCCCTCGTCGTCGCCACCAAGGGCTTCGAACGAGGGGCGCGTCGCCTTCGGCTCGGCCACGAGCAGCGGAGCCGGGGCGGGCTCGCCCTTGTACTTCTGCCAGTCGCCGGTGAGCTTCAGAATGGCGAGAACCGGCTCGGTCGGCTGCGCGCCGACACCCAGCCAGTACTGCGCACGCTCCGAGTCGACCTCGATGCGCGACGGGTTCTGCACCGGGTGGTACAGGCCGATCTCCTCGATGGCCCGGCCGTCACGGCGGGTACGGGAGTCGGCGACGACGATGCGGTAGTGAGGCGAACGGATCTTGCCCAGACGCTTCAGCTTGATCTTGACTGCCACGGAAGTGGTGTCTCCTGGTCTTGACGTGGTTGGGCACGGCGAGATTGCCGCGTGGGGTTGCGGTACCCGAGTGCCCGATGGACGCGTCAGCCGGAGGAGAGAGGGGTCCTGTGCGGCTGTCGAGTACAGCTGTCCATTCTGCCATACCCGACCGGGTGACCCGACCCCGGGCGTGCACGCACCTGAAGCACGCACGCCACACCCGCACCGGAGCCCGCCGGCATCCCGCGCCGGGTGCCGCCGAGCAGCCCGCGGCTGCCCCTTCTGCCACCGCGACGGACGGGGCCGAGTGCGGCTGCCACGAGCAGCCGCTTCTCGTCAGCCGGCCGCCGCGCCGACCACCTCAGGGATCCGGAAGGGCTTGCCGCACCCCCCGCACACGATCGGCGCCTGCGCCAGCACGGACGGGACGACCCGCACATTGCGTCCGCAGTCGCAGACCGCCTTGACGCGGACGCCCCCTCCGGAGGAGCCGTGCCGGGCGGCCGGGCCCCGGAAGCTGCGGGCGGTGTCCGCGGTGGTCGCGACGGTGTGCGCCTTGAGGGCGCGCTGCAGCCGCTCGATCGTCGGGCGATAACGGCGCTTCGCCTCGGGGTTGAGCGTGACCAGGGAGAAGCCGCTGCTGGGATGCGGCTCCTCCGGGTGGTCCAGGCCCAGCTCCTCGGCGATCGCGAGGAATCTGCGGTTGTGGTACCTGCCGGCGCGCGAGGTGTCGCGGACTCCGCGCGCGGCGGCGATGCCATGGACTGCCTCGTGAAGCAGTCGCTCGAAGGAGAGCTCGTGTCCGCAGGCGGACGACGATTCCCCGATCAGGGATTCGGGCGCGGCAAGATCCGGCAGTTCGGGGTGGTGCCGCTGAATGTCGGCCCACGCCCCTGCCAGCTCTGCGGCGAGAACAGGTGGTGTCGTGCTCACGTCGTGACAACGAGCCGGGGTGCCTCAGTGTTCCTATTACGGGGCATCCCAAATAATTTGCACGTACCCGTCAGTTGCCGCTGATGCGTCCTGACGAGGGCGGGTGCGCTGATCTGCGGAGAAGCCTCACAGCTCATACCAAGGCGGTACGTAGTCCCACGTACGCACCGGCGCGTAGACGAGGTCCGCGCGCCGGGTCACCTGGCGTCATCAGATGCGCAAGGGGCGTTTCGGCCGCCCTGAGGGGGACCTAGTAGGCGCGCGCCACGACGGCGACGTTACCGGGTGAGTCGTCGGCCGCGGGGACCGACCCGTCCTCGGCGACCAGACACCGTACGGTCACGGAGTGCTCGGCCAGCCTGGCCTCGCCCTCTTCGCCCAGGTCGGCCCACGGGATGCGGGCCCAGCCGCCGGCGGTGGCCGCCTCGACGGCCTCCTCGATCGTGGCGACATCGGACGTGCGGGACTCGCGGCGCTCGCGCGCCTGCCGCAGAAGCAGCGCCTGGTCCTCTTCGAGGACACCGGGGAGCAGGGACACGAGCGAGTCGATCGCGACCGGCACCTTGCCGCCGGGGATGCGGCGGGCCAGCATCGCTGTGCCGTTCTCCAGGTCACGGGGGCCGACCTCGATGCGCACGGGGACACCCTTGAGCTCCCAGTCGACGGCCCGGCGCCCGAAGGGGGTGTCCGTCCGGTCGTCCACGTGGACGCGTACGCCCGCCGCCTTCAGCCGGTCGCCGATTTCGCGGACCTTGGCCAGAACCGCATCGTCGCCCTTGATCGCGAGGACGACGGCCTGGGTGGCGGCGAGGCGGGGCGGGACACGCAGTCCGTTGTCGTCGCCGTGCATCATCACCAGGGCGCCGATCATCCGGGTGGTCGACCCCCAGGAGGTCTGCCAGACCAGTTCCTGCTTGCCTTCCTTCGACAGGTACTGGGTGTTGAAGGCCTTGGCGAAGTTCTGGCCGAGCTCGTGACTGGTGCCCATCTGGAGGGCCTTGCCGTCGCCCATCATCCCCTCCAGCGTGAGGGTGTTGATGGCGCCCGCGAAGCGCTCCTTGGCGGTCTTGCGGCCGAGGACGACGTCCATCGCGAGGACGTTCTCCATGAAGTCCGCGTAGACGTCGCGATGAATGCGGGCGGCGAAGTCACGGGCCTCCTCGTACGTGGCATGGGCCGTGTGCCCCTCCTGCCACAGGAACTCGGTCGTCCGAAGGAACAGGCGCGGCCGCAGCTCCCAACGCACCACGTTCGCCCACTGGTTGATCAGCAGCGGCAGATCCCGGTAGCTCTGGACCCACTTCGAGAAGTAGTCGTTGATGATCATTTCGGAGGTGGGGCGGATGACGGCGGGCTCTTCGAGTTCCTTGCCGCCGCCATGGGTGACCACGGCGAGCTCGGGCGCGAAGCCTTCGACGTGGTCGGCCTCCTTCGCGAGGTACGACTGCGGGATCAGGAGCGGGAAGTACGCGTTCTGCGTGCCCGTCTCCTTGATCCGGGCGTCCATCTCCTGCTGCATCCGCTCCCACAGCCCGTACCCGTACGGCCGGATGACCATCGTGCCGCGCACTGGGCCGTTGTCGGCCAGCTCGGCCTTGTTGATCAGGTCCTGGTACCAGCGCGGGAAGTCGTCCGCCTGGGGCGTGAGTACGGGTGCCTTTGCCATGACGTGATGGTACGGGGCCGTGTTGCCGGTATGTGAATTCTCGCGGCGCACACAGCCGGCGCACAAACCGGGCTCCGTAACCCCTGGACGGCACGACGAGTGCGGAGTTTCCTGGCATACGGGGGGAGTGCGAGCGCACTGCACGGGGGCCATGGAAACGGGGCACAGCGACAACTCTCGGCGGATTGGGGCGCTTTCGATGACACCTACGCTCGTGCGGCAGCACCTACCTCACGCGGGACGAAAGCCTCGCGTGGATCAGTGGGCACGCGCGCGTGACTGGGCCGAGATCCAGGAGCGGATGCTGGTCCCGCTCTACGAGGCCGTCTACGAGCGACTCGAAGTGGGCCGCGGGACACGGCTGTTGGGGCTCGGCTGCGGCTCGGGGCTCGCGCTTTTGATGGCGGCGTCACGAGGTGCCTCCGTCACCGGTGTCGACGCGTCGGCGCCCGAGCGGCTGGCTCTCGCGCGCGAACGGATGCTGCCCGAGGCGGGTGGCACACGCGCGTGTGCGTCGCGGATCGTCCACGGGGAGCCCGGGGATCTGACCGGCCCCGACTCGCCCGCCTACAACGTGGTGACCGCCTTCGAGCCGATCGGCTGCACGGCCGGGGACTCCGAAGGGCTCGAAGAGCTGCTGGAGGCAGCCGCGCCGCTCGCCGGACGCGGTGCGTCCGTCGTACTGGCCGGGTGGGGGCCGCCGGAGCGTTGCAGCACGTCCTCCGTACTGCGGGTCGCCACCAGGCACGCGGATCCGGCGCGCGGCGCGGTGGGGTGGCGGCCCGCCCTGCGGGACGACCTGGAGGAGGTAGCGGAGCGGGCCGGGCTGAAGCCGGACGGGTCGGGGCGGGTCGCCTGCCCCTTCGGGTACGCGGATGTGGGGAACGCGATGCGGGGGCTGCTGTCGACCGGGTTGTTCGACGCGGCGATCGCCGCGACGGATCAGGGGCAGGTCGACAAGGAGCTCAAGGAGGCGCTCCATCCGCATCTCCGCAAGGACGGGACCGTGTGGATGACCAACGTCTTCCGCTACCTGATCGCTCGTACGGTGTGAGCTCCGGGGGAGCTTTTCGCCTCCGCCGCCCCTTCCCGCCCCGAGCCCGGGGCCCCGTCCCGGACCCCGCTCCTCAAACGCCGGACGGGCTGTCGCGGACGATGCCGGCGATTCGGTAGGCCTCTGTCTCGTCCAGCGTCTCGTTCGCCAGCAGCGCCTCGGCCAGAGCGTCCAACTGGCCGCGGTGGTCGCGCAGTTTGTCGCAGGCCTCCTCGTAGCACTCGTCGACGATGCGGCGCATCTCGTGGTCGATCGAGTCGAGGGTCGCCGGGGCGGCGGCGAGGCCGTAGGCCTGCTGGGCGTCGCTGGGGAGGGCGGAGAGGCGGCCGACGCGTTCGCTCATGCCCCAGCGGGCCACCATGCCGCGGGCGAGGCTCGTGACCTGCTCCAGGTCGTTCTCCGACCCCGTGGTGACGACTCCGTAGACGACGTGTTCGGCCGCCATGCCGCCCAGGGCGCCGATGATGCGACCGCGCAGATACTCCTCGGTGTACGCGTACTTGTCCGCGTCCGGGGTGGACAGCGTGACGCCCAGGGCCCGGCCCCGCGGGACGATGGTGATCTTGCGGACCGGGTCCGCGCCGGGCTGCAGCATGCCGAGGAGGGCGTGGCCGCTCTCGTGGTACGCCGTGCGGCGGCGTTCCTCGTCGGGCATGACCAGCGGGCGTTCGGCGCCCAGTTGCACCTTCTCCAGGGCCTCGGAGAGGTCAGCCTGCGTGACCTGGTCCTGCTTGTGCTTGACCGCGAGGAGGGCGGCCTCGTTCGCGAGATTGGCCAGATCGGCACCCGTCATGCCCGGTGTCGTACGGGCCACCTGGGCCAGTTGCACGTCGGGAGCCAGCGGGATCTCCCGGGTGTGGATCTCCAGGATGGCCTCGCGGCCACCGCGGTCGGGCGGCGAGACGGTGACGATCCGGTCGAAGCGGCCGGGGCGGGTGAGGGCCGGGTCGAGGATGTCCGCGCGGTTCGTCGCCGCGATGACGATCACGCCCTCCGCCCCCGAAAAGCCGTCCATCTCGGTGAGGATCTGGTTCAGCGTCTGTTCGCGCTCGTCGTGGCCGCCCATGCCCGAACCGCCGGCGCGGGCCCGCCCGATGGTGTCGATCTCGTCGATGAAGATGATCGAGGGGGCCACTTTGCGGGCCTCCGCGAACAGCTCCCGGACGCGGGAGGCGCCCACGCCCACGATCATCTCGATGAACTCGGAGGCCGAGGCCGAGAAGAACGGGACGCCCGCCTCCCCCGCCACCGCCCGCGCGAGCAGCGTCTTGCCGGTGCCGGGTGGGCCGGACAGCAGCACACCCCGCGGCATTTTCGCGCCCATCCGCCGGTACGCGTCGGGGTTCTTGAGGAAGTCCACGACGTCGTTCAGTTCGCCCTCGACCTCGTCGATGCCGGCCACGTCGGCGAACGTGGTGCGCTTGGCGCCCGGCTCCAGCTCGACGGGCCTCGGCGGTTCCTTCCGGCCGAGCATGCCGCCGGCGCCGCCCAGACCGCCCGCCCTCATCCGCCGGGCGATGAAGAGCCACAGGACGACCAGCAGCAGCATCGGCGCCAGCGAGATCAGCAGGTTGGACAGGAAGCTGCGGTGCTGGACGACCGGCTCCGCCGTCACCGTGACGTTGTGCTTGGTCAGGTTCTCCCAGAGCTGGTCGTCCGCGAAGGCCGGGCGCTGGGTCTTGAACTTGGTGTACTTCCCGTCGCCCTCCGGGTTGTCCTGGCCGTTCTTGAGCTGCCCCTGGATCGCGTCGCCCTTGGAGTAGATCTTCGTGACGTTCCCGGAGCCGACCTGCTTGCTGAACTCCGTGTACGAGATCGTCGGCTCGTCGCCCTCGTTGAAGAAGGACAGCACGAGGTTGGCGATGAGATAGACGATCAGGGCGGTGAGGATCAGGCTCCACCAGCCGCCCCGCATGTTCCGCTTGTTGGGGGGCGGCTTCGGCGACTCCGGCGGTGTGCCCTCGGTACGCCACGGCTGGTCAGGCGTCTTCCGCGGCGGCACAGGGTTGCTCATATCCGGACGCTACGACAGAGAGCGGGCACCGGCACGCCGCGCGCATGCCACTGGGGGCGCCCCTACGGCAAGGGGCGCCCCCAGTGGCGTACGAGCGCGGACGCCCCTACGGGGTGGGCCGTCAGCCCATGAACTTCTTGAACTCGTCGGGCAGCTCGAAGTCCTGGGCGCCCTGCTGGGGCAGACCGAAGGCGCCGCCCTGCTGACCGCCGGCCTCGCGGCGGGCCGCGGCCTCGGCCTCCTCCTGCTTGCGCTTCATCGGGTTGCCGGAGCGCTGCTTGCCCTTGGCCTGCTTCTGCTTCTTCTTGGCGCGGCCGGGGCCGCCGCCCATGCCCGGGACGCCGGGCATGCCCGGCATGCCGCCGCCCTGGGCCATGCGGGACATCATCTTGCGGGCCTCGAAGAACCGCTCGACCAGGTTCTTCACCGCGCTGACCTCGACGCCCGAACCGCGGGCGATACGGGAGCGGCGCGAGCCGTTGATGATCGTCGGCTCCTGGCGCTCGCCCGGGGTCATCGACTTGATGATCGCGGCCGTGCGGTCGACGTCACGCTCGTCGAGGTTGGCGATCTGGTCCTTGATCTGGCCCATGCCCGGGAGCATGCCGAGCAGCTTGCTGATGCTGCCCATCTTGCGGACCTGCTCCATCTGGGCCAGGAAGTCGTCCAGGGTGAAGTCCTGGCCCTTCTTGGACGCCAGCTTGGAGGCCATCTGCGCGGCCTCTTCCTGGCTGAACGTCTTCTCCGCCTGCTCGATCAGGGTGAGCAGGTCACCCATGTCGAGAATGCGGGAGGCCATCCGGTCAGGGTGGAAGGCGTCGAAGTCGTCGAGCTTCTCGCCGTTCGACGCGAACATGATCGGCTTGCCGGTCACCGACGCGATCGACAGGGCCGCACCACCGCGGGCGTCACCGTCGAGCTTGGAGAGGACGACGCCGTCGAAGCCGACGCCGTCGCGGAAGGCCTCGGCGGTGTTGACCGCGTCCTGGCCGATCATCGCGTCGACGACGAAGAGGATCTCGTCCGGCGAGACCGCGTCACGGATGTCCGCGGCCTGCTGCATCAGTTCCTGGTCGATACCCAGGCGGCCCGCGGTGTCCACGATCACGATGTCGTGGACCTTCGTCTTCGCGAACTCGATGGAGTCCTTGGCGACCTTGACCGGGTCGCCCACGCCATTGCCGGGCTCGGGCGCGTAGACGGCGACGCCCGCGCGCTCGGCGACGACGCTGAGCTGGTTGACCGCGTTCGGGCGCTGCAGGTCGGCGGCGACGAGCAGCGGGGAGTGGCCCTGGTCCTTGAGCCACTTGCCGAGCTTTCCGGCGAGCGTCGTCTTACCGGCACCCTGCAGACCCGCGAGCATCAGCACGGTGGGCGGGTTCTTGGCGAAGCGGAGGCGCCGGGTCTCGCCACCGAGGATCGTGACGAGCTCGTCGTTCACGATCTTGAGGACCTGCTGGGCGGGGTTCAGCGCCTTCGAGACCTCGGAGCCGAGGGCGCGCTCCTTGACGTTCTTGATGAAGGTCCGCACGACCGGCAGGGCCACATCGGCTTCGAGGAGCGCGATACGGATCTCGCGCGCGGTGGCGTCGATGTCAGCTTCGGACAGCCGGCCCTTGCCCCGCAGGTTCTTGAACGTCGCTGAGAGGCGATCGGAGAGAGTATCGAACACGGCGCTCGTCTGTCCTCAGGGGTCGGGGGCGATGGGAATCGCCCTCCAGGGTATCTGCCCGCGTGCGGTGGGGTCTCCACCGCGTTCGTACGAGGCTGGGGCCGCCCCCGCCCGCGGCCCCGGGGACGTCGTACGTAGGCCACCCGGGCGGCGGCCGGAGGCGGCCCCCAACCGCGTCAGCCGCGCAGCGTCTCCTCCAGCGAACGGGCCATCGAGGCCGCCTCCTCGCCCGGCAGGGGCGCACCGTCCGGTGCGGTCACGTAGAAGGCGTCCACGGCGTTGGCGCCGAGGGTGGACACATGCATGCTCCGCACCCGCACGTGCGCGTCCTCCAGGGCCCGGCCGATGCGGTGCAGCAGGCCGGGGGCGTCGTGGGCGCGGACCTCGATCACCGTGGCGTGACGGGAGGCCGCCGGGGCGACCGTGACCCGGGGCGGCGGCGCGATGGACCCGCGGCGCCGGGGGTAGGCGGCGTCCCGCTCCGCGAGCCGGGCCGTGATGTCCAGGGAGCCGTCGAGGGCGCGGACGAGGTCGGCGCGCAGCCGGGCGGCCTGCGGCAGCGAGCCGTACTCGGCGGCGACCCGCCAGTTGAGCAGCAGCACGGAGCCCTGGACCGAGTCGGGCAGGTCGAGGGCGCGCAGCTCCGCGGTGCGCACGGTCAGCCGGTGCATGGCGAGCACGCCGGCCACGGCGGGCAGCACACCGGGCTGGTCGGGCACGGCGATGAGCAGTTCCACTCCGAGCGGTTCCGGGTCGCCGGCGGGCTCCTCGGCGGGGGTCTCGGTCTGCGCGCGCAGCGCGAGGACGGGCCCCTTGGTGCGGAACGCCTCGATGGCGAGCCGCTCCTGCTCGGCCGTGGGCGCGACGGCTTCCGGCTCCTCGGGGACGTCCCCGGCGAGCACGGCCGCGACCCGCTTCACCAGGTCGGCGACCAGGGAGCCGCGCCAGGTCGACCAGGCGGCGGGCCCGGTGGCCAGCGCGTCCGCCTCGGTCAGGGCGTGCAGCAGTTCGAGGGTGCCCTGCGAGCCGACCGCCTCGGCGACCGAGCGCACGGTGGCCGGGTCCTCCAGATCGCGCCGGGTGGCCGTCTCGATGAGCAGCAGATGGTGTCGTACGAGGGTGGCGAGGACGGCGACCTCCGCGCGGTCGAAGCCGATGCGCGCGGCGACGTCCTTGGCGATGATCTCGCCCGCGACGGAGTGGTCGCCGGGCCAGCCCTTGCCGATGTCGTGCAGCAGGGCGGCGACGAGGAGCAGGTCGGGCCGGCCCACGCGCCGGGCCAGCTCGGAGGCGCGGACCGCCGTCTCGATGAGGTGACGGTCGACGGTCCAGATGTGCACGGCGTTGCGCTGGGGCCGGCAGCGCACCCGCTCCCAGTCGGGCAGCAGCCGGGTGATCAGGCCCTCGGCCTCCAGCGCCTCCCAGACCTCGATGGTCGGGCGGCCGGATCCGAGCAGGGTGACGAGCTGTTCGCGGGCTTCCGCGGGCCAGGGGGTGGGGAGCGGACGGGCTCCGGCGGCCATGCGGCGGACGGCGTGCAGGGAGAGCGGGAGTCCGGACTGGGCTGCCGCGGCGGCGGCGCGCAGCGGCAGCACCGGGTCGCGGTCGGGGCGGGCGGCGCGGGCGAGGACGACCTCGCCGTCCTGCTCGACCACGCCCTCGGCGAGCGGGGAGCGCTCCGCGGCGGGCTTGGCGCCGCCGCCGAGCATGGCGCGCAGCCGCGGCCGCACGGCCCGCGACTTGAGCACCCGGCCGACCTCGCGCCAGGTGACGTCACTGGCGTACGAGATGACCCGCGCAGCCTCGTACACCTGGCGCAGCAGGGTGTCGGCGTCGAGCAGGCCGAGTTCGGCGGCGACCTGGTCCTGTTCCTGGAGCGCCAGCCGGTCGGTGGCGCGGCCGGTGGCCAGGTGCAGGGCGTCGCGTACGTCCAGCAGCCGGCGCCGGGCCTCGGTGAGGCCCTCGCGGGGCGCGTCGGCCAGCCAGGAAGCGGCGACCGCGCGCAGGGCGGTGGCGTCCCTGAGGCCGCCCCGGGCCTCCTTCAGGTCCGGTTCCAGGAGGTACTGCAACTCGCCCTGGCGCTCGGCCCGTTCGGCGCACAGCTCCTGGAGCTCGGGGAGACGTTTCGGCGCCTGGTTGCGCCAGTCGGCGAGGATGGCCGTGCGCAGGCCGGCGGTGAGGCCGAGGTCGCCGGCGAGGTGGCGCGCGTCGAGCAGACCGAGCTGGACCTTGAGGTCGTCGCCCGCGGTCTTGCGGGCCTCGGTGGGCGTCCGCACGGAGTGGTCGAGGGCGAGGCCGAGGTCCCAGACCGGGTACCAGATGCGGTCGGCGAGCGCGGCGACCGCTCCGGAGTCGCTGCCGTCGTGCAGCAGGAGCAGGTCGAGGTCGCTGCGCGGGGAGAGCTCACCGCGGCCGTAACCGCCGACGGCAACCAGGGAGACACCCCGCAGGCCGTGGGCTCCGGCGTCGAAGAGGCCGGTGAGCCAGTCGTCCGTCAGTTCGGCGAGGGCCGCACGGCGCGGCGGCCCGGACCGCGCCCCCTCCTGGAGGAGGCGCAGCCGGGCCGCCGCATAGCCGCTGGGTCCCGAGTCCTCTGCTTCCGAACGCATGCCCGTACTCGTCACCCAGCAACTCCTGTTCTTTACTTCTGTCTACAGCGCGTCCGGGCCGCGCTCGCCGGTCCGGACCCGGACGGCCGTCTCGACCGGGATGGACCAGACCTTGCCGTCACCGATCTTGCCGGTGCGGGCCGCCTTCACGACGACGTCGATGAGCTGCTCGGCGTCGTCGTCCTCGGCCAGCACCTCGATGCGGATCTTGGGGACGAGGTCGACCGTGTACTCGGCTCCACGGTAGACCTCGGTGTGTCCCCGCTGCCGACCGTAGCCGCTGGCCTCGGTGACCGTGAGACCGTGCACACCGAAGGCCTGCAGGGCCTCCTTGATCTCGTCGAGCCGGTGAGGCTTCACGACGGCGGTAATGAGCTTCATGCGTCCACCTTCTTGCTCTCCGTACCCGCGAGGGCGGAAGCGGTCGTGCCGACGATGCCACCGCCGGCACCACTGAAGTCGTATGCGGTCTCGGCGTGCTCGGCCTGGTCGATACCGGCGATCTCCTCGTCCTCGCTGACCCGCATGCCGATGGTCTTGTCGATGAGGAAGGCGAGGATCGCGGAGACGACGAGGGAGTAGCCGAGGACGGCGAAGACACCGGCGCACTGCTTCCAGAACTGGGTGAGACCGCCGCCGTAGAAGAGACCCTCGACGGTGGACTGGCCCTTGCCGCTGGCGAAGAAGCCGATGAGCAGGGAGCCGACGATGCCACCGACGAGGTGGACGCCGACGACGTCGAGCGAGTCGTCGTAACCGAGCTTGTACTTCAGGCCCACGGCCATGGCGCAGAGCACACCGGCGATGACGCCGACGGCGATCGCGCCGAGCGGGGAGACCGCACCGCCGGACGGGGTGATCGCGACCAGACCGGCGACCGCGCCGGAGGCGGCACCGAGCGTGGTGAACGCGCCGTGGCGGATCTTCTCGTACGCCAGCCAGGCGAGCATGGCCGCGGCGGTGGCGATCTGCGTGTTGACGAACATCAGCGCGCCGACACCGTCGTCGTTGCCGAGCCAGGAGCCCGCATTGAATCCGAACCAGCCGAACCACAGCAGCCCGGAGCCGAGCATGACCAGCGGGAGGCTGTGCGGACGCATCGGGTCCTTCTTGAAGCCGACGCGCTTGCCGATGACGAGGATCACGCCGAGCGCCGCGGCACCCGCGTTGATGTGCACCGCCGTACCACCGGCGAAGTCGATCACGCCCAGCTTGAACGCCCAGCCGCCCTCGCCCCAGACCCAGTGGGCGACGGGGAAGTAGACGACCGTGGCCCACAGCGCGATGAACAGCGACCACGCCGTGAACTTGACGCGGTCGGCCAGCGCACCGCTGATCAGCGCGGGCGTGATGATGGCGAACATCAGCTGGAAGACCATGAAGACGAAGACCGGGATGGTGTAGCCGGGCCACAGCTCCGTCAGGCCGATGTTGCTGAGGCCGACCCAGTCCGAGGTCCAGCCGATGAACGAACCCTTGTCCGTGCCGAAGGCGAGGGAGAAGCCGTACAGCACCCACAGGATGGTGACGATCCCCATGCTGATGAAGCTCATCATCAGCATGTTCAGAGTGCTCTTGACCCGGACCATGCCTCCGTAGAAGAAGGCCAGTCCGGGGGTCATGATCAGCACCAGGGCGGAACAGATGAGCATGAAGCCCGTGTTGGCGGCAGACAACTTGTCTGCGGCGAGCGTGATGGCTGGTGCCATCGGCGTCTCCTCGTCGTTGGTACGGCCCCGTGCGGGCGAAGCCAGAGCGGTCATGAGGGGTGGGCCGGTTATGCGCCATGAGATTGGCGCAGCACGGTTTCCGTCGACGCCCCTCGATGTTTCGCCGCAGTGACGAAGGCACCTTGCGTGTTACGCGTCCATGAACTGCCTGATGTCGGGCCGAGCGATCGTTATCGTGGCGCAACCTTCTGCTGAGACAGAAGGAACCGGCCGCGGCAGGCCGTCCGATGACCTGGCATGGGGGAGCCGAGTCGGGCAGTTCGGGACGGCCGGCCGCGGCCGGCGTACTGGGGCGGGGGGCGGGCGGGGGCCCCGGTCAGGGCGCCCCGGGGGGGGGGGGGGC